>JBFWYP010000024.1:0-53305 GCA_050186295.1 Thermoanaerobaculia bacterium | reverse complement strand
AGTCGAGCGCCTGGAGGATCTGCAGGTCGTGGATCATCAGATCGAGGATCACGTCGACGTCGAGGCTCCGCGGCGAGAAGGTGCCGAGCCGCTGCACCTCGACGAAGCGCGGCGACGGGCCCGCGGTGATCAGCGCCTGCACGGCCGGATTGTGGAACTCGACGTGGCCCACCGCCAGGACCCGGCCGGCCGCCTCCGCCGCAGCGATCAGGGCGTCCGCCTCCTCCAGCGACGCGGCGATCGGCTTCTCCACCAGCAGGTGGACGCCCCGTTCGAGCAGCGCGCGACCGAGCTCGGCGTGGAGGACGGTCGGCACCGCGAGTACCGCGAGGTCGATCGCGCCCGCGAGCGCATCGAAGCTCTCGGCGATCGCTACCCCGTGCTCCGCGGCAACGGCCGAGGCGGCCTCCGCTCGCGGATCGTAGATTCCCGCGAACTCGATGCCGGGCATGCCGGAGAGGATCCGGGTGTGATGGCGCCCGAGCGCACCGACACCGAAGACGCCCGCGCGCAACGTCCTACTCGCCATCCGCTTCGTCCTCCTGGCGCTTCGAGGGCAACGCCTTCACCACGCCGCGACGGGCGGAGCGGACGAACTCGACGAGGTACGCGACATCCTCCTGGTTCGGGATCTCGCTCTCGATCCGGTCGAGGGCCTGCGTCGTGTTGAGGCCGGAGCGCAGGAAGATGCGGAAGGCGCGCTGGATCGCGCGCACCCGGTCGTCGTCGAACCCCTTGCGCCGCAATCCGATCCGGTTGACGCCGAAGACCGCGGGCTTCAACCCGACGGTCTTCACGAACGGCAGCGCGTCCGCGAGGATGCGCGTGTAGCCGCCGAGATAGGCGTGGCGCCCCACCCGCCCGAACTGCTGCACCGCACTGAAGGCGCCGATGATGGCGTCGTCTCCGACCTCGACGTGACCGGCGAGCGTCGCGCAGTTGGCGAAGATCGTCCGGTTGCCGACCCGACAGTCGTGCGCGACGTGGCTGTAGACCATGAACAGGTTCTCGTCCCCGACCCGGGTCAGCCCGCCGCCCTTGCCGGTTCCGCGGTGGATGGTCGTGAACTCGCGGATCACGTTGCGGTCGCCGATCTCGAGGTGCACCGGCTCGCCGGCGAACTTGAGGTCCTGCGGATCGCCCCCCAGGCAGACGTTGGCGTGGATCCGGTTGCCGGCGCCGATCCGCGTCGGTCCTTCGATGCGCGATCCGGCGCCGATCTCGGTGTCGGCGCCGATCGTCACGCCGGGACCGATCGACACGAACGGGCCGACCCTGACCCCTTCCCCGAGCACCGCCGACGGATCGATCGCCGAGAGCGGATGCAGGAGACTCATCGCACGCTGTCTCGATCGACCGTCGTCGAAAGGAGCTCGGCCTCCGCGTGCACCACCCCGTCGACCAGGGCGCGGGCGGCGAGCTTGCAGTGGTTCGCCTTGAGGCGCAGGACCTCGGCTTCGAAGCGCACCTGGTCGCCAGGCACCACCGGCTTGCGGAAGCGGGCGCGCTCGATCGACATGAAGAGCAGGAGCTTGTGCTCACGCTCCGGATCGTCGTGCATCAGCAGGATGCCTCCGGCCTGGGCCATCGCCTCGACCAGGAGGACACCCGGAACGACCGGATGGTCTGGAAAGTGACCGAGGAAGAACTCCTCGTTGATGGTGAAGTTCTTCATCGCCGTGATGCGCTTCTTCGGCTCCATCTCGAGGACCCGGTCGATCAGAAGCATGGGGTAGCGGTGCGGCAGCACCGACATCACCCAGCGGACGTCCCACTCAGGATTCTTGACGGTCATCGCTCTCTTCCGTTTCGTCTGTTTCCCGTTCCGCCCCGCGCTCGAGCCGCCGCAGACGGTTCCAAAGTTCCGGCAACCGCCTGACGATCGCCTGCTGCCGGCGCCAGGCACCGAGCCTCACCGCCGGGATCCCGGCCACCGACGTTCCCGCCGGAATCGATTCCAGAGCCGCCGACTTGGCCGCGACCTGGACTCCGGCGCCGAGCTCGAGATGTCCGGAAACCCCCGCCTGCCCGGCGAGGACGACCCCGTCGCCCAGACGGCTGCTGCCGGCGATGCCGGCCTGACCACAGAGGATCGCCCGTTCGCCGACCTGGACATTGTGTCCGACCTGCACCAGGTTGTCGATCTTGGTGCCCGCGCCGATGCGCGTCGAGCCGAGCAGAGCCCGGTCGACCGTCGAGAGCGCGCCGATCTCGACGTCGGCGCCAACCTCCACGTTGCCGACCTGTGGGATCTTGCGATGCCCTTCGCGGTTCGACGCGTAGCCGAATCCGTCCGCTCCGAGGACGGTGCCTGCGTGGACCCTCGTCCCTTCGCCGAGCACCACCCCGTCGTAGAGGACGACATGCGGCATCAGCTCGACGCCGACTCCGAGCCGGCAGCCGTCGCCGACGACGGCGTGGGCGTGGATCACGACCCCAGGGCCGACCTCCACCCGACTCCCGAGGACCGCGTACGGCCCGATCGAAGCGGTCGCGTCGATCGCACAGCCCTCTCCGACCACGACCGTCGGGTGGAGACCGGGCGGCCGCGGAACCGGGGGATGGAACAGCTCGAGCAGTGCCGCCAGGGCGAAGCTCGGCTCGGCGGCGACGATCAGATCGCGGCCGGAGAGACCGGCGTCTCGGCCGGCGAGAATCGCGCCGGCCGCCGATCGTTCGGCGGCCGCGCGATACTTCGGACTGGTGAGGAAGGAGAGGTGCCCGGGTCCGGCCTCTTCGAGCGTCCGGACACCGGATATCCGGCGCTCCGGGTCTCCCCGGAGTTCGGCTCCGATCCGCTCGGCGATCTCCCCGAGCGCGAGCTCCAAGCGTCAGTTCCCCTTGGGAGCTGCGCTGCTCGCGTCGAAACGCTGGATGATCTGGTCGGTGACGTCCGCGCCGTCGCCGGCGAAGAGCAGGCCGCTCTGGAACTTGTTGAAGATGAACGAGTAGCCGTTCTCGCGGCCGAACTGCTCGATCACCGGGAAGACCCGCTTCTCGATGTCGCCGAACTGGCTGTCACGGCTCTTGTTGAACTCCTTCTCGGCATCTTCCTGGAAGCGCCGCGCGGCGGTGATCTTCTCCTCGAGCTGCTTCTCGAGCTCGGCGATCTTGTCGTCGGCGAGCGAGAGACGCCCTTCGTTGAGGCGCTTGCGCAGGGCGTCGATCTCCTCGCTCTTCGCCTTGCCCTCCGCCAGCTTGTCCTCCTGCAGCTTCTTGAGCCGCGCGAGTGCGCCCTTGCCGGCCACGGAATCGGTCACCAGCCGCTGCACGTCGATGATCGCGATCTTGGTCGCCTGCGCGCTGGCGGCCGTTCCGCCCGTGAGAAGCGCGACGGCGAGAAGCACTCCGGCGAGCGCGATTCCACGAAACCCCGACTTCATCGTATTCCCGTTCGAAGACATCATTCTGCTCCTATCAGAAGGTCGCACCGATGCTGAATTGAAAACTCTCGAATCGGTCATCGGGCAACGGATCCAGATTCGTCGAGTAGATGAACCGGAGCGGAGCGCCGAAGACCGGCACCATGATCCGCATCTCGAGTCCGGCGGACATCCTCAGGCTGGAGGCGTCGATGCTCTGCGTGTCGTCGTAGACGTTGGCCGCGTCGACGAATCCGAGGATCCGGAACGGTCCTCCGAGAAGGAAATGGTACTCCAGGTTGAGCTGCAGGAACTTGTTGCCGCCCTTGTAGTAGCCGTTGTCGAGGATCGGCTCGTCGTTCTCGTCGCGCACGAAGATCGAACGGAACTGGAAGCCGCGGACGCTGTTCTCGCCGCCGAGATAGTAGCGCTCGAGCGGCACGAGCGGGTGGTTCTCCTCGTCGAACGGCTCGACCCAGCCGACTTCGACGTTCATCGCGGCGACGGACCGGATCTGGCCCAGGGCAATCGGCTTGAACAGGCTGAACCGCACCTCGGGCCGGATGAAGTAGTTGTCGCCGCCGAGGAACCCGCCGGCGTACTCCGCCGAAGCGGCGAACCGGAGTCCGCGGGTCGGCTCGAGGCGGCTGTCGCGGCTGTCGATGACGTAGCTCGGCGTGATCGAGGAGTTGCCGATGTCGTAGACCTGCTCGATCGTGGTGCCGTCGAACAGCGGATAGACCAGCCGGTCGTGAAGCTCGGAGCGGTTGTAGGCGAAGGAGAGACTGCCGAACAGCCCCAGGTTCCGGCCGTAGGTCGCGACGATGCCTTCGCTCTTGCGTTCCGAGGTCTGGGACGAGAACTGCGAGTAGTTGAGATCGCTCTTGAAGACCTGCAGGCCGATGCTCTGCGGGCGATCGAGGAACCAGGGGATGAAATACGACAGGCTGTACTCGTCCTGGTAGCGGCCGGTCTGGAACGACGCACCGAGCGTCTCGCCACGTCCCATGAAGTTCTGGGTCCTGACCGACAGCTGCCCGAAGAAGCCGTAGGTTTCGCTCCACCCTGCCCCGACCTGGAGCTCGGTCCGGTCGCTCTCCTCGCCCTGCACCTTCACGTCGACGGTCTTCTTCTCGGTGTCGAAGTTCTCGAACAGGATCGGGTCGTCCTCGTTGAGCTTGAAGTAGCCGAGTTGATTGACCTTGAACAGGCTGTTCTTCACCGCACCCATGTTGAGGAGGGTGCTCTCCTGGATGCGGAACTCCCGGCGCAGCACCTTGTCGTAGGTCCGGGTGTTGCCCGAGAAGTCCATCCGGCCGACCCGGTACTGGTCGCCTTCGGCGACCTTGACCACGACGTCGGCGGTGTGGTCGTCGGTCTCGACGAGCTCGGTCTCGATGCGGGCGAAGATGTGACCGTAGTTCTTGTACGAGTCGGTGATCCCCTCGGTGCCGTCCGCCACCATCTTCGACCGCAGCCAGCCGCCGCGTGGCTTGCCGAACTGGGCGCGCAGGAACGGCTCGGGGAACACCTGGTTGCCCTCGATCCGGATCTCGCCGAGCTGGAAGCGCTGACCCTCGACCACCGGCAGCTCGAGCGAAAGAGTGCGTGAACCGTTGCGCTTCTCGCGCACGCCGAGGATCGGATCGTCGATCGTCGCGTTCTTGTAGCCAGCGCCGCGATAGAGGTCCTTCACCTTGAGGAGATCCTCGCCGAGCGTCGCCGGGTTGTAGATGTCGCGCTTCATCATTCGCCAGAGGAGATTGGTCTCCTTGGTCTTGCGCATCGCCCACTTCAGGCGCCAGTCGCCGTAGATCTCGTTGTTGTCGAACTTGATGTCCCCGATGCGGACCTTCTCGGCCTCGTCGATGGTGAAGATCACCCGGCGCTCGGCGGGCGAGACCGTCTCGAGGGCGAAACTGGCCTTGGCGAAGCGGAAGCCCTTCTCCCGGTACATCTCCTCGATCGTCGACTGGAGGCGCTGCACCTCGCCCATGGAGAGGGGGGCCGCTTCGCGCACCGAGATGGAGTCCTTGGCGATCCGGTCGGTGATGTCGCTCCTGGACAGCCGCTTCAGCCCCTTGAAGTCCAAGGAGCGGAGGATCGGCCGTTCCGCCACCGTGACGACAAGTTTGACGCCGCCGTCGACCGCCTCGCGGTCGATTCTGACGTCGTCGACCAGGCTGCGCCGCCAGAGTTCCTGCAGATTCCGGTTCAGGGCCGCCTCGTCGAGCTCCTTCCCGGGCTCGATCCCGAGATAGAAGCGCAGCGTCTCCTCCGAGAGGAGCTGCAATCCGCGGAACTCGACCTCACGGATGGTCTCGGCCCGGGCCGCCGGCGCGAGCAGGAGAAGAACGACAGGCAGCCATCTTCCGAATTGCCTCATGAACACCCCAAGATGGGCACGATCTGCAAAACGAGTACCACGCGAGACCCGCTCGTTGCGGGATTCGCCGGGGAGGTGCTAGGCCTCGCTGGGCATCATCTCACGAGGACGGGCCGTGATCGCCAGTTCGCCGTCCCGGACGTCCACGTCGAACGATTCGAAGTCCTGTCCCGACGACCGGATCAGGATCTCCGAAATCGCGTCCTGGACGTGACGCTGGATGGTCCGCCGCAGCGGCCGCGCGCCGGTCGAAGGCTCGACGCCGGCCCTCTTCAGGAGCCACTCGCGGGCCGCATCGGTGATCTCGATCCGCAGCCGGCGCTGCGCCAGGGTCTCGTTGATCTCCTCCACCAGCAGATCGACGATCGCCCGGAGCTCGGTTTCACCCAGTGGATGGAAGACGATGACCTCGTCGACCCGGTTGATGAACTCCGGGCTGAACGAGCGCCGCAGGTCGCTGAGGATCTCCTCCTCGACGCGCCGGAACGCCTCGTCGGCGTCCTGCCCTCCGAAGCCCATCCGTCCGCCGCGGAGGACGTGCTTCGAGCCGATGTTCGAGGTCATCAGCAGGAGGGTGTTCTTGAAGTCCACCTGATTGCCGTAGGAGTCGGTCAGGACGCCATCCTCGAGGATCTGCAGCAGGAGATTCGCCACGTCGGGGTGGGCCTTTTCGATCTCGTCGAAGAGGACGAGCGAGTAGGGCTGGCGCCGGATGCGCTCCGAGAGCTGGCCGCCCTCCTCGTGCCCGACGTATCCCGGCGGCGAGCCGATCATCTTCGAGACCGCGTGTTTCTCCATGTATTCACTCATGTCGAAACGGACCAGGGCCTGCTGCGATCCGAACAGGAACTCGGCCAGCCGCCGCGCGACCTCGGTCTTGCCGACGCCGGAGGGTCCGAGGAAGATGAACGAGCCCATCGGCCGCTGCGGGTTGGCGACGCCGAGCCGCGAACGGCGGATTGCACGCGAGATCCCGGAGATCGCCTCGTCCTGACCCACGACGCGGCGCTGCAGGATCTCCTCCATCCGCAGCAGGCGGTCGACCTCGGCTTCGAGGAGCGTGGCGACCGGAATCCCCGTCCAGGCCGAGATCACCTCCTCGACGTCGCGCGCGGTCACCTCGAGCTCGTCCGTGCCGTCGCCGCCGCCGGCGATCGACGACCCCATGCGCTCGAGGTCGTCGCGCAGCTCGATCTCGCGCTCCCGCAGGTAGACCGCCGTCTCGAAGCTCTTCTCCGAGATGGCGCTCTTCATCTCGCGCACGACCTGCCGGATCTCCTGCTCCAGCCGGCGCAGATTCTGCGTGTCCTTGACCTTGCGCAGCTTCACCTTGGCGCCGGCCTCGTCGATCACGTCGATCGCCTTGTCGGGCTGAAAGCGGTCGGTGATGTAACGCGACGACTGGTAGATCGCGGTGCGCAGCGCTTCCCCGCTGTAGCGCACCTTGTGGAACGACTCGTAGCGGTCCTTGACTCCGTCGAGAATCCGCATCGTCTCTTCCGGGTCGGGCGGCGCCACCTGGACCGACTGGAACCGCCGCAGCAGCGAGCGGTCCTTCTCGATGAACTTGCGGAACTCCTTGAGAGTCGTCGCTCCGACGCACGAGATCTCGCCGCGCGACAGCGCCGGTTTGAGGATGTTGGCAGCGTCGAGCGAACCTTCGGCCGAGCCGGCGCCGATGAGCGAGTGGATCTCGTCGACGAAGGCGATGATCTCCTTCGATTCCCGGAGCTCCTTGAGGATCCCCTTGAGTCGCTCCTCGAACTGGCCCCGATACTTGGTGCCGGCGACGATCAGCGAGAGGTCGAGCGCCAGGACCCGCTTCTGCGCCAGGAAAATCGGCACCCGCCCTTCGACGATCCTCTGCGCCAGCCCCTCGACGATGGCGGTCTTCCCCACTCCGGGCTCGCCAAGCAGGATCGGGTTGTTCTTCGTCCTCCGGGAGAGGATCTGGATGATCCGCTCGACCTCCCTTTCGCGACCGATCAACGGATCGAAGACTCCCTGGGCGGCGAGAGCGGTGAGGTCGCGGCTGTACTCGGAGAGGAACGGCAGCTCCTTCTTCTGCTGCGAGGCGTCGCGCTCCTTGGCGATCGCGAGGACCTCCTCGCGCAGGGTGTAGACGTCGAATCCGTGCTGGCTGAGGATGCGCAGCGCCGTCGAGCCCTCGACCCGCAGGATGCCGACCAGGAGGTGCTCCGATCCCACCGCCGGATGCAGCATCGTCTCCGCTTCGTGCGCGGCGTAGGCGAGGATCTTCTTCGATTCCTCGGAGAGCGGCAGTTCGGCAGTCGAGGAGATGCGCTCGACGAAGACGCGCTCGCCTTCGATCTCCTGACGGATCTCCTCCGGCTTGACGTTCATCCGGCGGAACAGCTCGGTGACCGACTCCTCCCCTTCGCGCAGGATGCCGAGGAGTACGTGCTCGGATTCGATGACGCGACTGCCGAGCTTGGAGGCTTCGTAGCGGGCGAAGAAGAGCGCTCGCCGCGCCTTCTCGTTGAACTTCTCGAACACGTCACCGCTCCTTGTTCTGGACCGGAAGTGCCTTGGAATGAGTCATTTCGGCCCCGAGACGACCACCCTCCAAGCGCAGAATTCTATCACAGCGGGAGGCCAGATCCGGGTTGTGGGTAACGACGACGGCGGTCGCACCGCGATCGCGCTGCAGCGCTTCCATCAGTTCAAGCACCGCCCCTCCGGATTCGGCGTCGAGACTTCCGGTCGGTTCGTCCGCGAGGAGCAGCGGTGGCTCGAGCACGAGCGCGCGGCAGAGCGCGACGCGCTGCTGCTCGCCGCCGGAAAGCTCGGACGGAAAATGGGTCGTGCGGGAGCTCATTCCGACCCGTTCGAGGAGCTGCTCGGCGCGCCGGCGCACCTCGATCGGCGGCAGTCCCGCGATCCGCCCCGGCAGGAGCACGTTCTCGAGCGCGGTGAAGTCCGCCAGCAACTGGTGGAACTGGAAGACGAAGCCGATGTTGCGATTGCGGAAACGCGCCAGCCGCTCGGCCGAGAGCTCCCGCAGGGCGGTGTCGCCGATGCGGATCTCGCCGCGATCCGGGCGGTCGAGCGCGCCGAGGAGATGGAGCAGGGTCGACTTGCCCGAGCCCGAAGGGCCGACGATGGCCAGCCGCTCGCCGGGCCGGAGGTCGAAGTCGACCCCGCGCAGGACCTCGACCGTCCTGCTGCCGTCGCGGTAGCTCTTGTCCACTCCGCGCACCGCCGCTCCGAGGCTCATCGCTTGAGCGCCTCCGCCGCCTCGAAGCGGGTCGCACGGTCGGCACCGAATACCGCGCAGGCGAGCGCCAGGCCGAGCGTGACGATGATCACCAGAGTCAGGTCCGGCAACGGAATCGAGAACGGCAGGTAGTCGAGGAAGTAGACGTCCGAGGGCATCCGCAACGCCTTCGTGCGGTCGAGCCACCAGGCGGCAGCGGCGCCGGCTGCTGCGCCGCCCAGCGCGCCGCAGCCACCGAGAATCGCTCCGAGCCAGAAGAAGGCGCGACGCAGCTGGCGCGCCGAGGCGCCCATCGCCGTCAGCAGTCCGAGCTCGCGGCGCTTGTTCGCGGCGATGAGCGAGAGGTCCGCGACGAGCGCCAGCGCGGCCACCACGACGATCAGGGAGACGGCGACGAACATCACGCTCTTCTCGAGCCGGAGCGCGAAGAAGAGTGGCCGGTTGAGATCGCGCCAGCTCTCGACCCGCGAGCCGCCGGGCAACTCGGCGCGCAGGCGATCCGCCAGGTCCAGGGCGTCGTCGAGGGATGCCATCGTGACCAGGAGCCGCGTCGGGCGGTTCGCGCCGAAGAGCCTCCTCGCACTCTCCAGGGGCAGCGCCGCCCGCGCAGTGGTCTCGGCGCGCCCGGAGGAGAACGTCCCGGCGAGCGTCGTGGTCACGGTGCGTGGGGCGAGTCCGAACGGCGTCAGCGTGGGGAGCGGCGAAGCGAGGGTGACGACGGAGCCCGGTCCGAGAGCGAGGCGCGCCGCTTCGTCGTGTCCGAGAAAGAGACCGGGTCCGGAAGCACTCGGCTCCGGGAATCCCGGCGGCAGACCGCCTTCGTATCCGGTGAGCGTCACCGCCACGGCGCGTCCGGAAGCGACGATCCAGGCGCGTCCGGCGAGCGTCTCCTGGACCGCGAGCACGGCGGGTTCGGTTTCGAGCCGGGCGCGCACGTCCGCCGACGCGGCGGAATCGGCCGGTGTCACGGCGAGCGCCGGCGTCCGGGAGAGGATCTCGCTGCGCAGGGCAGCTTGCATGCCGGTGAGCGCCGCGAGCGCCAGCACCAGGGCCGCGACGCCGAGTCCGATCCCCGCCGCGGCGACCAGGGAGAGGAAGCTGACGAACGCGTCCTTCCGGGTGCTGCGCAGGTAGCGCAGCGCCAGCCCGATCGCGAACGGCAGGGCGCGGCCGCTCAACTCGTCTCGTCGCGCTCCGGCCGCAGCAGCGGGAAGAGGATCACGTCGCGGATCGACGGCCGGTCGGTGAACAGCATGGTCAGACGGTCGATGCCGATCCCCTCCCCGCCGGCGGGCGGCATGGCGTGCTCGAGCGCGCGGACGTAGTCGGCATCGAAACGATGCGCTTCGGCGTCGCCGGCCGCGCGCGCCGCGAGCTGCTGCCGGAAGCGCTCGGCCTGGACGTCGGGATCGTTGAGCTCGGAGAAGGCGTTCGCGATCTCCATCCCGCCGAGATAGAGCTCGAACCGCTCGGTGAATCGCGGGTCGCCCGGCTTCTCCTTCGACAGCGGAGAGATCTCGACCGGATGATCGACGATGAAGACCGGGCCGTCGAGCTTCTCCTCGCACAGGTACTCGAACAGCTCGGCGAGGAGGATCCCGTAGCGGCGGTCGGCCGGCGGTTCGAGATCGCGATCCCGGTACTCGCGCAACAGGCTCTCGACGCTCTCGCTCCGCGCCGGCGGCACGCCGGCCAGCTCGTCCAGCGCCTGCGCCATCGTCCAGCGCGGCCAGGGAGAGGAGAGATCGACGTCCCGCCCCTGCAGAACCAGGCGTTCGCTTCCGAGGAGCTCCCGCGCGAGCTCGCGGATCATCTCCTCGGTGACGTCCATGAGGTGCTCGTAGTTGCTGTACGCCCAGTAGAACTCGAGCATCGTGAATTCGGGGTTGTGCTGGGTCGAGATCCCCTCGTTGCGGAAATTCCGGTTGATCTCGTAGACCCGGTGCAGGCCGCCGACGACGAGCCGCTTGAGGTAGAGCTCCGGCGCCACGCGCAGATAGAGCTCCAGATCGAGGGCGTTGTGATGGGTCACGAACGGCCGGGCCGCGGCGCCGCCCGGGACGGGCTGCATCATCGGCGTCTCCACCTCGAGGAAGCCGTGACGATCGAGATAGTTGCGCAGCCCGCGGATGATCCCGGCGCGGATCTCGAACACGCGCCGGGACTCGGCATTGGCGATCAGGTCGAGATAGCGCTGGCGGTAGCGGGCCTCGGTGTCGGTCAGCCCGTGCCACTTCTCGGGCAGCGGCCGCAACGCCTTGGCGAGCATCGTGAGGCGCTCCGGGGCGATCGACAGCTCGCCGGTGCGCGTCCGCAGGAGCTCGCCTTCCGCGAGGAGGTAGTCGCCGAGATCGATCTGTTCGAGGAGCGCGTTCGACGCCTCGTCGAGCAGGTTCCGGCGGATGAACAGCTGCAGCTTCTCGCGCCCGTCGTGGATATCGAGAAAGGCGAGCTTGCCCTGCTCCCGCCTGGCGCGCACCCGTCCCGGAACGCGCAGGCGCAACTTCTCGGCCGCCAGCTCCTCGGCGCTCTTCGCGCCGTGTCGTGCCACCACTTCGGAGGGCTCGGCATCGTAGTCCGCTCGCGCCGGGAACGCCTCCACTCCCCGCTCCGCCAGCTCAGCACGCTTGCGCCGCCGCTGGGCGATCTGTTCGTCGAGCTCCGACATCGGAGGCGAAGGATACCCGAACGGGCTCCACGGACCTCGAACCGAAGCCGCCGGCGCCCTGATCGCCGCCGACGCCGACATCGCGAACCTCACGCGCCATGGTAAGATTTTCTATTCACTGACGCATCTGACCTTCAAGGGGGATTGCCTCGCATGTCCAAGTCCTTCGTACTTCTCGCAGGCCTCGCCTTCGTCGCGAGCACGACCCACGCCGGCAACATCGTCGCCTACGGCCCTTCGATCAGCAGCGAAGGAACCTACGCCGAGAACGCCGGTCACACCGTGACGATCTGGGACGACGCCACCTGGCAGACGGCGACAGCCAACGACTTCGCCGCGTTCGACGCCATCCTGGTCGGTCAGAACGAGTGCGGCAACTTCGGGACGCCCACGGGGATGTGGACGAACTCCGCTCTCTGGGGACCGCTGGTCACCGGCAACGTCCTCATGCATTCGCACGACGACCACTTCGGCGAGGAAGTGCCCGAAGGAAGCCAGGACAACCGTTATGACCTCGTGATCGCCCGTTGCGCCGACTGGACGACCTCCGGCTCCGGACTCGGCCTCTGCATCTCGATCCAGTGCGCGGACATCCTGGAGGCGCCGGAAGGACCCGGCTCTCCGAATCTGAACCTCCCCGGCATCGGCTTGTTCGAAATCGAGCGCAGCAGCGGGGACGACATCGACATCGTCAACCCGAGTCACCCTGCCATGGCGGGGATCACCGACGCCGATCTCGACTGCTGGGGCAGCTCGGTCCACACCCACATCCTGCAGTTTCCTGCGGATTTCGAGGTACTGGCGACCGATACCGGCCTCGGGTGCGAGGAGACGGTGACCGAGGGTGAGGGCGACGGTTCCGGTCCGGTGACGATCGCGCGCGGCGGAGTCGGCAGCTCCATCCTCGCGATCCCGTCCCTGTCTCCCGCGGGCCTGGCTCTCCTGGCCGTCGCTCTCGCGGGGGGCGCCATCGCTCTACTGCGACGGCGCTAGGATCACTCCGGCATTCGCGCACGCCCGCCTCACGATGCGGGCGTGCGCATCGCCCCTCTTCTCCGGGTCCGAGGGAGAACGATGAACCACAGGCAGGAAGAGCTCGAGACCGCCGTTCGGCGCTGGCGTGAGTCGGGGCGTCCGGCGCCGGACGTCGCGGTCGTCGCCGGCTCGGGACTGTCGATCGATCTCGGACGGCCCCTGTTCGCGGCGGAGCCGCTGGCGGAGTGGCTGCCCTTCCCGGTGCACGGGGTGCCCGGTCATCGGCACGAGATCGAGCTGATCGAGACCCCGAATCGCCGGCGCGTCCTCTCGTTCCGCGGAAGGCTGCACGGATACCAGGGCTACGAGCCGGCCGAAGTCGTCTTCCCGGTGCGCTGGGCGGCGCTGCTCGGCGCCCGTGTTCTCCTCATGACCAACGCCGCCGGTGGAATCCGGCCGGAATGGCCCGCAGGAACACTCGCGGCCGTCTCCGATCAGCTCAATCTCACCGCGAAGAGTCCGCTCACGGGCGAGCCCCCGGCCGCCTGGGGCGATCGCTTCCCCGACATGTTGAACGCCTACGACGAACGCCTGCGGCGCCTGGCCGCGGGTCATGCACAGCGGCTCGGGTTCGAGCTCGCCGAAGGGGTCTACGCCGGACTGCCCGGTCCGAGCTACGAAACAGCGGCGGAGGTGCGGATGCTGCGGATACTCGGCGCGGACCTCGTCGGCATGTCGACCGTGCACGAAGTGATCGCGGCGCGGCATCTCGGCATGCGCTGTCTGGTGATCTCCCTGGTCGCGAATCCGGCTGCCGGGGTGACGGACGCGCCGCTCGCGCACCAGGACGTCCTCGATGTCGGCCGCTCCGCCGCGGAGCGCGTGCGGAACCTTCTCGGGGCCCTGCTCGAGGATCCCGCCCTGCTGCAGCAGGAACCGGGACCGCTCAGTTCATCGACGGCCGGTTGACCAGCAGCCAGAGACCGGAATAGTCGCGGATCAGCCGCATGCGCAGAAGCTGCAGCTGCTGCGCCTCCCCGAAGCTCGAGTCCTGCACCGCGACGTCGATGAAGCTCGAGAATCGCTGGACCACGGCGTCCGCGAGTCGCGTCGTGTTGCGGGCACGCTCGAAGACCGGAGCGTCCTTGGTCACCGACGATTCGTCCAGCAGCTCGGTGATCTCCGAGGCCTCCTGATTGATCCGCAGACGCAGCGCCGCCGCTTCGATGACGAAGTGCTCGAGCTCGGTGTCGCCCTCGGGGGTCACGAAGAGGCGACGGTAGGCGATCACCTCGCGCGGCTCGAGCCGGAGATGGTAGAGGTCACGCGACAGCGCCACGGCCTTCGGCGGTTCGCGATTGTCGCTCGCTTCGAGCGCCTCGACGATCTCGCGGAAGTGAGGCGATTTGGCCGCCGCGACGGCGCTCGCCGGGAGCGCCACGGTCGCGGTGTCGGTGGCGTACCCTGCCGAGGCGCCGGCGCTCTCCTGGCGCGTCGTGTCGCGGGCCTCGAGCCGCGGGGCGAGCTCGCCCACCTGGCGCCGCAATAGCTCGAGGTCGTCGAACTTCACGTTGTCGCGCTGCTGTTTGAGCTCGAACTGCTCCATCGCCTGGCGGAACTCGGAGAGCTCCATGCCGAGATCCGGGTCCGAACCGACCCGGCCTTCCAGCTCGAGGATACGGTGCGACTCGTCCAGGATCCGCTGCTCTTCGACTCTGTAGTACTGCCGCACCTTGTTCTTGACGGCGAGGTTCGTCTCGACGATCGCCATCGCCAGCTCGGGATGGAAGAGGTAGCGGCCGAGCTCGTGCTTGAGGTCGCGATACCGCTGCACGAAGCCGCTGCCGGTGAGCGCTTCGAAGCTGCCGAGCGCGGCCAGCTCGCGTTTCATCTCGTCGACCTCGCCTCTGCGGCGGGCGATCGTCCCGGGGTCGACCGACACTCCCGGCATGAGGGCCCAGAAACCCTCGTAGAGCTCGCGCAGGCGCGTCGGGCTGCGCAGGACGTAGAGCGAGCTCACCCGGTCGATCTCTTCCGAGAGCTTGGTCAGCAGGAAATCGAGCTTGTCCTGGCGGTCCGGATTGAGGCCACCCTCGCCCACCGGCATCAGATAGAAGCGCACCATCTGGGCTAGGATCTGCTCGTCGAAGTTCTTCACCCGATCGAAGAACTGCCGCAGCAACGATGCCGAGATGCGGGTGTCGGCGGCGGAGAGGATGCCGAGCATCTGCGTCAGCTGACGTTCGACCTGATCCAGATCGCGCGCCAGTTTCTCGTTGTCGCCGCCGCTCAGGTGATCCGCGACCGTCTTGAGGGTGCCGTGGATCTCCTGGAAGTCGGTCGGATAGCGTCCGATCTCGATCTCGGCGAAGAATTTCTGAACACCCTGCAGGAACTGGTGGAACGTCCAGGCCGATTTGAATCGGCCCGCAAGTTCGACGTAACGTCGGTGCAGGACGGCGATGTCGGGTGCGCTCACGGCTTCACGGAACTCGCGAGGGATTGTAAAGCATGGACAAGGCGGAAGATACCAGACGGCTGCGGGTGTTGATCAGCGCCGATCAGCTCGAGCGACGGATCGGCGAACTCGCCGCGGAGATCGACGCCGAGGCGCCGGCCGACGCCGACTTCGTCGTCGTCGGGGTCCTCAAGGGGGCGATCTTCTTCTTCACCGATCTGGTGCGGCGGCTGCAGACCCCGGTGCGCATCGACTTCTTCCAGACCTCGAGCTACGGCTCGGGAAAGACCGCCGGCGAGATCCGGATCAAGCGCGACATCGAGCTCGCCATCCGCGGCAAGGACGTCCTCCTCGTCGAGGACATAGTCGACACCGGCTGGACCCTGCGCACGATCCTCGACCTGTTCCGTTTCCGCGGCGCCCGCAGCGTCAAGCTGTGCGCCCTGCTCGACAAGCACGAGGCACGGGAGACGGACGTGCCGATCGACTATCGCGGTTTCGAGATCGCCAACGAATTCGTCGTCGGCTTCGGTCTCGATTTCAACGAGCGCTATCGCAACCTGCCCTACATCGCAGTCGTGGAGGAAGAGACCTAGTGAGCGGACGAGGCAACGGAATCGAGTTCCATCACACCGACGACGCCCCCAAGGCGATCGGTCCCTATTCGCAGGCGATCTCGCACGACGGGATCGTCTACACCTCCGGGCAGGTCGGTTTCGATCCCGCGACCGGCGAGCTCCGGACCGGTTTCGAGGCGCAGGCCGAGCAGGTCTTCGCCAACCTCCGCGCCGTCCTCGCCGCAGCCGGCTGCACCTTCGCCGACGTCCTCAAGGCGACCGTCTACCTCGCCGACATGGCCGACTTCCCGGTCCTCAACCGGATCTACTCCGAGGCGTTCGTCGATCACAAGCCGGCACGCTCGACAGTCCAGGCGGCGGGTCTGCCGCGCGGCGCGCGGATCGAAATCGACCTCGTCGCCCGGATCCCCTGACGCGGCGCGGACTCCGCCGCGCCCGGACCGTCCGGCGGACGGATCCCGACCTCAGCGGAGTCCGGTGATCCCGTCGATGCGGAGGAGCTGCGCCCGCCGGCTGGCGGCACGGGAGAAGGCGACCGCCGACCCGTCGCGGGCGACGCCCAGGGTCTCCGCCGACCGGACCACGTCCGCGGGGAGGACCGTCTCGGGCTGTCCGACTCGCCCGGTCCACGGATCGAAGGAGTAACGCCGGATCTCGCGCGATTCGCTCAGGATGCCGATCGCCCAGAGAAAGGTCTTCCCGCTCTCGACCGACCAGCGATAGCGGTCGCTCGGACCGAGATCGACGTTCTCGAGGTAGCCGCTCGTCGCCACCCGCAGCAGCGGATGACCATCGAAAGTGCGCGCTGCGACGAACCGTCCGTCCGGGCTGGTCTCCGGTACCAGGAGGTTCCCCTTGACGATCGGCGACGCGTCCGATCCGTCCACCCGCACCTTCCACACGCCGTTCTCGCCGACACTTCCCTGGCGAACGAAAAAGATCCATTCGCCGTCGGGCGTCATGGTCGGGTTCTGTGCGTTCTCGAAGTCGGTCACCTGGCGGGCGGAGCTGCCATCGGCGTCCGCGATCCAGATCTGGAATCGACCGCTGCGGTTGGAGCTGAAGAGGAGCCGCTTCCCGTCCGGAGAGAGTGCCGGATCCCAGTCGTCCGCCTTGTCGTCGGTGAGCCGCTGCAACTCTCCGGACTGACGGTCCCGCCGCCAGACGTCGAGGTTGCCGCTCCGGCTCGAAGTGAAGACCAGCCATCGTCCGTCCGGCGAGTAGACCGGCTGACGGTCGACGAACGGCCCTTCGGTCCGCGCCTCGACCGGACTCCAGCCGCCCTCGATCCGGTGCGATTCGTAGAGGTTCTGATCGCTCGAGCCGGTGCTGACGACCAGCGAATCCTGCCCGGCGACCGTCAGCCCCCAGCCCACCGCCGCGAGCGGCTGCAGGCTGCGAAGGCGTCCCGTGTCGACATCGCAGACCGCGATCCGGCCGGAGTTGCTCACCTGCTCGCCGAGGTCGAGGAGCAGCAGCGCGAGACGATGCACATCGAGCCAGACCGCCCCCCGGATCCTCGTGCCGGGCCGGCCCTCGAACTGCATCGGAATCTCGCGCACCTGCCTGCCGCCCGGGTCGAGGATCAGGAGTCGATCGTCGGTTCCCGTCTGCGGGCCATAGCTCTGGATCGCGATCCGCCGGCCGTCGGGCGACCAGTGCGGTTCGAAGAGCGCACCCGTGGGATCGGTGTGGAGCAGCGTTTCGGTCCCCGACGCGAGGTCGATTTCGACGAGCTCGCGACCACTGCGGAAATTCTCGATGTCGCCGCGGATGAAGAGCACCCGCCTGCCGTCCGGTGACCAATCGGCATCGATGCCGTTCCGCGCCACCAGACGCTCTTCCCGGGTGGCGAGCGAGATCCGGTAGATGTCGACGCGGTCTCCCTCCTGCGTGAGGAACAGCACGCTCGTCCCGTCGGGCGAAAAGCGCGGCAGCCAGGACGGATCGCGCCCGAGAACGCTCTCGGATCCGCTCGCGAGATCCTTGATCCACACGCGATCCCGCCCGTCGCGCTCGGAGACGAACGCGAGAGTGCGACCGTCCGGCGAGACGGAAGGGTCGGTCGAGACTCCGGCCGTCACCAGGATCCGGATGCTCGCCTCGGCGAGCGAAACGCCGCCGGCGTCCCCCCCGTCTCTCAGGATCCGGCTCGCGAGCAGGGCGAGCAGGGCCATCCCGGCGACCGCCCAGGCGATCCAGGCCCGGGACCCGGCGGCGCCCGCCGGCGCCGGAGGCACCACCGGCAGGAGGACGGGCGACTCGTCCGATCGCCCCTCCAGCACATCGTCGATCGCGATCCGTGCGTCGGCGATCGAATGCAACCGGTTCCGCGGCTGCCGGACGAGACAGCGCCGGACGAGGGTGCGCACCGCGGCCGGCACCTCCGGCGGCAACTCCGCGACATCGGGCTCGCGGGTGAGGACCCGAGCCAGAGTGTCCGGAACGGTGTCGGCTGCGAAAAGCGACTTCCCGGTCAGCATCTCGAAGAGAACGACGCCGAACGCCCAGACGTCGGCGCGACGGTCCGCGATACCGCCCCTCGCCTGCTCCGGCGCCATGTAGGCGGCGGTGCCCAGAATCACGCCGAGCTGCGTTCCGGCGGCGGTGAGGGTCGGCGAGTTCATCAGCGTCGGCGAAGCGGTCACGCTGCCGCCGCTCCCGGACTCAGGGTCCATCGCCTTGGCGAGGCCGAAGTCCAGCACCTTCACCTTGCCATCGGCGGTGACCTTGACGTTCTGCGGTTTGAGGTCGCGGTGGACGATCCCCTTCTCGTGTGCCTCCTCGAGCGCTTCGGCGATCTGCCGGGCGATCGGCAGCGCCTCGGCGAGCGCCAGCGGACCGTCGGCCAGTCGCTCGGCGAGAGTCGGCCCCTCGACCAGCTCCATCACCAGAGCGCGCTCGCCGTCCGACTCCTCGAGGCCGAAGATCGAGGCGATGTTCGGATGGTGGAGCTGGGCGAGGAGCTGCGCTTCGCGCTCGAAGCGTGCCAGGCGCTCGGGATCGTTCGTGAAGGCGGCGGGGAGGACCTTGATCGCGACTTCGCGCTTCAGCTTCGAGTCGGTGGCGCGGTAGACCTCCCCCATGCCGCCCTCACCGAGCTTCTCCACGACCTCGTACGGGCCGATCTTCCTGCCGGTCATCGCATCCGGGTCGCCGGAGGAAGCGCGCTGGGCACCATGGGCAGGATCCTATCCGCAGGGCGCCGCGGCGGGAGGGCGCCCGCTTCGCTCAACCCGGCGATCCGGCCGGCGCAAGATCGAGCGATGCGCCGGGCCCGATCGGCAGCCCGAGCAGGAGCCAGACCGTGAAGAGCAGTGCCCAGCCGGCGAGGAACACGAAGGTGTAGGGAAGCATGGTGGCGATCACCGTCCCCATGCCGGCCTTCGGTTCGTAGCGCTGGACGAAGGCGATGATCAGAGCGAAATAGCTCATCATCGGAGAGACGATGTTCGTGGCGCTGTCGCCGATCCGGTACGCGAGCTGCGTCAGCTCGGGCGAAGTTCCCAACAGCATCAGCATCGGCACGAAGACCGGCGCCATCACCGCCCATTTGGCCGAGGCGCTGCCCATGGCCAGATTCACCACCGAGGCGAGCACGATGAAGGCGAGCAGCAGCGGAATCCGCGGCAGGCCGGAGGCTTCCAGAACCTCCGCGCCCTCGACCGCGAAGATGAGGCCGAGCTTCGTCCAGTTGAAGAACGCCACGAACTGCGCGGCGAAGAAGACCAGCACGAGATAGCCGCCGAGCGTCGACATCGACTTCGACATGCCGGCGACGACGTCGCCGTCGCTCCGGATCGTTCCTGCTCCGATGCCGTAGGCGATGCCGATCAACGCGCCGAAGAGGAAGATGAAGGCGACGATCCCCCCGAGCAGCGGGGAATGGAGGATCCCTCCGGTCCCCAGTTCCCGGAGGAACCCGTCCTGCGGAACGATCCCGATCAGCACGAAGGCGACGATGAGGACGAGCGTGATCCCGGCGAAGCGCAGCCCGCGCCGTTCGTCCGGGGTCAGCCTCTCGATCGCCTGCCTCGAGGTCGCTCCTTCGTAACGACCCCAGCGCGGCGCGACGATCTTCTCGGTCGTCCAGGTGCCGAGCGCCGCGATCAGGAAGGTCGAAACCGCCATGAAGTAGTAGTTGCAGGCCGGATTCACCAGGTAGCCCGGGCGGACGATCGCAGCCGCTTCCTGCGTGATGCCGGAGAGGAGCGGATCGACGGTGCCGAGGATCAGGTTGGCGCTGTAGCCGCCCGAGACGCCGGCGAAGGCGGCCGCGATCCCCACCACCGGATGTCTGCCCGCGGCGTGGAAGAGCAGCCCGCCGAGCGGCACCAGCAGCACGTAGCCGACCTCGCTCGCCGCGTTCGAGAGGACTCCCGCCAGAACGAGGATCAGGGTGAGCAGCCGCTGCGGCGCTGCGAGCACCAGCATCCGCAATCCGGCTCCGAACAGTCCCGCCGACTCGCAGACGCCGATCCCGATCAGCGCCACCAGGACCGTGCCGAGGGGCGCGAAGCCGGTGAAGTTGTCGACGGCGCCGAGAACGATCCGGTGGAATCCGGCAACCGACAGGAGAGAAACCGGACGAACGATCTCGCCGGTCGCCGGATGGACGACCTGGAGTCCGAGGCGCGCGGCGAGTCCGGAAATCAGGACGATACCGAGGGCGAACAGTGCGAACAGGGTCGCCGGATGCGGCATGGCGTTTCCCACCCGTTCGATGATCCCGAGGAAGCGATCGACAGCCGACTTGCGCCCGGATGTCGCGGCCTCGGGCTGCTCGCGTCCGGACCCGGAGAGCTTCGTCATCCCCGCAGGCTACGGGACACGAGCGCCTCCCACAAGGCACGTGGTAATTTCCCTGATGGGTCTGACCGACCAGGCGCGAACACCCACCAGTCCAGGAGATCCATCGATGCCTCGAGCGAGCCGTTTCATTGCCTTCCCTCTCGGAGTCGTTCTGACCGTTTCCGCCGCGACCGCCGGGCACGCTTCCGGCGCCGGCGAGTCGGCCGTCGACATCGCCGCGCTGCGGGCGCACACCGCCTTCCTCGCCGACGATCTGCTGCGCGGGCGCGATACCGGCAGCGCGGAGTACGGCATCGCGGCGCTCTACGCGGCGACCCGGTTCGCCGAGTTCGGCCTCGAACCGGGCGTCGGCGAGAGCTACCTCCAACCGGTGCAGTTCGTCGAGTCGCGCGTCGAGAAGCCGTCGATCCGCCTGACGAACACCGCCGGGAAACGCACGATCACGGGGCTCGTGCCGCTCGAGGACTACATCATGACCGGCAGCGTCAGCATGCCGCGCTCCAAGCTCTCGGCCGACGTCGTCTACGTCGGCTACGGCATCGTGGCGCCGGAACTCGGGGTCGATTCCTACTCCGGCGTCGACGTGCGCGGCAAGGTCGCCGTCTTCCTGTCCGGCGCTCCAGCGACCTTTCCCAGCGATCAACGCGCTCACCATTCGTCTCGTCGACTGAAGGCGGAGCTCGCCGAGTCGCGCGGCGCCGTCGGCGCGCTGACGATCCGCGATCGCGTCGACGAGAAGCGCGTCCCCTGGCAGCGCATCATCGGCTACGCGAGCCGTCCCCGCACCGCCTGGAAGGCCGCTGACGGCACGATCCAGGACGCCTTCCCGGCGCTCGTCCTCGGGGCCGGCCTGTCGCGCCAGGGAGCCGAGAAGCTGCTCGCCGGCAGCGGCACGACGCTCGATCAGCTGCTCGACGAGGCAGAAGCGGGAGCGATCCGGAGCCGCGCGCTGCCCGTCCGGATCGACGCCTCCTGCGAGAACCGGATCACACAGATCGAAAGTCCCAACGTCGTCGGCCGGCTCCCCGGCTCCGATCCGGCGCTGGCGGGCGAGTACATCGTCGTGACGGCGCATCTCGACCACATCGGCGTCGGCGAAGCGGTCGACGGGGACACGATCCGCAACGGTTTCTACGACAACGCCATGGGCAGCTCGATCCTGCTCGAAGTCGCCCGCACGGTTGCCGCAGCGGAGCGGCCTCGCCGCTCGGTCCTCTTCGTCCTCGTGACCGGCGAGGAGCGTGGACTCCTCGGCTCCGACTACTTCGCCACCTGGCCGACCGTGCCGAGTTCGGCGATCGTCGCCAACGTCAACGTCGACATGCCACTGCTGCTCACGCCGACCGCCGATCTGGTCGCCTTCGGCGCCGACCACAGCAGCCTCGGTGCGCTCGCCGAGAAGGCGGCGAGCGGGAACGGCTTCCGCCTGGCGCCTGATCCGATGCCCGAAGAGGTCATCTTCGTCCGCTCGGACCAGTACTCGTTCGTGCGTCACGGAATTCCGGCGATCAACCTCTCGCCTGGCCTCACCAGCGTGGACGGCAGCGATACCCAGCAGAAGGCGTTCACTTCGTTCCTCGCCAACAACTACCATCGGCCGAGCGACGAGATCGCGCTCGGCGCGGACTGGCCGTCGGTCGAGCGGTTCGCCAATGCCGAGGTGGAGCTCGTCCGGCTGATCGGCAACGACGAGGCGAAGCCGCGCTGGAACGAGGGCGACTTCTTCGGCGATCTCTTCGGCGCCGGCCGCGACGGAAGCGCCGGCGGAGCCGGTTCGCGGTAACGCCGGTCAGCGGGGCGACGCGCGCCGACCCGCCGGCGTCCGTACCGACGTCGAGTGCCGGTACCAGTCGACCAGGATCGAGCGCAGTTGCAGCGCCTCGGCCGGTCGTTCTCCGCACAGGTTGACGAGCTCGTCGGGGTCCGAGGCCAGATCGAACAGGAAGCAGCTCCCTTCCTTCGCGTCGCGGAAGCGCTCCCGGTCGACGAAGAACTTGAGCGAGCCGCGCCGGAGACCGATGTAGCGCGGGAAGTCGAGACGGGTCTGGGAGAGGAGACCGGGCTGGCCCCGTCCGAAGGTCAGGAAGTAGACCGCCCGCGGCTCTTCGCGCAGCATCGCGAGGTCGCTTCCCGGCCCCGGCTCTCCGACGCCCGCCAGTCCCAGCGCAGCGAGGATCGTCGGTTTCAGATCGACCTGCGAGACGTTGACCTCGCGGTATCGCGCTCCGGCAGGCATCCCGGGCGCGAGAACGATCAGCGGAACGTGCTGCGTCTCTTCCCAGACGTAGAGCGAGTGTTCGAAGAAGAGGCGGCGCGCCCGGTTCGCGGCGAGGTACGGATGCTGCCCGAACGAATCGCCGTGATCCGACGTGATCACGATGAGTGTGTCGTCGAGCAGGCCCCGCGCCGCGAGCGCGTCGACGAGTCGCGCGATCTCCCGGTCGGTGTGGCGGATCGCGAGGTCGTAGCGATCGAGGAGCAACCCGTCGGGGCCGCTCATCTCCCGGCGGGCGCGGGACCAGCCGTCCCGGCCGTACCGTCGGGCCCACCGGGACTCCATGGCCGCCCGATCCTCGCTCGACTCGCCGGGAAGCGTCTCGCCGCGCCCGTCGTAGGGAACGTGGGTGTCGGCGAGGTTGAGGAACAGGAAGAAGCGTCCCTCTCTACCCGGTCCTTCGGCCGCACCGGTCCCCGAACCCGGGGCAAACTCCGAGATCGTCGAGATCGCCGCGTCGATGGTCGCCGCTGCGCTCTGCCGGCGCTGGCTCCCCATGACGTCGCGCAGCAGCCAGGCGAGGGACGCCGGGCCGTAGTACTCGGGCATGGCATCGACATAGCGCTCGAAGCCGGTGCCGTAACCGAAGCGCGCAGCCAGCGTCCAGATCGCGACCGCACCGGCGCTGTGAAAACCGTTGGCGCGCAGGAGACCTCCCAGCGTCTCCTGCGATTCGGGGATCGCCAGCCAGTTGCGCACGGCCGAGAGCTTCTTCTGCCGCAGCGCCGGCGGCTGGTTGCGCAGACTCTCCTGGTAGCGCTCGATCCCGGCGAGATCCTCCGGCTCCTCGAAGTCGCTCCACTTCACGATCAGGTCTTCGCCGCACCAGGGCACGCCGACCTCCTGGGGATACAGGCCGGTGAGCATCGCGGTATGCGACGGATGACAGGAGGGGCTCACCGCCGTGGCGTTGCGGTAGACCGTCCCGCCGCGCCGCTCGAGAAGCGCCGTGAGGGCGGGAGTCGTCTCCCGCGGATAGCCGTAGAGCGAGAGATGGTCGGCGCGCAGCGAGTCGATCGAGATCAGGATCGCGTTGCGCGCCACCGGCAGTGGGGCGGCGGAGCTCGCTGCCGATGCCGCGCAGACGGCGACGAAGGCGCTGGATACCGCTCGCCGCCAGCCCCGACTCCGGAGCCTCACGGTCGCGGAAGCCGGAGCTCGATTCCGGTGCCGATCCGACGTGAAGGAGCGCGTCTCGCTCACCTTCCGTACGTCACCTGGCGAGGAGCCTCTGCCAGCCGTCGATCATGCGCAGGGGGCGCGACTGCGCCTCGCCGAAGTGATTGAGGATCAGGCTCTGATCGTCGAGTGCGATATCGAAGCTCGACTGGTCCGCCACCAGCGTCGTACCGAAGAGCGGTGTCGGGGTCCCGAAGCGCAGCCCGCCGGCGCCGTCCGGTGCCACCTCCACCCGCGAGAGGTTCAGGCTCCGCTCGAGATAGATGATCTCTTTCCCGTCGTGCGACCAGTTCGGATGCCCGCCGCCGTCGACCGAAATCTGCCATTTCCCCGAGACCTCGGATTCCGGACCCAGCCCCGAGGCGGTGACGTAGACCTGGGAGGCACCCGATTCGTTGGACGCGTAGGCCACCCACCGGCCGTCCGGTGAGAGTCGCCCGTCGCCTTCGACCGCCGGCGTCACGAGCAGGGGCACGAGCCGCTTCGTCCCGTCCAGCGCCAGCCACTGCAGGTCGGCGTCGCCGAGGAAGGGAAAGACTCCGGTGTTGACCAGCATCCATCTGCCGTCGCCCGAAACGTCGTGCGGGAAGACATCGATCCCTTCGGGCGGAACGAAGATCAGTTCCGGGGCCCCTGAGCCGTTGGCCGCTTTGCGCACGATTCTCGAACCGACTCCCGATGTCGAGCCGGCGAGCGAATTGAGGGCGTAGTAGATCCAGCGACCGTCCGGAGACCAGACGGCCCTGATCTCGTCCAGGGGATCGAATGTCAGGCGACTCTGCGTGCGGCGATCGAGGTCGAGCAGCCAGATGTCGCTCGGCAGCCCGCGCGCAACGGCGAGACGGCGCCCGTCCGGCGAGAGCCGGATGCCGAAGTACACCGCATCGTCGGTGAGATCTTCGAGGAGGCGCCCCGAGCGGTCGAAGCGCGAGATGTGGGTCCCCAACTTCTCTCCGCCGGCAGCCAGGATCAGCCGGTCGCCGGAGGCGGCGAAGGTGCTGCGCCAGGTCGAAGGGTCGTAGAGGAGCTCGGAGGCGACCGTCTTCGGCTCGCCCCGTACCCTGCCGCTGCCGTCGATCGCCAGCGCGAGGAGGGAGCTTCCCCTGAGATAGAGGAGCTCCCCGTCGACCACGACGCCGTTCGCCGGACTGGCAACGAGGACGTGATCGTCCGACCCGTCGAGTCGGACCCAGCGAAGCTCGAACTCCGACGCCCTGTCGACGGCATGGTTCGTCGCCAGGTAAACGACGGCCTTTCCGTCGGGCGTGAGCGTGGGCCAGCGATGGCTCGAGTGGCGTGTCGTGTCGATCGTGGTCATCGGCTGCGGCTTGCCGCCCGAAGCCGGGACGCGCACGAGCGGGGTGCGGAAGTCCGGCGAGAAGACGATCGTCCCGTCCGGCGCCCACGCCCCTCCCCGGCCGTTCGGGGCGTCGGCCACCGGATAGACCGAGCCGCCGGCGACCGGTACGACCTTGAGCTCGGAATCGGCGAAGAAGCCCAGCGACCGGCCGTCGGGCGAGAAGAACGGCGCCGTCGCCCCGACCGTCTCGTCGAGCCGCTTCTGCTCGCCGGTCTCGAGGGAGCGGATCCAGAGCCTGGACTTCGAATCCGAACCCACGGCGCCGAACGCCACCAGTTTGCCGTCCGGGGAGAGGACGATCGGTGCGCCGAAGTCGCCCTGGAACTGGAAGCGCTCCCCTTCGGGGGCTCCGAGATCGACGAAGAGAGGCGCCGCGGGGGCGTTCGCACCGCCGGTCCGCCAGCCGACCGCCGCGGCGATCAGGCCGAGCGCCGCGATCGCCCAGGGAAGGGCCCGCCTCCAGGCCGGGAGGACGACGGCTGCGGGGCCTCCGGCCGGCGCGCCGGCCTCGTCGCTGCGACCGGCGAGCAGATCGTCGAGCACGATCCGGGCGTCGGCGATGTCGTGCAGTCGGCTGCGCGGATTCCGCTCGAGACAGCGCCGCAGGAGCCGGCGGAGCGCCGGAGGCGTCGCCGGCGGCAGCTTCGTCACGTCGATCTCTGCTCGCAGCACGCCGGCGAGCGTGTCGCTCACCGTGTCGGCGGCGAACATCGACTCGCCGGTCAGCATCTCCCAGAGGACGACACCGAAGGCCCAGATGTCGGCGCGCTTGTCCACCATCCCGCCGCGCGCCTGCTCCGGCGCCATGTAGGCCGCGGTTCCGAGGATCACCCCGAGCTGCGTTCCCGCCGCGGTCAGGGTCGGCGAGTTCATCAGCGTGGGCGAACGTCCGAGATCCGCCTGCGACGAGCTGCCCGACCCCGGATCCAGCGCCTTCGCGAGTCCGAAGTCGAGGACCTTCACCGCCCCGTCCGTCGTCAGCTTGACGTTCTGCGGCTTGAGGTCGCGATGGATGATCCCCTTCTCGTGCGCCGCCTCGAACGCCTGCGCGATCTGCTGCGCGATCGCGAGCGTCTCTTCGAGCGGCAGCGCCCCGCCCGCGAGTCGCTCCGCCAGGGTCGGTCCCTGGACGAGCTCGAGGACCAGCGCGCGCACGCCGTCCGCCTCCTCGAGACCGAAGACCGAGGCGATGTGCGGGTGATGGAGCTGCGCCAGGAGCTGCGCTTCGCGTTCGAAACGCGCCAGGCGCTCGGGTTCGGCGGTGAAGGCGGCCGGCAGCACCTTGATCGCCACCTCCCGCTTCAGCCGCGAGTCGGTGGCGAGGTAGACCTCCCCCATTCCACCCTCGCCGATCTTGGCGGTGATTTCGTACGGTCCGAGTCGGGTGCCGGCGGGGATCGTCATCGCAGGCCTAGCTTGCCACGGCAGGCCCGGGATCCGGGCATCGGCTGGCCGGACGAGCTCCCGCGGAGTCGTCCGGTCCCGGGTGTCAAGGTCGCCCGACGAGCGACCACCAGTCGGTGAGGAGCGTGATCGGCGAGGCGCCGCGCTCGCCGAGCGGTTCGCGCACCAGGATGTTCTGGTCGTCGGCGGCAACGGCGTAGGTCCAGCCGACGAATTCGCTGACCTGGAAGTGCGGTTGCGGCTCACCGACCGAGATCGTTCCCGATCCGGTGTCGATCGTGACCGTCGTCAGCATGTTGTCCGGCGTCTTGAAGTAGATCTCCGCGTCGTTCGCGTTCCATCGCGGCTGCACCCCGCCGGCGCGCGAAATCTGCACCTTGCCGCCGATCTCCGGAAAGCGCGCGACGTAGACCTCGTAGCTTCCGGACTCGTCCGAGCTCCAGAGGAGCCATCGCCCGTCCGAGGAGAGCTGTCCGAAGCCCTCGTCCCTCGGCGTCGCCACGATCTTCCGCATCTCGCCGCCCGGCTCCATCGGAATCAGGGCGATGTCGCTCGTGAGATCCAGATGGCCGAGGTCGACCAGGACGGACCGGCCGTCCGGTGAGATCGATTTCGGCAGGGCCCCGACGAGGTCCGGTTGCGAGAAGAGCTCCACTTCGTCGCCGGTCGCGAGATCGCGTCTCAGGACCCGCGCGACGCCCTCGTCCGCCGTGCCGTACACGAGGAAGCGTCCGTCCGGAGAGAAGATCGGATCGGATTCGTCGGAGCCGGCGAGCGCCAGGCGCGACTCCTTCCCGCGACGGAGATCGTAGAGCCAGATGTCGGCGTCGGTATCTCCCTCGGAGATGCGCCCGACGGCCGCCCACCGGCCGTCCCGCGACAGAGCCATCCCGCCGAAGCCCGAGTAGTTGCCCGGCAACCCGAGCTCGCCGAGACGCCGGCCGGTCCGGTCGCGCCAGACCAGCTGCGACAGATCGCGCTGCTTTCCGGTGAGGAACACGGCGGGACCCGAAGCGGCGGCGGAGAACACGCCGTACGAGAAACGGTCGTTGACCAGGAGGTCGCTCACCAGCGCCGCCGGGGCGCCGTCGAGGCGCAGCCGCCCCGCGTCGAACGGCTGAGCCACGAGCGCGCCGTCGCGGACGAACAGCAACTGTCCCCGGGCGTAGACGGCGTTGGTCTGCGCGCCGAGAATGGAAACGCTCGACGCCGGCGAAGCGAGAGAGCCGATCCTCACCTCGGCGGCCCGCTCGGATCCGGTCGATGCGGTTCGTTCCAGGTAGAGGAAATGATCGCCGTCGGGAAGGAACTGCGGGAAGCGATGCGTCCAGCGTCCCGATCCGCTGGTCGGAGCGGTTGCGTCCCGGGTTTCCCCTCCGTGCTCCGCAACCGATCGCAGGGGGCCGTAGGGATAGGGAGCGAACACGATCGTGCCGCGCTCGTTCCAGGTCCCACCGCGCGCATCGCGGGCAGGGGCGAGGAGCGAAATCGCCCCGCCGGCTGCGGGCGTGGTCGCGAGGTGGCTCCAGGTGAAGTATCCGATCGAGCGCCCGTCCGGCGACCAGAACGGCCGGTATCCCTCCTCGGTCCCCGGGAGCGGCGCCGCCCGCCCGCTCTCCAGCTCCTGCACCCAGATCCTCGTCGGACCCGCACCCTCCCGGGCGCCGAAGGCGATCCGCCGGCCGTCGGGCGAGAGCGCCGGCATTCCGGAGCGCTCGCCGTCGAGCTCGATCGAGACGCCCGGAGGCATCGGCAGCGTCGATCGGATCACCCGGGCCGCCGGCGCCGCGCCCCCTCCGCCGCGCAGCAGCAGGCTCGCGATGGCGAGCGCCATCGCCGCGACGAGGCCCCAGGCCAGGCGCTCCCGCCAGCGCGGAGCCGGAGGCTGCGCCGGACCAGCGGCCGCCACAGGCGCCTCGTCCGCCACTCCGTGCTCGAGGTCGTCGATCACGATGCGTGCGTCGGCGATGTCGTGCAGCCGGCTCTTCGGATTCCGTTCGAGGCAGCGCCGCAGCAGCCGGCGGATCGCCGGCGGCGTGCCGGCCGGCAGTTTCTCGAGCTCGACCGGTTTGCGCATCACCGCCGAGAGCGTGTCGACGACGCTTCCTTCGAGAAACAGCCCCTCGCCGGTGAGCATCTCGTAGAGCACCACCCCGAAAGCCCAGATGTCCGCCCGCTTGTCGACGATCCCGCCGCGCGCCTGCTCCGGCGCCATGTAGGCCGCCGTGCCGAGGATCATGCCGAGCTGTGTCCCCGCCGCGGTCAGCGTCGGCGAGTTCATCAGCGTCGGCGAGCGCCCCGGTTCCGATGACGACCCGACGGCCGCCGGCTCCATCGCCTTGGCGAGGCCGAAGTCGAGCACCTTCACCGTGCCGTCGGCCATCACTTTGATGTTCTGTGGCTTGAGATCGCGGTGCACGATCCCCTTCTCGTGCGCCGCTTCCAGTGCCTCACAGATCTGGCGAGCGATCGCCAGGGCCTCGTCGAGAGACAGCGCTCCTCCGCCGAGCCTTTCGCCGAGCGTCGGCCCCTCGACGAGCTCCATGACCAGGGCCCGGACGCCGTCCGACTCCTCGAGCCCAAAGATCGACGCGATGTGTGGATGGTGGAGCTGCGCCAGGAGCTTCGCTTCGCGCTCGAACCGCGCCAGACGTTCGGGATCGGCGGTGAACGCCGCCGGCAGCAGCTTGATCGCCACTTCGCGATCGAGACGCGTGTCGGTCGCCCGCCACACCTCGCCCATCCCGCCTTCGCCCAGCTTGGCGGTGATCCCGTAGTTCCCGAGCTGCGTGCCGATCACCGGAGCGCGATCCTCGAGTCCGGGCCGGCGAGCGTCTTCGGCACTCAGTTCCCCTTCCGCGCCGCGAGATCGAGACGCCGCGCGAATCCCAGGTCGATGAAGACCGTGCGCAGCGAGCCACGGCCCTGCCGCGAGCGCGGGGTGAAGAGACGCTTGCCGTCGTTGGAAAGCGCGAACGTGTGGACCTGCGATCCGGAAGCGACGCCGTCGATGAGCGGCTCGGGCCGTCCGGCCGAGAACCCGTTGCGGGTGTCGACGGCCACCCGGTAGAGCGTCTGGTTCGCGCGATAGAAGAGCTCGCGGCCGTCGTGGCTCCAGCGCGGCTCGACCCCCGACGAGTTCGAGATCTGCCACCGCCCGTCCCCCTCGGGAAACGGCCGGACGAAGATGGTCGTGCGCCCGCCCTGCTCGTTGGATACGTAGGCGAGCCAGCGACCGTCCGGCGAGAGCGCCGGTTCGTTCTTCGAGAACGGACCGCCGAGCAGCAGCTTCGGCGTGTGGTCGCCGTCGAGCGGCAGGAGGTAGAGATCTTCCTTGGAGCCGTCCGCCTGGAACGCGCTGTAGACGAGGAAGCGGCCGTCCGCGGTGACGTCGCCCGGATAGTGCCCGCGAGGCCCCGCCACCAGGAGCTCCGACTCGCGGCTGCCGTCGGCTGGAATCCAGGCGATGCGGAAGCGCTGTCCCGTGCCGCCGCGCGCTCCGGTACCGTAGATGATGCGGGAACCATCGCTGGTCCAGACCGGGTTGTTCACGTAGTCGCCGACGGTCAACCGGGTCACCGTGCCGCGTTCGAGATCGGCGACCCAGAGGTCGGAGACTCCGCCCTCGCCCCCCACCAGGGCCGCCCGCCTGCCGTCGGGCGAGAGCTCGATCTCCCCGTACGGCGCCTCGGGAATCGTCGTCGCCGTCTCGGTGCCGTCGCGATCGATCCAGACCAGACGATACGAGGCGGTGTTGCCGCCCGGCGCCCAGATCGCCGTACCGACGGCGGCAGTTGCGAACTGGACGGCGCCCGAGCCGACGTCCGTGGCGACACCCTGGGCGACGAGGGTCGGGGAACCGCGCACTTCCAGCGCCTTCTCGTCGAAATCGATGGCGTAGAGCGCGCCACCGCGCGCGAAGATCAGGTGACCACCCGGGGCGTAGCGTCCCTGGCTCGAACCTTCGACCAGGACTCTGCGCTCACCCGTCGCCGGGCGCACCGCCTCGATCCGCGCGTCGTCGTAGTACTCCGTCGACGCCTGCGTGTCGCAGGTGAACAGGACGGCGCTGCCGTCCGGGAGCGCCTGCGGCCAGCGGTGTGTTCGTTCGTCCCGCGCCTCGTCGAGCTCGGTCGCCGCGGTCACGGCTCCGCCCTGCTCCGGGACCCGGAACAGGCCGCCGACCGAGTCCTGCGTGAAGTAGATGTGACCGTCGCGGCTCCAGGTGGCGCCGCGGGTCTGGCCCGAGGCCTCCGCGAGCCGGATCGGCGGGCCGCCGGCCACCGGCACCTTGTACAGACTGGAGTCGCGGTAGAAAGCGATCCAGCGGGCGTCGGGCGAGAAGAACGGCGTGTGAGCGCGCTCGGTATCGGGCACGACGCGCGCGACGAACTCGTTGCGATCGCGGAGGAGGATCCGTGGCGTATCGGTGTCGTCGACCACGACGGCCGCCTGCAGCCGGCCGTCGTCGGAGATCGCGATCTGCGGAAACTCGGCGTTCGAGAGCGAATAGCCGTCGGGGATCGCCAGCGCCCAGCGCGCATCAGGTTCGTCGGGAGCGGAAGCCGGGGCGAGCCAGCGATCCACGACCGCACCGGCGGCGAGCGCTGCCGCCACGGCCAGGACCATCGGCCACACGCGCCGCGGAGCCGCTGTCGTCGCCGCAGGCGGGGCGACGACGACCTCGGGGTCGCTCCCTCCGGCGAGCACCTCGTCGATCACGATGCGTGCGTCGGCGATGTCGTGCAGCCGGTTCTTCGGATTCCGTTCGAGGCAGCGCCGCAGCAGCCGGCGGAGCGCCGGCGGCGTGCCGGCCGGGAGGTTCTCGAGCTCGATCGGCTTGCGCATCACCGCCGAGAGCGTGTCGACGACGCTCCCTTCGAGGAACAGCCCCTCGCCGGTGAGCATCTCGAACAGCACGACCCCGAACGCCCAGATGTCCACCCGCTTGTCGGCGATCCCGCCCCGCGCCTGTTCCGGCGCCATGTAGGCCGCCGTGCCCAGGATCATGCCGAGCTGTGTCCCCGCCGCGGTCAGCGTCGGCGAGTTCATGAGCGTCGGCGAGCGCCCCGGTTCCGATGACGACCCGACGGCCGCGGGCTCCATCGCCTTGGCGAGGCCGAAGTCGAGCACCTTGACGGCGCCCTCCGGCGTCAGTTTGATGTTCTGCGGCTTGAGGTCGCGGTGGACGATCCCCTTCTCGTGCGCCGCCTCGAGCGCCTCGGCGATCTGCCGTGCGATTGGCAGCGCCTCGTCGACCGGCAGCGCTCCGCGTCCGATCCGCTCGGCGAGCGTCGGGCCCTCGACGAGCTCCATGACCAGGGCCCGGACGCCGTCCGACTCCTCGAGGCCGAAGATCGACGCGATGTGCGGATGGTGGAGCTGCGCCAGGAGCTTCGCTTCGCGCTCGAACCGCGCCAGACGCTCGGGATCGGCGGTGAACGCCGCCGGCAGCACCTTGATCGCCACTTCGCGATCGAGACGTGTGTCGGTCGCCCGCCACACCTCCCCCATCCCGCCCTCACCCAGCTTGGCGGTGATCCCGTAGTTCCCGAGCCGTGATCCGATCAAGAGGCGACGAGCCTATCCGATACGCGCCGGAACCCTCTCCGTGTTCCGATCGAACCCGCTCCCGGGAGACCGCTGCGGCCCGAACTGCAAGGTGCGAAGATCGGGGTACGGCAACGGACCAAGGAGGACCGATGGGCGGAAAGGGCTTGCGCTGGTTCGCTGGAATCGTCTTCCTCGGTGTGGTGGTGTGGGCACTCTTCCAGATCGGGCCCGCTGTTCCGCGGGAGATCCGGCTGCTGACCGGCCCCGAGGGGACGACGTTCCACGAAGACGGTCTCCGCTACCGCGAGGTGCTCGCGCGGCACGGAATCGAGGTGCGGGTCGAGACGACCGGCGGCAGCATCGAGAATCTGCGCGGCGTGGCGGAGGCGGAAGTACCCACCGCCGGTTTCGTCTGGGGGCTGTGGGACCCCTCCGGGCAACAGCGGGAGCCTCCCGAAGGGATCCGGTCGCTGGGCACCATGGGCCTGCAACCGCTGTGGCTGTTCGTCCGTCGGGATCTGGCGGCAACCGGTTTCGCCGCTCTCCGCGGCGCCCGCGTCGAAGCCGGCCGGGACGGAAGCGACGCCCGACTGCTGGCGTTCCTCGTCTTCCGCGAAGAGGGTGTCGGGGAGGGGATCGACTTCGGGCAGACCCATCCCGTGACCCCCGAAGAGGTCGAGGCGGCGCTCGATCGCGAACAGCTCGCAGCGATCATGACCGCCGGGACGCCCGACTCACGCTGGATCGACGGTCTGCTGCGATCACCGCGACTCCAGGTGATGTCGATCCGGAGGGCCGCGGCGTTCGCCCTCAGGTTCCCGTTTCTCGAGGTCGTCCGCTTTCCCGAGGGCGGGCACGACCTGCGGGCGAACCTCCCGGACCACGATCTCCAGCTCCTCGCCGCCCGCACTCAGCTGATCGTCTCCGACCACTTTCCCCCTGCGCTCACCGATCTCCTGCTCCAGGCGGCCGCCGAGATCCACGGCAACGCGACGCGCTTCTCGGCGCACGGCCAGTTCCCGCGCCCGGAGTCGACTCCGTTGACGCTCCATCGCGCGGCTCGCAACTACTACGAGCACGGCCCCTCGAAGCTCCAGGCGTTCCTGCCCTTCCGCCTCGCGACGTGGCTCAACCGATTCGCCGTCTCGTTCGTCGCCGTGGCTTCGGCTGCGGTGACCCTTTTCAACGTCCTGCCGGCGCTCATCGGTCTACCGTTCCGGCGGAGGTTGCGTCAGGGTTTCAGCGATCTGCGCGCGATCGAGCGGTCAGCGGCCGCCGGCGCGGCCCGGCAGGGACTGCTCGATCGCCTCGCCGACGTGGACCGGACGACCGCCGGGATCCGGATCCCGCTGCGCAGCCTCGAACCGCAGTGGCTGGAGCTCCGGCAGTACCTCCACGACCTGCGCGAACGCCTCGACCCGACGTAGGCAGGTCGAAGGAGCTCGCCCGGCCTTCGTCCCGACGGTCCGCGGGGTCCGCAGCCCCACTCGACCCGCCTCGTCCTGCCGATCAGCGGGCGACTGCCGCACGAAGCTTCGCGAGGTGGTGCCAGGCGTGCCGTACCGGGTGATACTCGAGGAAGTACTGACTGGTGAGCGGCGCGTCGCCGTCGAGCGAGATCGGCGCCGCCCGCTCGAGCTCCTCCTCCGAGAGGCTGCGGATCACGGAAGCGGCCGCGGCACTGTTCTCCAGGAGCAGGTCGATCGTCGCCGTCTGCGACGCGGCGTCGAACTTCGCGGCATGGGCGGCGTTGATCGCATCCACGTCGTCCCAGGTCACGCCCGCGATCGGATCGCCGGCGACCAGCTTCCCGGCCAGCTCCATCTCGATCGGGTACATGCTGGCCACGTGGTGCACGATGACTCCCACCTTGCGGCCGTCGTGCGGCGTGCGGAGCTGCCACTCCGCCGCATCGAGGCCCTTGGCGAACTCCGCCAGTGCCCAGGCCCCCTGCTCGAGGCGGCTCGCGAGCGCCGCAGCCCGCCGGCTGCCCGCCGGCTGGATCCTTCCGAAAGCTTTCGTCTCTGCTGTTGCGACTGTCATCGGGAACTCCCATTCCTGCCCCGGTGCGCCATTGCCCGGCAGCGCGCTAGGCTAGGCGCAGAGTTCGCCATCCGACCATGCGCGCGCGTCCGCCTCTCCTGACCGATCGTCCGGATTCCGTGGCCTTCTCCTCCCCCGTCCGGATTCCCGGCCCGGGTGTCCGTTTCCGGCCGGATCCGTCGTGAGCTCCGATGTCCTCTCCGATGTCCTCGCTGCGGTCCGGCTGAGCGGGGCGGTCTACTTCGACTTCGAAGTCACGGCGCCCTGGGTCGCCGAAGCTCCCCCGTCGCGCGAGATCGCCCACCTGGTCCTTCCCGGGGCGCAACGCGTGATCGAGGCGCACCTCATCGCCGAGGGCTCCTGCTGGGGCGGACTCGCCGGAGGGGAATCGATCCGTCTCGAGGAGGGGGACGTCTTCGCCTTTCCCCAGGGCAGCGCGCACGTGCTGTCGAGCGCGCCCGGGATGCGTGCGACACCCGAGATGGCGATGTACGCGCGCCCTTCGACCGGGCTGCCGCTCTGCATCGAGCGCGGAGGGGGCGGCGAACGCTCGCGGATCGTCTGCAGCTTCCTCGGCTGCGACGACCGCCCGTTCAACCCCCTGCTCGCCTCGCTGCCGGAGATCCTGCACCTCAAGGGGGCGGGTCGCCCCGAGTCCGAGACCTGGATCGGCACGCTGCTCAGCGTCGCGGCGCGAGAGGGGAACAGCGCCCGTCCGGGCAGCGAAAACGTTCTGGCACGACTCTCCGAGTTGATGTTCGTCGAGTCGATCCGCCGCTACCTCGAGACGCTGCCGCCGGCCGAGAGCGGGTGGCTGGCCGGACTGCGCGATCCCCTGGTCGGTCGTGCGCTCGCGGCGCTGCATGCCGCTCCCGCGCAGGCCTGGAGCGTCGAAAGCCTGGCGCGGGAGGTCGGCGCTTCGCGCTCCGTCCTCGCCGAGCGCTTCGCCGACTTCGTCGGCCACCCGCCGATGCACTACCTCGCGCTCTGGCGGATGCAGCTCGCCTCGCGCCGGCTCGCGGAAGGCCAGGGCGTCGCCGAAGTCGCCGCCGACGTCGGCTACGAGTCGGAAGCCGCCTTCCGCCGCGCCTTCAAGAAGCTGGTCGGCAGATCGCCCGGAGAATGGCGCCGCTCGGCTGCCGTCGATTCTCCGGCCCGCCCGCACTGACCGGTGCGGTCCTCCGGAGTACCGCCCCCGCCGCTCCGGAGGAGACCGGACTCAGCGCCTGTTCCGACCGGGGTCGCTCTCAGGCGCGGAGCTCGCGCTCGGCCTGAAGCCAGTTGCTGAACGGCGTGCCGCCGCTCTCGCGCCAGATCTCGGCCGCACGCGCGGCGATCTCGGCGTGCGTCGGGCTCGCCGGCTGCGCCGCGACCTCCGCCGCTACCGCTGCGACCACCTTCGGCTCCGCGGTCGCCGCGGGCTTCGTGCTCTTCCCGCGCTTCGTCGACGGGGCGCTCTGGCCGGACTTCGCCGCCGCGCCACGCTTCGCAGTCGCGCTCTCGGCGCCCTCTTTCTTTCGGCGCGGAGTGGCTGCCGTCTTCACCGTAGCGTTCGGCCCGTCGGATGCGGACTTCTTCGGTCGCGGCGCGCGGGTCTTCGTGGTGTTCGTGCTGTCTTTGGAGGTCTTCCTGGTAGCCATCGCGTTCCTTTCGCTGTCGAGCTGGAGTTGTACCCCGCCGGGTGGACGATCCTGCGGCGCCCCGTCGAGAAAGTTGCGACGATCCGGCAACGGGGAGACCGCGGAAGGCTTGCGGCAGGTTCGGGAACCGGCACGGTTCGGGGAACGGAAACGCCCGAAACCAGCGCGGGAGGTGATTCTACGAAATCTCCCCGGCGCCGGCTACCGGGAGATCCTCTTCACGTCCTCGAACCAGCCGGTCCGTAGCTCGAGATGCGTCTGCGTCGCGGCGCCCGCTCGTCGCGGTCGCCGCCAGCGGCTCAACGCTTCGGCTCGGTCAGCCGGCGTGCGCGGCTTGCCAGATCGAGGGCGAAGTGGACTTCGCGGGGCCGCTCTTCGGGGTTCAGGTCGCGTACGACGAGCACGCGGCCGCCGCGGGCCACCGTGAAGGTATTCGCCATCGTCCCCCGCGGCATGCCGTCCGACAAGGCCACCGCCTTGCCGGTCGCGAAGCCGCCCGCGGTCTCCACCGGCACGCGGAGCAGCGTGCCGTTGCTGCGGAAATAGAGCGCGTCCCCCTCCGGCGACCAGCGCGGCTCCATCCCCCCGTCGAGCGAGACCTGCCACTTGCCGCTGAGCTCCGGGTAACGTGTGACGACGATCTGGGGCGCGACGGTGCCTGTCTCGATCGACGCGTAGGCGAGCCAGCGGCCATCGGGCGAGATGGCCGGCAGGAGCTCCTCGTGCGGCTGGTTCAGCAGCGGCTCCACCTTGCCGGTCGCGAGGTCGAGGCGCTCGATGTCGGAATCGGCCCGCCCGATCGCGTCGTGTTCGAAGAGAAGCGCACGGCCGTCCGGCGTAAACGATCCCGCGAACTCCTCACCGTCGAGGTGAACGATCCGTTCGCTCTCCCCGCTTCCGTCGGAGAGCTTCCAGTACATTTCCATCCCGCTCCCGGCGGCGGTCGTCGAGTAGGCGAGGCGACTGCCGTCCGGACTCCACACCATATCGGTCGCCGAGCCCCCGAACGTGAACCGCATCTTGCGATCGCGCCCGAGGTCGAAGATCCAGAGGTCGGCGTTGCTGCTCCCGTCGATCGCCGCGGCGAGGCGGCGCCCGTCGGGCGAAAGCAGGATCTGGTTGTAGCGGTCCGGCGGCAGACCGCTCGAGCTGGACTTGCCTGCGCCGTCGATCCAGAGCAGCTCCCGCAGCTGCGAGCCCGGGGTGCCGGGAATCCAGGCGACGGCGCCCGAGGCGGCGACGGCGAAGCGCACGGCACCCGAAGAAACCTCGGTCGACACTCTCTGGACGATCGGGCTCGGCGGCCCGCTGGTCTCCAGCGTCCGCGGATCGAAGCGGATCACGAGGAGCGAGCCGCCGCGGGCGAAGAGAAGGTGGTCCGGGGCGAGGAAGCTCGCCTGGCTCGTTCCTTCGAGCACGACCTTGCGCTCTCCCGTCGCGGGTCGCACCGCCTCGATGCGCGCGTCGTCGTAGAACTCGGTCGATGCGACGGTGTCACAGGTGAAGAGCACGGCGCTGCCGTCGGGCAGCGCCGCGGGCCAGCGGTGCGTCCGCTCCTTGCGGTCGCTGTCGAGCTCGGTCACCGGCTCCACCGTTCCGCCGGTCTCCGGCACGCGCGAGAGCGCGGTCCCCGATCCGGGCGAGAAATAGAAGTAGCCGTCGGAGCTCCACGTGGCGCCACGGAAGTCGGCCCCGGCCTGGACGAGGACCAGAGGTGGCCCGCCCTGGAGTGACATCCGCATCAGGGTTCCGCCCTGGAAGAAGGCGACGGCCTCGCCGTCCGGCGAAAGCGCGGGAGCGATCGCTCCTTCGGTTCCCGGAAGAATCCGCGACTCCGCGCGGTCGAGGTCGCGAACGAGCAGCCGAGTCGTCTGGTTCTCGTCCGCGACCGCCACGACCTGCCGCCGGCCGTCGGCCGAAATCGAGATTCCGGGGTAGTTGTTCAGTGCGACGGTGTAGCCGCTCGGGATCGCCAGGGCGAGCTCGAGGTCGGTCGCCGGCCCCTCCCGCTCCGGGCGCAGGAGCCATCCGGCGGCGACGCCGGCCACCGCCACCGTGGCGAGGAGCGCCGGGACGAACCAGGACGGGCGTCGCGGTGCGGCGGCGCCGACCTCTTGCGAAGGACCCGGCTCGTCCGCCTCACCGCGCATCACCTCGTCGATCACGATCCGCGCGTCGGCGATGTCGTGCAGGCGGTTCTTCGGATTGCGTTCGAGGCAGCGGCGGAGCATCCGGCGGATGGTTGCCGGTGTCGATTCCGGAAGCCTGGCGAGATCGATCTCCGTTTTCAGAACGCCGGCCAACGTGTCGCTCACGGTGTCGCCGGCGAAGAGCGACGCACCGGTCAGCATCTCGTAGAGCACGACGCCGAACGCCCAGATGTCCGCCCGCTTGTCGACTGCTGATCCCCGCGCCTGCTCGGGTGCCATGTACGCCGCCGTGCCGAGAATCACGCCGAGCTGGGTGCCGTGCGCCGCCGTCAGTGTCGGCGAGTTCATGATCGTCGGCGAGCGTCCGATGTCACCCGACACCGGGGCGCCCCCCGCCTCCATCGCCTTCGCCAGCCCGAAGTCGAGCACCTTCACCGCGCCATCCCGTGTCAGCTTCACGTTCTGCGGCTTCAGATCACGGTGAACGATTCCCTTTTCGTGCGCCGCTTCGAGCGCTTCGGCAATCTGCCGGGCGATCCCCAGCGATTCATCGACGGACAGTGCTCCCGATTCGAGCCGCTCGGCAAGTGTCGGCCCCTCCACCAGCTCCATGACGAGGGCGCGGACGCCGCCGGATTCTTCGAACCCGAAGATCGAGGCGATGTGCGAGTGATGGAGCTGTGCCAGGAGCTTCGCTTCGCGCTCGAAGCGCGCCAGGCGCTCCGGATCGGCGGTGAATGCCGCCGGCAGCACCTTGATCGCGACTTCGCGATCGAGCTTGGTGTCGGTCGCGCGGTACACCTCGCCCATGCCGCCCTCACCGAGCTTGGCGGAGACCTCGTAGGGGCCCAGGCGCGAGCCGGCCGAAATCAGCATCGGATCATGAACTCCAAGGATCGGAGCTTCTCACACGCGCCCGGAGGGCCGTGCGATGGAAGGTGGGCCGGCGTCCGCTGGCCCACCCTGGTACGGCAGCTCAGAAGGAGAAGCTCAATCCGGCGACCGGACCTTCCATCCGCGTGTCGTAGACGAATCGGTCGGAACCCGAACCGTGCTCGTACTCGATGTCGAGCGCGCGGTAGCCGGCTCCGAGCCGCACGCGCTCCGTCAGACGGAACGACAGCGCGGCGACTGCGTTCCAACTTCGCTCCGAGCCGACGCCGAAGCCGCCGACGTCGCCACGGATCCAGAACGCCCAGCGCTCGCTGCCGGTCGTGCTCCAGCGGAATCCGACCACCGGATCGACCCAGCTTTCGCTCGTCGAAGCCCGAAGTGTCTGGTTGCCGGAACCGACCGCGAGCTTCGACGCCAGGTCGACGTAGCGCGCGCCACCGAAAACGGTGAAACCGCGAGTGAGCTGCACGCCGAAATCCCCCTCGACGATCGTGGTGTCCGAGTCGAGGTCGGCGCGGAACGCTCCTCCACTGCCACGCTCGGTCGTTCCGACGTTCGCGACCACGGCATCGCCCATCCACACCCAACGCCCGTCCGTGGTCGAGAACGCAGCCATCCCGCCGAACTGGAGATTGTCCAGTATGTCGGAAAAGCTCATGTCCACATCGGCCACGACCGGACCGACACTCGCCCGCCCACTGAGCCCGGCGGCGAACAGGTAGGCGGCGACCTCCGACTTCCATCCGTCCGCGGCGGCCGGCGCCGCGAGGAGTGCGAGGCACAACGAGGATCCAGCCCAACGCGCTGCAGTTCGCTTGTTCATCCGACGACCTCCTCGACGAATCATAGGACAGCTTCGACGCCCGTTGGACGTCAGGAACGAACTCGGACGGCGCCCGGCATCACCGGATCCCGGCTCTTCGTCGCGGCCCGCCGGCAGGCGCGGCCGGTGGGATCGAGGCCGGTGTCGGTCGTCTGATACACCTCGCCATTCCGCCTTTTCCCGGCTCGGCCGCGATCTCGCAGGGACCGAGGCGACGTCCGATCAAGGCGTTCTCCCGAGTTGCTCCCGCCAGTGATCGACGAGTGTCAGCGACGGCGAGCGGTTGCCGACCGGCAGCAGCACCAGGAACCGGTCGCCCGTCGGCGCCGGAGCGACTCCGAGCGACTCCGCGGGCAGGCTGAAGAGTTTCCGCACGCGGCCGATCCGCAGTTCGGGTCCGAGCTCGAGGTCGCAGGCGAAGATCGCGGACTCGTCCCCGTCGCTCGCCCCGAGGAGCAGCTCACGACCGTCAGCCCGGAAACTGATCAGGAATGTGTCCTCACCGATCGGGATGCGGCGCGGATGGGTCGGGGTCGGAAACGTGTCGATGTAGGCCTCCGCCTTGCCGGACACGTCGCTCAGGTAGGCCAGCCAGCGCCCGTCCGGGGAGAGCCGGGGCGACGTCTCGTCGGCAGCGGTCGCCAGGTACGGGACGAGCTCGGCACCCTGGTCCGGTTTCATCGACCCGAGGTCGTTGCGGTTTCCGGTCGTCAGCACGTTGTAGACGAGCGTCCGGCCGTCCGCAGTCAGATTTCCCGGAACCACCCAGCGATCCGACGGCTCGCGCAGCCGCCGCACCGGCCCGCCGTCCACCGGCACCAGGCTCGGTGCGTTCCGCGACGTCCCCGACCCGGTCGCGAGCTGTGTCGCCACGGCCTGATCGTCCGGCGTCCAGACCGCACCGTACGGCTCGAGCTCGGGAGGCGTGATCTGCGTCGAGTTGCCGCGCTCGAGGTCGTAGACCCAGAGCGATCTCCGCCCGTCCGCCGCGGCCCGGACCACGGCGAGCCGACCGCCGTCGTTGGAGATCGCCGGAAAACCGAACCAGCCGGTCTCGGAGAGTCCGCTGTCGCTGGGCGAACCGTCGCGGCCGAACCAGGTGAAGGCAATCGGACGCGGATCGACCGGCGCATAGAGCAGCTTGCCGTCGTTCGAGAGCTCGACCGAGGGAAGGCTCGAGATCCCTCCCTGCACGAGCGGCCGATCCTCGAGAAGTTTCGGCGCTCCCGTCGGCTGCAGCGTCACGAGGTCGACGGTCTGCGCGAGGAGCGCTTCGTCGCGAGTGAAGACGAGCAGATCGGGCGGCGCGAACCTCGGCACCGCGCTCGCCTCGATCAGAAGTCTGCCCGGCGATACCTCGTCGAGCGACGCCAGCTTGACCGGCATACGGCGGTTCTCGCTCCACGGTTCGACTCCGAAGAGAAAATGACGACCATCGGGAAGAAATGCCGGAAAACGATGCGAACGCTCTCCGTTGTCGACGTCGAGCTCCGTTGCCGGGGACGGAGTCCCGCCGTTGGCCGAGACGCGGGAGAGAGGTCCGTAAGGGTCGGCGGAGAAGAGGATCGTGCCGTCCGGTCCCCAGGCGCCGCCGCGGGCGTTCCGGACCGGGCAGATCGTCTGCACCGCACCGCCCGTGCGCGGCACGCGACGCAGGGCGCCCCCCGCGAAGAAAGCGATGTCACGCGAGTCCGCCGACCAGAACGGCAACCTCGCTCCTTCGGTACCCGCCAGAGGAGTCGGCTCGGCGTCGTCGAGCTCGCGCACGAAGAGCCGGCTTCCACCCTGCTTGTTGGCCGAGTTCGTTTCCGCAGCGGTCAGAAAGACGACGGCGCTGCCGTCGGGCGCGAGCGCGAACGTTCCGGGCGCCTGATTCGTCCGACCGATCGCGGGCATCAGCAGGCTGGTCCGCGTCACCTTCCCCGCCGGAGACGCCTCACGCCGGAAGGGCCCGCCGAAGAGCGACGAGATCGTGAGCACGGCGAACAGGGCCACGAGCGACCAGGGCAGCCAGCGGCGCTCCGGCCGCGGTGGAGCTCCCGCGTCGCGGACCTCGTCGCGGCCGGCGACCAGGTCGTCGATCACGAGTCGCGCGTCGGCGATGTCGTGGAGGCGGTTCTTCGGGTTGCGTTCCAGACAGCGGCGCAGCAGCCGCCGGAGCGCCGCGGGGGTCTCCGCCGGCAGCGCGTCGAGGTCGATCTCGCTCCTGAGAACGGCGGCGAGCGTGTCGGGCACCGAGTCGCCCGCGAAGAGGCGTCCGCCGGTCAGCATCTCGTAGAGCACGACCCCGAACGCCCAGATGTCGGCCCGCTTGTCGACCGCGAGCCCCTTCGCCTGCTCGGGCGCCATGTAGGCCGCCGTGCCGAGGATCACGCCGAGTTGCGTTCCGGCCGCCGTCAGCGTCGGCGAGTTCATCAGCGTCGGCGAGCGCGCGGCGTCCGAAGCCGCAGGAGCACCGCCCGCCGGATCCATCGCCTTCGCCAGTCCGAAGTCGAGCACCTTGACCGCGCCGTCGACGGCGAGCTTGATGTTCTGCGGCTTCAGGTCGCGGTGGATGATCCCTCTCTCGTGCGCCGCCTCGAGCGCCTCGGCGATCTGACGCGCGAGCGGCAGCGCCTCGGCGAGCGGAATCGCGCCGGCGGCGAGCCGCTCGGCTAGAGTCGGGCCTTCGACGAGCTCCATGACCAGCGCCTGCGCGCCACCGCTCGAATCGAGACCGTAGATGTGCGCGATGTTCGAGTGGTTCAATTGCGCGAGGAGCTTCGCCTCGCGCTCGAAACGGGCGAGTCGCTCCGGGTCGGCGACGAACGCCGGCGGCAGCACCTTGATCGCGACGTCGCGCCGGAGCTTCGAGTCGGTCGCCCGGTAGACCTCCCCCATCCCGCCCTCGCCCAGCTTGGCGGTGATCTCGTAAGGACCGAGCCGCGTACCGATCATCGGACTTCCGCGGTCACGACCGGCGCCATTCAGAGGCAGTCGGGAGGAAAGTCACTGGCCCCGGCTCCGCACCACGTACAGCTGATCCAGTTTGCGGCGATACGAGTAGGTATAGGCGCGGCCGCCGGCGGCGATCTGGATCGGGCCGATCGTCGAGACGCCGGCAGGATCGGGCGGCGTGAGCTCCTTCCAGAGGGAGCGCGCTCCGGTCGCAATCTCCACCAGCTCGAGTCGGGCGGGCACACCGGTACCTCGCTGGACGAAGAGGCTCCGGCCATCGTCGCTCCAGCCCAGTCCCGCGTCCTCGGCGCTCGTCCCCGGAACGACGCGCGGCTCGCCCCCGTCGATCGGGTAGAGCGTGAGCGCGCCGTCCGGCGCCGTCGCGAACGCCGTCCGCCCGTCCGGAGAGAGCAGGGAGTCGAAGTAGCTGTGCGTCCCTTCCGGGCTGATCGGCCGGAGCTCGGCCGAGGAAAGATCGAGCACGAACAGGCGCTCGCCCGCTCCGCTCTCGCGCGCGGCGACCACGACACGCTTCCCGTCCGGCAGGAACGCCGCCGCCGTCGCCTCCCCGGCGGAGGCGGCGATCCGGCGCGCCTGGCCGGGACCGGTGGGGAGCAGCACGTACTGCTGCCGGCCACCGTCCGCGACCGGCTCGCTGGCGAGAACCCACTGGCCGTCGTTCGAGATCGCCAGCGCGTAGCCGTCCTCGAGGCGGACCGCCGGCCCTCCCCTCGTCGGTCGGAGGAAGAGAGCGTAGCTGTCCGCCGTTCCGGCGTTCTGCTCCTCGAACAGGACCTGTTCGCCCTCGTCCGAAAGGGCGACGGGGAATGTCCAGTCGAGCCACGAGAGATCGCGCTCGCGGGTCTCGCCGGGCGCCCCACCGAAGAGCTCGCGCTGGGCTGACAACCGGCTCACCAGGATGTCCCCCCGCGGCGAGACGTCGAGGAGGTGAAGGCCCCCCAGGGAGCGCAGGACCGTCCTCGTCCGGCCGGAGAGCGTCGACGCCGCGAGCCCTCCGCGCCCGGGGTAGATCAGCTCTTCGCCCGAGGAAGACCAGGCCAGGCCGTTCGACGCCCTCGGCACGACCTCTCGGACCTCGCCGCCGCGGTCGACGACTTTCACCGCCGCAGCGTTGTCGCCTCGATTGGGATGATCGAGGAAGGCGACACGGGCGCCGTCGCGTGACACGCGTACGTGCGAGATCCAGCCCCCCGTCTGGTAGAGCACGCGGCCGATCGGATACTCGAGCTGCCGTTTCGCCCCGGCGTCGCGCGCCACCGCGAGCTCCGCTCCGTCCGGCGACCAGTCGGCCGACTGCACGCCGGCGAGGACCTGCCGCGGCGCGCCGCCACCGAGCGGCAGGCGGGCGAGCGTCCCGGTGCTCTCCCACCCGACCGTGTAACGCAGGTCGAGCGCTACGGCGAGCTCGCCGGCGGAGGAGATCGACAGCACGGCGGCTGCGGGCAGGTCGAGCGATCGCGAATCGCGCGTATCGAGCCGCACGCTGTAAACGTCCGCCGGCTCGCCGTTCCACGATCCGGTGTAGACGACCGTTTCGCCGTCCGGCGCGAAGCGTGCCGAGAGCACCGATCCCCGCTTGAAGGTCAGCGGAAAGACCGCTGCACCGTCCAGGGCGTTGCCGGAGGGCCGGCGCTGGAACAGCAAGCCCGCGAGCACCAGAGCCGTCACGACGGCGGCGATGGCCGTCGCGACCAGCCAGCGCGGAATCATCGAACGGACCTCGGTACGCGGCGCAGTCGCCGGCGCGAACGGATGCTCGAGCGCGATCCGCGCCTCGCCGATGTCGCGCAGGCGGTGTCTGGGGTCGCGCTCCAGGCAGCGCGCGAGGAGCCGGCGCAGCTCTTGCGGTGTCGAGGCCGGCAGCGTGTCGAGGTCGATCTGGCCCTTGAGCACCCCGGCCAGCGATTCGGTCGCCGAATCGCCGTCGAAGAGGCGCCGGCCGGAGAGCATCTCGTAGAGCACGACGCCGAAGGCCCAGATGTCCGCGCGCTTGTCGACCACTCCGCCCTTCGCCTGCTCGGGCGCCATGTAGGCGGCCGTGCCGAGAATCACGCCGAGCCGAGTCCCCGCCGCGGTGAGCGTCGGCGAATCCATGAGCGTCGGCGAACGCGCGGCGTCCGATCCCGGGCGCGCTCCGCCCTCCGGCTCCGCCGCCTTGGCGAGACCGAAGTCGAGCACTTTGACCACGCCGTCGGCGGTGACCTTGATGTTCTGCGGCTTGAGATCGCGGTGGACGATTCCCTTCTCGTGCGCCGCTTCGAGCGCTTCCGCGATCTGCCGCGCCAGCGGCTGCGCATCCTCGAGCGGCATCGCGCCGGTGGTCAGCCGCTCGGCGAGCGTCGGCCCTTCGACGAGCTCCATGACCAGCGCCTGCGAGCCGCCGCTCGACTCGAGGCCGTAGACGTGCGCGATGTTGGGGTGGTTCAGCTGGGCGAGGAGGTGCGCCTCGCGTTCGAAGCGGGCGAGCCGGTCCGGATCGGCGGTGAACGCCGGCGGCAGCACCTTGATCGCCACGTCGCGGCGCAGCTTCGCGTCGTGGGCGCGCCAGACCTCACCCATTCCGCCCTCGCCCAGCTTGGCGGTGATCTCGTAGGGGCCGATCTTCGTGCCGATCACTGGCGAGCTTCGCGGATCGACGGCAGCGACTGCTGCCAGTTGAGCACCATGGTGATCGGAGGCTGCTCGCTCTCACGCACCGCCGCGACGAGGAACCGCTGGCCGTCGTCGGCCGGGGCGTAGGTGAAGATCGGCGTGTTGCCGGAATACGGGATGCCGACGAAGAGCTGCCGCGGAGCCGAACGTCCTTCGATCGCCTCGGCACCGGGACCAGCGCCGAGCTCCACCGCCATGAGCCGGCCGTCGCTCGCACGGTAGTAGAGCTCGCGCCCGTTGTCGCGCCGCCAGCGCGGCATCGAACCGCCGCCGGTCGAAATCTGCCAGAGCGCGCTCGAGGGCGGCACGGTCGTGACGAACACTTCGAACTGCCCCTGCACGTCACTCGAGTAGGCGACCCACTTCCCGTCCGGCGAGTACTGCAGATAGACCTGCGCCCCCGCGGACGGCAGGAACGGCTGCGGCTTGCGCTCTCCGTCGAGCGGCAGGAGAAACGTGCGGTAGACGTTGTCTCCGTAGAGCAGCGCCCGGCCGTCCGGCGAGAGGTCCCACGCATAGATGGCGGCGCTCGCCTCCATCACCAGTTCTTCCTCGCGGCTCCGGTCTACGCGACGACGGCGGATCTCGTACCGCGGCAGCCCGCTCAGGTCCCAGGTGACGTAGTAGATCTCGGCGCCGTCGCGCGTCCAGATCGGGTAGGCCCACCCGGGAGCGGGCCCGAACGTGAAACGCGACGGCTCGCCCGCCGGCAGGTTCTGGACCCAGATGTCCGCCGGATTGCCGCTGCCGTACGCGACCCGGCGCGCTCCGGGCGCGAGGCCCACGCCCTGGAGAGAGCGGATGTCCTGGTTTTCCGCTCCGAGGCGCTTGCCCGAGCGATCGAGCCAGACGAGCTCGGCGATTTCGTCGCCCGAGTTGCTGAAGGCGAGGATCCCGCTCGACGAGAGGGAGAATGCGCCGCTGCCGGTGTTCATCGCAACGCCGACGCCATCGGCGACGGGGACCGCCTCTCCCGTGACCTTTCGCTTCGAGACATCGAACGGCTGCGCCATGAGCACGTAGGCGCGCCGATAGAGGAGATAGCCCGGGGCGTCGGAGGCGGATGCGACCGCGCGAGCGAAACGGGCCTGATCGCCGCCCTCGAGGACGCGCACCGGCGGAGCGCCGTCGAGCGTTCCGACGTAGATTCCGGCGACCTCCGGAACGGAAGAGAGCACCTGGTAGAGGAACGTCCGGCCGTCGGGAAAGAACTGCGGGTAGCGGTGATACTGGAGCGGCGCCCCCGCGGCCGGCTGGGTGAGCGGCTCGGGAGTTCCCCCCTGTGCGCTCACCCGGAACAGTCCGTGCACTCCCTGGTCCTGGCTGAAGACGATCGCGCCGTCCGGGCTCCAGGAGCCTCCGCGACCTTCCGGGGCATCGCAGATCTTCTGTACCGGTCCGCCGTCGCGCGGCACCTTCTTCAACTGGTTTTCGGCGAAGAACCCGATCCAGGCCTCGTCAGGCGAAAGGAACGGGTACGTGGGGCCCTCCACCTGGGCGATCTGATGCGACGAGACCGCATCGAGGGAGCGAACCCAGATTCCGTTCGCGTTCGTCATCACCAGGAAGCGGCCGCCCGGCGAGAGCTCGAAAGCGCTGCCGCGCCGCGTGGGTGAGAGCTCGCTCGGTGGCGTGATCTGGAAGCGGATCTCGCCCTCCGGCTCGATTGCCGGAGCGCGGTAGCTGCGCATCGCGAGTGCTGCGGCGACGATCGCCAGGATCGCAGCGAGCGCGAGAAGTCCCCGGACGCGTCGGCGGGCGCCGCCGAGCCGCTGCTCGAGATCGAGCACGACGCCCGCGTCCGCGGTACCCGCCGGGGCGTCGAGGGTCGCGGGCTCGTCGAGCACCAGGCGCGCGTCGCCGATGTCGCGCAGGCGGTTCTTCGGATTGCGTTCGAGGCAGCGCCGGAGGAGGCGCCGGATCGCGGGCGGCACCGTCGGCGGCAGCACTCCTAGGTCCAGATCCCGGGCGAGGACGCGCGCCAGCGTGTCGGGCACGGTGTCCGCCGCGAACAGTCGCCTGCCGGTCAGCATCTCGTGGAGCACCACGCCGAAGGCCCAGATGTCGGCGCGCTTGTCGACCGCGCCCCCGCGCGCCTGCTCGGGCGCCATGTAGGCCGCCGTGCCCAGAATCACGCCGAGCTGGGTGCCCGCCGCGGTGAGGGTCGGCGAGTTCATCAGCGTCGGCGAGCGCGCGGCATCGTCCGTCGTGGGCGCCGAGCTCCCGACCGGATCCATCGCCTTGGCGAGGCCGAAGTCGAGCACCTTCACCTCTCCGTCGGCCGCCAGCTTGATGTTCTGCGGCTTGAGGTCGCGGTGGACGATCCCCTTCTCGTGCGCCGCCTCCAGCGCCTCGGCGATCCGGCGGGCGAGCGGCAGCGCCTCGTCGGTCGGGATCGGCCCGGCGGCGAGCCGCTCGGCGAGCGTCGGTCCGTCGACGAGCTCCATGACCAGGGCGTGCGAGCCGCCGACCGCCTCCAGACCGTAGACGTGGGCGATGCCGGGATGGTTGAGCTGCGCGAGGAGCTTCGCTTCGCGCTCGAAGCGCGCGAGACGATCGGCGTCGGTGGTGAACGCGGGGGGCAGCACCTTGATCGCCACCTCGCGATCGAGCTTGGTGTCGCGCGCCCGCCACACCACACCCATACCGCCTTCCCCGAGCTTGGCGGTGATCTCGTAGGGACCGAGTTTCGAACCGATCATCGCCGGATCCTCACGGTGCTCGTCCGAGTTTCCGCGCCAACTCGGTGGACCAGCCGAGGACGATCGTGGTCGTCGCATCGACCTGGCTCGCGGTCGCGAACGGCAGGAGCAGTACGCGACCATCGGCGGCAACGTCGTATCCGGAGTCCTTGGTCACCAGGATCCGGCGGTCGATCGCGACGGTCCGCAGGCGCCCAGGTACGAGCGCGCCGGCCGTCGTCGCGATCTCGCGCAGCACGAGTCCGCCGCTCGACCAGAAGTAGGCGGTCCGTCCGTCGACCGACCAGTGCGGATGCTCACCGCCCTCCTCGGAGATCTGCCAGCGCCCGCCGGCTCCGGGGAACGAGCGGGCGTAGATCTCCGCACGTCCGGACTCGTCGGATTCGTAGAGCATCCAGCGGCCGTCCGGCGAGAGGGAGGCGCGGCTCTCGTTCGCCGGCGTGGCGAGCACCGGTTCGGCGGCACGTTCGGGGCTGTCGGGCCAGGCGACCCAGACATCGGCGTGGGTCGTTGGCGAGCGATCGGTGAACAGCAAGGCACCGCTCTTCGCCCAGGAGGTCGGCGAGCGCTGCGTCTCGCTCGGCGCGATGCCGACCGGATCGCCGACGCCGTCGACACGCATCCGCGCGATGCCCCGCGAGCCCCCTTCCGGCATGCGCGAGTAGGCGATCGACCTGCCGTCCGGGCTCCAGACCGGATATTCGTCCCGCCCGCCGAAGGTGAGGCGCCGTCGCCCACCCGAAGAGAGGTCGAAGATCCAGAGGTCCGACCTCCCGACGGTATAGATCTGGAGCGCGATCGACTTGCCGTCCGGAGATAGGGTCGGTTCGTAGTAGAAGGCGGGCTCGCTGACGACGGTTTCGAAGCTGCCGTTCCGGGGATCGAACCAGGCGAGCTCCACCGCCTCGTCGGAGAGGCCGGTCGAGTAGACGAGCTTGCCGTCGTCGGAGATGTCGAACTGCGCTCCACCGCTCCACTCCGAGTAGCCCACCTCGTCGAGCACTCGTACCGGCAGGCGGTCGAGCTTTCCGGTCGCCACGTCGAGCCGGGACGCCCAGACCGCACGGTCGCGGTAGTAGAGCAGCACGCGATCGCGGGTGATTCGCGGATAAGTCCCGCCGCGATGGACGACCGTGCGCTCGCGGCTGTCGAGGTCGAACAGCTCGATCGTCGACTCCTCGTATTTCTGCCCGAGCCCCTGGGCGAGGAAGAGGAGCTTCCTCGTGCCGCGGACGCTGCGCGGCCAGCGGTGCGAGCGCTCCTGGAGCTCCGGGCTCGGCGCCGTCAGGCGCTCGGGCTCTCCCCCCGCGGCCGCGACGCGCCAGAGGCCGTCGGCGACGTCGCGGTTGTAGACCAGGTAGCCGTCGTCGCCCCAGGAAACGCCCCGGGGCAGCGCCACTTCGGCGAGCTGCACCGGACTGCCGCCGGCGACCGGCACCTTGCGGAGCCAGTTGCCAGCGAAGTACGCGACCTCCTCACCGTCGGGCGAGAAGACCGGATCCTGTGCCCCCTCGGTTCCGTCGAGCACGTGCGACTCGCCGCCGGCGAGGTCGCGCACCACGATCCGGTTGGCGCCCGTCGTGGCGCCATCGCGGCCGCCGGTCACCCAGGCGAGCCGGCGCCCGTCGGGCGAGAGCACCGCTCCGGCGCCGTACGACAGGGAGACCGACTCTGCGCCCAGCTGGATCGGCAGACGCGTGATCGCAACCGCCGCAGGAACCGGCGCATCGCGCCGCAGCAAGCCGGCGAGCGCCAGGGCGGTGCAGAGCCCGGCGACGACCCACGGCAGGGCGCGCCGCCAGCCGGAGGCCTCTGTCGTCTCCCCCGGCGGCACTCCGACCGGCTCCTGCACCCGGCCGTCGAGGACGTCGTCGATCACGATGCGCGCATCGGCGATGTCGTGCAGCCGGTTCTTCGGACTGCGTTCGAGGCAGCGGCGCAGGAGGCGGACGATCTCCGGCGGCGTCGCCGGCGGCAGCTTCTCGAGATCGATCCCGGTCTTGAGGACCCCGGCCAGCGTATCGCTCACCGTGTCGGCGGCGAACAGCTTCGAGCCGGTGAGCATCTCGTGCAGCACGACGCCGAACGCCCAGATGTCCGACCGCTTGTCGACCGCCTGGCCCCGCGCCTGCTCCGGCGACATGTAGGCCGCCGTTCCCAGGATCACCCCGAGCTGCGTGCCGTGCACCGCCGTCAGAGTCGGCGAATTCATCATCGTCGGCGAATGCGCGATGTCCGCTGCCGCCTGCCCGCCACCCGCCTCCATCGCCTTGGCTAGGCCGAAGTCGAGCACTTTCACCGTGCCGTCGTGCGCGAGCTTGACATTCTGCGGCTTGAGATCGCGGTGCACGATCCCCTTCTCGTGCGCCGCCTCGAGTGCCAGCGCGATCTGCTTGGCGGTCGCGAGACTCTCGTCGACCGGCAGGGGTCCGGCGGCGAGCCGTTCGGCGAGAGTCGGCCCGTCGACGAGCTCCATGACCAGCGCCCGCGTGCCGCCCGACTTCTCGAGCCCGAAGATCGACGCGATGTTGGGATGGTGGAGCTGCGCGAGGAGCTGCGCTTCGCGCTCGAAGCGCGCCAGGCGCTCCGGATCCGCGGTGAAGGCCGCCGGCAGGACCTTGATCGCCACCTCGCGCTTCAGATCGGAGTCGGTCGCTCGATACACCTCGCCCATTCCGCCTGCACCCAGCTTGGCGGTGACTTCGTACGGGCCCAGACGAGAACCGATCATCGCTCCCGAGATCTCCCCCGCGTCGCGAGCGCGCTGCGGTTCAGATGTTTCACGGTACGGGAAGTCTAGCGCGTGGCGGGCGCCCGCGAGCGCCTCGAAGCGCCCGGGAGGATCCGTCGAACGAATGCTACGGCGAGGGCGGCCAGGCGCCGAGCGCGTGGTCGTAGCAGAGGGTGGCGGAGTCGTCGCAGGGATCCCCCGGCAGCAGGGCGGGCAGGGTGGCGCCGCCGGCACTGCTCGCGAGGTTTCCCCAGCGCACTTTCAGCCCCGCCGCATCGAGCAGGTAGGCGGCTCGCTGGTAGACCGCCGGGTTGGTGGCGTTGAGGTTGCGCCATTTGACGAGCAGCGCCGCTCCGTCCCAGGCGAGGACCTCGCCGATCGCTTCCGAAACGGTCGTCACCGTCGTGTCCGGCAGGATCCAGTCGTACGGCCCGGGCCAGAGGAAGCGGATCGCCAGGTGATCGACGTCGGGCGACTCGTAGTTCGCCGGGTCGTACGCGGCGTGCGCTCGATCGATCGGAATGAAGCTGAACAGCTCGTCGACGCTGGTCCCCGCCTCCGGCCGCTCGTACCAGCCGCCGAAGCGCGTATCGAGCGACGAGAAGTCCCGCGGCAGCGGACTCTCGGCCTGGCAGAGGCCGCCCTGCGCGGTCCAGTGCCAGCGCTCGAAGAAAGGACTGTCGCGGTAGCGCTGCGACTGCGGGTCGAGCATGTCGAGGTCCATCGTCGCCTGCAGCTCCGCGCGCCGCGCCGGTGGAAGAAACCGGTAGATGCAGAAGTCGCCGCCGAGGCCGTCTTCGAGATGGTACGGGAGCTGGAACTCGATCTGCGTCCAGGGGTATTCGAGGAAGCCGCTGGAGCCCCAGTAGCCGGGGTGGCCGGGCACGGGGTCGGCGAGGATCTGGGGCAGCGCGAGCTCCGCACCGGCAGCGATCGGCAGCGGACCCGATCCCGCCAGCAGATCCGTGCCGACCGGACCCGCGAAGGTCCATGGATCGATTCCGGTCGCGGCGAGGACCTGGTCCCGGAGCTCTCCCGCGATCCGGCCGACGTGCCCGAGGGTCAGGCCCATCTCGTCGAAAATCTTCATCTCGAGTCGCCACTGGGGCTCCGTGTCGAAGTAGACGGCGTTGGGCCCCCCCTCGTAGCTCAGCGACTCGAGGATGGCGTCGACCGGCAGGCGGTAGACCGGTCGCCGGTTGCGCACCCGGTTGCCTGTCAGATCTCCGCCGATCGGATAGCCCCAGAGCTCGCCCGGTTCGCGTACCCCGTCGAAGTCCCCCTCCAGCTCCTCCATCTCCGCATCGCCCGCCACCAGGAACCCGATGAAGTTCGCCTTTGCCTCGCCCGACGGATCTCCGGTGAGCGGTCCGAAGTGCGCGCCGTACGGTCCGAGGGAGACATAGACGGGCTCCGCGTCGGCGGTCGGAGCGAGGATCCTCGAGACACCCGGTGCGACCGTGTAGTCGAACGGCAGATCGAGCGCCGGGTGCTGGTTGCCGGTGATCCGCCAATGTCCGCCCACCGGACCGACGCGAGCCAGATCGTCGATCAGCGGCCGGACGCCGGTGTCGCGGAAGGTGATCCGTCCGGGTCCGCCGCCGACGGGCACGCCCGACCGTCGCTCGTCGATCGCCCAGCCGAGCGGCTGCACCAGGTCGAGGTAGGTTCGCGGCTGCGTCTCGGTCGCCAATCCCCGCGCACGCCCGAGATCGACCCGGATGTCGGAGTAGCCGAGAAGCTCGCTCTCGAGCTCGGCCCGAAGCGCCGGCTCGTCCCTGCCGAACTGCAGGAAGCCGGGCGCGAGCCCCGGCAGCGGCACCGGCAGCGGCGCCCCCGCCTCCATCGACTCGGCGATCGCCGTCCGCCCGGCAAGCAGCTCTCGCGCGGCGGTGCTCGTCGTCGCCATGGCCCGCCCCGCGAGGGCCGCGCCGCTGGTCGTTCCGCCGCAGTCATGGAAGGTGGAGCTCCCGAAGTAGAGGCCCGAACCGGGGTCCCAGGTCGCCGTCAGCACCGAGCCCGCCGAGCAGCCGCCGTCGGTCTCCAGGCCGATCGTCAGGACGTCGGCGTTCTCTCCGTACGAAGTCAGGCCGCCATCGCAGGCCCAGAAGACGCAGTCGTCCGACCCGACGAATCCGCCCGAGACGAATGCACCTTCGTCATCGACGACGACCGCAAGCTCGCGGATGTGCCCGGGTTCTGCCCCGCCCGAGAGGTCGGCAGCCGCGAGCTGCAACTCGGTGAGCTCGCAGCGCAGGCGCTGGGCGACGACGGGCTGCGCCGCGACGTCGCCCGACGCGGTCAGGTTCATCGACGTCCGGTCGAAGGTTCCGGCGAAGATGACGCTGCGGGTGGTCTCCGGATTCCGGAGCTCGAGCTGGAACTGGATCGCCGGTCCGGCGACGGTCCCTTCGACCATCGAGCGGAACCGGGTCGCCCCGAGAAGGTAGCCGAGCAAGCGGCC
>JBFWYP010000023.1:0-54659 GCA_050186295.1 Thermoanaerobaculia bacterium | reverse complement strand
GGCTTCGTCGCCGGCGGCGTCGCCGGTGATGGCGTTGCGGGCGCCGATCACCCAGCCGTTCTCGCCGTCGAACCCCTCCGGCCACCAGCCGTCGGCGATCGACAGATTGAGCGCCCCGTTCTTCGCCGCCTTCATTCCCGAGGTGCCCGACGCCTCCATCGGGCGTCGCGGCGTGTTGAGCCAGACGTCGACGCCCTGGACCATCATCCGGCCGACGCGCATGTCGTAGTCCTCGAGGAAGAAGACGCGCCCCTTGAGATCGTCCGACTGCGAAAGCTGGAAGATGTGCTGGATCAGTTCCTGACCCGCCTTGTCAGCGGGATGCGCTTTGCCCGCGAGGAGGATCTGGAGCGGACGGTCGCCCGCGGAGACCAGCTTGCGCAGGCGGTGGAGATCGGAGAACAGGAGGCCGGCCCGTTTGTAGGTGGCGAAGCGGCGGGCGAAGCCGATGGTCAGGGTGCGTGCGTCGAAGGTGTTCTCGAGCTGGCGGAGCTCGTCCGGAGCGAGGCCGTGGCGGGCGAACTGGTCGCGCAGGCGGCCGCGGAGGAAGCGGGCGAGGCGGTGCTTCTGCGCCAGGTGCACCTCCCACAGCTCGGCGTCCGGTGCCGCCATCAGCCGGTTCCTTCCCTCCTCGGTCGCCAGCTGGCGCTCCCAGTCGGCGCCGAACGAGCGCAGGTGGAGCTCCTGGAGCTCGAGCCCCATCCAGGTCGCGGTGTGGACCCCGTTGGTCACGGCGCGGAGCCGCTGCTCCTCGGGACCGTCCGGAGGGATCAGGTGAGCCCACATCGCGCCCGCGACTTCGGCGTTGAGTCTGGAGACGCCGTTGATGCGCGAGCTGGTGCGGATGGCGAGAGCCGTCATGTTGAACGGCTGATTCGGCTGTCCGTGGTCGTTGTTGCCGAGGGCGAGGAAGCGCTCGAGGTCGATCCCTGCTTCGGTGCAACGCGGCGCGAAGTAGCGACGCACCAGGGCGGCGTCGAACACCTCGTTGCCTGCCGGCACCGGCGTGTGGGTGGTGAACGCCGAGCTCGATCGCAGATCGTCGATCGCCTCGTCCCAGCCGGTGCCGCGCTCCGTCGCGCCGCGCAGGCGTTCGAACTGGAGGAAGGCGGAGTGCCCCTCGTTCATGTGCCAGACCGCGGGCTCGATGTCGAGCGCAGCCAGCGCGCGGACGCCGCCGATTCCGAGGACCTGCTCCTGCACGCAACGCATCTCCCTTCCCGGCGTGTAGAGGATGCTGGTGATCGTCCGGTCGGCGGAATCGTTCTGGGCGACGTCCGTGTCGAGCAGCAGGAGCGGTACTCGTCCCACCTGCGCGATCCAGACCTGGATGTGGAGCTCGCGATCCCCGAGCGGCATCGTGACGAGGACGGGTCGCCCCGTGTGACCGGCGGCGGGACGGATCGGCAGGCGCGAGAAGTCGTACTCCGGATAGATGTTCTGCTGTCGCCCGTCGGCGTCGATGTTCTGGTGGAAGTAACCGTTGCGGTAGAGGAGCCCGACGCCGACGAGCGGCACGCCGAGATCGCTGGCGCTCTTCAGGTGGTCGCCGGCGAGGACTCCGAGCCCGCCCGAGTAGAGCGGCAGCGACTGGTGGAGCCCGTACTCCATGCAGAAGTAGGCGACCGGCCGGTCGAGCTCGGGGTGGGTGCGGGCGATCCAGGTGCCGGTCTCGCCGAGGTAGGCCTCGAATTCGCGGATCACCTGCTGGTAGAGCGCCACGAAGCTCTCGTCCTCGAGCCGCTCCTGCCAGTGGTTGCGATCGAAGTTGATCAGCAGCTGGACCGGATTGCGGTAGATCGACCAGGCGCGGGCATCGATGGCACTGAACAGCTGGCGGGCACGCGGATTCCAGGTCCACCAGAGGTTGTAGGCGAGGTCGTAGAGCCCCTTGACGTCGCGGGGCAGCTCGATATCGGCGATGTGGAGACGTGGAATCTGCAGCGGTTCGAACGGCATCTTCGAGGCGGGCTCCGTCAGGATTCCGGCGCCAACGCCCATTCCGGCTCGAGATCGGGAAACGGCATGTCCGTCCGTATCCAGTCCGGGAGCCGGCGCGAGCGCGGTCCGAGTTCGATGAGCTCCCGCAGGCGGGAGAGGTGAAGTCGAAAGCGATCGGTGGCGTAGTCGCCTCCGGTCTCCATGGTGACGAGGAACGGCCAGTCGGAGGCGGCGGCGAGCAGGAGCTGGTTGAGGATTCCCCGCCGCCAGAGGCGCGATCCGCCCCAGCGCACCGCGGTGAACGCCTGACGCTCGGCGTCGGCGAGCTCGCGCCAGAACCACTCGGTCTGCGGATTCACCCAGACGCTGTGGTCGCCGTGAGCGCCCCACGAGCCTTCGGCGAAGAAGGCGCGGCGGAGAGCAGTCGGTCCCTCGAGCTCGCGGGCCGGAGTCGTGGCGGAGACGGCCGCGCCCTCGCCGGCGAGCTCGAGGACCCGCTCGAGCCAGATCGGACCCTCGAACCACCAGTGTCCGAACAGCTCGGCGTCGAACGGGCAGCAGATCAGACCGTCGTCCATGCCGTCGAGATCGGCTGCCAGGCCGAGGAAGTGCTCGGCCTGTTCGCGGGCGCGGGCTGCCGCGTCGTCGGGCCAGTAGACCAGCTTGTCGACGAGGTCGGCCTCGGGGTCGGTCACCCGCCAGAGCCTCAGGCCGGACGGCCATTGCCGCTTGTGGAAGTCGAGGAACGCCCCGTCGCCCGGGTAGCCTCCCTGGCGCGACCAGACCTGCGCCGCCGTCCGCGCGTCGCGGAGGAAAGCGGCCACCGGGCTCTGGCGGATCCAGTACGGATGAGGGTGCGGGCCGGACGGTTCGACGATCTCTTCCGGGGGCAGGTTCGCGCCGTAGGGAAAGGCCGGATCGCCGCGGCGCAGCAGGTGAGCGTCGAGGACGGTCCACTGCAGGCCCTGCTCGGCGAGGAACTGCTCGTTTCCCGGCCGCCCCTCCTCCGAGCTCCCGGTCACCGGATGCTGCCACGGGCCGCCCGGGCGGTAGGCGCACTCGGGCATCCAGCAGCCGCGCGGCTCGTCGCCGAACAGCTCGCGGTGCTGCTCCCGACCGGTGCGGAGCGCCAGCCGCACGAGCTTCGTGCTGTGGGCGAGCGGCAGGTAGACGTGTGTTCCGGCCGAGGTCGCGAGCTCGACGATGCCCTCCTCCCCGAGCCGGGCCAGGGTGGCGATCAGGTCGTGGTCGAACCGATCCCAGATCGCCCGCAGCCGCCGGAACTCGCCGTGCCACCAGAGTGCGAGCGGGTGTTTGCGGCGCGCCTCCCAGGCAGCCGCCGTCCGCTCGTCGAGGTAGCGCTCGACGACCCCCTCGGTGCGCGAATCGACGAGCATCGCGGCGAGGACCGGAGTTACCTCGAACGCCAGCAGGTGGCGTCGCCCGCGCGCTCCGAGCCGGTCGCACAGATCGAGGATCGGGAGATAGCAGTGGGTCACCGCTTCGGCGAGCCAGTCCTCTCCGTGCGGCCAGGTTCCGTGGCCGAGCACCCACGGGAGATGGGCGTGAAGGACGAAGGCGAGCCGCCGCGGCGCCTGGCCGCCGCTGCGGTGCGGCGGCGGTGGAAAGCTCTCGAGCGGGGCGAGCCGCGGCCGCTGTTCGAAGGCGATCCGGATCTCCTCGCGACTCACCGGGATGGCCGGCGGCGCCTGGGGGCGGGGCGCGGCGGCCTCCTTCCCGGCGGCCTTCGCGACCGGCTTCTTCTTCGCGCCCTTCTTCCCGGCCGGCCGGCGCTTCTTCGGCTTGGGGTCGTCGCGAACGGGGCTCACGAAGTCGAGCCTACGGGCTGGGCCGGCGCCTCGAGCGCCACGGAGTCGAGACGGATCGGCTGCAGGCGCTCGGGGTTCTTGCCCAGCGCCTTGGCGAATCTCTTGACGAGGAGCTTCTCGATTGCCCGTCCGCCGTCGGAGGCGGTCTTCGGAATGGCGACGAAGCCACCCGCCATGGTGCCGTGACCGCCCCCCTTGCCGAGCTTGCCGATCAGGCGCCGCATCAGGTTGCCGGCGTCGGCGCGCGAGTTCGTCGTGCGGATCGACGCGTAGACCCGGTCGCCGTGGCTGCCGGTGCAGAGCGACCAGGTCTTGCCCTCCATCCGCAGCAGCAGGTCGGCGATCTCGGGGACGATGTCGGGCTGGTCGACCGCGCCGAGCTGCGAGACCACCAGGCTGCCCACGCCGGACAGCCCCTCGAGCGCGCGGTGCAGATTCCGGAAGTAGACCAGCGGCAGCCGGGCGCTCTGGATGCGGGCGAGGATCCGGCGGTCGACGCGCGGCAGCAGGGCGTCGAAGGCGCGGTGATCGGGCCCGGTCGACTCGCGGCCGAAATCTTGGGTCTCCGAGCGGATGGCGTAGACCATGCCGGTCGCCAGCGGGCGCGGCGGTTCGATGGCGCAGGCTTCGAGGTACTCCGAGAGGATCGTCGCCGTGGCGCCGTAGCTCGGCCGGACGTCGACGACGCCGGCGGCGAGGGTCGCCTTGCGGACCGGGTGGTGGTCGATGACCAGGTCGGGGACGACGCCGTCGGGGAGCTGGGCGTTGCCGGTCCAGGGCTGGCAGTCGACCAGGGCGACGTGCGCGAACTTCCGCTTCGAGAGCTGCCGGATGTTCGACAGCGGCAGGCGGAGGCTGCGCACCATCTCGCGATTCTCGGCGCGGCCGATGATCCCGCCGTAGGCGACCATGACGTGGCGGTGGAAGTGCCGCCGCAGGATGAGCGCGAGCGCCGCCGTCGACGCCAGAGCGTCCGGATCGGGGTTGTCGTGCGTCAGGACGAGCCAGCGGCCGCGTTTGGGACTCTGCGCCACCCGCTCGGCGAGGGCCGCGAGCCGCGCCCTCGTTTCGTCGGTTGCCATCTCCCGACGATCCTAGCAGCCGGTGGGCGCTGTCGCGGTCCAGAGACAGGGCCGGCGAGCCGGGGAAATCCCCGCTTCCTTCGCTATACTCGGGCTCTTCCGGCGACCGTCCAGGCCCCTCTCGAGCCCATCTCCGTCCCAGTGGTCCGCGTCCTCTTCTTTTCGCCCGGCTATCCCAGCGAGATGCCCGACTTCGTCCGCGGTCTGGCGGAGATCGGCGCCGAGGTTCTCGGCGTCGGGGACCAGCCCGCCGGGACGCTGCCGGATGCGACCCGTCGCGCCCTCACCGATTACCTGCGGGTCGGCTCGCTCTGGGACGAGGAGGCGCTGGTCGAGGAGATCCGGCGCTGGCTCGGGCGGCGCGAGCTCGACCGGATCGAGTGCCTCTGGGAGCCGGGGATGCTGGTGGCGGCCCGGCTCCGGGAGCGCTTCGGGGTGCCCGGGCTGGACGTCGAGCGCACCGTTCCGTTCCGCAACAAGGAGAGCATGAAGAGGCTGCTGGATCAGGCCGGCATCCGGACTCCGCGCCACCTCGCGGCGACCTCGGAGGAGGAGATCCGCCTGGCCGCCGAGAGGATCGGCTATCCGCTGATCCTGAAGCCGATCGCCGGCGCGGGCTCCGCGGATACCCACCGCATCGACGATCTCGCGGCGCTCGAAGCGGTCCTGCCGCGGGTGGCGCACGTCGACGAGCTCTCGGTCGAGGAGTTCGTCGACGGCGAGGAGTTCACCTTCGACACCGTGTCGATCGACGGGCGGCCGGCCTTCTACAGCATCGCGCAGTACCGGCCGCGGCCGCTCGTCGCGCGCTCGGAGGAGTGGATCAGTCCGCAGGTCGTCGCGCTGCGCGACCCCGATCGCGCCGACCTCGCCGGCGGGGTCGAGAGGGGGTTCGCGGTCCTCCGCGCCCTCGGCTTCGAGTCGGGATTCACCCACATGGAGTGGTACCGCAAGGCGGACGGCGAGGTGGTCTTCGGCGAGATCGGCGCCCGGCCGCCGGGTGCCCACCAGGTCGACCAGATGAACTACGCCTGCGACATCGACGTCTTCCGCGGCTGGGCGGACGCGGTCTGCCACGGGCAGTTCCGCGAGAGGGCCCGGCGGCTCTACAATGTGGCGACGATCTACAAGCGGGCCCAGGGTCAGGGGAGGATCCGCAGCATCGACGGCATCGAAGCGTTCCGCAGCCGGTACGCTCCGCACATCGTCTGGGAGAATCTCCTGCCGGTGGGCGCGCCGCGCCGCAACTGGAAGCAGACGCTGGTCTCCGACGGATTCGTCATCCTGCGTCATCCCGAGCTCGACGTGACGCTGGCGATGGCCGACGAGTTCGGAACCGAAGTGCAACTGTTCGCCGCCTGAGGAGATCGATGACCACCGCCGTCTTCGTCGCCCCCTTCTTCCTCGATACGACGCTGCGATTCGTCGCCGCCGTGGCCGAGCTGCCGGGTGTGCGTCTGGGTCTGGTGAGCCAGGATCCGGTGGAGAAGCTGCCGGAGTCGATCCGCACACGCCTGGCCGGGCACTGGCAGGTCGAGAACGGCCTCGATCCGCAGCAGATCGCGGACGCCGTCCGTGGACTCGCCGGACGGATCGGTCCGCCGGACCGGCTGATCGGCGCGCTCGAGCAGCTCCAGGTCCCGCTCGGTGAGGTGCGGGACGCCCTCGGCATCGAGGGGATGGGCGCCGAGGTGGCGAAGAACTTCCGCGACAAGGCGCGCATGAAGACGGTCCTGCAGCGCGCGGGGGTCCCCTGCGCCCGGCATCAGCGGGTCACCAGCGCCGACGAGGCGCGCGACTTCGCCCGCACCGTGGGCTATCCGCTGGTCCTGAAGCCGACCTCCGGTGCCGGTGCGAAGAGCACCTACCGCGTGACGGACGCGGCGACGCTCGAGGACGCACTCGGCGCCGTGCGCCCGTCGCCCGAGCGCCAGGCCGTGATCGAGGAGTTCGTGGTCGGCGAGGAGTTCTCGTTCGACACCGTCTCGCTGCGCGGGCGCCCGCTCTGGCACTCGCTCTCGTTCTACCTCCCGGCGCCGCTCCACGTCGTCGACAACCCGTGGATCCAGTGGTGCGTGCTCGTACCCCGCGAGATCGATCATCCGAGCTTCGACGGCATCCGCAAGGTGGCGTTCCGCGCGCTCGAGGTCCTCGGGATGGGCACCGGGCTCTCGCACATGGAGTGGTTCCGCAAGGAGGACGGCTCGGTGATGATCTCGGAGGTCGGAGCGCGTCCGCCGGGGGCGCAGATCACGTCGCTGATCTCGTACGCCCACGACGTCGATTTCTACCGCGCCTGGGCGCGGCTCGTCGTGCTCGAGCAGTTCGAGCCTCCGGCGCGGCGCTTCGCCGCCGGGTGCGCCTACCTGCGCGGTCAGGGACGGGGCCGGGTGAAGGCGGTGCACAACCGCGAGCTGATCGAGCGCGAGCTGGCGCCGATCGTCGTCGAAGCGAAGCTGCCGCGCGAAGGCCAGCCGCCGTCCTCGAGCTACGAGGGCGAGGGCTACGTCATCCTGCGGCATCCGGAGACCCGCGTCGTCGAAGAGGGTCTGCGGCGGATCATCTCCGGCGTCCGGGTCGAGCTCGGATGACCGGTTCCCTCCCGAAAGCGGTGTCCGGATGAGTCTGCACGTCCTGATGGTCTCTCCCGCCTACCCGGCCGAGATGCCCTACTTCACGCGCGGGCTCTCGCTCGTCGGAGCGAAGGTGATCGGGCTGGGGGACCAGCCGAAAACGTCGCTGCCGCCGGTGGCGCGGGAGCACGTGGCGCATCATCACCAGGTACGCTCGCTCTGGGACGAAGCGGCGGTGGTGCGCGAGGTCCAGCGCCTGTCGCAGCAGATGCGGATCGATCGCGTCGAGTGTCTCTGGGAGCCGGGGATGATCCTGGCGGCGAAGATCCGCGAAGGCCTCGGGCTTCCCGGGATGACCGTCGAGCAGACGATTCCGTTCCGCGACAAGGAGGTCATGAAGCGGCGCCTCGACGCGGCCGGCATCCGGACGCCGCGCCACTTCAGCGCCATGACCGAGGCCGACGTCTGGGCCGCCGCCGAACAGCTCGGCTATCCCCTGATCGTCAAGCCGATCGCCGGCGCCGGATCGGCGGACACCCACCGCTGCGACGACCGGGAGGCGCTGGCCCGCGCACTCAAGCTGGTGAAGCACGTCCAGGAGGTCTCGATCGAGGAGTTCATCGAGGCCGAGGAGTTCACCTTCGACACCATCTGCGCCGGCGGGCGGATGTACATGGAGAACGTCTGCTGGTACCGGCCGCGGCCGCTCGACCAGCGACTCTACGAGTGGGTCAGTCCGCAGTCGATCGCGCTGCGGGAGCTGGACGTGCCGGATCTCGCGGGAGGGCGCAAGATGGGCCGCGAAGTGCTCCAGGCGCTCGGCTTCGAGACCGGATTCACCCACATGGAGTGGTACAAGAAGGCGGACGGCGAGGTCGTCTTCGGCGAGATCGGCGGACGGCCGCCGGGGGCGCGGATCGTCGACATCATCAACTACTGCACCGACGACGATGCCTACGTCGGCTGGGCGGAGGCGGTCGTGCACGGCCGGGTGACGCGCCGGTTCGAGCGCAAGTGGAACGTCGTCATCACCTTCAAGCGGGCCCAGGGCCAGGGGATCGTCCGCCGCATCGCCGGGCTCGAGCGGCTGATGGCGGAGTTCGGCAGCGCGGTCGTCGAGGTCGATCTCACGCCGGTCGGTGCACCGCGCCGCAACTGGAAACAGACGCTCATCGGCGACGGATATATCGTCGTCCGGCATCCGGAGCTCACTCCGGCGCTGCAGATGAGCGAGCGGGTCGCCCGCGAAGTCCAACTGTACGCAAGTTAGGAGAGGCCATGTTCAAGCGTCTCGCACGTGTACTGAAGTCCTGGTTCGGGTTCTTCATCTCCTACGCCGAGGATCCGGAGGTGATGCTCCAGGAGTCGATCGAGGAGATGCGGAACACCCTCCCGAAGCTCAATCAGGTCCTGGTCACGACCCGTGCGACCGTGCTCCGTCTCGAACAGGAGCTGACCGAAGCGGAGCGGACCGAGAAGTCACTGATCTCGTCCATCAAGGCGGCGCTCGCCGAAGGATCCGCCGAGGCGCGCCGGGTGGCGGAGGACGATGCCGCGACGCTGCAGCGGGTCCGGCAGGAGATCGAGGCGACGCGCGAGCAGCTGGAGGCCTCGCGCAACGCATTCGAGAACGCCAAGCTGACCGTCGACGACATCAAGAACAAGCTCAAGGCGAAGATCGAGCAGAGCCGCAAGGCGATCGCCGAGTCGAAGAAGGCCGAAGTGCTGCGCAGCGCGGCCGACGCCCTGACCGAGCTCGACACCTACGGCACCGCCGCGACCGCCGACAAGTACCTCGACCAGATCAAGCAGAAGGTCGCCGAGTCGAAGGCGTCGGTCGAAGTCGCCACCGGCGGGCTCGACACCGAGCGCATCAAGGTCGAGCGCAAGGCGCGGCAGATCCAGGCGCAGTCGATCCTCAACGAGTTCGAGGTCGAGATGGGCCTGAAGAAGCCGGACGCGGTGCGCGAGGCGGCGCCGTTCCCCGGCGCGGCGAGCGGCGAGGCCGCGGCGCCGCCGCGTCAGCCGGAGCGCTCCTAGGGCCGCGGCGAATTGTCCTTTCTCGATCGGAATCCGGCGCTCCGCCGGGCCATCGCCAACCAGTACCAGGCGATCTTCGCGCTGGGGGCGATCGGCTTCTCGGCGGTGACGCTGTCGCCGTTCCCGCTCCTCGTCTGGGGCGGGCTGCAGCTCATGACGCTGCCGTTCCTGATCGAGCGGCTCAAGCGGCGGATGGAGATCGAACGCAAGTACGCCGCACGGCAGGCGCAGTCGATGTCGTTCGACGAGCAGCTGGCCTCGCTGCCCGGGGCGGCGCGCTCGCGGCTCGGCCGCGTGCAGGGTCTCTGCGACCGGATCCAGTCGAACTACCGTGGCCTCTCGCCGGCCAGCCAGGGCGTGATGGCGGAGCAGTCGGAGAAGTTCGACGCCATCCTCGCCTCGTTCCTGCGCCGGCTCTGGCTGATCCAGAAGTACGGCGAGATGAGCGCCGCTTCGGACGACTCCCGCGTGCGCTCCGAGATCGAGCGGCTGACGCGCGAGCTCGCGGACGAGAAACTGCCGCAGCGCGTCCGCGAGGCGCTGCAGAAGAACCTCGAGATCCAGCACGAGCTCGAGGAGGCGATGCGCAAGAACGATCAGAACAGCCAGGCGCTCGGCGCCGAGCTCGACTCGCTCGAAGCGCTCCTCCAGCTGCTGCTCCAGAAGTCGGTGGCGGCGACCGACGCCGCCGCCTTCTCGGCCGAGATCGACGACGCGCTGACCCAGGTGGAGGCGGACCACGCTTCGGTCGAGGAGATGGAACGGATGCTCGGGGCGCTCTCCGAGCGCCGGATCCGCGAACCGCTCGCGCCGCGGATCCGCGATGCGGCATCCGAGGGACGGCCGCCGGAGCGGGCACGGTCGCGGCGATGAGTCCGGGCGCGACGCGGCGCGGCGGCCTTCGCCGGCGGAGGGAGCCGGTCGATGCCTGAGGAGTTCGTCAGTCTGGTTCCCGCCTGGGCGGCGGAGATCGTCCGCGCGATCACCGCCAAGCAGGCGAGCACGTTCGTCCTCCACGGCGTCACCGCCGACCTCGTGCCGCACCGGACCGGCGGGTCGCTCGCCTTCGACCCTCTCGACACCTTCCTCACCGAGACGCTGTTCGCTTCGTTCCCCGCGCGCCTCTCGTACAACCGCGCCGAGGGGCTCGGGTTCGCGACGCCGGAGGCGAAGAGGCAGTTCGTCGATCGCCTGCGGGCCTACGACGCCGTGCACGGGAGCTCCTGGAGCGACGCGCTGCCGCGCGACGCCGGCAACTGCTTCGCGCTCCTCGACTCGTACTTCCGTCACTGCGCGTCGCTCACACCGGCCCGTCCGGTGGTGCTGCTCCTGCCGTTCGCCGAGACGCTGGCTCCGGCCGGCGAAGCGTCGTACCGCACACCGGAGGACCGGGCGATCCTGGTCTACCTGCGAAAGTGGGCCCAGGATCCGGTGCTCCTGGCGAAGAACGTCGTCGTCGTGCTGGTCGCCGAGAGTCTGGCGGAGCTCGATCCGAAGCTGGTGCGTGCTTCGGCGACCCGCGAAGTGGAGATCCCGCGGCCGGGCGTCGAGGAGCGGCGCGAGTATCTCGAGTCGGTGCGCACGGCCGCCTGGTACGAGAGGTCGGCGGACGTGGCGCCGGCGCGGCTGGCGGAACTCACCGCCGGCATGACCCGCTCGCAGCTCGCCCAGCTCGTCGACGGAGCCGAGGCCGAAGGGTCGCGGCTCACGCTCGAACGTGTGCGACGGTTCAAGAAGGAGGCGATCGAGACCGAGGGACTCGGGCTGCTCGAATACGTCGAGCCCAAGTACGACCTCTCGATGGTGGCCGGGATGCCCGCGGTCAAGGAGCGGTTGCGGCGCGCCGCGCGGGCGATCGCGCGTGGCAACCCTTCGGCCGTGCCGATGGGCTACCTGATCTGCGGCCCGGTCGGCAGCGCCAAGACGTTCCTCGTCGAGTGCTTCTCGAAGGAGATCGGTTTTCCCTGCGTCAAGCTCAAGAACTTCCGCTCGATGTGGGTCGGTTCGACCGAGTCGAACCTCGAGCGGATCCTCAAGATCCTCGCCTCGCTGACGCCGGTCGGCGTGATGGTCGACGAGGCCGACGCCGCGCTCGGCAACCGCGAGCAGGGGGGCGATTCGGGAACGCAGCAGCGCGTCTTCGCCCAGATCGCGACCTTCATGGCCGACACGCGGAACCGCGGCAGAGTGCTCTGGTTCCTGATCACCGCGCGGCCCGATCTCCTGCCGATCGACCTCAAGCGGCAGGGTCGGGCCGAGGAGCACATTCCGCTCTTCTACCCGGAGACGCCGGCGGAGTACGACGAGCTGTTCGCGGTGATGAAGAAGAAGCTCGGCCTCGCGACCGGAGTCGAACGGCTGAGCGACGTCGCGTCCGAATCCGACCTCGAGGGGACTTCGGGCTCGGATCTCGAAGCGGTTCTCGTCCGCGCCATCCTCGAGGCGGAAGCCGCGGGCTCGTCCGAAGTGAAGGCGGAGCATCTGCGGCAGGCGTTCGCCGACTTCATCCCGACTACCAGCAATCTCGAGCGCGAGCTCCAGATCCTGGCCGCGGTCCTCGAGTGCACGAGTCGCGAGCTCCTGCCGGAGGCCTTCCGCGGACTCGACCGCGCGGTGGTCCAGGCGCGGATCTCGGAGATCAAGCGCGAGCTGCGCAGTTTCTGATCTTCCGGCGGTGCGCCGGACGGCGGGTCAGCGGGCCGGCAGGTCGGGATCGAAGCCGTGCGGTGCGGCGCTCGACACACGCCGCCGCGGCGCGGACTCGTCGTCGCTCATGCCGCCGATCGTCGAGGGCGGTGCGTCGGGCGCGCTGGCGCGCAGGTTCGTCGTCAGGGCGTGGATGTCGCGGCGGTCGCTCGCGGCGCGCGCTTCGCGCTTCTTCTTCGCCAGGGATTCGCGCTCCAGGCGATCGGCGCGCTTCTCGCGGATTCGCTGGACGAGGTAGACGACCGCGGCCAGCGCGGCCACCGCCAGCGTCAGGTAGGTGACCTTCACGAGAGCGATCCCGGCGTCGATTCGGGGCAGTTCGGACGGGTCTTCACCCGAACAGTAGACCACACTCGATCCGCCGGACCGCCGAGAGGCGGATTCTCCAGCCTGGAGGACGGGCGTCAGCGTCCCGGCAGGACGAGCTCCCAGCCGACGTCGATCAGGTTGGGATCGGCGATCCGGTTGCGGTTCGCTTCCCAGATCTCGGGCCAGCGGCGCATGTTCCCGAGGCGGTCGCGGGCGATTCCGGAGAGGGTGTCGCCGGGGCGGACCTTGTAGACACTCTGGCCGGCCGCGACCTTCGCCACCGGTGCCGGTCCGGTCCCGCCGAGGTACTTGCGCACGATCTGACGGTACTCGTCGGAGCTCCGCAGGTTGCGGATCGCCGAGTTCACCATCTTCAGGAGGGTCGCGGCGCCCCGCCGAACGCCGACGTTGTAGCTCGACTTCGAGAGGTTGAACTCGACGATCTCGAGTCGGCCGCCGAACGCCTTGATCTCTTCCTGGGCGTAAGGGAAATCGTAGATGAAGCCGTCGATCTTGCCCTGGTCGAGGAGCTCGAAGTAGCCGTCCTCGTACTTCTCGAGCCGGGAGTAACCGATCCCGAGGCCGCGCACCTCATCCTCGGCGGCCGGATCGTTGAAGATCCCGACGACCTTGCCCGCGAGATCCGCCGTGGAGCGCACGACGCTTCCCTTTCGAACGACGAGACAGAGCCCGAAGTCGAGATAGGAGTCGGACCAGTCGACACCGGTGATCGAATCGTCGGCCACGTAGCCCGAGATGATCACGTCCGCCTTGCCGGCGATCAGCCGCGCCGGGAGCTCGGAATACTTGCCGGCAACGATGACGACGTCGTCGACGCCGATCCGCCGGGCGATCGCCCGGGCGACGGCGTAGTCGAAACCGTCGTAGCGACCCCCGTCCTTGAACAGCATCGGCGGTGTCCCCGGTTCGGCGGCGACGCGCAGGACGCCGCCGTCGATCACCTTCTGCAGCGAATCGTCCTGGGCCGCGAGCGGCGTCGCGACGGCGGAAACGAGCAGTGCGACTGCGAGAGCGACAGTGCGGAACAGCGGGAGAGTGCGATCGAAACCGGTTCTCATCGAGGTGTGCTCCTGACTGCCGGGACGGCGCCCGCGGCGGGCACGGGCGCCGGATGGAGGGAAGGGGGGCGTCGCTGCATCAGCGCGACTTCGCACAGCGGAACCCGAGGCTCGAGCTGCGGTCGGTCGGGTCCTTGGGGAGACGGTGATCGGCGCGGCCGTCGGCCAGGTCCCACGAGTCCCACGAGCCGCCGGCGGCGAGCCGCAGATCGGGTTCGTCGGGGCTCGCGGACGAGGTCCACTCACTGACGTTTCCCGCCATTCCCAGGACGCCGTACGGTCCGCTGTCGCGGGCGTATCGCGGGTCGTCGACCCTCCAGGTGGCGATCTGCTTCGCGGCCGAGAGCTTTTCCGCGCGGCGATCGGTACCGAGAATGTTCACCGCGCCCGGATCGAGCAGATCGCCCGCCGGGTACGGTCGCCCGTCCGTGCCGCGCGCCGCCTTCTCCCACTCGGCCGCGGTTGGCAGCCGCGCGCCCGCCCACAGGCAGTAGGCGGCAGCGTCGTTCCAGCTCACGAAGACGACCGGCAGCTGGGCGCCGGCGACGAGGTAGGCGCGATCCTCCCAGTAGCTCGGCAGCTCGCGCGGTCCGCAGGCGCTGCCGCGCGGGCAGGCTTCGAGGAACGAGGCGTACTGGGCGTTCGTCACTTCGCGGCGCTGGATCGAGAACGCCGGGAGCTCGACCTGGGCGGCGCCGCGGCCCGAACGGAAGAGCCCCGCCGGAATCCGCACCCACGGGTCGGCGGAGTCGGCGGCCGGCCGCTCTTCCCGCGGGGCCGACTCCTGCGGAGCGTTCTGCTTGGCGATCTGGTCGCGGGTGTTGTTGTCCGGCCGCGGGGCGTCCGTGCGGTCGCCGCGATGACGGTTCCACGGGCGCTGGTCGGCAGGCACGTAGAGGTGCACCGCGGTGGCGATCAGCGCCAATCCGAGGAGAAAGAACAGGAACTTGCCCAACGCGGTGAATCTCATTGCGCTCCTTCGTCCGGGCCTTCGATGCTAGTCGAGATCGGACGCCGAGGGAAAGATCTTGCCGGGATTGAGAATTCCGCGCGGGTCGAGCGCCGCCTTGATCGCACGCTGGGCGGTGAGCTCGGGAGGGGAGAGAGCGAGCGGCAGGAAGCGCCGCTGCGTCCAGCCGACGCCGTGCTCGCCGGTGATCCGTCCGCCGAGCGCGACGGTGGCGCGGAACAGCTCGTCCTCGGCGGCGTCGCGACGCTCCTGCCAGAGCGCGGGGTCGAGGGAGCCGCGGAGGAAGTTGACGTGCAGGTTGCCGTCGCCGGCGTGGCCGTAACAGATCGCCGTCAAGCCCTGACGCGCGGCGGCGCCGCGTGCCGCTTCCACCAGCGCCGCGAGCGCCGACCGCGGCACGACGGTGTCGGCTTCCTTGTATTCCGAGAGGTGCTTCACGGCCTCGCCGATCCGCCGCCGGATCTGCCAGAGCCGTCGCTGCCCGGCGGCGTCGTCGGCGACGATCGCGTCGCTGCTGCCGATCCCGGCGGCGAAGCGGTCGATCGCCGCGGCGGTCTCGAGCAGGCGCTCCGGATCGTCGCCGTCGAGCTCGAGGAGGAGCATCGCCTCGGCGCCGGAGAGCTCGCGCGGCAGCGGTTCGACCGCGCCGACCGCTTCCAGCGCGGCTCGTTCGGCGATCTCGCAGGCCGACGGGTCGAACCCTTCGAGGAAGAGGCGCTCCACCGCGGCGGCGGCGGTCGCGAGCTCACCGAACGGCAGGATCATGGTCAGGGTGGCCCGCGGTTTCGCGATCAGCCGCAGTGTCGCGGCGGTGATCACAGCCAGCGTGCCCTCGCTGCCGACGAGGAGCTGCGTCAGGGCGTATCCGCTCGCGTCCTTGCGGGTCCGCGAGCCACTGTCGATGCGTTCGCCGTCGGCGAGGACCGCCTCGAGCCCGAGGACCCAGCGGCGGGTCGAGCCGTACTTCACCGTGCGCGGGCCGGCCGAGTCCTCCGCGAGATTCCCGCCCAGCTGGCAGCTTTCGCGGCTCGACGGATCAGGGGGATAGAACAGTCCCTCCGCCTCGACCGCTGCCTGGAGTGTCGCGGTGCGAACGCCCGCCTCGGCCACGGCGAGCAGGTTCCGGCGGTCGATCTCGCGGATCCGGTCCATGCGCTCGAGCGCGAGGACGATGCCGCCGCAGACCGGCAGGGCGCCGCCGGAGAGCCCGGTCCCGGCGCCGCGGGGCGTGACGGGCAACCGGTGCTCGTGGGCGTAGCGCAGGAGCGTCTGCACCTGTTCGATCCGTTCCGGCAGGACGACGAGGTCGGGCGGGTAGAGGAGCGACTCGGTCTCGTCACGGCCGTAGGCGAGCCGGCGCTCGGGGTCCGTGATCAGGCAGTCGGCGCCGAGGCGCGCGGCGAGCTGCGCGCGATCGTCGTCGATCAGGGCTCGCAGGCCGAACGACTCGGGCGCGAGCGGGCGGGACGTCTCCGTCATCGTCGGCAAGCGTAGCCGATCCGGGTCAGAAGCTGGCGGTGATTCCCAGGTTGATCACCGTCTTCTCCTCCTGTTCGCCGTCGAGGCCGTCCCAGACCGGGATCTGGACCGCGACGCGGGCCACGATCGACCGGCCCAGGTGGAGGAGGAGACGGGGAGAGACGAAGAGGATCGCACCGCCGGTGTCGGGGTCGGTCTCGCCCTCGGGATCGATCTCGTCCGGTGCGGCATCGCGATAGTTGAGCTCGATCGTGCCGTCGAAGCGGGTGCCGAGCTTGCGCTCGTAGCCGGCGTTGGCCAGGAGCGCGTCGCCGTAGCGGTAGCCGGAGTCGTTCCGTCCGGGACGGCGGTACTGTGCCGAGCCGTAGAGCGACGACGTCGCATCGAGCAGATGGACGAACGAGAGTCCGGCGAACGGGTCGACCGAGCCGGTGCCGCTCTGCAGATGCTCGTCGAGGCGTTCGCCGGCCCGGCGCTGTTCGTTCTCTCCCCAGTCGGTCTTGAGGCCGCCGACGAGGGAGAGCCAGCTGCGGCGGCCGAGTCCCTGCTGCCATTCCGCCGACCAGAGCCGGAAGAGGGCGTAGAACTCGGGGTCGCCGGCCCCGCTGGCGGAGGTCGACTCGCCCTCCTCGCGGAGCTCGCGCCGGCTCCAGGGGAGACGCCCCACCAGCTCGAGCCGCTCCGTCGGAGCGTAGGACAGGGTGACGACGAGCCGTTCTTCCGTCAGCTCCTCCCTTCCTCCGTGCTCTCCCTCGTGCGCCGACGCGATGGTCCGCAGTCCGCTCGTGGCGCCGAGATGGGTTTCACCGGGCTCCGCGTCGTCGGCGCCTTGCGACTTCTCGAGCCGTTCCCAGTCGAGCGCCAGGCGGAACTGGCCGCGCTCGAAGATGCCGGTGCCGAGGGCGTTGAACGTCGGATCGCCGCAGCGGCAGACGGAGCAGGCGCCGGCGGGAACGGAGCTGGCCATGAGCGCGACGAGCGCGCAGGCGGCGGCCGTGCGGACGCGACGAAACCTCATCTCGACCTCAGGGTTGCAACCTCGCGAGGAGGAGAGTCGCGGTGCCGAGGAAGGCGAGGAAGCCGCAGACGTCGGTGGCGGTGGTGACGAAGATCGAGCTGCCGAGGGCGGGGTCGAGGCGGAGCCGACGCAGGATGAGCGGCACGGCGGCGCCGAAGAAACCGGCGATGGTCAGATTGACGGTCTCGGCGAAGACGAGCACGCCGGCGAGGAGCGGGTTGCGCTCCCAGACCAGCGCCACGAGGCCGAGAACCAGTCCGGTGGCGAGTCCATTCATCAGGCCGACCAGGGTCTGGCGCGCGATGACGCCGCTCGAACGCCGCAGATCGAGCTCGCCCAGCGCCAGCCCGCGTACCATCACCGTCAGGGTCTGGGTGCCGGCGTTGCCGCCCATGCCGGCGACGATCGGCATGAAGACCGCGAGGATCACGTACTTCGCGATCGTCTCCTGGAAGTAGCTCACCACCGAGGCGGCGACGAAGGCGGTCGCGAGGTTGACCAGGAGCCAGGGGATCCGCAGTCGGAACGAGCGGGTCGGCGGGGTCGCGACCCCTTCCTGCACGCTCAGGTTCGCCAGGTGGTAGAGGTCCTCGGTCGCCTGCTCTTCGACGACGTCGAGCACGTCGTCGACGGTGATCGATCCGGCGAGACGCCCCTCTTCGTCGACCACCGGGATGACCAGCAGGTCGTAGCGCGAGAACGCCTGGGCGACCTCCTCCTCCGGCGTGTCGACTCGCACCGTGACGACGTCGGTCGACATGATTTCGCGCAGCCGGCGGTCGGGCGCCGCCGAGACCAGCTGCCAGAGCGAGACGATGCCGAGGAGATGGGTGCGCTCGTCGGTGACGTAGAGGTAGAAGAGCCGGCGCGACTCGGCCAGAGCGCGCACCTGGGCGAGCGTCACTTCGACCGTCTGCTCGGCCGAAAAGTGCGACGTCGCCGGGTTCATCAGTCCGCCGGCGGTGCGGGCGCCGTAGCGCATCAGGTTGGTCAGCTGCGCGGCGAGCGGCCGGTCGAGCAGGCCGAGCACCGTCGTGGTGCGCTCGTCGTCGACCTGCTCGAGCAGATCGACGGCGTCGTGTGCGGAGAGCCGGCGGAGCAGCCCGGCGAGAGCGTCGTCGGTGAGCAGCGCGAGCAGCGACGCCTGGGACTCCGGCGCCAGCTCGCGCAGCGTCCGGGCCGCGAGCCGGAGCTCGAGCAGCGTCTGCAGCAGCCGCGCCTGCTCGTCCGGCGTGAGCAGCGGCACCAGGCGGGCGACGTCGGCGGGGTGGAGCTTGGCGAGCAGACGGCGTGCCGGAAGCTGCTCCGGCCGGCGCAGGAGGCGCAGGATGAGGCGCTGCTTCTGGCTGCCGCGACCTTCCCGCGACACGCTCGCGACCGACTCCGTCACCATGGGTGCGATGTTAGAGTAAATTGCGATGATCCAAGAGCTTTTCCGCATCGGGCCGATCGCCATCAGCCCCTTCGGCGTGATGCTGGTGATGGCATTCCTGGTCGGCTACTGGCGTCTCCGCGTCGGCATGAAGCAGCTGGGAATCGGCGGCGAAGACGACGCGAGCTCGATCCTCTTCGCCGCCGGCGTCGGCGGGATCGTCGGCGCGAAGGTCTACTTCGCGATCCTGCACGGCGACTGGCGGCTGCTCCTCGACCGCTCGGGGCTGGTCTGGTACGGCGGCTTCCTGCTCGCCTCGGCGGCGGTACTCTGGGTGATCCGGCGGCGCAGGCTTCCGGTCTGGCCGCTGCTCGACGCGGCGACGCCGGCTCTCGCCCTCGCCTACGGCGTGGGCCGGATCGGCTGTTTCCTGGTCGGCGACGACTACGGACGACCGACCTCGCTGCCGTGGGGTGTCGCCTTCCCGCGCGGACTTCCTCCCACCACCGCGGGCTATCTGCGCGGCGAGTTCGGGCTCGCCATCCCCCCGGGAACACCGGACGACACCCTGCTTCGGGTCCATCCGACGCAGCTCTACGAGCTCGTCCTTGCCGCTCTCGTCTTCTGGATCGGAACGATCCTGCTGCGGCGCCACGGCCGGCCGGGACGGGTGGCCCTGACCGTCTTCGCCCTGCTCGCCGTCGAACGCTTCGCGGTCGAGATCGTGCGCGCCAAGGACGACCGGTTCTTCGGCTTCCTGACCGTCGCCCAGGTCATCAGCCTAGCGATCCTCCTGCTCGTCGGCGTCGTCGCCTGGCTGCGCCGGCGGAGCGCTCCCGTCGCGGCGCCGGGTCGCGCGCCGGCGGCGGGTTGATCCGCGGCGAGCGGGTTCCCGGACGGATGCTGCGACTGCTCACCATCGCCGGCTCCGATTCGGGCGGTGGTGCCGGCATCCAGGCCGACCTCAAGACGTTCGCGGCGCACGGTGCCTACGGAATGAGCGCGATCACCGCGGTCACCGCCCAGAATACGGTCGGTGTGTCCGGCGTCGAGCGGATTCCCGCGGCGTTCGTCCGCGAGCAGATCGACGCCGTGTTGGACGACCTCGGAGCGGACGCGGTCAAGGTCGGTATGGTGGCGGACCGCGAGATCGCCGAGACGGTCGCTGACGTCCTCGCCACGCGACGGTCGATCCCGCGGGTCGTCGATCCGGTGATGGTGGCGGCCTCGGGAGACCGGTTGCTCGATGCCGACGCGGTCGCGGCGCTCCGGGAGCGTCTGCTGCCAGGCGCCACCGTGGCGACGCCGAATCTCCCGGAGGCCGAGATCCTCGCCGGGCGGACCGCTTCCGGTTCGGCCGGGCGCGAAGAGCTGGTCCGTCGCCTCGGTGAGTTCTCCCCGGCGGTTCTCCTCAAGGGAGGACATGTCGAGGACGATCCGATGGTCGATCTCCTCTGGGACGGCAGTCGGGTGCACCGCTTCGTCCACCGGCGCCATCCGTCCGGCGGCAGCCACGGGACCGGCTGCACGCTCTCGTCCGCGATCGCTGTGCGGCTCGCGCGGGGTGAGTCGCTCGTCGACGCCGTGGGCGGAGCGATCGACTGGCTGCAGGAGGCGATCGTACGCGCCGTTCCGGTCGGCAAGGGAGCCTACCCGGTGGATCATCTCTGGCGCACGAGAACGGAAGGAGGCGGCTTCGCATGAAGACGGGGAACCGGATCGATCTGCTGGTGGTGGGGGCCGGTCCGACCGGAATCTCGATCGGAGCCGAAGCGCGTCGCGCCGGGCTCTCGACGCTGCTCGTCGATCGCGGCCCGCTGGTCGCGGCGCTGCTCGACTTTCCGGTCGACATGACCTTCTTCACCACCCGCGAGCGGCTCGAAGTCGCCGGTGTCCCGTTCACCGTGCCCGACGACAAGCCGAACCGCCGGCAGGCGATCGTCTACTACCAGGCCGTAGCGAAGACCTACGACCTGCCGATCGCGCGCCACGAGGACGTCGTCGCGATCCGCCCGCAGGCGGACGGGGAGTTCCTGGTCGAGACGCGCTCGCCGGCCGGTCCGAAGAGCTACGAGGCGGGAGCCGTGGCGGTCGCGACGGGCTACTTCACGAATCCGAAGCGCCTCGACGTGCCGGGGGAGGACCTCCCCTGGGTGCACGCGCGATTCCGCGATCCGCTGACCCATTTCGGAGAGCGGGTCGTCGTCATCGGCGCGGGGAACTCCGGCGCCGAGGCGGCGCTCGAGCTGTTCCGCCACGGCGCCGCCGTCACCCTGGTGCATCGCGGCGAGACACCGAAGGCGACGATCAAGTACTGGGTCCGGCCCGACCTCGAGAACCGGATCGCGGAGGGTTCGATCGCTGCCCGGTTCGGAGCCAGGGTCGTCGGATTCGTGCCGGGCGCGGTCGAGATCGAGCGCGCGGGCGGGCGCGAGCTCCTGGCCTGTGAAGCTGCCTACGTGCTGATCGGGTACGAGCCGGAGACCGGGATCCTCGCTTCCGCGGGAGTCCCCGTCGACGCCGCGACCGGGGTGCCGGCGTTCGACCCGGCGACCTGCGAGACTCCGGTTCCGGGACTCTTTGTCGCCGGAACAGTACAGGCGGGGAAGGAGACGCACCGGATCTTCATCGAGAATTCGCGGGATCACGGCCCCCTGATCGTCCGGGAGCTGCTCCGGAGGCGTGGTACGTCGCTTGCACCGGGAGCAGGTGCACCCGGCGATCCTCGCGGAGGAGTGCGCCACTCGACCAAGGAGTCCAGTTGATGAAACGCGAAAGAACAGGCACCGCGCTGGCCGCCCTCGCCACGCTCCTCTTCGTCGCTGCACCGGTCCCGGCCCAGACCCCGACTCCGGCGGGGGGATTCGGGGAGACGGTCGACGTTCGCGTGATCAACCTCGAGGTCGTGGTCACCGACAGGCAGGGCCTGGCGGTGACCGGCCTGGGCCCGGGCGACTTCAGGCTGAAGGTCGACGGCAAGCCGGTTCCGATCCAGTACTTCACCGAGGTCCGGGGAGGCGACGCGATCGAAGGTCCGTCCGAGGGACCGGACATCCCGGGCGTGCCCCAGCTCGCTCCGGGGACTCCGGTGGGGACGAGCTTCCTGGTCTTCATCGACGACTACTTCTCGCTCGAGCGCGACCGCAATCACGTGCTCGACAAGCTGACCCAGGACCTGGCGCTGCTGCGCCCGGAGGACCGGATGGCCGTGGTCGCGTACGACGGCCGCGAGCTCAAGATGCTGTCGAGCTGGTCGCAGTCGGTGCCCGAGCTCGAGCGGGTGATGCGTCGCGCCTCGCAACGGCCGGCCTTCGGCCTGCAGCGGATCGCCGACGAGCGTCGCTACTTCGACGATCGCCGGCTGAATCGCTTTCCCAATGGACCGCGCGGCTTCATCGATGCCACCGAGATGCGCCTCGACGTCGACGAGCTGAACTACGCCCAGACGGTCGAAGAGCAGGTCAAGAACGCGGTGACGGCGACGACCGCCGCGCTGCGCGGCTTCGCCAATCCGCCCGGCCGCAAGGTCCTGATCCTGCTCTCCGGCGGCTGGCCCTACGACGTCGTCGACTACGTCCTCAACGACTACAACCGGACGGTCATCGAGTCCGAGATCGAGCGCGGGGACGAGATCTTCGAGCCGCTGATCTCGACCGCCAACCAGCTCGGCTACACCATCTACGGCGTCGACATGCCCGGTCTGGGCGGCGAGTCGGCGACCAACGCCGAGTACGCGGCGGGATCGAACTTCTCCGATCGCAAGCAGCTCTTCCAGAAGGAGAACAACGTCCAGTATTCGCTCGAGAACGTGTCGACCGCGACCGGGGGCGAGGCGCTGCTCAACGGCCAGCGCGACAACGCCCTCTCGGCGGCGTCGGCGGACACGCGGAGCTACTACTGGCTCGGCTTCAGCCCGAACTGGGCCGGTTCCGATTCGAACCACAAGGTCGACGTGGAGACGACGGTCCAGGGCCTCAGGGTACGGAACCGCTCGGGCTACGTCGACTTCTCGACCCGCCGCGAGGTCAGCATGACGGTCGAGAGTGTGCTGCTGTTCGGGGACCAGCCCGGGATCGGGGTGCTCCCGATCGAGGTCGGTTCGGCGGAGAGCGCGTTCGGCGGTACGATGAAGGTGCCGATCTCGATGCGGATTCCGCTCGAGCAGCTGACCGTCCTGCCGGACGGTGACAAGTACAGCGCCTCGGTCGAGCTCCGGATCGCGGCGCTCGACGATCGCGGTGGGCGCTCCGAGATCCCCGTGATCCCGGTGACGCTCGAGATGCCGGGCAAGCCGCCGGCCGGAGCCTATGCAACGTATGCGACGACCCTGCAGCTGCGGCGGACGAAGAATCAACTGGTGCTTGCTGTCTCCGACCCGGTCGGCGGCGCCATCTACTCGGCGCGCACGGAAGTGGTGCCCCGGAAATAGAGTCCGAGTCGGTACGACCGGATTCGCGGAGACTCGATGAGAACGCGGTGGACTGCAGGTGGGATGGTGGCGGCGCTCGCCCTGGCGACGCTGGCGATGGCTCAGGACACCGGGAAGCCGGTCGAAAGCGGCGCGCCTTCGAGCGGCGAGGGCTTCTTCGAGTCCATCGACGTCAACGTGGTCAACGTCGACGTCTACGTGACCGACAAGAAGGGCAACCGGATCAAGGGCCTCAAGAAGGAAGACTTCGAGCTCTTCGAGGACCGCAAGCCGGTCGCGATCACCAACTTCTACGTCGTCGAGGAGGGGGAGCCGCAGCTCGAGGCGGTGGCGCCGAGCGAGATCCCGGTGGCCCGCCCCGGACTGCCGACCGAGATCCCCGAGGACCAGCGGCTGCACCTCGTGGTCTACATCGACAACGCCAACATCCGTCCGTTCAACCGCAACCGGGTGTTCAACTCGCTGCGCCAGTTCCTGTCGAACAACCTGACCTCGGAAGACCGGGTCATGCTGATGACCTACGATCGCGAACCGCACGTCCGGCGCTCCTTCACGCGCGATCCGAACGTGGTCGCGTCGGCGCTGCACGAGATTGAGAAGATCAACGCCATGGGGCTGCAGGCCGACTCCGACCGGCGTGAGGTCCTCGACGAGATCGAGCGCTCGAACGACTACAACTACGCCGCCGGTCGCGCGGCGAGCTACGCCGACTCGGCGCGCAACGACCTGCAGTTCGCCCTCGATTCGCTCAAGGAGACCGTGAGCTCGCTGTCCGGGCTGCCGGGGCGCAAGGCGATCCTCTACGTCAGCGACGGCCTGCCGATGATCGTCGGCCAGGACGTCTTCCAGGCGGTGGCGGAGAAGTTCTCCTCGACCTCGAGCAGCGCCCTCATGGAGAGCCTGCGCTACGACGAGTCGCGGCGATTCATCGAGCTCGCCGCGCAGGCGAACGCCAGTCGCGTCTCGTTCTACACCATCGATGCCGCCGGGCTGCGCGTGTCGAGCGCGGTTTCGGCCGAGAACCGCAACGCCAATGCCAGCGGTCTCGTCGAATCGACCTACGTGAGCAACATGCAGTCGCCGCTGCGGCTCCTCGCCGACCAGACGGGCGGCAAGGCGATCTACAACACCAACGATCCGGCCAAGGGGCTGATGACCGTCGCCGACGACTTCAAGAGCTACTACTCCCTCGGCTACAGCCCGTCGCACTCTGTCGACGGCCGCTACTACAAGATCGAGGTCAGGACCAAGCGCAAGGACCTCGTCGTCCGTCACCGCGAGGGCTACCGCGACAAGACGACGCAGTCGCGGATGTCGGACGGAGTCGTCTCGGCGCTCTTCTACGACGTCGAGAGCAACGGCATGGGAATCACCGTCCAGCGCGGACGCGAGGAGCGCCGTGACGACGGGCACTACCTGGTGCCGATCGAGATCCGGATTCCGATCGGCTCCCTGACCCTGATTCCGCGGGAGCAGACCAGCGAAGCGAAGCTGCGCGTCTTCTTCGCCGCGATGGACAGCGACGGCGGCATGTCGCCGGTGCAGGAGTCGCTGGTGCCGATCTCGATTCCGCAGGCGGAGGTCGAGCAGGCCGTGAAGCAGGTGTATGTGTACACTCTCTCGATGGTCATGCGGAAAGGTTCGCAGAAACTGGCGGTCGGCGTGCGCGACGAGGTCGGGGCGGCGCAGGCCTTCACCGTCCGGTCGCTGAACGTCGGGGGCGGCTGATGGGCCTGCGCAGTGCCGCCCGGGGCGTCGTCGGCCGCGTGCGCGACATGGGCGGCGCCCTGGTCGGAGTCGTCCGGGCCGAGATCTCCTCGCTCCTCGCGGAGCTCGCGTCGTCCGGACGCAGTCTCGTCCGCTCGCTGGTGCTCTTCGCGCTGGCCTTCGCCTTCGGCTTCTGGACCCTGGGACTCCTCGTCTACTTCCTGGTCGAGTTGCTGGCGCTCCGGCTCGCCCGGTGGGGGGCGGTGGGGATCGTCTTCGCCCTGTTCCTCCTCACGGCGCTCGCTCTGGGGGCCTGGAGCCTCTCGCGTCTGAAGCGGATCGAGTCACCCGTGGCGACACTCGATCGCCGGCTCAAGAATCACCTGACCTGGTGGCAGCAGCGAGTGGTCGGAGAAGCGGACACTCTCGCGGACGGCGTCGAACCGTTCGAGGAGGACGAGCTCGATTGAGTGTGCCGGTCGAGGAGGCGCGCCGCGATTTCGAACAGGCTCTCACCAGCGTCCGCCGCGAGCTCGACCGCGAGTTCGGCTGGACACCGCGCGGGCTCCGCTGGCTGCTGCCGCTCAGTGCCGCCGTCGCGGGCTTCGTCGCCGCCGTGGCGATGCGGCGATCGCTCTCCCGCCGCCGGGACTGAGCCGCGCGGCGTGCGTGTTCTGAACGCCGAGGAAGCGCGCGCGTTCGACCGCTGGGCGATCGAAACGGCGGGAGTTCCGTCGCTGATCCTGATGGAGAACGCCGCGCTCGCCGTCGTCGACGCCATCGGCGAGCGCTTCCCCGGGGCGCGGACGGTCCAGGCCTTCTGCGGACCGGGGAACAACGGCGGTGACGGCCTGGCGGTCGCCCGGCAGCTCGCGACCCGCGGCTACGAAGTCGAGATCCTGCTCGCTTCGTTCGGGCGTCCGCTCTCCAACGACGGTTCCCGTCAGCTCGAGATCTGCCAGGCGCTCGGATTCGAGGTCGTCGAGCTCGGCGCCGGCTGGCGCGAAAGCCTCGCGACCGGTTCCGGCTGCGACCTGCAGCTCGACGGGCTGTTCGGCACCGGGCTCTCCCGCCCCCTGGCGGCGCCCTGGTCCGATCTCGTCGAGTGGATGAACGGGCGCGGGATCCCGATCGTCGCCATCGACGTGCCGAGCGGGCTCGACGCTTCGACCGGTCGACTGCCGGCGAGCTCGATCCACGCCGCGCTCACGGTGAGCTTCGCTGCGCCGCGGATCGCGCATCTCCTCCCGCCGGCCAGGGAGCGGGTCGGGGAGCTCGCGATCGGCGACCTCGGCCTGCCGTTCGAGCTTTTTCCCGCTGCCGCCGGAGGGCTCCATCTCCGAGAACCCGAGGAGCTCGCGCGCCTCGTCGCACCGCGTCGGTCCGCCGCCCACAAGGGGGAGTTCGGTTCGGTCCTGCTCGTCGCCGGCTCGCGGGGGATGGCGGGCGCGGCGGTCCTCGCCGCCCGGGCCGCACTCGTCGGCGGAGCGGGGCGGGTCACGATCGCGACGATCGACGGCCTGGCCGAGGCGATCCTCGCGGCGGTGCCGGAGGCGATGCTGCTGCCGCTGCCTGCGAACGCCGACGGCTGCCTCGGCAGGGCCTCCGAAGAGCCGTTGCTGGCGGCCCTCGAGCGCTACGAGGTCGTCGCGCTGGGGCCGGGCCTTGGGGGCGGCGACGAGACGGCCCGGTTGGTCGAGCGCGTCGTCTCCGCCTGCCCGCGTCCACTGGTCCTCGACGCCGACGGACTCAACGCCCTCGGCGAACGGCTCGAACTGGTGTCGGAACGGTCGGCGGCGACGGTGCTGACGCCGCACCCGGGGGAGCTCGGGCGGCTGCTCGGAGTCGCCGGCTCCGAGGTCCAGGAGGACCGTCTCGCCGCGGTGGCGCGCGCCCGGGAGCGCAGCGGCGCCGTGGTCGTCCTCAAGGGGGAGGGGACCCTGGTCGCGCGCCCGGACGGCGAGACTGCGCTCCATCGTGTCGGCAATCCGGCGATGGCCTCTGCCGGGGCGGGCGACGTGCTGGCCGGCCTGCTGGCGGCCCGGATGGCGCAGGGCGACGAACCGGGCGCGGCGGCGGACCTCGCGGTACACTTGCACGGCAGGGCGGGGGATCTGGCGCACGCGGCCGGCTGGGCACCGGCGATCCCCGCCGGGGTCCTGATCGACTTTCTGCCACAGGCCTTCGAGGAGCTGGTCGGCGAGTGAAGCGATGGCTCTCGCAGAGCGTCGAAGCGACGGAGCGGGTGGGTCACGAGCTCGCGGAAGCGCTTCGGCCGGACGGTTGCCTGCTGCTCTACGCCGACCTCGGAGCGGGGAAGACCGTCCTGGTCCGCGGTCTCGCGCGCGGGCTGGGGATCCCGGTGGACGAGATCCAGTCGCCGACCTACACCCTGTCGCGAGAGCATCGTGCCGGGGGGACGGAGCTGGCGCACCTCGACCTCTATCGGCTGTCGCCTGCGGAGGTCGAGGCGGCAGGTGTCGAGGAGCGTCTGCTGGGCCCCGGCATCAAGGTGGTGGAGTGGGCGGAACGGCTGCCGTTTCCGGTGCCGGGCGCCCTCGAGATCGAGATTCGCAAGCTCCCGGACGGTGCACGGGAGATCGTCGAAAGGGACGGCGGCAGTCGCCGGCCCGGAGTTCCGAACGCTGGATGAAGACGGAGAACGAGATGTCGATTCGCAAGGTGGGAGTGCTGGGTTGCGGGCTGATGGGATCGGGGATCGCCGAGGTCGCCGCCAAGGCGGGACTCGAGACGGTGGTCCGCGAGGTGACACAGGAGTTGCTGGACAAGGGTCTGGCGCGGATCCGCAAGTCTCTGGATCGCGCGGTCGAAAAGGGCAAGCTCGGCGCCGAGGAGCGCGACGCGATCGCCGCCCGGATCCACGGCACGACCGGATTCGCGGATCTCGCCGACTGCGACCTGGTGGTCGAGGCGATCATCGAGAACCTCGACGAGAAGAAGCGCACCTATGCCGAGCTCGACAAGGTGGCGAAGCCCGAAGCGATCTTCGCGTCGAACACGTCGTCCCTGACCGTCACCCAGCTCGCCATGGCGACCTCGCGCCCGGAGCGCTTCGTCGGGCTCCACTTCTTCAACCCGGTGCCGGTGATGAAGCTGGTCGAGGTCGTGCGGACGCTGCTGACCGACGAAGCGGTTCTGGCCTCGGTCCACGAGTTCTGCGCGGCGATCGGCAAGACCTCGGTCGACTGCAAGGACAACTCCGGATTCATCGTCAACCGCCTCCTCGTCCCGTATCTGCTCGACGCGGTCCGCGCCCTCGAGGAGGGGGTCGGGTCGGTCAAGGACATCGACGAGGCCATGAAGCTGGGCTGCGGCTACCCGATGGGACCGTTCACCCTGCTCGACTTCGTCGGGCTCGACACCACCTACTACATCGCGAACATCATGTTCGACGAGTACCGCGAGAAGCGCTTCGCGCCGCCGCCGCTCCTCAAGCAGATGGTCCAGGCCGGCCGGCTCGGCAAGAAGAGCGGACGGGGGTTCTACGAGTACTCCTGAACCGCCGGCCGGTGCCGCTCCGTTTGCTAGGATCCACGGCGAAGTGAACGCGGCCCCCCGCCCCACATGCCCGAACTGACGCTCGCCGAGGAGGGGATCTCCCTCCTCTACGGCACCCGCGACGAGAACCTGCGCCGGATCGAGTCGGCCTTCGGTGTCGAAGTGTCGGCCCGCGGGAGCTCGTTCTCCGTCCAGGGCGACCCGGACCGGGCCCGGCTCGCCACCCGGGTCCTGGAGGAGCTGGCGCAGCTGATCGAGCGTGGCTACCGGGTGCGCAGCGAGGATGTCGCGACGGCGATCCGGGTCCTGCGCGAGAGTCCCGGCGCCTCGCTGCTCGAGTTCTTCGGCGCCGACGGCGGTGTCGTCGGCGCACGGCGGGCGATCGCTCCGCGGAGCCTCAACCAGCAGGCGTACGTCAAGGCGATGACCGAGCACGACATGGTCATCTCGGTGGGGCCCGCCGGCACCGGCAAGACCTATCTCGCGGTCGCGATGGCGGCGACTGCGCTGGTCGAGAAGCGGGTCAAACGGCTGGTCCTGGCGCGGCCGGCGGTCGAGGCGGGAGAGAAGCTGGGGTTCCTTCCCGGCGACCTGGCCGAGAAGGTCAATCCGTATCTCCGCCCGCTCTACGACGCGCTCTACGACATGCTCGGCTACGAGAAGGTGGGGCGGATGCTGGAGCGCGGCATGATCGAGGTGGCGCCGCTCGCCTTCATGCGCGGCCGTACGCTGAACGACGCCTTCGTGCTCCTCGACGAGGCGCAGAACACGACGACCGAACAGATGAAGATGTTCCTCACCCGTATCGGCAACAACTCGAAGGCGGTCATCAACGGGGACATCACGCAGATCGACCTGCCGCGCTCGACCCCTTCGGGCCTGCGCGAGGCGATCGAGGTCCTGGCCGGGGTCGAAGGGATCAAGTTCGTCCAGTTCGACGAGCACGACGTGGTGCGCCATCCGCTGGTGCAGAAGATCGTCGCCGCCTACGATCGCTACTCGCGTCGGAGCGAGGAGGCGAGTTGACGCTCGAGGTCGCGCTCCGCGGCGCGACCCCCGCACGCGGGCTGCCGGCGGCGCCTCTCCGCGCCTGGCTCCGCTCGCTGGCCGTCGAGCTCGCCCCGGAACACGATTCGCTCGCAGTCCGGCTGGTCGGCGATCGGACGATGCGGCGCCTCAACCGGGAGTTCCGGGGAAAGGACACCGCGACCGACGTGCTCTCCTTTCCCGGCGAGATGACTCCGGAGGGTCGCCACCTCGGCGACATCGTCATCTCGCTCGACACGGCGCGGCGACAGGCCGACGAGAACTCCCATCCGCTGGCGCGCGAAGTGAAGCTGCTCCTCCTGCACGGCGTCCTGCACTGCCTCGGACACGATCACGAAGCCGACGACGGAGAGATGGAGCGCCTCGAGCGCGGACTGCGCCGCCGGTGGCTCGACCGATGATCGACCCGGCGGCCGTCCCGCGAGTCGTCTGGCTGGCGCTGCCGCTGGCGGGGCTGGTCCCGCTGCTTTCGGTGGCGACGGCGATCCTCGAGCGCGCCGGTCCGATCCGCCTGCGTCACTGGGTGGAGGAGTCCGGCGGCCGCCTGCGTCTGCTGTGGGAGGACCGGCGTCGGTTCGCCGTCTTCCGCTTCCTGCTCAACGTCTGCGCCAAGGTGCTGCCGCTCGCGCTCTGCCTGATCGCCGCCGTCGCGGCCCAGACGCTCGGGGTCGCGCGGCCCTTCCTGATGGCGCTCCTGCTGGTGACGCTGCTGCTCGCCGTCGCCGAGCTCGGCAGCCGCCGGGTCCTGCTGCGCAGCGCCGAGGACGCACTGAACCGGCTCTCCTGGTTCTACCGCGTGAGCGAGTTCTGCTTCTCGCCGGTCATCCGCCTGGTCGCACCGCTGCTGCCGCGGGACAGCGCCGCGGGAGGGGAGGCGCAGGAGTCGGAGGCCACCGAGGAGGAGGTCGAAGCGTTCATCGACGTCGGCACGCAGGAGGGGATCCTCGAGCCGGAAGACCGCGACCTCGTCTGGGGCGTGGTCGACTTCGGCGACACCCAGGTGCGCAGCGTCATGACGCCGCGCGTCGACATGATCTGCGGGCGGCTCGACGACTCGCTCGAGGAGCTCGCCGACCGTTTCGCCGATTCGGGACACTCGCGGTTGCCCCTGTTCCGCGACTCGATCGACCAGATCGGCGGCGTCGTGCACCTGCGCGACCTGGTCGGAGCGATCCGCAAGGGCGGCAGCGAGACCGTCGCGTCGATCGCCAAGCCGCCGTTCTTCGTGCCGGAGACCAAGCTGCTCGGCGATCTGCTGAAGGAGCTCCAGGCGCGGCGCCAGCAGATGGCGATCGTGCTCAACGAGTTCGGCGGCACCGAGGGTCTGGTCACGGTCGAGGATCTGATCGAAGAGATCGTCGGAGAGATCGCCGACGAACACGACGACGCCGTGCCCGAGAACCGGCTGCTCGACGACGGAAGTCTGCTGCTCGACGGGCGCGCCGCGGTCGACACGCTGCACGACTTCTTCGGCGTCGAGGCCGAGGGCGAGGGGGTCGAGACCGTCGGCGGTCTGCTCACCGGGGCGCTCGGCCGCGTGCCGCTCACCGGCGAGCAGGTCGCGCACTCCGGCCTCCATTTCGAGATCGAGAACGCCGACGAACGCCGGGTGCTCGCGGTGCGGGTCCGCCGCCATCCGGCGAAGAAAGGCAAGGCGGGCTGAAGATGGCGAAGGCGGGAACCGTCGCGCTGGTGGGCCGGCCGAACGCCGGCAAGTCGACGCTCATGAACCGGCTCCTCGACGAGCGGCTCTCGATCGTCTCCGACAAGCCGCAGACGACGCGCAACCGCATGGTCGGGATCCTGAGCCGGCGCGAGGGACAGATCGTCTTCTACGACACCCCGGGGATGCACCGGCCGATGCACCGACTCAACCGGGAGATGGTGCGCGAGGCGAACGACGCCATGGCCGAGGCGGACGTGGTCTGTCTGCTCTCCGACGTCTCGGAGCCGTTCGGCAAGGGCGACCAGTTCCTGTTCGACCTCGTCACCGCGGTGAAGGCGCCGAAGATCGCCCTCCTCAACAAGATCGACCGTGTCGCCAAGGCGAAGCTCCTGCCGATGCTCTCGCGCTTCGCCGAGGGCGATCACTTCCGCGCCCTGATCCCGATCTCCGCCGCGACGGGCGACGGCTGCGAGCGCGTGCTCGACGAGATCTGGAAGCTCCTGCCGGAGGGCGAGCCGCTTTACGACACCGAGCTCCTGACCATCCACCCGGAACGGTTCCTCGTCGCCGAGCGGATCCGCGAGAAGGTTCTGATGGAGACGCGCAACGAGCTCCCGTTCTCGACCGCGGTGCTGGTCGAGCACTGGGACGATCCGGGCGAGGGGAAGCTGCTGCGGATCCACGCCGCGATCCTGGTCGAGCGCGAGTCGCAGAAGAAGATCATGATCGGACATCGGGGGGCGATGCTCACGCGCGTCGGAACGGCCGCCCGGCTCGACCTCGAGGAGTTCCTCGGCCGGCGCATCTATCTCGACCTGCAGATCCGCTGCGAGCCGGACTGGCGCGAGAACCCGCACGTAGTACGGGAGCTCGCGCGGGACATCCACGCTTCGAACGTCGACGGCGACGCGGCGCTGCTGGAGGAGCTTTCCGGGGATCTTCCGGACGACGACTGAGGTCAGGCGTCGAGGCGGTTCTCGTCGACGAGCTTGCGCACCATCGCGATGTTGTCGCGGTGGCCGGTCAGCCGGGCCGTGACTCTGCCGCGCAGCGGATACCCGAGCAGGTAGAGGTCGCCGATCACGTCGAGGATCTTGTGGCGGACGAACTCGTCCGGGAAGCGGAGTTCGGTGTTGATCACGTTGTCCTCGCCGACGAGGATGAAGTTGTCGAGGCGGCCGCCCGAACCGAGCCCGAGCTCGTTCATCATCTTCAGGTCGCGCATGAAACCGAAGGTGCGAGCCGGCGCGATTTCGCGCTCGTAGGCGGCGAAGTCGGTGAGCTCGAAATCGAACTGCTGCGTGCCGATCGGCGGCGGATAGCGCAGCAGGTAGGAGATCGCGAAGCCGTCGTACGGTTCGAGAACGAGACTCTTCTCGCCGCTTCCGACTTCGTACCTGCGGTCGACGACGAACTCCTGTCGCGGTTCGTCCTGGTCGGCGAGACCGATCGCCTCCAGCGTGCGGCAGAATTCGATTGCCGAGCCGTCGAGGACCGGAACCTCGCCGTGCACCTTGATCAGCAGGTTGGTCACGCCCGATGCGTGGAGCGCCGACAGGAGATGCTCGACCGTCTTGATCGAGGCGCCGTTGGCGCCCAGCGTCGTGGCGTACTCGGCGTCGCCGACCGCTTCGACGCGGGCGGGGATGGAGAGTCCGGACGGCATCGAATGGAAATGGATCCCGGAGCCGGGCGGGAGCGGCTGCAGGACGAGGCCGGTCCGGCCGCCGGAGTGGAGCCCCATGCCGTAGAGGACGATGTTCTGCCGCAACGTGCGCTGCGGCGTGGCGGAGCGCCGGAGGTGGCGGAGCGGTGGCGGCGGCAGCCGGGTGGCGGTCGTCGCATCGCCGGCAGCGGGGGCCGACTCCGCCGTCCGGGCGGGTCCGGAACGTCGGGCGGCGAGCGCGCCGCGGGCGGCGACCAGGACCTGCTCGTAGGAGAGCGGCTTCTCGAGATATTCGAATGCTCCCATCTTGATCGAGCGCACCGCGGTGGTCGTGGTCCCGTGCCCGGAAATCATCACCACCGCGGCGTCGGGGTCGAGGTCGCGGAGCGCCTGCAGGGTTTCGAGTCCGTCGCGGTCCGGAAGCCAGACGTCGAGGAAGACGATGTCCGGCCTGCGTTCGCGATAGAGGTCGATTGCCTCGACTCCGCTCGCCGTGGTGAGCGCTTCGAAGCCGTTGTCGGAGAGGACTCCCGCCAGGGTCGCGAGGATGCCGGCTTCGTCGTCGACGAGGAGTGCCAGAGGCAGCGACATGACGGGAGTGTAACGCTTCCCGGGGCGTTCCGTGGCGCCGCGCGTGCTACATTTTCGCGCGTGGAGACCCCTGTCGCGAGCGAGCCGGAGCGGCGTCACGAGCGCCTCGCCGAGACGATCGAGCGCTATCTAGCGCGCGGCGCCCGGGCCGACCTGTCGCGCCTGCTCGGCCGCCTCCGGCCCGGCGACGCGGTGGTCCTCCTCGCCGATCTGGACACCACCCGGCAGCTCGAGCTGTTCGAGATCCTGGCGGCCGATCTGCCCGACGCCGCCGGCGGGCTGCTGTCGGAGATGGCGCCCGCGCAGCGTCTCGACCTGCTCGAGCGGCTACCGCCCGAGCGCACCGCCGATCTCCTGCAGCGCATTCCGATCGACGACGCGGTCTTCGTCCTCGAGTCGCTGCCCGAAGAGCTCCACGACCGCGTGCTCGACCTGGCGAACCTCGGCGGTCTCGCCGCCGTGGAGACGCATCTCGGATTCCGCGAGGGATCGGCCGGCCGGATCATGGACACCGAACTGTTCGCCCTGCCGGAGTCGGAATCCGTGCAGACCGCGATCAGCGCGATCCAGGAGAAGCGCGACCTCGAGATGATCTTCTATCTCTACGTGATCGACCGCGACAATCATCTGGTGGGTGTGACGTCGCTGCGCCAGCTGCTGTTCTCCAAACCGGCACAGACGCTGTCGTCGATCATGCAGCGCTCGGTGATCAAGGTGAACGTCGACACCGACCAGGAGGAGGTGGCGGCCCTGGCGGCGCGCTACGACCTCCTCGCCGTCCCCGTCGTCGACGACCAGAACCGGCTAGTCGGGATCGTCACCGTCGACGACATCATCGACGTCGTCCAGGAGGAGGCGACCGAGGACCTCTTCAAGATGGCGGGAACGACCGAGGGGGAGATCCTCTACGAGGAGCGCACCCTGCGGGTCGTGGGGCTGCGGCTTCCCTCCCTGCTGCTCTCGGCGGTCGGGCTCCTGGCCACGGGGTTCCTGCTGCAGCTCTACCAGGTCCGTATGAGCGACGCTCTCTATCTGCTGGCCTTCGTGCCGCTGATCATGGGTCTGGGCGGGTCGGTCGGGCACCAGAGCACGACGCTGGTCGTGCGCGGACTCGCCTCGGGGGAGCTCGCCACCGGGGGAGGACGCCTGGTCGAGTTCCTCGTCCGGCAGGCGAAGGTGGCAATCCTCCTCGGGCTCGGTTGCGGAGTCCTCGTCGGCTGCGCCGCCCTGCTGCTCGAGCGCAGCTGGCGGCTGGGGCTCGCGGTCGGCCTGGCGCTCCTCATCTCGATCTTCCTGGCTGCGATCGCCGGGGCGCTCCTGCCGCTCGGCCTGCGGCGGGTGGGTCTGGATCCGGCCGTCGCCTCCGGCCCGGTGCTCGCCGCCGTGCACGACGTCACCGGCATCTTCGTCTACTTCTCGCTCGCTGCGGCGCTGCTCCGACAAGTCCCGCACTGACGCGGCTCACGATAGGCTTCCGTCGTGAAGCTGAAGCAGGCCGAAGCGATTCTCCTGTCGGTCCAGGATCTCCAGGAGGCCGACCGGGTGGTCGAGTTCCTTACCCGGGAGGACGGCAGGCATCGCGGGGTGGCGCGCGGCGCGAAGCGTCGCTACAGCCGCTTCGCCGGAGAGCTGCAGCCGCTCGCCAAGGTGCGGATCGGATGGGTGGAGAAGGAGGGGCGCGATCTCGTCCGGATCAACTCCGTCGAGCTGATCCGGCCGGCGAAGTCGCTCGCCTCCGACCTCGAAGGGATCCTGCTCGGCGCCTCGCTCGCCGAGCAGATGGCGGTCTTCGCGCAGGAGAACGAGCCGTCCGAGGTGGCGTTCCGGCTGCTCGACACGACGGTCGAAGCGCTCGAGGGGGGAGCGGACCGGCGTCTCGCGACGGCGTACTACGAGAGCTGGCTCCTGCGGCTCGCCGGGATCTTCCCGCCGCCGATCGAGTGCCCGCAGTGCGGGCGCGATCTCGAGGGCGGCGCGGCGCTGCCGGCGAGCGGCGAGACGCTGCTCTGCCGGAGCTGTGCCGGGCAGGGGGCGCTGCGGGTGGGACCGGCGGCGATCCGCTTCTGGCGCCGGATCGGGCGCGAGAATCTCGCGGCGATGGCGGCATCACCGCCGTCGGCGGAGATCCTCGTCGAGGTCGGCGAAGTGGTCGGGCGGGTGCGGCGGCATTTCCTGCAGCACGAGATCCGCAGCCTGACGGTGATGGAAAGGACGCTCGGCGGATTGCCGGGCGGAATGTGAAAGGGAGAGGATGAAGAGTTTTCAGGAACTGATCCTGGCGCTGTCCGGATTCTGGGCGGAACAGGGCTGCGTGCTGCAGCAGCCGTACGATCTCGAGGTCGGCGCCGGTACGATGCACCCCGACACGTTTCTCCGCGTCCTCGGCCCGGAGCCGTGGAACGTGGCCTACGTTCAGCCGTCCCGGCGGCCGGCGGACGGGCGGTACGGCGAGAATCCGTTCCGACTCTACAAGCACACCCAGTTCCAGGTGGTGCTGAAGCCGGCACCGCTCGACGTGCAGGCGCTCTACGTGCGCAGTCTGGAGGCGATGGGAGTCGATCTCAAGGTGCACGATCTGCGCTTCGAGGAGGACAACTGGGAAGCCCCGACTCTCGGCGCCTGGGGCGTCGGCTGGCAGGTGATGCTCGACGGCATGGAGATCACCCAGTTCACCTACTTTCAGCAGGCGGGTGGCCTGGAGCTGGCGCCGATTCCGTGCGAGATCACCTACGGCCTCGAACGCATCACGATGTTCCTCGGCCTCGAGAAGTCGATCTACGACATCCGCTGGGTCCCGGGCGGTGTCGACTACGGGCAGGTCCGCTGGCAGGACGAGATGGAGTTCTCGAAGTACAACTTCGAGATCGCCGACGTCGATTTCCTGCGCCGTCAGCTCGACGGCTACGAGGCGGAGTCGCGGCGCTGTCTCGACGCCGGGATCGTCCTCCCGGCGTACGAGTGCGCCCTCAAGTGCTCGCATCTCTTCAACCTCCTCGACGCGCGCGGGGCCGTGTCGGTCACCGAGCGCGTCGGATTGATGAAGCGGATCCGCGATCTCGCGATCGGCTGCGCCCGCGAGTACCTGGCGAGCCGCGAGCGCCTCGGGTTCCCCCTGCTGTCGCCGGCTTCCGGCGACGACGCCCCGTCGGAGGTGGCCCGTGGCTGAGGTCGGCGCGACGGCAGGAGGCGAGTTCCTCCTCGAAGTGCGAGTCGAGGAGATTCCGGCGCGGATGCTTCCCGCGGCGACCCGGGAGCTCGGAACGCGCCTGTTCGAGGAGCTGATGGCCCGCGGACTGGCGCCGTCGGCGCTCGACGGCGCGTTCACGCCGCGCCGCCTGGTGCTCATCCTGCGCGGCGTCCCGGCGAAAGAGCGCGACCGGTCGGACGAAGTGCTCGGTCCGCCGCTCAAGAACGCGCTCTCGCCGACCGGCGAGCCGACGGCCGCCGTCGGCGCTTTCGCCAGGAAGTGCGACGTGGCGGAGTCCGAGCTGCGGGTCGTGGAGGCGCAGAAGGGCCGGATCCTGCGCACGGTCGGCGACTTCGCGTCGCGGATCGGCACCCCGTCCGCGGAGACCGCGGCCGGCGAGTACCTGGTCGCGACCCGCGAAACGCCGGGCCGGGCGACCGCCGACGTCCTCGCCGAGCTCGTGCCGCGGCTCCTCGCGCAGCTCGCCTGGGCGAAGACGATGCGCTGGGGAAGCGGAGTGGGGCCCTGGGTGCGTCCGGTGCACGGCGTCGTGGCGCTCTTCGACGGCGAGGTCGTCCCCTTCGAGCTGTTCGGAGTCGCCGCCGGGAACCGGAGCGCCGGCCATCCCACGCTCTCCCCGGAGCCGTTCGCGGTCCACGGCGTGGAGGAGTACCTGGCCGAGCTCGACCGGCGCGGGATCGTGATCTTTCCGGCCGAGCGCCAGCGTCTCCTCGCCGAGAGAATGGCGGAGCGTGCGACGGCGCTCGGCGGTACGCTGGTCCCCGACGAACCGCTGCTCGAGAAGCTGGCGGCGATCTGCGAGATTCCCGGCGTGATGGAGGGCTCGTTCGCTCCCGAGCTCGTGTCGCTGCCGCGCGAAGTGCTTGCCACGTCGCTGCGCGATCACCAGAGCGCCCTCACCGTCGAGAAGGACGGAGCTCTGCTGCCGGTCTTCCTGACGGTCATGGACCGTCCCGACGATCCGGTCGGACGGGTGCGCGCCGGCAACGAGTGGGTCGTCGCGGCGCGTCTCGCCGACGCCCGGTTCTTCTTCGAGAAGGACCGCTCCACGCCCCTCGCGGAGCGCGCCGCCCAGCTCGCCGGCCTCACCTTCCACGACAAGCTCGGGAGCTACGCCGAGAAGGCCGAGCGCCTGGCGGCCCTCGCCACGACGATCGCCGGAGCTCCGGCGGCGGAGGTCGAGCAGGCGGCGCGGCTCCTGAAGGTCGACCTCACGACCGACATGGTGAAGGAGTTCACCTCGCTGCAGGGGCAGGTCGGCGGGATCTACGCCCGCGCCGAAGGGGCGCCCGAGGCGGTCTGGACGGCGCTCTACGATCAGTACCTGCCGGCTTCCGCCGACGATCCGATCCCGCGCGGGGCGGTGGCCCAGACGGTGGCCCTCGCCGACCGCATCGACACGCTGGTCGGATTCTTCGGTCTCGGACTCGTTCCGACCGGGTCGAAGGATCCGTTCGGTCTCCGCCGCGCGGCGCTCGGCGTGGTGCGGATCGTTCTCGACGGCGAGATCGAGGTCGATCTCGCCGGAGCGCTCGAACGGGCCCGGGAGCTCCTCGCGACGCGGCTCGCGGGTGCCGCGAAAGGCGCCGCGGGTGGAGAGGAGCAGCGGCGGGCGCTGGCGCTCCTGAGCGACTTCCTGCGCGATCGCCTGGCCTTCGTGCTCGGCGAGAACGGATCGAGCTACGACGAGATCGCCGCGGCGATGGGCGCCGACGGGGAAGCGCTCGATCTCCGCGGCATCCGGGCGCGGGCCCTGGCGGTCCGGGAGCTGCGCGGCGAAACGGACTTCGTTGCCGTGGCGCAGTCGGCGAAGCGGATCGCCAACATCGTCCGCGGCCTGGAGCCGTTCGTCCTCGACCGGGCGCGCCTCTCGCTGCCGGCGGAGTCGGCGCTCGGCGGAGCGGCCGAAGCGCTCGCGACGGAAGTGGACCAGGCGGTCGCGGTGCGCGACTTCCGGAGCGGGCTGCGACGGGTCGCGGCGCTCGCTCCGGCGCTCGACCGGTTCTTCGTCGACGTGCTGGTGATGGATCCCGACGAGGCGGTGAAGTCGAACCGGCTGGCGCTTCTGCAGTCGATCCATCGGCAGGTCCTGCGTCTCGCGGATCTGTCGCAGGTCGTCGTCGAGAAGGTCGCGGCGCGCACCGCGGAGGCCGGACAGGGACGGTAGACGGACGGAAAGGGGGACCGGAATGGCGAGCGCCCAGGCTGGAGAGACGCGATGGATCTACGCCTTCGACGAGCTCCCCGCCGCGGAAGCGGCGGCCGGCGGATGGGACGCCGTGCGCGGGCTTCTCGGCGGGAAGGGCGCGAACCTCGCCGACATGACCCGCATCGGCCTGCCGGTGCCGCCCGGTTTCACGGTCACGACCGAGGCCTGCAACGCCTATCTGGCGGCGCACGGTCAGTTCCCCGACGGGCTCGCCGGGCAGCTCGAGGCGGCGCTGAACCGGCTCGAGGAGTTGACCGGCAAGCGGTTCGGTGACCCGGCGAATCCGCTCCTCGTCTCCTGCCGCTCGGGCGCCAGGTTCTCGATGCCCGGGATGATGGACACCGTCCTCAACATCGGCCTGAACGACGCCGCGGCCGAGGGGCTCGCCGCCCTGACCGGCGATCCGCGGTTCGCCTACGACAGCTACCGGCGCCTGATCCAGATGTTCGGCTCAGTGGTGATGGAGATCGCCGACGAGCCGTTCGAGGAGGTGCTCACCGCGGCACGGGCGGCGGCGCGGACGGAGAACGACTCCGACCTCGACGCTGCGGCCTGGCGCGACGTGACCGCCCGCTTCCTCGAGATCTTCCGGCGCGAGACGGGGGAGCCGTTCCCGCAGGAGGCGCGACGGCAGATCCGCCTGGCGGTCGAGGCGGTCTTCCGCAGCTGGAACGGCCGCCGGGCCGTCGACTACCGCAACGCCGCCAAGATCCCGCACGATCTGGGGACGGCGGTGAACATCTGCACGATGGTGTTCGGCAATCTCGGCGACGGATCGGCCACCGGAGTCGCCATGACCCGGAGCGGCGCCACCGGCGAGAACCAGATCGAGGGCGACTACCTGACCAACGCCCAGGGCGAGGACGTGGTCGCCGGAATCCGGAGCACCAAGCCGATCGAGCAGCTGCGGACCGAGATGCCGGCGAGCTGGGCCGAGTTCGAGCAGGTGGCGCGCACGCTCGAAGCGCACTATCGCGAGATGCAGGACGTCGAGTTCACCATCGAGAACGGCAAGCTCTGGATGCTGCAGACGCGGGACGCCAAGCGGACCGCGCAGGCGGCGGTGCGGATCGCCGTCGACATGGCCGAAGAGGGACTGATCACGCGCGAGCAGGCGGTGCTCCGCGTCTCCCCCGATCAGATCGACTTCTTCCTCCACGACCAGTTCGAGAAGAGCTCGACCCGGGAGGCGGTGGAGCGCGGGGACCGGCTCGCGACGGGTCTCAACGTCTCGCCCGGCGCCGCGGTGGGGCAGATCGCGCTCGATGCCGACACGGCCGAGCGCTGGTCGAAGGAGAAGCGTGCCGTCATCATGGTCCGCCCCGAGACCAAGCCGGACGACGTCCACGGCATGCTGGCGGCGAAGGGGATCCTGACGAGCCGCGGCGGCCGCACGAGCCACGCGGCGCTGGTGGCGCGTCAGTTCGGCAAGCCGGCGGTCGTCGGCGTCGCGGAGCTCGCCATCGACCTGCAGAAGCGCACGATCTCCGTGGGTGGCAGGAGCCTCGCGGAGGGCGACGAGATCTCGATCGACGGCACCCACGGCGAGGTCTACGCCGGCGCTCTCGACACCGTCGTTCCGGACCTCAACGATCCCTATCTGCTCAGGCTCCTGGGCTGGGCGGACGAGGCGCGCCGCCTCCAGGTCTGGGCGAACGCGGACTACCCGGTCGATGCGCGGCGGGCGCGCGGCTACGGCGCCCAGGGGATCGGCCTCTGTCGCACCGAGCACATGTTCTTCGAGACCCACCGCCTGCCGCTGGTGCAGCGGATGATCCTCGGCAAGGACGATCCGGCGGTCGTCGCCGCCTGTCTCGAGGAGCTCCTGCCGCACCAGCGCGCGGACTTCGACGGCCTGTTCCGCGCCATGGACGGTCTGCCGGTGATCGTGCGTCTGATCGACCCGCCGCTGCACGAGTTCCTCCCGGCCGAGGTCGAAGTCGCGATGGAGGTCGACGAGCTGGCCGACACCGGCAGCGATCCGGAGCGGCTCGAAGAGCGTCGCAAGGTGCTCGCGGCGATCGAGAAGCTGCACGAGGCGAATCCGATGCTGGGCCTGCGCGGCGTGCGGCTCGGGATCCACCTCGCGGCGCTCACCAGGATGCAGGTGCGCGCGATCTTCGAGGCGGCCTGCGACTGTGCCGCCGACGGAGTCGACGTGCATCCCGAGGTGATGATTCCCCTCGCCGGCCACTGGCGCGAGCTCGAGGTGCAGCAGAAGGCGCTGGAGGAGGAGGCCGAGAAGGTGATGGCCGAACGCGGCCGCCGGATCGACTACAAGTTCGGCACCATGATCGAGATCCCGCGCGCCGCGCTCACCGCCGACGAGCTCGCCCGCTACGCCCAGTTCTTCTCCTTCGGCACCAACGACCTGACCCAGACCACGTTCGCGATCTCGCGCGACGACGCCGAGAAGGGCTTCCTGGTGGAGTACATCGATCGCGGGATCCTGCCGGAGAATCCGTTCGCTTCGATCGACGAGGGCGGGGTCGGCAAGCTGATGAAGATGGGTGTCGAGCTCGGGCGCGCGACGCGACCCGGAATGGAGATCGGCATCTGCGGCGAACACGGCGGCGATCCCAAGTCGATCGACTTCTGCCACCGGATCGGCCTCGACTACGTTTCCTGTTCGCCGTTCCGTGTCCCGGTCGCCCGCCTCGCCGCCGCCCAGGCGGCGCTGCGCGAGCGCGGCGTCGGCAGGTAGCGCCGGCGTCAGTCGAGATAGCCGAGCGCTTCGAGCTCGCGGCGCAGGCTCTCGTCGATCGCGGCACTCTCGCGGTCGACGGCGGCGCCGGAGCGTGCCGCCCAGCCGCGCAGCCTGGCGCGCAGGAAGGCGGCGCGCAGATTGGTACGGGCGGGGAGCGGGCTGCCCTCGGTGGCGTCCTCCGCGAGATGGAAGAGACTCTCCTCGACGCTCTCGGCGTGGGCCCGGGGGCGGAGATCGCGGACCAGCTTCCAGCCGTCGAACGAGACCGCCTCGGCATGGAAGGCGAGCCGGTCGAGCCAGGCCGCGGACGAGCGCTCGGGCGGAGGCTCGGCGCCGCGGAGGGCCGGCGCGAAGCTCCTCCCCGGGAGCGTCGGGTCGGCCGGCAGGCCGGCGAGCGCGAGGATCGTCGGAAGGAAGTCGAGCTGATCGATCGGCGTCGCGATACGGCGGCCACCCGGCGCACCGGGCAGGGACCAGAGGAGCGGGATCCGCAACTGCTCTTCGTACAGGTTCCGGCCGTGCTCGACACCGCCGTGGTCGAACAGCTCCTCGCCGTGATCGGAGAGGAAGACGACCGAGATCCCGGCCATCGAACGTCGTCGTCCGAGCTCGCTCAGGAAACGGTCGAACCCGGCGTCGGCGCTGGCGACCTCGGCGTCGTAGAGCGCGGCGACCTGACTCACCTCCCCGGGGCTCGGCGGACGCGCCGGCAGCGTGACCAGCACGGAGCGCTCGCCGAGCGCGGGATCGGCTCCGGCGGCCCAGCGGGCGCGCTCCGCGGGAGCGGGCCGGTGCGGGGCATGCGTTTCGACGGTGTGGACCACGAGCAGGAACGGAACCTCCGGATCGATCGCATCGAGCATCGCAAACGCCGCCCGGTGCACGGTGGGCCAGGGGACCTTCTCTTCGGGCGCCGTCCCCGAAAGCCAGAGGAAGTCGTCGATCCCCTGGTCGAAGCCGAACGCCTGCGACGTGTTGCCGTTGGCGGTGACGTAAGCCGTGCGATAGCCGGCGCCGCGCAGACGGGCGCCGAGGGTTCGCACGGTCGCCGGGAGGCGGCTCGTGGTTCCGGTCGCGCCGTGGCCGAGCGGTGTCAGCCCGGTGAACAGCGTGGCGACGGTCGGGCGGGTCCACGAGCTCTGGGCGCGGGCCTGCTCGAAGAGCGTCGCCTGCGCGGCGAAGCGGTCGAGGCCGGGAGTCGCCGGCCGCACCGCGCCGTACGGCCCGAGTCGATCCGCGCGCAGGGCGTCGACGAGGTAGACGACGAAGCTCGGCCGGATCGGCGCGGCGGCTTGGGGGGCGGCGTCCTGGGTCTTCCGTCTCTTCGCTGCCGCGAAAGGGAGGCGAAGCGCCGCCGAACGGATCCGGACCGGGGCCGACCCGCTCAGCGTGCCGCCGGCCGAAGTCGCCGGGACGGCGCGCAGCGTGACCCGGCAGATCGTCTTCGCGGTCGGGGCTCCGCCCAGCACGATCGCCCGGTTGCCCCAGGATCGCCGGGTAGGGAGGTCGAATCGGGGCTCTTCGCCCTCCCGGGAGACGTCGATCGCGAGCCGGAGCCCGGCCGGCTCGTCGATCCCGGCGAGGTGGAGTACCGTTCCTCCCGGCAGCTCCTCGACGAAGTCGAGGGCGGTGGCGGCGGGAAGAAGAATCCCGTCCTCGCCGATGGTGGCCGCCGCGTCGCTCCCGGAGCGGGCAGAGTCGAACCGGATCCGGTCCCAGGCCGGGCCGAAGAGGCGACCGAACCGCCCGGTCGGAACGACCACCGGGTAGCTGAACGAGAGGCGGTTCCGTCCCGGTCGGACGACGCCGGACGGGACCTCGATCGAAACCACGGTCGGCTCCGTCCCGAGCCGCACCGCTCCGAGGGGCTGGTCGTTGATCGACAGGATCGCCTCCTGCCCTCCGGGGAGGCGCGGATGCGCCCAGCCGCGAAGGTGGATCCGGAAGGCGCGGGCATCGGCGCGGCGGAACTCGAGCTCCGAACCGCCGCCGGCTCCCCAGAGATAGCCGGCATCCGCCGCGGAGGGGGTGCTCCAGCCGCCGACGAGCGCCGGATCCCGGCCGTTCCCGAGATCGATCTCCGAGCTCTCCGCCCAGCTCCGGACCTCCCCCGCGCGCGACCGCAGATCGAGCTCGCGCTGCCCGGGCGGTCCGCCGCCACAGGCGACGAGGAGCGCCGCGGCGAGAACCAGTCGGGCGGGAGCCGGGGGGAGTCGCACCGGCGTCGAGCATAGCGGCCCGCTGCGGATCGCGCGCCGTTCCGGCGGCACGCAACTGGCGGAGCGCGGCGATCCGCGAGATCATTCGGGGCCGGACCCGGCCGCCGGTCCGACCTCGCTCCCATGCCCCGCATCCGACTCCTTCCCGACCGCCTCGTCTCCCAGATCGCCGCCGGTGAGGTCGTCGAGCGGCCCGCTTCGGTGGTGAAGGAGCTGGTCGAGAACGCCCTCGATGCCGGCGCGACCAAGGTCGAAGTCGAGCTCCAGGGCGGAGGACGTCAGCGGGTGCGTGTCGCGGACGACGGCACGGGGATGGATCGCGACGACGCGCTGCGCGCCTTCGATCGCCACGCGACGAGCAAGATCGCGGCGATCGAGGATCTCGAGCGGGTCGCGACCCTGGGCTTCCGCGGCGAAGCGCTGGCGACGATCGCCGCGGTCGCCAAGGTCGAGCTGACGACGGCGGTCGCCCCGGGCGAAGGGACCCGAGTCCTTCTCGAGGGCGGGCGTGTCCTCACCGCCGAGCCGACGGCGCGGCCGCGCGGCACGACGATCGACGTGCGTTCGCTCTTCTTCAACGTCCCGGCGCGGCGCAAGTTCCTCAAGTCGCGCGAAACCGAGCTGCGGCGGGCGGTCGAAGTGATCGAGGGGTACGTCCTCGCGCGGCCCGAGGTCGCCTTCCGCACGCGGAGCGAGACGCGCACCCTCCTCGAAGCGCAGGCGCAGCCCGACCCGGACTCCAGCGACGCCCTGCGCCGGCGCATCGCCGAGGTCTTCGGCGAATCGCTGGCGGCCGGGCTGGCGTCGATCGGCGACGGGGCGCGGGGAGCGATGCACGGCTTCGTCGGCTCGCCGGCGACCGCGCGCGGGACGCGGCGCAGCTTCGTCTTCGTCAACCGCCGGCTGGTGCGCGACCGCGCCGTGCTGGCGACGTTCTACCGCTCGGTCCGGGAGGAGTGGCGGAGCGACGAGTTCCCGGCGCTCTTCCTGTTCCTCGAGATCCCGCCCGACGAAGTCGACGTCAACGTCCATCCGCAGAAGGCGGAGGTCCGCTTCCGCGATCCGCGGCTGATGGACCGGCTGGGCGGGGAGCTGCGGGCCGCGCTGGCGCGGGCGCGCGGCGAAGAGGCGGCTCCGCTGCGGGTGGCTTCGACCCTGCCGGCCGCGCCGTTCGCCTGGGAGGGCAGCGGCGGTGCGGAGGAGCTCCGTGAACCGGCGGTCCCGGGCTCTCCCGGAGGCGGGGGTGCGACGCCGGAGCTCGCCTGGAGGCCCGCGGAGCCGCGCTCCGGCTTCGATCCGCGGCTCGCCGAGCTGGCGCTGGCGCCGCTCGACCGGGAGCCGATTCCGTTGCCGCTCTCGGGACGCGGCGGCGAGACCAACCGCTTCCGCCTGCTCGGGCAGTACAAGGGCGCGCTCATCCTGCTCGAAGGTCCCGACGGTCTCTACCTGATCGACCAGCACGTCGCCCACGAACGGATCCTCTACGAGCGCTTCCGGCAGGCGCTCGCGGCGCGCGCGGTCGCCTCGCAGCGGCTCCTGGCGCCGCTGCAGCTCGAGCTCGCACGCTCGGAACGCGGCCGGCTGATCGAGCTCGCGGACGACCTCGAGGGGGCCGGCTTCGAGGTCCGCGAGCTGTCGGATGGGGTCGTCGCCGTCACCGCGATGCCCGCGGTGCTGCCGCTGGCGGAGGCGGAGGCGCTGCTCCTCGAGCTCGCCGGGGACGAGGACGCCACCGCGGCGAACCTCCGGGTCCGCCTGCTCGACGACTTCGCTGCCAGCCTCGCGTGCAAGGCGGCGGTCAAGATGCACGACGCGCTGGCGCCGGAGAAGCTCGAGGCGATGGTGACCGAGCTCTTCCGCGCCGAACACCCGTTCGCCTGTCCCCACGGTCGTCCGGTCGTGCTGCGCCTGACCGACGCCGATCTCGAGCGGCGTTTCGGGCGGCGCTAGGGTGGCAAGGATGACGATCGACCTCGCCACTCTCGAATCGCGGCTCGGACACGCGTTCGGCGATCCGGCGCTCGCCGAAGAGGCGATCACCCACAGCTCCTACGCCAATGAGCTGGGCAGAGGGGCGCACTACGAGCGCCTCGAGTTCCTGGGTGACGCGGTCCTCGGCCTGGTCGCCGCCGACTTCCTGTTCGCGCGCCACCGCGAACAGCCGGAAGGGGAGCTGTCGCGCTCGAAGGCCGACCTCGTGAGCTCGGCGTCGCTCGCCGCCTGGGCGGAGGCGATCACCCTCGGCGACTCGCTGCGCCTCGGAGTGGGCGAAGAGCGGGCCGGCGGGCGCGGCAAGAGCTCGCTGCTGGCGGACGTCGTGGAGGCGCTCTTCGGAGCGGTCTACCTCGACGCCGGATTCGATCGCGCCCGCGAGGTCGTCACGCGCTACCTCGACTGGGCGGTCTCGCGGCCGGTCGAGGCGCGCGTCGCCGACGCCAAGACGACGCTCCAGGAGCTCGCCCAGTCGCGCGGCTGGGACCTGCCGGTCTACAGCGTCGTCGGCGAGAGCGGCCCGGACCACGACAAGCTGTTCTCCGTCGAAGTGCGGCTGCGCGGCGAGTCCGGCGGGACGGGGAGCGGGCGGACCAAGAAGGCCGCCGAACAGGCGGCTGCTGCGGCGGCGATCGTCGCTTTGGCCGAAGAATCCGGACCGCCAGTTGATAAACTTCCCTGATGAGCAGCCGTTCCATCCCCATCAAGCATCTCCGTGACCATGTCGGCGAGACGGTCACTCTGTACGGTTGGCTGGTCCAGAAGCGGTCGAGCGGCAAGATCGGCTTCCTGCAGGTCCGCGACGGCAGCGGCGTCATCCAGGGCGTCGCCAGCAAGGCGGAGTTCTCTCCCGAGGCCTGGAGCGAAGTCGAGCGCGTCACCCAGGAGTCCACGGTGCGGGCTGCCGGGATCGTCAAGGAGGACTCGCGGTCGCCGCTCGGCGTCGAGATCCAGCTGACCGACTTCGCGGTCCTGCATCTCACCCAGGATTTTCCGATCACGCCGAAGGAGCACGGCACGGCCTTCCTGATGGAGAACCGGCACCTCTGGCTGCGTTCGAGCCGCCAGCGGGCCGCGCTGCGGGTGCGGAGCGAAGTGGAGCAGGCGATCCACGACTTCTTCCACTCGCGCGACTACGTGCGGATCGACTCGCCGATCCTCACACCCGCGGCGTGCGAGGGGACGTCGACGCTGTTCGAGACCGACTACTTCGGCGACAAGGCGTACCTCACCCAGTCGGGGCAGCTCTACCTCGAGCCGGCGATCTCCGCCTTCGGCAAGGTCTACTGCTTCGGCCCGACGTTCCGCGCCGAGAAGTCGAAGACCCGCCGGCACCTGATGGAGTTCTGGATGGTGGAGCCGGAGGTCGCGTTCCTCGAGTTCGACGGCCTCTGCGATCTCGCCGAGGAGTTCGTCTGCGCGCTGGTGATGCGGGTGCTCGACCGATGCGAAGAGGATCTCAAGGTGCTCGAGCGCGACACGACCGCCCTCGAGCGGGTGATCCCCCCTTTCCCGCGGATTACCTATTCCGAGGCGATCGAGCGGCTCAACGCCAAAGGGAACCCGATCGCCTGGGGCGACGACTTCGGCGCCGACGAGGAGACCCTGGTCGCCGCCGACTTCGACCGGCCGGTGCTGATCTCGCGCTTCCCGGCCGCTTTCAAGGCGTTCTACATGCAGCCCGATCCGGAGAACCCGAAGACGGTTCTCGGTCTCGACATCCTCGCCCCGGAGGGGTACGGCGAGATCATCGGCGGCAGCCAGCGCATCCACGACCACGACCTCCTGCTCGAGAAGATCCGCGACCACGAGCTGCCGGTGGAGGCGTTCCAGTGGTACCTCGACGTCCGCAAGTACGGATCGTGCCCGCATTCCGGCTTCGGCATGGGGCTCGAGCGGTTCGTCGCCTGGATGTGCAAGCTCGACCACGTCCGCGAGACGATTCCGTACCCGCGGATGCTCTACAAGATCTATCCCTGAGGCGCCGGTTCGGCGTTCGCTCCGCGGCGCAGCAACGCCAGGTTCCGGCCGTAGAGGAACGGCAGGAAGGCGAACGAGAGGATGATCGGCAGCTTGTCGATGTGGATGGCATAGACGAGCGAAAGCACGCTCCCCCAGAACGACAGGTGCCAGAAGAGCGGCGGGACGTGCACCGCCTTGCGCTTCTCGGACGCCAGCCACTGGATGATGAAGCGGCTGCTGAAGATCCCGTTGCCGAGCAGCCCGATCGCCGTCCACCAGGCGGAGTCGGCGTAGAGCCAGGGGGCGACCCCGGCGAGAAACGGCGCGAGCAGTCCGTCCGAGCCGCCCACCGTCACTCTTCCTCCGGCAGCGGGTGCCGACGGACGAGGAGCGCCGCGCCGAGGAGCAGCAGAACCTCGCCCGCCGCGAGGACGAGGGTGACCGTCCGTACCGGGTGATAGATCAGCAGGCTGGGAAGCCGGAAGGCGACGATGCCGCCGTAGAGGCAGATCGAGAACCAGGCGGCGCCGCGCCGGAGCGCCGGGCGGAGCGCCGCGAGGCCGAAGAAGGCCGCGAAGCCGAGCTCGAGGCCGGCATAGATCACCAGGAACTCGGAGCTGCCCGAGTTGTCGACCGTGAAATAGCCGATCGAACGTTGCAGGCGTTCCGGATTCAGCACGGTGGCCGCGGCGAAGAGGGCGTAGAGCGCGGCGTTCAGCCAGAGATAGAAGCGGGTCATCGGTTCTCCTTCCGGAACCCGACTCTAAAACGGATCCGGACGGCGCGAGGAGGGGCCGGACCTCGGCTAGAGTGCGGCGGCGATGTCGCTGCGAGGCCGCGAGCTCGGCGCTTTCCTCTCTCTCACGCTGATCTGGGGCACGACCTGGGCGGCGATCCGTTTCGGGCTCGAGGGGATCCCGCCGCTCGCCGGTGTCGCGATCCGCTTCGCCGTCGCCGGCGTGCTGCTGATCAGCCTCGCCCGCCTGCGCGGTGAGAGGCTCGGCCGGACGTCGGCCGAGCGCTGGCTCTGGCTCTACAACGGCTTCGCCACCTTCATCTTTCCGTACTCGATCATCTACTGGGCGGAGCAGGTCGTACCGAGCGGGCTGGCCGCCGTCCTGTTCGCGACCTTCCCGCTCTGGCTGGTCGTGCTGTCGCGCTGGATCCTTCCCGAGGAGCGATCGAGCTGGAGGCGACTCGCCGGCGTCGCCAGCGGCTTCGTCGGCGTGGCGGTGATCTTCTCGGAGGATTTCGCGCGCCTCGGTGGCGAGGCGGTCCGGCTGCGCGGCGCGACGCTCCTCGTCGCCTCGGCGATTTCGGCCTCGGGGAGTCTGGCGGTGAAGCGATGGGGAAAGGGGACGACGCCGCTGTCGTTCGCCGCGGTGCCGATGCTGCTCGCGGCGGCGGTCTGTTCGGTCCTCTCGCTCGCCTTCGAGCGCGGACAGCCGATCCAGTTCCACGCGCCGGCGATCCTGGCCACGCTCTACCTGGCGATCTTCGGCTCCGCGCTCTCGTTCACGATCTACTTCTGGTTCCTCGGCCGCAGCTCCGCCGTGCTGGCGTCGCTCATCTCCTACACGGCTCCGGTGGTCGCCGTGCTCCTCGGTGTGCTGGTCCTGCAGGAGCCGGTGACCGCACGGATGGCGGCCGGCGCAGTCCTGGTTCTGGCCGGCGTCGCCGGGGCGATCCGCAGCCGCTGAGGGGGAGCGAAGGGGGCCCCCGGAGGTGCCGTTTGCCGCACCGTGACAATCTTGCCGCGCTGCGGTAGACTTCATGCCGCACTGCGGTAAGAGGTCGACGACGCGCCGCGAAGCGGCAGCACGGTTGTTACAATTCGCCCTGGGAGGCAGACCCGATGAGCCCGACCGCACAGAACTCCCGCACCCACGTCAGCGAGCAGGAAGCACGGAAGGTCGCCGAGGCGTCCCGCGAGACCGAGTGGAAAAGCCCCAGCTTCCTGAAGGAGCTGTTCCTCGGCAACCTGCGGCTCGATCTCGTCCATCCGTACCCGCTGGTCGAGGAGGAGCGCCCCGAGTTCGTCGCCTTCATGCAGGCGCTGCGCGAGTTCCTCAAGACCGAGGTCGACACGGTCGCGATCGACGCCACCGGCGAGTATCCCGAGCACGTGCTCGAGGGCCTCCGTCGTCTCGGAGCGTTCGGGCTGAAGATTCCCAGGGAGTACGGCGGCCTCGGATTCACGATGCTCGAGTACTCGAAGATCATGGAGTTGCTCGGCAGCGTCGACGGAAACGTGGAGGCGCTGCTGTCGGCCCACCAGTCGATCGGCGTGCCGACGCCGCTGCTCTACTTCGGCACCGACGACCAGCGCCGGCGCTTCCTGCCACGCTGTGCGGCGGGGGAGATTTCGGGATTCGCGCTCACCGAGAACGACGTCGGCTCGGATCCGGCGCGCCTCGCCACCACCTGTGAGCTGTCGGCGGACGGCACGCACTACGTCATCAACGGCACCAAGCTCTGGTGCACGAACGGCACCATCGCCAGGCTCCTGGTGGTGATGGCCCGGGATCCGAAGTCGAAGAAGATCAGCGCCTTCGTCGTCGAAACGAACGCACCGGGCGTGAAGGTGGAGATGCGCTGCCACTTCATGGGCCTGCGCGCGCTGGCCAACGGCGTCCTCTCGTTCACCAACGTGAAGGTGCCGGTCGCCGACCGGATCGGTGACGAGGGGAAGGGCCTGAAGATCGCCCTGACGACGCTCAACACCGGGCGGCTGGCGATCCCCGCCGGCGCCGTCGGTTCGGCCAAGATGTGCCTCGAGATCTGCCGGCGCTGGTCGGCGGAACGGGTCCAGTGGGGCCGGCCGGTCGGCAAGCACGAAGCGATCGCCCACAAGCTGGCCGACATGGCGGGCGTCGCCTTCGCCATGGAGGCGATGACCGAGCTCGCCTGCCAGATGGCGGACCGCGGCGGCTACGACATCCGGCTCGAAGCGGCCGCGGCCAAGCTCTGGACGACCGAGCGCGGCTGGGAGATCGTCGACGACATGATGCAGATCCGCGGCGGCCGCGGCTACGAGAAGGCCGAGTCCCTCGCGGCGCGCGGCGAGATCCCGATCCCGGTCGAGCAGGTCTTCCGCGACTACCGGATCAACCGCATCTTCGAGGGCTCGTCCGAGATCATGCATCTGTTCATGGCGCGCGAGGCGGTCGACAAGCACCTCGCCGTGGCGGGCGATCTGATCGATCCCGAGAAGCCGTTCGCCGCCAAGCTCAAGGCGTTCGGTCGTGCGACGGCCTTCTACGCCTGGTGGTACCCCTCGCGCTGGCTCGGCTGGGGGCGATTCCCGCGCTACTCGGAGTTCGGGTCGCTCGCGAAGCACGTCCGCTTCGTCGACCGCACCGCCCGCAAGCTCGCGCGGCAGGTCTTCCACGGCATGAACGTCTACCAGGGCAAGCTCCAGTTCAAGCAGGCGTTCCTCTTCCGCCTGGTCGACGTCGCCGACGAGCTCTTCGCCATGACGGCGGCGGTGTCCCGTGCCCGCGCGCTCGAAGTGCAGCACGACGCGACGGCCGCCGGCGCCGTCGCGATGGCGGACCTGTTCTGTCGCGCGAGCCGCCACAAGGTCGCCAAGCTGTTCCGCGATCTCTGGCACAACGACGACGCCCGCAAGTACCGCGCCGGCGTCGCGGTGATGGAAGGCAAGCACGCCTGGATCGAGGAGGGGACCATCCCGATCGGCGAGCACTCGGCCTCCACGCCCGAAGCGGTGACCGCCCCGCGCGCCGTCGCCGCCCGCTGAGTCGCTCGGCGCGATCGTTCGTGCGCGCCGTCCGACCCCATGCGCCCGGACTGTCGGGCGGGATCGAGATCGTCGACCTCCCGGCGCCGCGCCCGGCGGCCGGCGAGGTGCTGGTCCGTGTCCTCGCTGCCGGCCTCAACCGCGCCGACCTGCTGCAGATGCGCGGCGGCTATCCGCCGCCCCCCGGTGCGAGCGCCGTTCCCGGGCTCGAATGCGCCGGCATCGTCGAAGAGTGCGGAGAAGGGGTCACGGACTGGCGACCGGGCGATCGGGTGATGGCCCTCCTGACCGGCGGGGGACAGGCGGAGCTCGTCGCCGTCCCGTCCGGTCAGCTGATGCTCTGGCCCGCGAGTCTGCCCGTAGCGGAGGCCGGAGGGATTCCCGAGGCAGCGATCACGTCCTGGACGAACTTGGTGCAGGAGGGCGGCCTCGCCGCCGGCGAACGGCTCCTCGTGCTCGGGGCGACCTCGGGCGTGGGGAGCTTCGCGGTGCAGTTGGCGCGCGAGCTCGGAGCCGGCCTGATCGTCGCGGCAGGGCGCTCGGCGGAGCGCCTGCGGACGCTCAGCGAATACGGAATCGACCGTCACGTCGTGCTCGGAGACGACTTCGCCCGCACGGTCCTCGCCCGCACCGGAGAAGAGCCGATCGACCTGGTGCTCGATCTCGTCGGCGGCGAGTGGACCGCCCGGGCGCTCGAGACCCTGGCGCCGCGCGGCCGCCTGGTTCTGGTGGGGCTCACGGCCGGCTCCCGGGCCGAGGTCGATCTCGCGATCGTCCTGCGGCGCCGTCTCCGGATCACCGGTTCGATCCTGCGCGCGCGACCGCGCGCCGAGAAAGCGGCCCTGGTCGCGGCCTTCAGCTCATTTGCCGGCGGTCGCCTGGCGGCGGGCACGCTGCGACCGCGGATCCACGCCACCTGGCCCCTCGAGCGGGCCGTGGAGGCCTACGCGGCGATGGCGGCGGGGGGATTCACCGGCAAGCTCGTCCTCACTCCTTGAAGTCGAGCATTGCGTCCACCGTGCCCCGGGTGACCGAGTGGTACCCGGGGCGCGCCTCGGCGTAGATCCGCTTCGCCCGCTCCATCCCGGCCGGGGTCGCGGCGAGGGCGCGATAGATCGGCGCGACGAACTTCCGGCGTCCGACATGCTTCAGGAACGCTTCGATCGCCGGATAGGTCGGCGCATAGTCGGCGGCGATCGTCTTGCGGAACCAGTCGAACAGGATCTCGGCGTTGCCGGAGCTCGTGAAGCGGAAGGCGGCGTCGAGATCGGCGAGCTGGGCCGCGGTCAGCTTCTCCGGCAGCTCGCGCAGGAAACGCTGCCACTGGTGGGTGACCCAGCCGCCGGTGTCGAGCGCGGCGGCCTTGCTGCCCGCCTCGAAGCTCCGGACGGCGCGGTCGACGGTCGCGAACGCCGGGGTCGACGGCTGCGGTGCGTTGGCCGGCAGGCCGGGGCCGTAGATCCAGGCGTCGATGTCGACCTTCCGGGAGATCTTCGGATCGGTCGCCAGGAGGTCGCGGCGCAGGATCTCCACGAACCGCGCGGTGGTCATCGACTGGAAGGCGTGCTGGTCGAAGTAGCGTCGCAGGAAGGCGTCCCAGGCGGGACGCCCGGCCGCCTCCTCGAGCGCACGGAGGAAGAAGTAGCCCTTGTCGTAGGCGATCGGACCGACGGCGTCGTCCGGGTCGGTGCCGGCGGTGTCGGCGAAGAGCCAGGTTGAGCGCGGCCTGGCCTCGGCGGAGCGGACGAAGCCGTCGAGCTCCTGGCGGCTGAGGGTGGCGAGCATCTCCGAGTAGTCGCGGCCATAGACCGCTTCCATGATCCGCGTTTCGAAGTAGGTCGTGAAACCCTCGTTGAGCCAGAAGTCGTTCCAGGTGGCGTTGGTGACCAGGTTGCCCGACCAGGAATGGGCAAGCTCGTGCGCGACGAGCGACACCAGGGATCGGTCGCCGGCGAGGATCGTCGGCGTGGCGAAGGTCAGGCGCGGGTTCTCCATTCCGCCGAACGGGAAGCTGGGCGGCAGCACGAGGATGTCGTAACGCTCCCAGCGGTAGGGGCCGTAGAGCTTCTCGGCGGCGACGATCATCTTCTCGGTGTCGGCGAGCTCCCAGGCCGCCTTGCCGACCACGGTCGGCTCGGCATAGACGCCGGCGCGGTCGCCCAGCGGGCGGAACTCGAGATCGCCCACCGCCAGCGCGAGGAGATAGGACGGAATCGGTCGCGTCATGGCGAAGCGGTAGACGCCGTCGGCGCTCTTCGCCACCGGGTTGGTGGCCGACATCACGGCCAGGAGCTCCTTCGGCGCCCGGATCGTCGCCTCGTAGGTCATCCGCACGCCGGGAGAGTCCTGGCACGGAACCCACGTCCGGGCGAGGATCGCCTGCGACTGGGTGAAGAGGAACGGCCGCTTGCCGCCCGCCGTCTGCGAGGGTTCGAGCCACTGGACGGCGGCTGCCTCGGGGGAGGTGCGGTAGACGATCCGCACCGACCTGGTTCCGGCGGCCAGCGGGATCGTCAGCCGGCTGCCGAGGATCCCCGCGGCCGGATCGAGCTGGAACGGACGCGCTTCGAGATCGGAGTCGAAATGGACCGAGCTGATTTCGAGGTCACGGGTGTCGAGGACGAGCGGCGCAGCCGGATCGTGCCGGTCCAGCGTCAGGACGGCGCTGCCGACCAGGCGGTGCGCCGAGAAATCGACGCTCAGATCGAGCGCCAGATGGGTCACCGAGACCTCCCCGGGGCGCGAGTAGGAGTGCGGGTCGGGCCCTTCGGCGCCGGCGAGGGCGGGACCGGCGGCCAGGCCGGTCAGGGCGAAGGCGAGGGCGCAGCGGGTGGCGGCTCTATCCATCGTGGATCTCCCAAGGGCGTACGAGGTGAAAGTGCTGGTTTGATCGGAGCTTCCGGGCGGAGATAAGCTGCCGATCCGTGCCGAAGAGGATTATACCGGTCGCCTCCGGGAAGGGCGGCGTCGGGAAGACGACCTTCGCGGTCCATTTCGCTCTTTCCCTCGCGCGCTTCGCTCCGACGATCCTCGTCGACCTCGACACGGGGACCTCGTCCGTCCGCAGCTCGATCGGAGCGTCGATCGCGCGCGATCTCTACCACTTCCACCGCAAGGGCGAGCCGCTCGCGAACTGCATCACGCGTCTCGACGACAAGCTGGACCCGCAGGGGCGATTCCGGCAGTTCGGTTTCGTCGCCGGTCCGAAGCAGTTCATCGAGGAGATCGGCAATCCGGGCGAGGAGTTCCGCCGCCGGCTCGCCGCGGAGATCAACTCGCTGCCGGCCGACTACGTCGTGCTCGACCTGCGCGCCGGTCTCGACGCCAACGTCCTCGATTTCCTGCCCTACACGAACTCCGGTGTTCTGGTCCTGACGCCGAATCTGCCGCAGGCGACGCTCGCCGCCTCCGACGTCGTGCGCGCGATCCTCTTCCGCACGCTGCGCTTCGTCTTCGCCGAAGGATCCGAGGTCTACACGCTGCCGGGCCTCGCGGAGGGCCGTGACCTGATCCACGAGCTCCTCGACAAGGCGGAGGACTCCTACGACGATTCGGTGCCCAATCTCGACGCGCTCGTCC
>JBFWYP010000022.1:0-57371 GCA_050186295.1 Thermoanaerobaculia bacterium | reverse complement strand
GAGCGGGTTCCGTGCCCGCGCCGTGCTGGCGGGAATCAGCAGGCCGCGAGCGGCTCTCGCCATCATGATTTCGGCGCGCGGCGGATCGTTGCGCGCCGAGATCCCGGTGAGCGCGAACCCGATCGCAGCGACGGACGCCACTCCGCCGACCACGGCGAAGAGGCGGACGATCCACTTACCCACCGTGCTCATGGCTCGGCTCCTTTCCCGGCGCCGCCGGGTCGACCCGCCACGACACCGTGCCCGGCGGGTAGTCGTACCAGCCCGGATCCTCGTAGCTGGTGATCTCTTCGCGGATCTTCAGCACCGTGAACATGCCGCCCATCTCGACCGGCCCGAACGGCCCCGTGCCGGTCATCATCGGCAGCGTGTTGGGCAGGCCGGGCATGTGCTCGCCGTGCGCCGCGTGCTCCGCCATGCCGGAGGAGCCCATCGCCATGTAGCCCTCCACCAGGCGCGAGATCTCGCGCGAGACGCCCTGCTGATCGACGCCGATCATGTTCGGGATGTCGTGGCCCATTGCGTTCATCGTGTGGTGCGTCTTGTGGCAGTGGAGCGCCCAGTCGCCGGGGTTGTCGGCGACGAACTCGAAGGCGCGGGTGGTGCCCGGCATCACGTTGATGGTGGTCTCCGGCCACCAGGCGGAGCGCGGGATCTGGCCACCGTCGGTCTCGGTTACCCACATCTGGTGGCCGTGGAGGTGGATCGGGTGGCTCGTCATGCTGATGTTGGCGAGCCGGATGCGGGTCCGGTCGCCGAGCCGGCAGACCAGTGCGTCGGTGCCGGGGAACGCCTTGCCGTTGAAGGTGAAGAGATTGAAGTCGAGCATTACGGACGGGTCGGGCGTCTTCGTTCCCGGACGGATGAAGAACATGTGGGGGAAGATGCAGAAGTCGCGGTCGATCTGCCGCTCGGGCCGCTTCGGGTGAATGATGAAGAAGCCCATCATCCCCATTGCCATCTGCACCATCTCGTCGGCGTGCGGGTGGTACATGTGGGTGCCGTGCTGGCGGAGCGTGAACTCGTAGACGTAGGTCTCGCCGGGCTGGATCTGCGGCTGGTTCAAGCCGCCGACGCCGTCCATTCCGGCCGGCAGAAGAATGCCGTGCCAGTGGATCGTGGTGTGTTCGGGAAGCCGGTTCTCGACGAACAGGCGGACGCGATCGCCCTCGACCGCCTCGATCGTCGGCCCCGGGGAGGTGCCGTTGTAGCCCCAGGCCTTGACCTTCATGCCGGGCGCGAACTCGACCTCCACCGGCTCGGCGATCAGGTGGAACTCCTTGACGCCGCCGTTCATGCGGTACGGAAGCGTCGGGACGTTCGGCGTGACGACTGGGGTGTAGGGCAGGCCGCTCGCGGCGCGTCGCGCCGTCGGGGCGGGCGGCGGCGTCACGGGCGTCGAAGGCGGATCGGCGGGCTGGCCGTGCCCCGCGTGCGGCGACTGCGCGAGGGCCTCGCCGCCGCCCAAGGCGAGGCGGGCACGATCGAGCATCGCCGCGCCCGCGGCGAGCAGGGCGGCGCGAGAGAGCCAAGTTCGTCGCGAGATCATCGGTTGCCTCCGGTCGAAGGGTGAGTGTGCTCGGGGGTGGAAGCCGGCGAGCCGTCTCCAGGCGGTGCCACGGCGGGCGCCGCGAGGTCGGCGAGCGCACCGCCGACGGCGCGCTCGAGGCGGGCGCGGGCGATCCAGTAGTCGCGTCGCGCGGCGGTGGCCGCCTGCCCGGCCTCGGTCTCCTCGCGGCGCGCGAGCAGGAGGTCGTAGACGCCCAATAGCATCATGTTGTAGTGCAGCAGCGTCTGCTCGAGGACCTCCCTCCGCTTCGGCAGCAGCGTTCCCTCGTGGGTTACGACGAGCGCCCGGGCGCCGATCAGGCGATCCCTCGCCAGCCGGACCTCGGAGCGGATCTCGATCGCGAGTTGCTCGAGCTGGCGCTGCGCTCGCCGCTGCTCGGCCTCGAGGCGAGCGATCGAGGCTGCCCCGGTGTCGAAGATGGGCAGTGCGATCGCGAGCTGCGGCCCGCGCAGCCTCGTCCCGTCGGTGTCCTTCTCCTGGTTGAGGCCGACCTCGATGCCGACCGGGAAGTAGCGCGTGCCGCGCTTGAGCGCGAGGGCGCGGCCGACGAGGTCGACGCCGAAGCGTGCCGCGCCGAGGTCGAGCCGCTGTTCGATCGCGCGGCGCTCGAGCCCGGCCGAATCGGGATCCGCGGCCGGCAGGGGCGGCAGGTGGCGCGCCGCCGTCCATTCGGTCGCCGCCCCAGAGAGGCCGAGGAGCACGTTCAGCCGCTCCCGCGCCTCGCCTTCGTCGAGCTCTGCCCGGGTGAGATCCACCAGCGCCTGGGCGTCGGTGGCCTCGAACAGCGCGACCTCGCGCACCTCGAGGTTTCCGGCGTCGCGCTGCCGGCGCGCCAGCTCGGCCGCCGCCGACGTCAGATCGCGCACGGTCGCCGCGCGGTCGGAGGTCTCCTCGGCGGCGACGAGCGCGAAGAACGCGATGCGGGTCTCGGCGACGAGGTCGAGCATCGTCTGCCCCAGGCGCAGCTTCGCGGCCTCGAGCTCGACCGCGGCGAGGCGCTTGCGGGCCGGCTGCACGAGGACGTCGAGGACGTCCTGGACGAGCGTCCACTCGACGTTCGTGCCGGAGCCTTGGTCGGGCGTGCGGCGGAAGGCGTGGAGCCCGGGGTTCGCGATCCGCGTCGCCTGCGCGTAGTCGGCGCGGGCGATGCCGAGCTCCTCGATCTCGGCGAGCAGCTCACGGTTGCGGAGCAGGGCGATCTGCGCCGCGGAGCGGTCATCGAGCGGGTCGGCCAGCAGGCGCGCGGCGGCCTGCTCGGCGGCGTCCTCTTCGGTCTCCGTGCGAGCCCACGACGCCTGGGCGCCGGACCTTTCGTTGACGGTCTCGGCGACGCTGTCGAACGCCGGCCGCGGATCGACCGAGGCGCAGCCGGCGAAAAGCAGAAGACCGAGGGGGGCGAGAGCGGCGCGGGTCATGGCGCGCCGTGCTCCTTCTCGACCGGGACGAGCGCCATCCCGCACTTCGGGCAGGCTCCAGGTTCGGAGGAGCGCACCTCGGGGTGCATCGGGCAGGTGTAGGCGACCGCCTGGGACTCAGCGCCGGGTGCGGATTCGTGATGCTCATGCCCGGATGGCGCCGCCTCGGGCGCTTCCGAGTTGGCCGTGGCGCGCGGCGGTACGTACGGCGGCCGGGGAGATTCGGCGGCGTCAGGGTTTGCCGGATTCTGGGCGCGACCCGCCGTGGGTGGCGGGGTGACGGTGCATCCGGCGAGCAGCAGCAGCGACGCCAAGGCGAGAACGGGGGCGGTCGGCACGGGGCGGCCTCCTCGATCGTGGAGTGCGGAGCAACCCCACCGGCAGCGCCGGCGGGGCACGGAGACAGCTATCGCCACGCCTTACGAGGGCGCGGCGACGCTCCGTCTCACACGCGAAGCGGCAGGACGAACGCGGGGGGGGGTGCGTGCGGCGGCGAGGCCGCTACCAGCCAAGGTGGAGCCGGCGTGAGACTGGCCAGGTCGAGCGCGGGGGAGCGCGTGGCGAAGGCGCTGGCGGCGGCGAGCAGGCTCGCTCCGCGCTGCGCCTCCGGTGCTCGCGCCTCGAGTGTCCCCGGGGGGAGCCGGGGGTCGCCGGCGCAGCAGCAGTCGCTGCTCCAGGCCCCGTCGGGGCTCGGCTGCGCAGGCGCCTCGACCGACTCGTGGCATTCGCCTGCCACATCGGTTGCGTGCGTGGCCCGCGGCATGGGCATCTCGCAGATGCAGAAGCCGAGGGCAAGCGCCGCGACCGCTGCGAGGGCGGTCGTTGCCGCGAGGCGGCGTACGGTGGGCGAGGCGGCGAACAAGCTCATGCCGGCGCAGAGTCTGAGCCCGGGGGCGCCGCTTGTCAATTCGACCCTGACGAAACCGAGGGGCCGCTCGCCGGGCTCGCAGGCGGCGCTCCGAGCGCTCCGCCGCCGACTTCGACGCGGAAGGCGCGCAGGCGCAGCGCGTTGGCGATGACCGACACCGAGCTCAGGCTCATCGCCGCCGCCGCCAACATGGGTGACAGCAGCCAGCCGGTGAAGGGATAGAGCAGCCCGGCCGCGATGGGCACTCCGGCGGCGTTGTAGGCGAAGGCCCAGAAGAGGTTCTGTCGGATGTTGCGCATCGTGGCGCGCGAGAGCTTGCGGGCGCGGGCGATGCCCCGCAGATCGCCGCGCACCAGCGTCACGCCGGCGCTCTCCATCGCGACGTCGGTGCCGGTGCCCATCGCGATGCCGACCTCGGCGCGGGCGAGCGCCGGGGCGTCGTTGATGCCGTCACCGGCCATAGCGACGAAGCGGCCTTCGGCCTGGAGCCGCTCGACCTCGCGCACCTTCTGGTCGGGAAGGACCTCAGCGACGATCGTGTCGATGCCGAGGGTTCTGGCCACCGCCTCCGCCGTCTTTCGGCTGTCGCCGGTCAACATCACGATGCGGATGCCTTCGCCGTGCAGGGAGCGAAGTGCCTCGACCGTGGTGGCCTTGATCGGGTCCGCGACCCCCAGCAGGCCAGCTAGCCGGTCACCGGCCGAGAGGTACATCACCGTCTGAGCCTCGCCCCGGAGTCGTTCCGCCTCGTCACGAAGCGACGTGACGTCGACGCCGCTTTCCTCCATGAGCTTGAGGTTGCCGAGCGCGACGCGCTGGCCGGCGACGCGCCCGGCCACGCCCTTGCCGGTCAATGATTCGAATTCGACGACCTCGGCGGCCTCCAGACCGCGTTCACTCGCCGCCGCGAGAATCGCCGCCGCCAGCGGATGCTCGCTGCCGCGCTCGATCGCCGCCGCGAGCCGCAGGACCTCGTTCTCGTCGAAGCCGGTTGCCGGTCGAAGGGTGACGAGCCTGGGCTTGCCCTCGGTGAGGGTGCCGGTCTTGTCGACCACCAGCGTGTCGACCTTGCGCAACAGCTCGATCGCTTCGGCGTTACGGAACAGGACCCCCATCGAGGCCGCCTTGCCCGTCGCCACCATGATCGACATCGGCGTCGCGAGCCCGAGAGCGCACGGGCAGGCGATGATGAGCACGGCAACCGCATTCACCAGGGCGTGCGCCAGGCGTGGCTCGGGTCCCAGAACCGCCCACGCCCCGAAGGTCAGGGCCGCGATCGCCAGGACGGCGAGGACGAACCAGCCGGAGATCTGGTCGGCGAGCTTCTGGATCGGCGCGCGGCTGCGCTGCGCCGCGGCGACCATGGCGACGATTCGGGCGAGCAGGGTCTCGGAGCCGACCTTCTCGGCGCGCATGACGAAGCCGCCGGCGCCGTTGATCGTGGCGCCGACGACAGGGTCGCCGGGTCCCTTCGAGACCGGCATCGGCTCGCCCGAGACCATCGACTCGTCGATCGCGCTGGTGCCCTCGAGCACCACACCGTCGACCGGCACCTTCTCGCCCGGGCGAACGCGCAACCGGTCGCCGACCGCGACGAGCTCGAGCGCCACGTCCTCCTCGCTGCCATCCTCACGCAGCCGGCGGGCGCTCTTGGCAGCGAGTCCCAGGAGCTTGCGGATCGCCGCGCCGGTCGCGCCGCGTGCCTTGAGCTCGAGCACTTGGCCGAGCAGGACGAGCGCTGTGATGACCGCCGCCGCCTCGAAGTAGACCGGCACGTGGCCGTTGGCGTCGCGAAAGGTCGCCGGAAAGATCCCGGGCACCAACGTCGCCACCAGGCTGAAGCCGAACGCCACGCCAACGCCGAGGCCGATCAGCGTGAACATGTTGAGGCTGCGGTGGCGCACCGAGGCGACTGCGCGCTCATAGAACGGCCAGGCGGCCCAGGTACAGACGGGAATCGCCAAGAGCATCTCGAGCCAGAGCCGGGTGGATGCCGACAGGGTGCTCGCGACCGGCGTGCCCGGGAGGAAGGCGTCGCCCATGACCAGCACGAGCGTGCCCAGGGCGAGCGGCACGGAGACCCAGAAGCGGCGCCGCATGTCGAGGTACTCCTCGCTCGGTCCCTCCTCGACCGTGGCGACGCGCGGCTCGAGCGCCATGCCGCAGATCGGGCAGCTGCCCGGCGCGTCGCGCACGATCTCGGGGTGCATCGGGCAGGTCCACTCGGTCCTGGTGGCGAGCGGCGCCGGCATCACCGGCTCCAGGGCCATGCCGCACTTCGGGCAGGCTCCGGGCCGGTCGCTCTCGACCTCGGGGTGCATGGGGCAAGTCCACTTCGTTCCGCCTGGCGAGGCTTCCGCCGGTGCGGCCTTGGGTTGCGGGGCGTCGCCGGAACCGGCAGGCTCGAGCTGAGGCTCGGTCGCGGCCTTTGCCGAGGTCGTCGCCGTCGGCTTTCCCGCGAGCGGGTAGCGCGCCGGATCGGCATCGAACTTCGCCTTGCAGCCCGCCGAGCAGAAGTGGACGACCTCGCCGCCGCGCTCGGAACGGTGCTTCGAGGTCGCGGGATCCACCGTCATGCCGCAAACCGGGTCCAGGGCGCCAGTGGCGGTCGGTTGCGTGGTCGTCGAATGCGTCGGGTGAGAATGCTCGTGGCGTTTGGGGTCGTCGTGTGCGCTCATGGCTTCGATGTTCCCTCCTCGACTGAAGCAGACGGTCCTACCGCGAAACCCTTACACCGCAGCTGCAGTCGAGACAGCCGTGGTCGGCGCAGGTGCGGCAGGAGCGTTGGAGATCGGCCCGCAGCGCCTTGCGCGCCCTGTGGAGCCGGACCATGGCGTTGTTGGCGGTGAGGCCCGCCGCGCGGGCGAAATCGGCCGGCCGGCCTCCTTCGAGGTCGACCCGGCGCAGGATCTCGCTGTATTCCGGACGGAGCGCCGGGAGCAGCGCCTCGAAACAGTGGCAGAGGGCGGCCTCGACCTCCGGCGGCGGCTCGCTCGCGTCCCCGAGCTCGCGCGCCAGCGCTTCGAGGCCACGCGCCTCCGCGCCGCGTCGGCGATAGTGGTCGACCACCGCGTTTCGCAGCAGCCGGTAGAACCAAGCCACCGCCCGCTCCTCATCGCGAATCTCTCCCGCCTGCTCGAGTCCGCGCACGAACGCCTCCTGCAGGATCTCCTCCGCGGCAGCCCGACTCTCGACCCGGCGCTCGAGAAACGCGAGGAATCGCCGGTGATTCTCGACCCAGGCGGCGACGACCGCGGGCTGGGGTTGTTCCGGCGCTGGCTGCTCGTGTTCGAGACTCTCCATCACGCGACGATACTCCCCTGGCGAAGACCGTCCGCCGCAGGACTGCCTTTTTCTCTGTGTTGAGTTGAGGCAGGGCAGGCGAGCGCCGCGCCAGCCAGAAGCCGCTGTCACGCCTCTCGCCACACGCTCCAGGGTGCCCCCACCCGGGCTGCGCGCGAGCCCCTCGTCTCCTCCGGGGCGTCGTGCTCGCCCAGCCACCCACCCTGGAGCGGCCCGTGCCTCTTCGTCCTCGAGCCCTCACCGACGTCAAGAGTGCGAAGGGCGGTCCCGTCATCCGGCTCCTTCGATCGCGGTCCCCGCCCAACGTCCCGTAAACCGTGCCCGCGGTGCGCCCGGCCGCAAGGCCAAGCCTGCGGAGCGCTGCGCGCTGCCTTGTCGGCCGGGCTTCGTTCACCCCGGGCTCCCACCGGTCCGTGTTGGACGGAAACCACAACCAAAGGAGAAAGCAGATGACCAGCCAAACCGCAATCACCCTCTACGGCAACGTCGGCGGAGACCCGGAGACCCGCACCATCCCCGGCAAGCAGGTCACCAAGCAGTTCTACGACCCGATCATCGACGACATGGTCGAGCGCGAGTTCACCACGCCCGAGCGCGAGGTCCGGACCTTCTCGATCGCCGTCAGCAAGAAGGACCCCGAGGGCAACGACGTCACCCGCTGGATCCGCTGCGACGACTGGAACCGCCTCTCCCGCCTGGTCGGCAAGGGCGACCGGGTGAAGGTCAAGGGCCACTTCCGCGAGCGCAGCTACGAGAAGGACGGCGAGACCAAGACCGTCCGCGACTTCGTCGTCGAGGACCTCAAGATCGAGCGCCACAAGATCCGCCACCGGGCGGAGTAGCTGGTGGGCGCACGGGCCGCCCCGGCTGGGGCGGCCTGTAGCTCCCGCCTTGGCCGAACCGGCGGCGCGCATCGTGCGAAGCGCGCGCTCGCAGCGCGGCGCGCGAGAGAGTCGTCGTCGATCAGGCGAACATGCCGCGGCTCAGCCGCCGCAGGAGCCCCACGAACGTCGCCGTCCAGGCGGTGACCGCGAAGGCGAAGAACGCTGGCGTGATCACCGCGAGGGGCGCGTACGGGAGTGCCTCGGAGAGCCGGAGCGTGGCCGCTGTGTACATGCCCAGCGGGAAGACCATTCCCCAGTACTGCGGGTCGTAGGTGAGCGGGTGGCGGCGCACGAGGTGGCGCCAGACACCGAGCAGAACGAGGAGCGGAATCCACCAGGTTCCGGCGGACCAGAAGAACAACGTGAACCCCTTGAGGAACGGGGCGATCTCGACCAGCAGCGTGGAACGTTCGCGCGCCAGCAGGAGCGAGGAGCCCGCGAGCGTGGTGATGGCGACCGCTCCCATGTTGATCCAGTAGGGCGGAGTCAGCGCCGCGGTGGCGAGCGGCAGGAAGGTGAAGCGGTAGAAGATGAGCGTGATGATCGCGAGATAGAGCATGCAGCCGACGAGGAAGAAGGCGAGCGCGCCGAACGCGACCGCTTCGCGTGGCCAGCCGAACGGGTCGCCGAGCGCCAGCGCGAGCAGCGCCACCGATTGCGTGGCGACGGTCGCGAGCAGCCAGGCTCCGTTGATGCCTTGCTCGAGCGTGGGCTTGACTTCGCGCACGATGACCGCGGCGAAGAAGGAGTACATGACGACGGCCCAGAGCGCGATTCCGGCGCCGAACAGCGCCTCGGCGACCCCGCGCCGGCCCGTGACTAGGAGGATCTGACTGCCGAGGACGCACGTTCCGGCGACGGTCGTGAAATAGCCGGAGCCTCGTGCGTGGTCGGCGAAGTCGGCGGCCACGCGGCGCGGGAAGAGGACGATCCGCGCGATGGTGAGCGCGACGAGCGTCGCATAGGCGGGCAGGTTCACGTACAGGAGCCCGCGGGCGAGCCGTGGCCAGCCGAGCAGATGGCCGGCGATCGAGACGATGCCGGTCGCCATGACGAGCGCGAAGTAGCCCGGGAAGAGCTCCGCGACGGCTTTCGCGAGTCGGCCGGCTGGCGGCAAGTCGGCGGGCGTGTTCATCGTCGAGCGCGGCCAGGGGAAGGGGGGAGCGCGGGAACGTCAGCGCTCGAGCCGGTAGACGTACCGCAGCAGGCCGAGGTTGAGCACGAAGCAGGTCAGGCTCGCGACCCCGGCCGGCAGCGCGACGCCGTGATCGCCGCCGAGATAGGCGTTCATCGTCGCGGTCAGCAGCCAAAGCTGAAGGACGACGATCACGACGACGATCGAAACGACGCCGGCGAGGATGCGCAGGCGTTGCTCGCGGGAGAAGCGCCTCGTGCCGGTCACGACGTTCGCTCCGTCACGCCGACCGCCCAGATCACGCCGTCGCGTAGCTCCAGGTCGACTCTAGGCAGCGGCCGGCGCGGGGGGCCGGAGAGCGGCCGGCCGGTCGCGAGGTCGAAGTTCCCGTTGTGACACGGACAGTGGAACCGTCCTCGATCGACCTGGGGAAGAACCGGACAGGAGAGGTGCGTGCAGCGCTGGTCGAAGGCGACGACCTCGCGCTCGCCGACGCGCACCAGCAGCTTGGGCTGTCCCGGCCCGGGGTAGTCGAACTGGCGAAAGCCGCCGACGGGGAGCTCGTCGATCCGGCCGAGCGCAAGCTCCGGCGTCGCCGGCCGGCGCGCGAGCCAGCTCTTGGCCAGGATCCAGGCCTGCCCGGCGACGAAAGCAAAGCTCGTCAGCACCAGGAACTTAGTGAATTCGCGGCGGGCGACGTACTGGTCCTGCGGCACGTCGACGGGGAAGTCGCGGCGCCACTTCGGTTGCTCGGCGGCGGGCCTACCGTCGGGTGGGATCGTCAGCTCGTCCGGGTCGCGCACGGTCACGATTCGCTCTCCTGGTAGAGGTTCGCGAGCAGGGGGTCAGCGGGCGCGGCCGAAACGGCTCGCGCTTCCGGCGCGCTCTCGAACGGCGCGGTGACGGCGAGCAGCGGCTCGGTGAAACTCTTCGGCACCAGCATGCGCACCCGCGTGGTAACGACCTGCGCGCCGAACCGGAAGCTATCGATCGGACGGGAAGCCGGCCGCAGCGTCTCGATCTCCTCGCGCGTGCCGAAGAAGAGCGCCTGGCTCGGGCAAACCGACGCGCACATCGGTTTCAGGTCCCGCGACGTCCGGTCATAGCACATGTCGCACTTCATCATCAGGTTGGCTTCGTCGTGCATCTTGGGCACGCCGAACGGGCAGGCGAGCACGCAGTTGTTGCACGCGATGCAGCGCGCTTTGCGCGCGGTCTGCACGACCCCGTCCTCGGTACGTTTGATCGCGTCGGCCGGGCAAACCTCGGCGCAGGTCGGCTGGTCGCAGTGCATGCAGACGACCGGCACCGTCTGCGTCGAACGGGCGCGGTCGACGAAGTCGAGCTGAATCATCGACACGCCCTTGTGGGTGTCGCACTCGGAGCAGGCCTGCACGCAAGCGTTGCAGCCGATGCAGCGCGCGGGGTCGATGTAGAAGTGGCGGTCGGCGGGAACGGGCATGGTGGACTCGCGTCAGCCTCCCGTGGTGGGGAGAGGCGGTCGGCGTGACGGTGTCGAGATCGCCGCGGCCTCGCGCGCCTCGTCGGTCGTCGCCGTCCGGAGCCGCACGGCGCAAGCCTTGAACTCGGGGATCTTCGAGATCGGGTCCTGCGCGGCGATCGTCAGGCGGTTGACGCTCTTCCTGCCCGGCCAGTGGTACGGCACGAAGATCGTGTCCGGGCGAATAGTGGCGACGACGCGGGCGCGCAGCGTCAGTCGGCCGCGCCGGGTCTCGGCCGTCGCCCAGACGCCGTCGCCGATCCCGAGGTGCTCCGCGAGATGCGGGTGGAGCTCGATGAACGGCTCGGGATCCATGTCGAGCAGCGGCCCGATCCGTCGCGTCTGCGTCCCGGAGAGGAACTGGCTGATCAGTCGGCCGGAGGTGAGGATCAGCGGGTACTCGGCATCGGGCACCTCGGTCGGTGGCGAGTAGGTGGCGACGTGGAAGCGCGCCTTGCCGTCGGGGAAGTAGAACGGCCCGCTGCCGCGGGCGACGATGTTCCACGAGTCGGGCTCGAAGAGGCGCGGGGTGCCGGTGTGATCGTCCGCGGGGCAGGGCCAGAACACACCTTGCTGGCGCTCGACCTTCTCCCAAGTGATCCCCGAGTAGTCGGCCACCCCTCCCCTCGAGGCGACGCGCAGCTCCTCGAAGATCTCGCGCGGCCCCGCGAAGGTGAATCCCCGCTCGCGCCCGATGGCGCGCGCCAGGTCCTGGACAATGCGCCAGTCCTGGCGCGCTTCGCCCGGGCACTCGACGGCCTTGTTGATCTTGATGACCCGCCCCTCGGCGGTGGTCACTGTCCCCTCGTCCTCTTCGTGGAGCGACCCGGGCAGCACGAGATCGGCATGCCGCGCGGTCTCGTTGAGGAAGAAGTCGATCGCGACGTAGAAGTCGAGGCGGCCGAGCATCGCCCGCACGTAATCGCTGTCGGGGAGCGAGACGACCGGGTTGAAGCAGAGCGACAGGAGCCCCTTGATCTCGCCGCGCTCGATCTTGCGGAAGATCTCGTAGGCGTCGACCCCTGGCGGCGGCAGCTCGTCGGGCGCGATCCCCCAGACGCCGGCGACGTAGGCGCGCGCCTCTGGGTCGGCGAGCTTCCTGCCGCCGGGAAGCTGGTCGCACTTCTGGCCGTGCTCGCGCCCGCCCTGGCCGTTGCCCTGGCCGGTGATCGTCGCGTAGCCGCAGAACTCGCGCCCGATGCGGCCCGACGCGAGGACGAGATTGATGGCGCCGAGGACATTCTGGACGCCGTGACTCGAGTGCTCGATGCCGCGGGCATGCATGAGGAAGCTCGACTTCGCCGCTCCCCACCAGTCGGCCGCCTTCCGGATCGCTGCCTCCGCGATCCCGGTGGTGCGCGCGGTTTTCGCTGGCGTCCACTCGGAAACGTGACGGGCGACCTCGTCGAAGCCGACCGTCGAGCGCTCGACGAAGTCGCGGTCGATCTGGCCGCTCTCGATCATCAGATGGAGGATGCCGTTGAAGAGCGCGACGTCCGTGCCGGGCCGGATCGGCAGGAAGAGGTCGCAGGTGCGGGCGATCGGAGTCAGGCGCGGGTCGACGACGATCACCTTGGCGCCGCGCTCGCGCGCCTGCCAGACGTAGTCGGTGGTGATCGGGGCGCACTCGGCGACGTTGGCGCCCGAGATCCAGATCAGCTCGGCACCGAGGATGTCGCTCCAGGGGTTGGCGGCGCGGTCGATTCCGAACGCCTTGGTATTCCCCGCCCCGGCCGAGACCATGCAGAGCCGACCGTTGTAGTCGATGTTCGAGGTCGCGAGCGCCATGTGGGCGAACTTGCCCATCAGGTACGCCTTCTCCGTGGTCAGGCTCGCTCCCGAGAGCACCGCCATGGCGTCGCGGCCGTGAGCCTCCTGGATCCGCCGGATCTCGGCGCCGGCGCGCTCGATGGCGCGCTCGTACGGCAGCGGCCGGAATCCGCCGGGCGCCGACTCGTCGCGCTCGAGGGCCGTGAGCAATCGGTCGGGATGCGCTCCCTGCAAGTAGCGCTTGATTCCCTTCGGGCAGAGCATGCCGCGGTTGAAGGGGAAGTCGTAGCGCGGCTCGAAGCCGATCACTTGCTCGTCCTTGACCTTCAGTCGGATGCCGCACTGCTGGCCGCAGAAACAGCAGTGAGTGTCGACCACGCGGTCGGGCTCGACGCCGGTGTCGAGTCGCACGCCCGCCGACCAGGCGGGACGAGGGCCGAACGGGTCGCCGACATCGGGATCGAGCGGCGTCGAGCGGACCGGGTGAGCTCCGTCGAGGCGCGGTGCGGAGCGGAGTGGATCAGCCATGGAAGTTCTCCGCGTCGGCGCGGCCGAGCGGCCCCTCGCCGAGCCCTGGGTTGACGTGAGCCGGCGCAGCTCCCGGCGCGACCAGCATGCCGCCTCGCACGCCTCTCCACGCCGCCCCCTGGGCCGCGGCGACGAGCGCGCGTCGGCAGGGCGGGCAGATGCGCTGATAGTGATCGGTCGCGCCGGGACCGCCCACGACCCCGCGATCGATCCGATAGTCGAAACCGAGCCGGCGCTCGACTTCGATCAGGTCCTCGGCGTGCATCCTGGAGGTGAAGACGTGACCGCATCTAGCGCAGCGTTCGGGCTCGCTTTCGCGACCGACCTCCTTGTAGAAGCGAACGGCGATCTGAGCCGGCCGCTGGAAGATGTGGAAGAACTTGCCGAAGGGGAGCCAGAGGAAGGTGAAGATCACCGTGACCGCGTGCAGGATCGCCAGGAAGTCATAGGCGTAGCCGTGCATCCAGGTGTAGCTCGCGGTCAACATCAGGCCGGTGAGGCTGACCGCGAAGAGCAGCACGAGCGGTAGGAAGTCCTCGGCGAAGCTCTGGAGCGCCGCGGCTCCCTCTTCGCGCATCCGGCGGCGCATCGCCAGCATCACGCCCGCGATCACCAGGAAGGACGCCCAGACCAGGCCGTGAAAGAGGAGGAACGCGACCAGCGAATCGCTCGGAAAGGCGAAGGTCGGAAACCCGAAGACGACGACTCGATAGATCGTCGGCTCTCCGTGCTCGGACTCGAAAGCGAGCCAGCCGAAGACCAGCGGAAAGGTGATCGCGACCGCGAGGCCGCAACCCCAGAGAATCAGGAGGTGGGTCAGACCGCGCAGCCGGCCTCGCGCCCAGATGAAGCGGTTGAGCAGGATGTCCGAGAGGGCGTGCGAGGCGAGGCCGCCGACGTGTCGTAGCCTCCGACCGCGTTGGAAGAAGACCTGCCAGCCGCGTCGCCAGTAGAAATCGGTCGGTGGTCGCTTTAGCCACATCGCGTAGCGATAGGTGAGCCCGAACGTGGCGAAGAGAACCGAGAAGGTGTAGGCGACCAGCGCCGCGTCGAAGTGGGCGAGGTTGCGCGATCCCGCGACGATCAACACGCCGAGCGCGGCGGTGGTGGCGACGCCCCAGGCGATCGGTCCGGCGGCTTCACTGCGAGTCGTGGTTCGAGTCGGCATCTCGGGCGGCCTTCGTCCTCTGGTTGCCTGCCGATGGTAACCCGACGGCGGCGCCGAGGTCATCTCGCCCCCTCGGAGCTCAGGCCGCGTTCTCAATCTCCATTCGCCGCAGGCGTCGTGAAAAGGAGTGGCCGAAGACACGCTTCATCATCGCCAGCTTCGCCCGCTGCCAGGGGTAGCGCCTGGGGGAGAGCGAGCGGCACTCCTCGGGGAGCATGACGAGCGAGACGTGGATGTTGGGCGCGCAACCGATCGGCAGGCCCGCTTCCATCGTCGCCTCGTAGAGACGACGGAAGACGGGGACGAGGTCCTCGGTCCGCGGCGGGTCGGCGTCTTCCAGGTCGGTGCCGACGAGCGGCCGGAAGACGCAGACCGTCGGGACCGCGCCCACCGAGGTGATCCAGTCGATCGCCGCGATCGAGGACTCGGGAGGCTCGAGGCCGGCAATGATCTCGCCGTTGGTCACCCAGGGCTCGTGCGACGGCCCCTTGGCCCCGAGCGCCGCGCAGTATCGGGTCGCCTCGAGGTAGAAGTCGAGCCCGTACTCGGCGTGCTTGCCCGGGCAGATCTCCTCGAACAGCTTCCGGTCGAAGATCTCGAAGCAGAAGGAGACGCGGTTGACGCCGATCTCGCGCAGATGGTCGTAGCGCTTGAGATCGCGGTGGGGCGGCGTCTGAACCCCGACCAGCAGGCCGAGCTCCTTCTTTATTCGAACGATGTAGGGCTCGAGGATGTCGAGGTAGGTGTCGCCGTCGTAGTGGCCGGTGTTGAAGTCGACGTAGGTGATGCCGCTCTCGCGTCGCGCGGCGCGAATCACCGTCATCACCTCTTCGACGGACTTCTCGTCCGCGTCGTCGACGCCGAGGTTCAGGCCGACCGAGCAGAACTTGCAGTTCATCTTGGTCGGCTTCAGGGTCCAGTACTCGCAGACCTTGGCCTGGTAGATGCCGAGGTAGGTTCCCTGGAGCGTCCCGATCCGCGTCATGGGTTTGCCGTTTGCGAGGTTGGCGTCGTACCACCCGGGGCGCGGCGAGAGCTGCACCTCCGTGACCGACGCGCCGCCGTGGCGCAGTTGGTAACTGCCTTGCTCGCGATGGAGCGTGTAGGGCGAGCGTTGCGCGAAGCTCTCGGAGACCGGCACATTGGTCCAGAGCCCGCCGGGAAGGATGAGCTCGAGACCGCTGCCGAGGCCGGCGCGGGTCCGCAGGACCTTGCGGCCACCGTCCTGTTCGATGAAACAGGACTCGTCCATGCGCAGGCCCTTGCAGTAGAGGTCGAGCTTGAGCAGGCTGGGGTTGGCTCGGACCTGCTGGACGGACACGAGTTCGGTCGACATTCGAGCGCTCCAGGGAGGATGGCGGACGAGTCGGCGACGAGACGGCCTCGCGCCGACTCGCGAGTCAGGCCGCGGCGACCCGCGGGAACAGGACGTTGTTCTCGAGGTGAATGTGCTCGTGGAGATCGGTTTCGAGGGCGGCGAGGCCGTGCCATAGCGCGTTCCAGGTATTGCATGCGCCGTCGGGGACACGGAAGCCGTCGGTCAGCTCCCGGATCCGGTGGAGCTCCTGGCCGACGCGGACGTGATCGTCGACGAACGGCTCGAGCTCCGCCGGCTCATTCGTCGCGGCGCGCAGCAGAGAGGGGAAGAGGGACTCCTCCTCCTGCCGGAGGTGCGCGACGACCTCGGCCTGGAGCCGGAGAAAGCTCTCGAGCAAGGCGCCGAGCCGCTCCGGATCCTTGTCGCCGTGGACGCGGAAGACCTTGCGCGCCATCGACTCGAGCCGTGGCAACTCCTCGCGAAGTGAATCGTGGTAGCGGGAGACGATGTGCGTGACGAGCTCCTCGACGGGGGCCTCCGCCCAGCGCGGAGATGCGGCGTCGGCGCCGGGAGACGCGATCTCGCGCTCGATCTCCTCGAGCACGGCGGCGGTGTCGAGATCGCGCTTGGCGCAGGCGTCGTTCAGGGCGACGCCGCCTCCGCAGCAGAAGTCGATGTTGTGTCGGGCGAAGACGCGGGTGGCGAGGGGATGTCGGGCGGCGATCTCGCCGACTCGGGATTCGGAGGTGACATTCATGGGGTGGATCTCCTTCGCAGAGTCGCGGTTGTGGAGCGGGGGCGCGGCGGCGCGGCCGGCCCGAGGGCGTAGGTGCAGGATGAAGCGCCGTCCGGGATGAAGCTCTCGCGGTGGGGCGGCTTGGCGAGCAACTCGCCGACGAGCGTCATCTCGGCCCGGCAGGGCAGTCGCGAGACGCCGACCAGCTCGCGCAGGGGACAGTGCGCCAGCCGCAGGTGGCTGCCGGCCGCGTCGGTCACGACCTCCGCCAGGAAGCCCTCCTCGGAGAGTAGCCGTGCCACGGCTTCGAGTCGCTCGCCGGGAGGGACACCTTCGAGACGGGCCTCCGCCTCGGCTCGCTTGCGCCGGAGTCGCTCCATGAAGAAGCTCTCGAGCAGCGATTCCTGTCCGGCGTCGACGAGGTACTGGGCCAGTTCGCGCAGCAGCTCGCCATCGCGGCGCGGAAAGAGCTCTTCGCCCGCATCCGAGAGCCGGTAGCGGATCCTCGGTCGACCCGGCCCCGACCGGACCACCCCCGAGCGCACGACCAGCCCCTGCGCGACCAGGGCTTGGAGGTGGCTGCGCACCGTTTCGGCGCCCACGTCGACCGACCCCTCGAGACCGTCCAGGGTGGCCTCCCCTCGTCGCTTGAGCGCCTCGAGCAGCGCTCGCTGGCTTTCGCCGATCCCGGGCGAGGCGATCGTGCCGGCGGTGGAGCTCCTCGGCAACTCGGCGTGGGCGGACGTCACGAGCGAAATTCTCGCCGTTGACTCCCCTTGTTGTCAAGGTTAAAGTGAAAACAACCATGCTAAAGAACCAACGGCCCGCGCCTGGCCCTTCATCCGGTGCTGCGTCCGGTCCGAGCCCTCTCTACCCGCGATTCTTCCTGACCGGTATCGCGGTGACGCTGACGGCGGGCGCGGCGTGGGGCGCCTGGCTCCTGATCCGCATCGCCGTCGCGCGCGACTTCGCCGCGCCGTCGATCTTCGAGGTCAACGCCCATGGCCAGGCGCAGATCTACGGCTGGATGGGCCTGTTCATCGTGGGCTTCGCGCTGCAGATGTTCCCCGCCTTCTGGGGGGTGCAGTTGGCGGCGCCGCGGCTGGCGCGGGCCCTGCTACCGCTGATGGCGCTCGCGGTCGCCGTGCGCGCGGTCGCCGAGGCCCGACCGGCGGGGCGCTTCGCCGACCTCGCGGTCGCGGCGGGGGGCGTGCAGCTCGCCGTGATCGCGACCTTCGTCGCGCTCCTCGCCGTGACGGCGCGGCGCGGGACGGCGCCCGCCCGCGTCGCTGATCGCTATCTCGGTGCCGGCCTCGTCTGGTTCCTGCTCGGCGCCGCACTCGACCTGCGCCACCTCGCTCGCACGGTCGGAGCCGTCGATCGCGACGCGCTGCTCGCCGAGATCGCGACCTGGCAGCTTCCTCTGCGCGACCTCCAGATCCACGGGCTCGCGCTGTCGATGATCCTCGGGGTCTCGCTGCGCGTGCTGCCCGGTCTCTTGGGAACGCCGGTCATCGACACCCGGCGCGAGCAGCGGGCGCGCCGTCTGTTCTGGCCACTCCAGCTCGCGATCCTCGCCGAGGTGGCGATCTTTCCGCTCGCCATGGCCACCAAGCGACCTCTTCTCTTCGTAGGCTTCTGGGTCGCCACGGTCGTCTTCGCCGTCGCGGCGGCGCTCGCCGCTGCCAATCTGCGGGTCTTCGCGCGGCCGCGCGTCGAGCTGTCGAGGGTGTCGCCGCTCGCCTTCGTGCGCGCGGCGCACGTCTGGCTCGCCGTCTCGCTCGCGATGCTGGTGATGGGGCCTTTCTGGTCGCGCCTGCTCGGCTTGCCGTTCTCGCACGCCTGGCACGGCGCGACGCGGCACGCGATCACGGTCGGCTTCGTCAGCCTCATGATGATCGGCGTCGCGTCGAGGATCGCGCCGCGGCCGGCCGGGAGCGGCGCGGCCGGAGCCGCGCTGCCGCTCGCGCCGTTCGTGCTGCTCAATCTCGGCTGTACGCTGCGCGTCAGCCAGCAGGTGCTGACCGACCTGACGCCGGTCGCCTTTCTGCCGGCCGGTGTTTCGGGGCTGCTCGAGGTCTCCGGACTCGCCTGGTGGGCGACCTGGATCGTGCCACGGCTCATCCGCGCCGGCCGGCCTCTCGCGGCACTCGCCGAGACGTCGGGTCCGGTCGTCGAGAGGCATTGACGCGCCCGGGCCAACCGGAGGGCAACGACCATGTACGGAGCGATTCTCCTACTGCACATCCTGGCCGCGACGGTCTGGACCGGCGGCCACCTGGTCCTGGCGATCGCGATCCTGCCGCGCGTCCTGCGGGAACGCGCGCCGGCGCGGCTGCTCGAGTTCGAGTCGGCCTACGAGCGGGTCGGCATTCCGGCGCTCGTCGTCCAAGTCGCGACCGGCCTCTGGCTGGCGCACCGGATGGTGCCGGAGCTCTCGCGCTGGCTCGCCTTCGGCGATCCGGTCGCGACCCTGGTCGGCGTCAAGCTGCTGCTGCTCGCCACCACGGTGGTCTTCGCCCTCGACGCGCGCCTGCGCCTGATCCCGCGCCTGTCGGAGCAGAACCTCGGCGCGCTCGCCTGGCACATCGTCCCGGTGACGATCGTCTCGGTCCTCTTCGTCGTCGTCGGCGTCTCGTTCCGGACCGGGTGGTTTTACTGATCCTTGAACGCCGGCAGCGAGCCCGCCGAGGGACCGTCGCTCGGGCCCACTGCGGAATCGCCGCCGAGGGAACCGGAGCCAAGCCCGGCGCTACTTCCGCCAGTAACCGTTGGCCGCGGCGACCGTCTGGAAGTTGATCGCGACGACCTGCGAGGCGGCGGTCAACGCCTCGGCCGAGTTCGCGTAGCCGGGTCGCAGCCGCTTGAGGATCTCGACGTCGGGCTGCGTGTACTTGACGCCTCGGCGACTGAGCGTGATGGCGAGCTCGAAGCCCTCCTGCGGCGTCGCGGTGATCAGCGAAGCGAGCCAGGTCTCAGTCACGATGGGGCCTCCTGTTCGAGGGGAGTGGGGTTTGTGGTGTGGGGATCGAGCCCGGAGGTCGGGTCCTCGATTCCATGCCGCCCCTGGTTTCGCGCGGCCGTGCGCAGTGAAGTCACGCCGGCGATCATGACGAGCAGAACGACGAGGGGCGAGAGCCGAAGGAGCCATGTGCCCGTCAGCCGCTGTTGCGCGAGATCGAAGGTGCCGCAGAGCAGCGCCGAGTAGCTCGAGTAGATGAGCCCGAGGGAGAGCGTCATCGCCGCCGCGTAGATGCCGAGGACGCCCCGGACGACAAACGGCATGACCCGCCAGCTCGCCGCGAGCGCGGCGCCGGCGCCGAGCATCGAGGCGTGCATCAGCTGGTCGGCGGCTTCGCTGGCGCGAATCGCGTCGACGGAGCGCGGGATCATCCAGAAGGCGAGCGCTCCGAGAGCGCTGACGAGACCGGTCAGGCCGTACCTGTTTCCACGCATCCAGGTCCGACCCGAGCGGCCGACGGCAAGAGTGCCGAGAGTGGCCCACGCCGGAAGGGCGAGCAGGACGAGCCGGGGCATGGTCGCGTCGAGCCATTCGTCCGTCGGGGAGTTGGACAGGGCGAGCGCGACGGCGGCGATCCAGAGCGCGCGCCTCAACCGACGACCTCACGCACGGCGGTCGCGAGCCGGTCGAGATCCTCGTTCGCCGGCAGGATGCGCACGACGCGGCCCTCGGGGTCGATGACGAAGATGTCGACGCCGTGGTTGATCAGGCCGTCGGGGCGTCGGTAGAGCCAGATTCCGAGCTGTCGCAAGGGCTCGTCGTCGGCGCCGTCGGCGGGCGTCACGAAGGCCCAGTTCGGAGGCGAGCCGTAGGCCTCCCAGACCGCGCGGAGTCGGTCGGGGGGATCCCGGTCCACGCTGACGCTCACCGCCCGGAGGCGACTCGGCGGGACGTCGGAGAGCGCCGCGGCCAGCCGTTGGAGGCGCGACATCGCGAGCGGGCAGATGTCGGGGCATCGCAGGTACATGGCCTGAACGAGCCGATAGCCGCCGTCGCGGGCGCCGAGATCGATCGTGCGGCCCCCCTGGTCGATGACCTCGAAGCGGGGCGCCGACCGCGGCAGCGGCCCTGCGGCGGCCACGGCGGCCGAGAACGCGGTGAACGCCGTGAAGCCGTGCGTCCACCATGCGCCGACGACGAACCATGCGCCGGCCACCATCGCCGCGGGCAACCAGGTCACCAGACGGCGCTGCCTCGAGGCGCGCGGCTCGTGCATCATGCGTCCGTGCCCGCGGCGCGCCGCCGACCGGCGACCAGGGAGACACAGAAGACCAGCGCGCCCACCAGGAAGACGGAGCCGCCGACGGCGCCCCAGCGCGCGAGCTCCGCCGCCCGCTCGGCGAGGTCGGGATAGGGGATCGTCGCGTAGCTGGCGAAGCGGCGCGGCACGGAATCGAGCCCGCCGAGAAAGAACATCAGGACGAAGGTGTAGCCGCCCGCGAGCATCGCCGCCAGGCCGGCCCCGGCCAGCCGCTCGGCGCGCGAGCGCAGGAACAGGTGGATGAATCCGAGCAGGATCAGGACGTAGCCGACCAGGAAGTAGGTGTGGAAGTGCGCGGGCACCCAGAGCGTGTTGTGGAAGACGAGGTTGACCGCGATCGTCGAGTCGACCACCGCCGTGATGCCGCCGAGCACCCAGCCGAGGATGCCGAGGGTGAACGCCGCGGGCACGAAGCGCCAGCGCAGCCCGGAGCGGTGAATCTGCGCGCCCAGACCGAAGACCGTCACCGCGGTCGCGGGCACCGCCGAGCCGTAGGAGGCGATCTGGCCGAAGACCTGGAGGGCGACCGGCTGGACGAAATCCATGTAGAGGTGGTGGAAGTAGGCGAAGAGGATGAAGAAGAGCGTGGCGTTCCAGGCCACCGCGACGGTGCGCGTGACCTTCCAGGCGCGGCCCGTGAAGCGGGGCATCAGCTCGTAGATCGCGCAGACGCCGCAGTACATGGCGACGTTCACGATCGTGTGACCGAACATGAACATGCCGTTCTTGAGCAGCAGGGCGTCGAACTCGGTCGCCGGCGCGAGCCACTTGAACAGGTAGGTCATCAGCGTGGCGGCGCCGACGATCGTTCCCAGCACCCCGGCGACGGCGCAGATCGACGCGATCAGGACGCCCGCGGGCGCCGGATCGCCCGCGCCGGCCCGGAAGCGATCCCAGGCGAACATCCGGCCGATGCCGTGCTCGGCCGCGAGCGCGCGCAGGATGTCGAGCTGCGCCACCAGCCAGGCGAGGCCCATCGCCATGAGCGCGACGATCGTGGTGCCCGTCGCCCAGCCGGGCCAGGTCGCCTTGAGGAAGGGCAGCGGGTAGAGGGCATACCACCCGGCCGCGAACTTGCCGATCAGGGTGGCGACCAGCAGCGCGACGGCGCCGGCCACGAACAGGCCGTAGGCGACCCACATGGCGGCGCGGCTCGGCCGGGCGTGGCGCGCCGCGACGAACCAGACCATCGCGATGCCGGCCGAGAATAGGGTACCGGCCATGCCGAGGCCGTGCATCGTCATCAGCGCGTAGAAGTCCGGTGTCGACAGCGGAACCACCGCGCCCTGGCCGAGGCGCATGGTGATGCCGAGCGTGACCAGGAGGAGGAAGATCGCCAGCGTGGTGATGAGCCAGGTGGCGATCACGCGGCGGTCGCGATCGGGGGGGCTTCCAGCTCCGGTTTCCGTGCTCATTGGACCGAGATCTCCGCCATCATCACCGTATGCCCGACGCCGCAGTACTCGAGGCAGAGGACGTGATAAGTCCCGGGCTTCTCGAAGCGGACACGGAGGTGATTGACGTACCCGGGCATCGCTTGGGTCTGGGCGATCAGCCGGCCCTCGAGGTCGTAGATGCCGAAGCCGTGATTGACGTCCTTCGACGTGACGGCGAACTCGACGAGCTCGCGCGCTGGCACCACGAGGGGAAGACTCGCGCTCGCGCCATCGACCTGGAAGTCCCACGCCCACATCCAGCCGACGGCGTCGATCCTCCGGGCCGGTGTCTCATCGGCGACGCTCGCGTAGGGAGTTCGCGAGAGCGTGAGGAAGAGCACGACCGCGAGCCCGGCGCTCAGCGCCGTGGCGTAGTAGCGGCGAACCCGGTAGACCGTGGCGTAGCCGCCGGCGTCGCACGTCGTCGCGCGCCGCGCGACGAGGAGTGCGACGGCGATCACGACCAGGGACAGGACGAGCGAGACCAGGGCGGCGATGGACTGGATCATCGGACGCTCCGCTCGCCAGCCCTTCGAACCGAGCGGGCACGGGGCGCCGGGGCCGCGCCGGAGCGCAACCCGGCCCGCCGAGCGTCTACGGTGCGCGCGGGTGCTTGGCGCAGCTGGCGCACGAGGAAGTCCCGCAGCACGACGGCGTTGTTGTGTTCCGTATCGCGCGCGGCGTAGAGCAGGGTGATCGGCGCCTCGCGGAGCGCGGCAAGCAGGGGCTTCCAGGATTCCGGACGGGAGCGCAGCTCGAGCCGGTAGCGCCGCTGGAACTCCGGCCATCGGTCGACCCGGTGAGCGAACCACTTGCGCAGTTCCGGGCTCGGCGCGACATCGGACAGCCAGGTCGCGGCAGCGACCTCGGACCGGCGCAGGCCCCGTGGCCAGAGCCCGTCGACGAGAAAGGCGCGGGAGACCGGCTTCGGCGTGCGGGCATAGACGCGCTCGAGAGTGATCACGGGCTTCGGAAGCGGACGATCATTTGCCATGATTGTCATGACTCTAAACTTGACAACTACCTCCGTCAAGCCTAGGCTCGTCCTCGAGGTCGAGGATTCGCATGACGCCCCAGAGCCAGAGCTCGCCCGGAACCCCTCTTCGCCGCCGATCGACGGTGGCTCTCCTCGTGCGCCGCGATGCGCCGGTGGCGGTGCCTCGGACAGTTCTGGGCGAGGCCGTCCGCGCCGATCGGAGGCAGCTGGAGCGCTGGGAGAACGAGGGAGGAGCTTTGGGATCCGCTGGGGTTCGGCCGGGGGCCGCCCTGGGAGGTGAAGCCGGGTGACGGTCGTCTCCTTCTCCCGCGAATCGACACGGTCCGGGGCGGCTGCGCTTTCGGACGAGCGAAGGACTCCAGCGGCGGAATCTCCCGCCCTCGACCCGTCGGAGTTGCGGCGAGCGTACTCGCTCATGCACCTGGCGAGGATCCTCGACGACAAGGCCCCCAACTACCTCAAGCAGGGGCTCGGCTGGTCCTATCACGCGCCCTGCGCCGGTCACGACGGCATCCAGATCGCCTTGGGGCTCACCTTCCGGCCGGGCCACGACTACCTCTTTCCCTACTACCGGGATCTCGCGACCTGTCTCGCGGCCGGCATCTCGGCCGAGGAGATCCTGCTCAACGGACTCTCGAAGCGCGACGACGTCGCCTCGGGCGGCCGGCACATGTCCAACCACTTCGCCAAGCCCGCGATCGGCATCCAGAACGTCTCCTCGTGCGTCGCCAACCACGCGCAGCACGCGGCGGGCCTGGGCCGTGCCGTCGCGACCTACGGCTCGGACGCGATCGTCTTCTGCTCCGTGGGTGAGTCCTCGACCTCCGAGGGCTACTTCTACGAGGCGGTCAACGGCGCCTCGCGGGAGAGGCTCCCGGTGGTCTTCGTCGTCCAGGACAACGGTTACGGGATCTCCGTGCCGAAGAGCGACCAGACCGCCAACCGCCACGCCTCGGACAACTTCGCCGGCTTCCGCAACCTGCGGATCTTCCATTGCGACGGGACGGATCTCGTCGACTCGCTGCGCGCCCTGCGCGCCGCCGTCCGCTACGTCGCCTCCGGCGCCGGATGCGCCCTGGTCCACGCCGAGTGCGTGCGCATCCATTCGCACTCGAATTCCGACCGGCACGAGCTCTACCGCTCGCCCGAGGAGCTCGCGGCGGCCCGCGCGCGGGATCCCCTGCCGCGGCTCCGCGCGCTCCTGCTCGCGGAGGGAGCGGCCAGCGAGGAGGCGCTCGGAGCGATCGAGCACGACAACCTGCGGACTTACGAGGAGATCGCCGAGCGGGTCCGTCGCGCGCCGGATCCGGATCCGAGGACGATCCACGACTTCGTCGCACCGGAGCCCTGGCGACCGGAAGGAGACGGCCTCGCCGAGATCGCGGCGACGCCGGCGCACCTCGCCGGCGCGGCGCTCGAAGAGCGCTCGCTGCTCGAGGCGCTCAACTTCACCCTCAAGGAGCTCTTCCGCGAGAACCCCGACACCTACCTCTGGGGCCAGGACGTCGCGAACCGGGACAAGGGGGGAATCTTCAACGTCAGCAAGGGGCTGCAGCAGGAGTTCGGGGCGCGCCGGGTGTTCAACGGCCCGATCGCCGAGGACTACATCCTGGGCACCGCGGACGGCTTCTCGCGCTTCGACGACCGGATCCGCATCGTCGTCGAAGGCGCCGAGTTCGCCGACTACTTCTGGCCCGCCGCCGAGCAGATGGTCGAAATGTCGCACGAGTACTGGCGCACCCACGGACAGTTCGCGCCCAACGTCACCATCCGGCTCGCTTCGGGCGGCTACATCGGTGGCGGCCTCTACCACTCGCAGAACATCGAGGGCTGGCTCGCCACCCTTCCCGGAGTCCGGATCGTGGTGCCCGCCTTCGCCGACGACGCCGCAGGCCTGCTGCGGACGGCTGTTCGCTCGCGTGGGATCACGGTCTACCTGGAGCCCAAGTTCCTCTACAACGCGCGCTCGGCGCGAGCCTACGTGCCACCCGGTTTCGCCGTTCCATTCGGCCGGGCGCGCCGGCGCCGCACGGGCGACGACCTCACGATCGTCGCCTACGGCAGCGTCGTGCACCTGGCGCTCGAGGCGGCCGGAAAGCTGGCGGAGGAGGGTCGCAACGTCGAGGTTCTCGACCTGCGCTCGCTCGTCCCGCTCGACTGGGATGCCATCGCGAAGTCCGTGCGGAAGACCTCGCGGGTGCTGGTCGCGCACGAGGACAAAGTCCACGGCGGTTTCGGCGGCGAGATCGCGGCTCGGATCGCCTCCGAGCTGTTCGCCTATCTCGACGCCCCGATCGAGCGCGTCGGCTCGACGTTCACGCCCGTGGGCTTTCACCGCGCCCTCGAGCGTGCGATCCTCCCGGACGTGAAGCGAGTTCTCGACGCGGTGCGGAAGGTGTTGTCGTATTGAGAGAGAAGGAGATCATGAAGACTTCACTTCCCATCATCGGTCCCGGAATCGGGGAGAGTCAGCGCCGGCTCCTCGAGCTCGTCAAGCGCGCCGGGGAGTGCACGCTCGCCGAACTCGAGGCCGGCTTCGAGCTCAGTCGGGAGACGCTTCGCATTCACCTGAAGTCGCTCGCCGCGCAGGGACTGGTCGAACGGTCCGGCGTCCAGCGGACGGGGCCCGGCCGGCCCCACGTGCTCTACCGACTGACCGCGGCGGGAGAGGCGCTCTTTCCCCGCCGCGAGGGAGCGATGCTGCGAGAGCTCGCGACGTTCCTCCTCGAGAGGGGGCGGCGCGACCTGCTCGAGGAGTTCTTCGAGGCCCGGCTCGCTCGCAAGCGTCGCGAGGTCGAGGGGAGCGTATCCGGTCTCGAAGGCCGTGAGCGGCTGGAGCGAATCGCCGAGATCCTCTCCGAGGATGGGTTTGTCGCCGAGGTCACGGACTCGAAGGTCGGGCCGCGGCTGCGCCTTAGTCATTGCCCGATCCAGGATCTCGTCGCCGTTTCCGATCTACCCTGCCGGTTCGAGCTGGCGCTGATCGAGGGGCTGCTGGGCGGCCGTCTCGATCGCGAGGCCTTCATGCCGGAAGGAAGCCACGCCTGTATCTACTCGATCTCGAGCGCACGCGCGAAGCGGCAGGGCGGGAGTCGGCGAGATTCCGCTGGGAAGCAGCCCGCCTGAGCCGCTCGCTGATCTTCTTTGGGGCTGTTCTTGGCTTCGGCGCTCCAGGACCCGAACCTCGCGACGGCAGCGAGCACGGAAATGCGGCTCAACCTCCGAGGCCGCAGGCCCGGCGGCACTCGGCCATCAGGGGGGCCGCCGCAGTCGCCGCGCGCGCGCTGCCCGCGCGCAAGACGGTCTCGACGAAGCCGGCGTCGCACAGCAGCTCCTGGCGGCGCTGCCGGGCCGCACGGAACGTATCCAGAACGAGCCCGAGCAGCCGCGCCTTGAGCGCGCCGTAGCCCTGGCCGCCGGCAGTGAAGAGCCGGCGGGTGTCCGCCCACTGCTCGGGCGGAGTCAGCAGCTTCAGGAGTGAATAGAGCGGGCCTCGGGTCGGCTTGGGATCCCCGAGGGGCGTCGAGTCGGTGACGATCGACATCACGGAGCGGCGCAGGTCGGCCTCGGGCGCGAAGAGCTCGATGACGTTGCCGTGGGACTTCGACATCTTGCGCCCGTCGATTCCCGGCACCAGCGCCGCGTCGGACAGGATCATCGGCTCGGGCAGGCGTAGCAGCGGTTCGCCGTGCGCCTGGTTGAAGGCCGTCGCGAGGTCGCGGGTCATCTCGAGGTGCTGCGCCTGGTCTCGCCCCACGGGAACCCGCTCCGCGCCGACGATCAGGATGTCCGCGGCCATGAGCACGGGATAGGCGAACAGGCCGTGGGTCGGTGCCAGGCCCCGCGCGATCTTGTCCTTGTAGGAGTGGCCGCGGCGCAGCAGCCCCATGGGCGTCACGGTCGACAGCATCCAGGCGAGCTCCGTGACCTGCGGCAGGCTCGACTGCCGATAGATGGCCACGCGGTCCGGGTCGAGGCCGAGCGCGAGGTAGTCGGTGGCGATCTCGAGGGCGAGCGAGCGCAGCGTCGCCCCGTCGCGGATCGTGGTCAGCGCGTGGAGGTCCGCGACGAAGAAGAAGCCGTCGTGGCCGGGCTCACTTTGCAGGTCGAGAAACTGGCAGATGGCGCCCAGGTAGTTGCCCAGGTGAAGCTTCCCCGTGGGTTGGACGCCGGAGACGATGCGCATCGGACTCCTCTGGCCGGGAGCATGGCGCCCGCCGCCGCCGTCCGCGGCGAGCGTGGCCGCGGGCGGGCTCGGCTTCGCCGGTGCCGGAGAGGTCAAGCCGGCAGCCGGCCGACGAGATCGCCCGCGCGGACGGGACCAGGTTCCGCGATCAGCGCTCTCGCCGCGTCGACCTGCCCCCAGGTGTTCCAAAGCAACACGCCGCGTACCCGCCCGGCTTTCAGGTAGTAGACGACGCCCTCGCGGAGAGGCACTTTCCAGTCCGCCACGATCTCGCCGCGTGGATCGAGCTCGCCCACGGCCTCGTAGCCGAGATCGAACAGGTCGGAGTAGAAGAACGGAAGGTGGAGGTAGGGCGAGTCGTCGCCCGCCATGGCCCGCCCGGCCGCCCGTCCCATGGACACCGCATTGTCTTCGTGCTCGACACGGATGCGGCCGCCGAGCGCCGGCGCCGGGAACCGCGCCACGTCGCCCGCGGCGTAGACCCGGGGATGGCTCGTCCTCAGCCGCTCGTCGACCACGATGCCGTCGTCGACCTCGAGCCCGGCGGCGGCCGCGAGCTCGGTCTCGGGGACGATTCCGAGGCCCGCGACCACCGCGTCCACTTCGCGAGGGGGCTCCCCCTCCGCGTGGACCTCGTAATCCAGGCCCTTCGCGACCAGGTTTGTCACCTTCCGTCCGGCGAGCACTTCGACGCCCTTCTCCTCGAAGTAGCCGGCCAGGAAACGGGCCAGGTCGGCGGGAAAGACGCGCGAGCCGATGCCCGCCTCGGGGAAATACATCGTCACCGAACGGTTCTGTGAAGCCAGGGCGGCGGCGATCTCGGAGCCGATGAAGCCGCCGCCGAGGACGGCGAAGCGCGCGCCCCGATCGGCGAGGGTTCGGAGACGCCGATAGTCCTCGAGATTACGGAAGTAGAGGACGTCGTCACCGCCGAACGGCAGGCGGCGGGGACGTCCGCCCGTCGCGAGCAGGAGCTTCTCGAAGCCGTAGCGGTGGCCATGATCGTCGAGCACGGTCCGCGCGGCGAGATCGATCGCCGTGACCCGGCGGCCGAGATGGAGCAGGGCGCCGGCTTGCCCGGTGCCGCGCCAGATGCCTTCGAGCGGCTCGTCCTTCCAGAGTCCCTTCGAGAGCGGCGGGCGCGCGTACGGGGGGTCCGGCTCGGCGCTGATCAGGCCGATCGGCCCCGTGTCGTCGAGTTCGCGGATGCCGCGCACGGCGGCGTCGGCCGTCATGCCGCCGCCGACGATGAGGTACGGGTACGAAGTCATGTTCAGATCTCCGATCTCGAGGCCGCCATGGGCGTCACGGGAAGTCTCATGCCGGGCGCGCTAGAGCGCCGGCCGATCCCAGCGCCTGCAAGCGGAGGCGGAGCGCCTTCTCGCGAGCGAACCGCTCGGACACGTCGCGGACGATCGCGACGACCCAGTCGACCGGGCGGCCCGCTTCGGGCAGCAGTTGGATCGAGAACTCGATCGACAGCTGCCGCCCGTCCTTGTGGAGCGCCGGGACCGCGAGCAGTTGGCCGTCGCCGTAGCGGGTGCGGCCGGATCGCATCGCGGTCTCCCAACCGGCCCAATGCCGGCTTCGCAACCGCTCCGGAATCACGAGGTCGAGCGAGGCGCCGAGTGCCTCCTCCGCGACGTGGCCGAAGATCCGCTCCGCGCCGGCGTTCCAGAACCGGATCGCGCCGTTTCGATCGCAGACCAGGACCGCCTCGGGTGCCCCGGCAAGGATGCGGTCCGAGAGGTCCTCCGGAAGCGCTGCCTTCGAGACCGGCTGCTCCCCTCGGTTCGCTCGGCCGATGGCCGTGTCAGGGCGAGGTGAGCGCGAAGTGCTCATAGTTCCTCGCGATGAAGCTCCGCCATTTCTCCGGCACCTCCTCCTGCGGATAGATCGCTTGGACCGGGCAGGCGTCCACGCAGAGGCCGCAGTCGATGCACTCCTCGGGGTGGATGTAGACCATCTCCCAGTCCTCGGTCTTGCCGTAGATGCAGTCGACCGGGCAGACGTCGACGCAGGCCGTGTCTTTCACGCCGATGCAGGGCTCGGTGATGATGTGGGGCACCCAGGGCCTCCGATCTCTCGGTCCGGGGCCTGAAGGGCCGCGGACCCGTGGAAACGGTACGTCGGGTTGGTTTGATTGTCAATATTGCAGTACCAATAAACAGGAAAAATCAGCACGGGCTCCGCCAGCCACGGCTTAGTCCAATCTCATGGCCGGGGCAGTGGCGAGGCGAAGGGCCCGGTCCCGGCTCGGACGACTTCGCGCTCGGTGACGAGGACCGACATCGGAAGGTCGTGCGGCTCGACGGGCAACGCATCGAAGAGTAGCTCGGAGGGCGTCAGGCCGATGGAGAAGATCCGATGCCGCGAGAGAAACCGATCGAAGTAGCCGCTCCCGTGGCCGAGCCGGTATCCGCGCCGGTCGAACGCGAGCCCGAGAACGAGGGCGACGTCGACACTCCGGTCGATCTCCGGATCCGCGAGCTCCGGTGTGCCGCGCGGTGGCTGACTCAGTCCGAACGACAGGGTCCGCAGTGGGCAGGGATAGGGGTGGACGTGAAGCTGGCGATCCCTGGGATCGGCGCGCGGCACGAAAACTCGTCGTCCACTCCCGAGGATGCGGTCGGTCAGGTGCCAGGTATCGATCTCGGGTCCGAAAGAGAGGCAGACGAGAACCCCTCCGGCACCCGCGACCTCGGGAAGCCGCAGGACCGCATCGGCGATGCGTGCGGATGCCGAGGACGCCAGGGACTTGGCGTGAAGGGTCTCCAGGCGAGCCCGCACGGAGGCGCGGAGTCGCTCCTTGAGGACCGGAGCCGGCTCGCCGAATCCGCTCCTCGATTCGACGGTTCTGGGCCCAGCGTCGCCTGGCGTCGTCATGTCCATGTCACCTCTCCGTCGCGATCATCGCCCCTGGAGCCCTGCAGGCCCGGTCTCCGGCGATTCAACAACGGGCCTGCCCTCCCACGCGGCGACGCCGCGGGCGTCGTGCTCAGCGAACACGAAGCGTCGCCTTCATCGTGGGGTGAAGGGTACAGATGTAGCGGAGCTCGCCGGAGGTCTCGGCCGTGAGCGCCCAGGAAGCGTTGGCCGGGATCGTCCCGGAGTCGAAGCGTCCCTCGGTGTCGGTCGCGGTGTGCGGATAGAAATCGCGATTGACCCAGACGACGGTGTCGCCGCGATCGACGGTGAGATCGTCCGGGCGGAAGGCGTTGCCCTCGATCGTGATCGTGTGACGTCGGGGTTCGGCGCGCTCCTCGGCGGCGGCGGCGAGGCCCACTCCGACGAGGAGAAGCCCCGCCGCCGCGAAGACGAGCGCGAGACGCCTGGCAGCGAGCGCGCTCATCTGCGTCACCTCTTGGTCAGCGACCCGAGGAGCTGGCGTGCGTGCGCGAGGTGGGCATCGAAGGCCGGCCGAACCTTGACCAGAAGCGCCTTCAGCTCGCCGTTGGTCGCGCCCGGGATCAGGGTGCCATCGATCGCCGCGATCACCTGCTCGTGGTAGGCGACCTCGTGCTCGACGTAGGCCGTGTCGAAGGCGGCGTCCTCGAGCTTCCGGAGGCGAGCGAGATTCTCGTCGCCAGCCTGCTTCAGACTCGCGCTGGTCGGGCTCTCCTTGGGCGTCACTCCGAGGCGCGTGACCAGCGCGGTCGCGGCCTCGTTGACTCCCGTGTGGTCGGTGATCATCAGCCGCGCGAACTCGACCACCGCCGGAGTCTGGGAGCGCTCGACGGCGAGTTTGCCGGCGTCGACGTCGACCTGATTGGCGGTGACGACGATCGCCGCGATCTGGGCATCGTCGATCTGGGCGAACGCGGGTGCCCCGGCGAGCAGCAGGGAAGCACAAACCGCGGCGAGAGTCGAAGTCTTCATGAATCCTCCTGTCGGTTAGCTCGGCGCTCGAGAGCGGGCGCCGGAGAGCTTCTAAAACTGACAAACACGATTTTAGACGCGAGTCGCCCGTCTGTCAAGCCGGCTCGGCACAGGCGGCCCGGTCAGAGCGGGTCGAGCCCGTGAGGAAGGGGAGGCTCCCTCTCATTTGTTGAATCCTCTAGTCCTTGAACTTCTCTGGGAATGCAGCAATCAATCCGGCACTGAGCGCATCCGCCAGTTGCAGCATGTGCGCTTCAGCCCTGCCGTACTCGGCAATGCCTTCGGCGTATCTGCCCTGAATCACTGCCGTGGCGTACACCAGCGTCGTGTCGATGTGCCCTTTCATCATCGAGCGGACCGTCTCCCGAGGCCAGTTCTTGTTGGCTTCGGCGAGGAAATCCGCGATCTCTTGCGCGTTGGCGTAGGCTGCTGCAACGGCCTTTTCAAGCGCGGGCTTGTTGCCTGCCTTGGCTTGTTTCACCACCTCGACCGCTGCGCCAATGTGCTCCTTGAGCAGTTTGCTCAGAGCATCGCCAGCAGCCTCTCCGTAGAACGGCTTGATCGCATTGCCGATGTCCTCCTGATTCGCGAGCAGCCGCGCGGCCGTTGCGTCAAAGGCAGTCGGGTTGGAGACGAATGCCGTTACCGCAGCGTAAGTCCACTCCATGTGCTGCGCCCACAAGGTCTGCATGGCAGAGTACAGCGCACTCATGCTCGCGCTGCGTGGACCGGCCGTTAGCGCCGTCTCGGCCACCATTGCGGTTGTGGGATGCGCAGTCGCGCCCTGGGCGCGGGCGGTGGCAGGGGCGAAGGCGAAGAAGGCCAAGCAGGCGGCGGCGAGGGTCGAGATCTTCATGGATCCTCCTGTCAGTTGGCTCGGCGCCCGAGAGCGGGCGCCGGGTATTATCTAAAACTCATACTAGCAATTTTAGAGAAGTGCCGCACTTCTGTCAATTCGGTTCGACACGATCGACCCGATGACGGGTCGACCCAGGGAGTAAGGGGCGATTCCGATGTCAGATCGAGGCTTCGAACCCCTTTGAAGGCGCCGATGGGAGGCCTTCGTTCGAAACGGCGCGTCTCGTTTGCGTTCTAGGGCTAAAACAGGCTATTTTAGAAAGCGACGCCCCCGGCGCCGTCCGTCGAGGGCGGACGACCATGTCCGACCGCTCGAAGTCACCTACCGGGAACGAGTCCGAAGAGCTCGAGCAACAGCTCGGCGGCCTGGCGCTTCTGGGGGACCGGGTCCGGCGGGCGATCTACCTGCACGTGGTCTCCTCCTCTGGGGAAGTGAGCCGGGACGATGCGGCCGGTGCCGTCGGCGTGTCGCGGAGCGTGGCGAGCTTCCACCTCGATCGCCTAGTCGAGGAGGGACTCCTGGAGACCGCTTTCCGCCGCCTGTCCGGAAGGAGCGGGCCCGGCGCTGGTCGGCCCTCGAAGCTCTACCGCCGGTCAGGCCGGCAGCTCGAGGTCTCGCTGCCCCCCCGCCGCTACGAGCTCGCGGCGCGACTGCTGGCCGAGGCCGTGGACCACAGCCCCGCTTCGCAGGCGCGGGACGCGCTGGCCGAGAGCGCCCGGGCGCGGGGCCATCGCCTCGGCACCGAGGCGCGGGCGCGTGCCGGCGCGCGCGCCGGCCGGCGTCGCCTCCTGGCCGAGCTGGCGGCGGTCCTGGTGGCCCAGGGCTACGAGCCGGAGCTCGTCGGCACCGAGCTGCGGCTGCGCAACTGCCCGTTCCACGCGCTCGTGGGCGAGCACACGCAGCTCGTCTGCGGCATGAACCTCGACCTGCTCGAAGGCGTGGTCGACGGCCTGGCAGTCCGCGGGGCGAAGCCGGTGCTCGCCCCCCGCCCCGGCCTCTGCTGCGTCTGCGTCCTGCTAGACCGCGAGGGCCGGCCTGGACCGCCGGAAGTTCCCGGTATCGGAGAGGTCGCCCCGCCGCCGCGCCTCGCGTGAACGGGATGGCGCCGGAAACGTCGCTTCAGCGCGAGAAGTCTCCCGCCGCCTCGGGCTGGTAGAGCACGGCCTCGACCCGCAGGCGCCGCAGGCCACCCGGCACGATCCAGTCGATCACGTCCCCGACGCGATAGCCGAGCATCGCGGCTCCGATCGGCGCGAGCACGGAGATCTTCCCCTCGGCGAAGTCCGCGTCCTGGGGGTAGACCAGCGTGTACTCGAGGGTTGCACCCTGATCGAGATCGAGGAGCCGGGCCCTGGAATTCATCGTGATGACATCCGCCGGGATCTCGGCGGCCGGTACCACGCTCGCACGCTGGATCTCGACGACCAACTCGCGCACGTCGTCGCGATCCCAGGCCGCGGTCGGTCGCTCGAGGAGCGTCACCAGGCGCTTGCGGTCCTCGGCGGTCAGGAAGATGCTGCGCTCGCTCAATTCGAGTCCCTCCTTGGTGGGCGGTCGCCGACGCGCTTGATCCTACTCCCGCGGAAGTCGGAAGAAGCACCGAGTGGGTGCTCGATGCCACTTTACGGCCGGAATCCAGCCTCCCGAGGAGTCGCCATGCCGTCTGCTCCAGGAGACGGTCCTCTTCACCGACGACGACGTGAAGTACCTGCGACTCTTGGGCGAAGTGCTCGCGGGCCATGAAGTCGGTTCAGAATCACGGCGGAGCGTCCGGCCGCGGTCGAACCGGACCTTCTCCGGCTCCGGGTCGGCCCGAGCCTCGGGGCGATGGGTCGAGGCCGCGGGAGGGCAGCGAGCCGGGATCGACCGGTCCCGGGCTCGCCACCGCTCCCGGAAACCGGATGGCGACTTCGAGGCCCCGACCCTGCGGACCGTTGCCGAGCGTGATCGAGCCGCCGTGAACCTCGACAATGCGAGCGACGATCGACAGGCCGAGCCCGCTGCCGCCCCCGCGTCCGGGCAGGCGATGGAAGCGGTCGAAGACGCGCTCGCGCTCCGCCTCGGGGATCCCCGGCCCGTCGTCGACGACGCGAAGCGCGACCCGATCGCCCTCCCGCCCGAGCTCGATTCGCACTTCGCCGCCCTGTCTTCCGTGCCGGACAGCGTTCTCGAGCAGGTTGGCGACCAGCGTCGCCAACAGTGGACGGTTGCCCGAGACCCGGATCGTCCCCGAGCCCTCCCGAACGAATCGCACTCCGCGCGCCGTGGCCTCCTGGGCGAGCGCTGCCAGCTGCTCGTCGATCACCAACTCCAGGTCGACCTCCTCGAAACCCTGCGCGGCGTCGGGCTCGAGGCGCGCGAGCGTCAGGAGCTGACGCACCAGGTGCGTCAGCCGGTCGGTGCCGCGAACGACCTGACCGAGGGCGTGCGCGCGCTCCTCCGGCGTCCGGGCCCCCAGCGCCACTTGGGCCTGCGTCTTCAACGCTGCGAGCGGGGTCCGCAGCTCGTGGGCGGCGTCGGCGGTGAAGCCCCGCTCGAGCTCCAGCCGCCGCCGCAGCCGCTCGAGAAGCCCGTCCAAGGCGCCAGCGAGCGGCGCGAGCTCGCTCGGTCTCGGCTCCGCGGCGAGGGGCGCGACGTCGTCCACGCGGCGCTTCGAGAGCTCGGTCGCAAGGTGCTGCAAGGGACGGATTCCCGCCGTCGTAGCCAGCCACAGGAGCAGCCCGAGCACGGGGAGCGCGATCCCCATCGGCACGAGCATGTTGCGCGCTACGGTCGCCGCCAGGCTCGCGCGCAGGTCGGCGCGCTGGCAGATCTGAGCTTCGATTCCTTCGTCCGGATCGGCCAGGACTAGGACCCGCCAGCGGGTGCCGTCGAGCTCCCGATCGAAGAAGCCCCGCGAGCCGAGGGGCACGATCGGGTCGCGAGGCAGGTCGGGCGTCGACTGGTAGAGGAGCCGGCCGCCGCCGGACCAGATCTGGAAGTGCAGGCTCTGCTCGTAGCGGTGATCGTTCCCGGGGCTCTCCTCGGTCGGATGCTCCCGGGTGTGCCCGAGCCCATCGCCGAGCTCCCCCTCGAGCTCGACCCCATGGTCCTCCCCGAGGTCGTCCGCAGCTCGCTCCAGCACGATACGGCCCGCTTGCGCCAGCTGCGCGTCGAACAGCTCGGCCAGCTCGCGGCGCGCATCGACGTAGCTCCACGTGATCGCGACCAACCAGCAGAGGACCGTGGCGCCCAGGAGCAGCAGAAGCAGCCGGGCGCGGATCGAGACGACTCGCGGAGCTCGGCTCATGGCGCCTTCGTGCGCCGCCCCATCGAATAGCCGACACCGCGCACGGTGCGGATCCGATCCGCGCCGAGCTTGCGGCGGAGGTTGTGGACATGGACCTCGACGGCGTTGCTCGCGATCTCGTCCCCCCAGCTGTAGAGATGCTCCTCCAAGCGCCCGCGCGAAAGGACCTCGCCGGGGTGCGCCATCAGCTCGTGGAGCACCGCGAACTCACGCGGTGAGACCTCCACCGCCTGGCCGCCCAGCGTTACCGCGTGTGCCGCGGGGTCGAGGGCCAGGTCGTCGTCGCGCAGCTCCGGCTCGCCCCGTCCGGATCCACGGCGCACCAGGGCTCGCAAGCGCGCGAGGAGCTCGCCGAGATCGAACGGCTTGACGAGGTAGTCGTCGGCGCCGCGATCCAGCCCGGCGATGCGATCGGTAACCGTGTCGCGGGCGGTGAGGATGAGCACCGGAGTCGAGTCGCCCACGGCCCGCCGGCGCTTCAGGAGTTCGAGGCCGCCGATGCCCGGCAGGCCGAGGTCGAGCACGACGACGTCGTAGGCGGCCAGCCCGAGCGCGGCCTCGGCCTCGCGACCGTCCTGCACCCAATCGACCGCGAAGCCGGCCTGCGCGATCCCGGCGCGCACACCGTCCCCCAGCAACTCGTCGTCCTCGATCAGCAGCACACGCAAAGGTCGGTTTCCTCCCACGGCCTCGCCGCCTCCGAGGATACCCCCGGAGGCGCGAGTTAAGGCTGCCTTAAGGAGCGGGCCGCTACGCTGACGGCGAGGGTTGGAAAGGAGCGAAGCGATGAAGAAGATCCTGGTGTGGGACCTGCCGGTGCGCCTCACGCACTGGCTGCTGGCGGTGCTGGTGCTCGGCGCCTTCGCGCTCGCCAATTTCGCGTCCGACGAATCGGTGGTCTTCGCCCTTCACGCCATCGCCGGACTGATCGCGCTCTTCGTCATCGCGCTACGCTCGGTCTGGGGTGTCGTGGGGACCCGGTGGGCGCGCTTTCGCGCCTGGCCGCTCCGACCTTCAGCCTTGGTCCGCTACCTGCGCGGCGTCTTCTCCGACCGCGCGAGCGAGGCCAGCGTCGGCCACAACCCGGCCACGAGTTGGTTCGCGCTGGCCGTCTTCGTGGGGATCGCCGGCCTGGGTGTCACCGGATTCCTGGCCGCGCGCGGCAACGAGGCTGCGGAGGAGGTTCACGAGCTGCTCGCCTGGTCGGTGATCGGCCTGGTCGCGCTGCACGTCGCGGGCGTCTTGCTCCACGTCGCGCGCCGGCGGGAGAACCTGGTCGCGACGATGATCACGGGGCGCAGGGCGGGTGCCGAAGTCGACGGGATTCCCTCGGCGCGGGCCGGCGTCGCCAGCGTCTTCCTGGTCCTCGCGGTCGCCTTCGGTGCGCTCTTGCTCTCCGGCCTCGACGTGAGGCAACGCCGATTGGCGCTGCCCCTCATCGGCACTCCCCTGGCACTCGGTGAGTCAGAGAGGGAGGACGCTTCGAAGCGCTCGACTTCCGGTGACGCGGGGGCTGCGAGCGCGTCCGACGAGACCCGCGCGGACGACCAAGACGATGACGATGAAGACGACGATTGATCTTGCCCGATGGAATTCCCCGAGGGCAACAATGGAGGACTCGAAATGAGCTCGAACCAGACGAAGATCCTGGCGGTGGCGGGGTTGATGGTCGGTGTGGCCGCGCTTCAAGCCGCGGCAGACGACCGACCAACGGCGGGGTTCCGCGCCGAGCACGCCGAAATCAAGGAGCACTTGCGCCATCTCGATGGGATGGTCGGCGGGCTCGACGGCGCGCCGGAAGCCGAGCAGCGGCGAACGATGGCGTTCGTGGTCAAGTTCCTCGACGAGCACATTCGCAGCCACGCCGCTTGGGAGGAGGCACATCTCTATCCAGTCGTGGACGATCGCGCTGGCCGGCAGGGCGAGCCGTTCACGGCCTCGATGCGCTACGAGCACGGCATCATCGGGCGGGCGATCGACGGACTGTCCGCGCTGGCTGCGGCCGCCCCGCCGGACGCGACGGCATTCGCGCGAGCGGCCGACCGCACGCTCGGCGTGATCGGCGCTCACTTCGAGAAGGAGGAGGAGGTCTTCCTGCCATTGCTCGACCGCTCGATGACGCGCGCCGAGGTCGAGGCGGTGCTCGCGAAGCCGTCCGCGCACTGACGGACGAGCGCACGCCGGGCACCGCGGGTGGCGAGAGACCGATCACTCGCGGCGCCCGCGCCGCCTCGTTGACGATCTGCCGGGGATGGCCTCACTGCCGAGCTCCAGGCAGGCGAGCGCCGCGCCAGCCAGGGCCGCTGTCACGCCGCTCGCCCGACGTTCCAGGGTGCCTCCACCCGGCCTGCGCGCGAGCCCCTCGTCTCCTCCGGGGCGTCGTGCTCGTCCACCACCCACCCTGGAGCGGCCTGGAGCTCTTCGTCCATGGCTCTCCACCGCCGCCCGAGGGCGAGTCGTGGTCCTGTCATCCCGCTCCTTTCGCCGGGCCTCCGCCCAACGTCCCGTAAACCGTGCCCGCGGTGCGCCCGGCCGCAAGGCCAAGCCTGCGGAGCGCCGACTGACGTCAAGCGGCGCTGCCTTGTCGGCCGGGCTTCGTTCACCCCGGGCTCCCACCGGTCCGTGTTGGACGGAAACCACAACCAAAGGAGAAAGCAGATGACCAGCCAGACCGCAATCACCCTCTACGGCAACGTCGGCGGAGACCCGGAGACCCGCACCATCCCCGGCAAGCAGGTCACGAAGCAGTTCTACGACCCGATCATCGACGACATGGTCGAGCGCGAGTTCACAACCCCCGAACGCGAGGTCCGGACCTTCTCGATCGCCGTCAGCAAGAAGGACGACGAGGGCAAGGACGTCACCCGCTGGATCCGCTGCGACGACTGGAACCGCCTCTCCCGCCTGGTCGGCAAGGGCGACCGTGTGAAGGTCAAGGGTCACTTCCGCGAGCGCACCTACCAGAAGGACGGCGAGACGAAGACAGTGCGCGACTTCGTCGTCGAGGACCTCAAGATCGAGCGCCACAAGATCCGGCACCGGGCGGAGTAGGTACCGCGGGGCTTCAGGGGCCGCCCCCACTCCCGGGGGCGGCCCTCGATGTTGCCACGGAGGAGCGGCAGGTGCCCACCTGCGCGCTTGCCTGGAGACTCAGGCAAGCGCGGCGTCAGTCCTTGCCGATCTCCTTCTTCTCCATTGTCAGCTGGATCGCCGGACCCTCGCCGAGGTTGCGGACACCCTCGGCTCGAACGCAGAAGACGAAGCTGAAGATCGCCGATGCGGTCAGTTGAAGCATGTGGAGCGCATGCTCCGCGAAGGTGACGAGCGGCACCTGCTCAAGCAGGATTCGCTCCGGTCGAGCCAATGCGGGCACCACTCCCGACTCGTCCACCAAGACCAGCAGACCGTGCTCAAGGCTGTTTCGGTGCTTCTTGAAGAAGCCCCATTCCCCGGCCTTCGCGTTGAGGTCCGTAGCGATGCTGTAAAGGGCTACGAGGCCCCAGTTGTTCTGCTGATTGATCTTCGTCCACCGCTCTTCGCCTTTGTTGCGTTGATTCACGGGTCGCCAGAAGCTCTCGAAGTACAGCGCCTCTTCTGGAGCCGCCAGCTCGAAGAGCTCGCTCAGGCCTTGCGCGATGCGGTCGAGAATCCCGAAGCAGAGGCGGAAGCTCGTCCTCAGGAACTCGGGCGAGAGTCCGATCGCCTCTCGTTCTTGGAGCTCGCTAAACGTCCCCTCGAAAGGTCTCGTGTCCCAGTGGCCTGGCGTCTTCACTGCCTGGTAGTAGAGGGCTCGTGCCAGGCAGAACTCCGACTTCATCCGATTGAGGAGAAGCTCGAGGCGGGCCACAAACTCGCCCGCGATCGGACCCGAGGACTTCGGAATCGAAAGGTCGTCTCGTCGGGATCCTGCGCAGCGGCAGTAGAGCGCGTGTTCGCTGAGAGCCAGGAAGTTATCTAGGCAGAACTGCCAGTAGGGATCGTGAGCGTCGGCTTCGAGCTGGTGTTGCTCATCGTAGTCCTTGGCCTTTTCCTCCGACCAGTCCAGTTCCGCCAAGCTGCGCTCCGTGAGGACGAGCTGATGCCTGGCGAACTCCCTGAGATGGGGAGGAAGGCCTCCGGCTACAGCGCCTCGAAACGAGCGCAGGGCCTCGATGAGGAGGCTGATCGTGTAGACGCCGGAGATCTGGTTGAGGGTCTGGAGCGCGATTCCCCGGTTCATGTGCGCCATCGGGAAACCTGGTGCAACCGAGAGCGCCAAGTCGTAGTAACGCAGGGCTTCGACCACACGGCAGCTCTGGTCCAGACAGTTCGCTAAGTTCACGAGGTGCTGGGGATCGGATCCCCTCGATAGGCGAAAGGCTCTCCAGTAGGCGTTCTTGGCCTCGCCCAGCGCGGCGATGGCCGAAGGATTGAATCCTTGTTGAGCGCGCGCACCGTCAAGGTCGTAGAGGCTCTTCCTCGCATTGCCGATGTTGTAGTGCAGCGACGCCTCTTGGATCTCCGATTTCAGCTCGTCAAAGCGCGACTCCAGGATGGCGAGTCCCTCGCGCACCAGTTCGGGCCGCTCAAGGTCTGCTCCGCAGTCGATCAGGCGCCCGGCCAGATGTCCTAGGAGCACTGGACTGGGATCAGACGTCGCGGCGAGCTTTTGTTGTGCCAGGAGCGTGTGCTCGAGGGCGCCGAGAGCATCACTTCCTTCTAGGAGTTGCTCCGCAACGGCGAGCTCGTGCTCAGGATTGGTCATGGACTGGGCTTCTGGCCTTGGTCGACGCCGTCGAGCGAGTTCGGCGCGGCTCCCCGGAGAGGCACTTCGCCGAACCCCGTCTTAGAGTCCGCTCGGCGGTGAACCCGGTCGCAGGACCTCGACCAGCTCGGCGACCACGGCGATGCGATCCCCCTCGTTCGAAGAGATCGCGATCGGCGGGTAGTCCGGATTGACGGGCTTGAGCGTGATCTCGCCGTGGCTCCAGGAGTCGTCGGTGGGCGCCTTCCGGCTCTCATACCGCTTGACCGTGAAGCGCTCGCCGGTCTCTGAATCGCGCTCGTCGCGCAGCACCGCGAGGACCGTCTTGCCCTCGCGGGTGCCCGTCACTGGCGCCGCGAAGACGCAGAACGCACCGTCAGGGATGGCCGGCTCCATCGACTTGCCCACGACTTGCGCGACAAACATTCCGCGGCGCAGTCGGTGCCGGGTCTCGACGGCGACCCATTCCCAGTCGGCGTCCTGCAGTGGTTGCGGTGCTCCGAACGCGCCGGCCGCCACCTGGAGGGACAGGAGCGGCAGGCAGGTAACGAACTTTTCGCTGGCGGTCGGCTGGACCCGTCGAAACGGCAGTGCGAGGCCAGCGCTCTCCACCGATGTCGCTTCGTTGGCGCGCAGTCTGCGGTACGCCTCGCCGGCCATCCAGGAGGTCACCACTTTCTGGAACGGCGCGTCGTTCATGAACCGAACGAAGATCTCCTCGTTCTGATCCATGCGCTCCACGAACAGGCTTTCGAGCAGGTTCTTGAAGACCAGCTCGAACTTGTCGTCCGGATTGACCGCCGCGGCCTGCTGGAGGCCCGCGTCGGCCATTGCTGCCTCCACGATCTGATCGAAGAAGAGCTGGTCGGCCTGGTTGAAGTCGGTTCCGAAGCGCTCGTTGACGATGTCGATGAGCTGAGACAGCGGGACTGGGCGCTCCCGTACGAGCGCGCTCCCCACCTCGGTTGGGCCATCGAGCTTCTGAGCGTCGCCCTCGCGCAGCGAGATCGAACCCGCGCTGATCTTCTGAAGACGGTAGTACTCGAGCCGGATCTCGTCGTCGAACTGGTACGCGGGTCCGCCCTTGCGGCGGGGGAGCTTCGCACTCAGGTGCCGCAAGAAGACGTAGAGCCGCTCGAGGTCCGAGTCCTGGTAGGGGATGACCTGACTCAGGAAGCCGTAGAGATTGAGGAAGGCCTGAGCCTTCCCGCGCCATAGCTCGGCCTCTTCCTCGTTCTCCTGCTGGCGGGCAGTGAAGCGGGAAACGGCAGGGTCGAGCGCGGCGTTCAACGCCTGGTGATCGCTCGGGCTCTGTTTCGCCTTGGGCTTGAAGTAGACAGCGCAGAAGCGCTCGAGCTCCTCGGCCAGGTAGACGCCGCTCGCATCGAGCTCGCCGCGGATCTGGTACATCCGTGCGGGATCCACCTGCTCGCCCATCTCGGCGCCTTCGTAGTACGTCTTGAACGCTTCGCGGATCTCGTCCCGGTCGTTGACGAAATCGAGGACGAAGGTGTCCTCCTTGAGCGGGTGGATTCGGTTCAGTCGGGAGAGCGTCTGCACGGCCTGGATCCCGGCCAGCCGGCGATCGACGTACATCGTGTGGAGTAGTGGCTGGTCGAACCCGGTCTGGTACTTCTCGGCCACGAGCAGGACCTGGTACTCCTGGGACGAGAACTTCTCCGGCAGCTCCTTCTCCCGTACGCCCGGGTTCATCCCTTCCTCGGTGTAGGTCACGCCATCGACTTTGTCGTCCTGAACGGTTCCGGAGAAGGCCACGAGCGTTCGGATCGGGTACCCCTTCTCCTGGATGTAGCGGTCGAAGCTCTGTTTGTAGCGCACCGCCTCGAGCCGCGAGCTCGTGACCACCATCGCCTTTGCGCGTCCGCCGATCTTGTGCCGGGTGAAGGCGTTGAAGTGCTCCACCATCACTTCGGTCTTCTGGGCAATGTTGTGAGGGTGGAGCTTGAGAAACCGGGCCAGCGCGCGCGCCGCCTTCTTGCGCTCGACGTTGGGATCGTCCTCGCAAGCCTTCAGGAGGCGGTAGTACGTGGCGTAGCTCGTGTAGTGGGCGAGAACATCGAGGATGAACTCTTCCTCGATCGCCTGGCGCATGGTGTAGCGATGTGTCGGCTCGCCGTTGCGGCCGAAGACAGCCAGGGTCTTGTGCTTCGGCGTAGCCGTAAAGGCGAAAAAGCTCAGGTTCGCTTGCCGCCCCCGCTTGGCCATGCTGCGGAACAGCTCGTCGAGGTCGTCGAGCCCCTCCTCGGCGGCCCGCTTCTTGGCCGCCTCGCGAAGGCCCTGGCCGCCGAGCACGGCCTTCAGCTCGGTGGCCGCCTCGCCCCCCTGGGAGCTGTGCGCTTCGTCGACGATGACCGCGAAACTCCGCCGCGGGAGGTCGGGCGCCCCCTCGCCTCCTCGCTGCTGGGTCATTTCGAAGAGGTGATCGGAGACGAAGGGAAACTTCTGCAAGGTGGTGATGATGATCGGTACGCCGCTGTCGAGCGCCGCCGCGAGCTGCTTCGAGTGCTCGTCGATCTTCTCGACCACGCCCCGCTTGTGCTCGAACTGGTAGATCGTGTCCTGCAGCTGCTGATCGAGCACGACGCGGTCGGTCACGACCACGACGCTGTCGAAGACTCTCCGATTCGATGCGTCGTGGAGTGAGGCCAAGCGGTGCGCGAGCCAACCGATGGTGTTGCTCTTCCCGCTGCCGGCCGAGTGCTCCACGAGGTAGTTGTGGCCTGGCCCCTCGTTGCGCGCGGCCGCGGTGAGCTTCCGCACCGCCTCGAGCTGGTGGTAGCGCGGGAAGATCATCGACTCGGTTCGGACCTTGCGGCCCTTGTCGTCCCGCCTCTCGTCGATCTGGAGGTGGATAAAGCGGGCGAGGAGGTCGAGAATGCTGTGGCGCTCGAGGATCTCCTCCCAAAGGTAGGCCGTCCGGTAGGTCCGCCCGGATGGGTCGGTCGGGTTGCCGGCCCCACCGTCGCAGCCGCGGTTGAACGGCAGGAAGTGCGTCGCAGTGCCGCCAAGTCGGGTCGTCATCAGCACCGACTCGGTGTCGACCGCGAAGTGCACCAGCGTGCGGCGCTTGAACTCGAAGATCGGCTCGTGGGCGTCCCGGTCGCTCTTGTACTGCGCCCGGGCGTTCTCGACGGTCTGTCCGGTGAGCGGGTTCTTGAGCTCGAGCGTGGCGAACGGGATGCCGTTGAGGCTCAAGGTGACGTCGAGGGAGTTCTCGGAACGAGCGGAGTAGCGGAGCTGCCGCGTGAGGCCGAGCCGGTTCGCGGCGTAGCGCGCCTCGAGCTCGGGATTCAGCTCGTGCGCCGCTCGGAAGTAGGCGACTTGAAGCGTCCGTCCGTAGCACTTGAAGCCGTGCCGGAGGGTCGCCAGCGCGCCGTTCGCGTCGATCCACTTGCAGAGATCGCCGAGGACCTGCTCCCCGGTCTGCTCGCCGTGCAGCGATGAGAGCCGCGCCCACTCCTTCGGCTGAGTCTCCTGGATGAACGCCAGAACCTCGCCGGGGAAGAGGGCTCGCGTCTTGTCGAACGCATCCGGCTTGACGGATACGTACCCCTGTCCCAGGAGATGCGCTTCGATGACCGTCTCGAATGCCGCTTCGCCGGTTCGCTTCACGCGGTCGGCTCCAGGACGAAGCGGGCGCCCTCGCGGCGGAGCATTTCGAAGGTGTTGATGTAGCGGACGTTCATGCCGACGCAGGCATTGGGGATCTTCACCTGTTTGACGCCGTCGCTCGGCCGCTCGTGGGTGACGACGGTGTGGGCGTGAGCGTGGGCATAGGCCACGAGATAAGCGTCGGCGTCGTCGGCAAAGGCGTTGATCGCGGTCGGCCGGAACGGCTGCCGTCGCGCCCATTCCACGGTGGCGACCAGACTCCGGAGCATGGGCTCGTCCGCCGGCAGGAAGAAGGCCTCGCCCCGATCGGACGCCCACTCGGAGAGTCCGTCATTGCCCGCCGAGAGCTCGGCGCCCACCTTTTCGATGCTGTAGACGCGGCCTTCTGCGTTGGCGTCCGCGAGCCACTGCCAGAAGCCGGGGCAGACGCCGAAGTCGTAGTAGCGCTGCTTCGCTTCGATGAAGACGTTGCTGTCGAGGAGGTAGGCCATCAGAGCACGCCGAGTCGGGTCCCCAGCTCGAGGAACGTCGCCTCCTTCGAGATGCCGAGCATCCGATAGGCGTCGCGGAAGAGCGTGTTGCCCTCCAGCGTGTCTGCGATCAGCGCCGTGGTAAAACGCTTTCCCAGGCGGCTCGGTTGGGTGCGATAGAAGCTCCCGCCGCCCGCGTCGCGAGCGATCGCGCGAAGCCTCGCGAGCTCGCGGCGGTACTCGGTCCAGTACGCATCACCGGTGAGCGCCCCGACATCGTGCATGCGCCGCAGCACGACCAGCGTGCTGACCTTGAATCGCCGCGCGAGGCGCTCGAGCTCGTCCACGAGCTCGGCCGTACGGTCAAGCTCTTCCCGGAAGAGCTGGAGCGGTACGAGGAGCTCGGCGGCGACTCGGTTGCACCAGCGCTCGATTCGCTGTTGCGGCGGCGCGGCGACCTCGGCATCCGAGAGAGCGCTTTGCCCGATCCAGAGGTGGACCAGCTCGTGGGCAAGCGTGAACATTCGCGCCGAGAGGGTGTCAGCGCCGTTGACGAAGACGAGGGGAGCCAGAGGGTCGGCGAGGGCGAAGCCGCGGAACTCCTCCGGGTCGAGGGTGCGGTGGGTGTTGCTCCCCACGACGCCGCTCACCATGACGAGCACACCGAGGGCCTCTGCCTGCTCGACGAAGATCCGGTGCGCATCGGCCCAGGTCCGTGCCTGGCGCCGTGCCTCGAGATCGAATCCGAGCGCCTGCCGGATGCGCTCCGCCGCGGCGGTAACGTCGTCGTCGACGCGGAGGGTGCCGACGAATCGGAGTGCTTCCTGGCCCGAGCCCACGGCGTAGTCCCGGTACCAGTCCTGCCGCACCTGGCAGTGGTAGATGGTGTCGAGCAGGTTGGGGCTCGGCCGGCCGACCTCGCGATCCGCGATGGTCCGGAAGTCGGGGATGGGTACGCTCTCGGCCGGCGGCTCGGTCAGGAAGAGGAAGCCGACCGGCGTGTGGGTCGCCCGCGCGAACCGCTCGAGCTGCTTCAGCGTCGGCCGGCGGTCCTGACGCGCCCAGGTCTCGAGCTGCGGAAAGCGCGCGGCCAGCTCGAGCGCGTCGACCCGCGACCGCTCGACCGCCCAGCGAAGCAGCTCCGGCTTGACCTCGACGCGCAGCATGACGACTCCCCGAGCCCTCCTCCGAGGCAGATTCCGTCCAGTCTAGTTCCCGTTGCCAGCAGCCTCAAACTGGCCGGTCACCGCAGCGGCGATGAGGGCAGAGCTGCGCTCGGTCAGGAGTCTCGCGGTCCGGTTCACACTTGCTATTAGCACTCCGTGAGTCTCCCTTTCGCGCTGAATCAGCTCCACGATCGCGCGTTGCTCATCCGCGGGTGGCAGAGAGATCACCACGCCGCCGAGCGTTTCGGTCTCCATCTTCCTCGTCCCGTGCGCGGACTCCTCAGCGAGCGAAACGAGCCCGGGTTCGATGGCGCGCAGGTACTCCGCCAGAAAGCGAGGTATGAGACGAGGACCACAGATCAGCGCTTTCATGTCCTGGTTTATCGTTAGCGGGCGTGTAGTGACGGCGACCGGGAAGCTGTGCGCCAGAATCATGCCTCTCACCACTACCAGAACCGCTTCTGGCTCAATCAATCGGAGGGAGGTTGAGGCGACGGCCAACTCGCTGACGTGGTCCTCGGCGTCGGCCAGTTCTTCCCTCTTCATGTCCTTCGGTGAGACCCAAGGAATCGGGCCACCCCAAAACTCAGTCCGGCCTGTGTTGGGAGTGGCGCCGCCGACAAAGGAGACGAGAAAGCGAAGTGGAACTGCCGCCCAGTGACTGGGTAGGGAGCCGAGCCAGCTTCTGCTCTCATCTCGCCTCGGCGGTGTGCGCACGCTTCTTGGACTGGGAACCCTTCGAGTTCGCTCCGTCAGGTCAGAGAGGAGCGCCGTCGTTTCGAGCTGCGACTGGCTCAGGTCAACGTCGATGACTTCCAGGGGCCGCGGCCCACGGTACCGGTCGAAATGGCGACTGAAGCCAATCTCGAATCCAACTCTGTCCTTCGACCGATCCATCCAGGCGTCCCGAACGTAAGTTCGGACCTCGCGTTCGAAGTACTCGTCGGCAGACGCCTCGAGTGGGACGCTCTCCGAGAATCGCAGGTCGGGGTCGGGTTCAAACCCGTCTCCGGTGGCGGCGACAACTGGCTCCGCCTCGGCGGAGGTCTGACTGAAAATCGCGCGGAAGGTCTTTCGTGCGGGCACCTTCCAGGACGCCTTCCGCTTCTTGAGGATGTCCTCGATGCGAGCCGAGACGGTATTCCAGTCGGAGTGGGGCGCAGCACCCAGAGACTTGGTGAGCGCTGCGACGTCGGCGCGCAGGTCGGGGTACTCCGCAAGAAAGGCGGCTGAGCGCTCAGGCGTGATCTGGAACAGCAAGCGCAACGGTCGCTCGACCGTGATCCGCGTGTAGCCAAACTCGGCGTTACGGAAGATCTTGGAGACCGCGGACTCCTCGAAGCGGCCGTAGAGCCGCACGATCTCTTCGATCTGCTGGGCAGTCATGTGCCGCCGCTTGTCTCCGAGGCTGCGCTTATTGTCGGCACTTCCGCCCGCGCTCCAGATCCCCCGTGCGTCGATCAGCTGGATCTTCCCCTTGCGCCGCTTCTCCTTGCGGTTGGTGACGATCCAGACGTAGGTGCCGATGCCGGTGTTGTAGAACATCTGCTCGGGGAGCGCGATGATCGCCTCGAGCCAGTCGTTCTCGATGATCCAGCGGCGGATCTCGCTCTCTCCCGAACCGGCTCCGCCCGTGAAGAGCGGCGAGCCCGAGAAGACGATGGCGAGTCGCGAGCCGTGCTTCTGCTCGGCCGGTCGTACCGGCTCGAACTTGTGGATCATGTGCTGGAGAAAGAGGAGCGCGCCGTCGTTGACCCGGGGCAGTCCGGCCCCGAACCGCCCGTCGAAGCCGCTCTTGTCGTGCTCGCGCTGGATCTCCTTCTGCTGCTTCTTCCAGTCGACGCCGAACGGTGGGTTCGTCAGGAAGTAGTCGTAGCGCTGGCCGGCGAACTGGTCGTCGGTGAAGCTGTCTCCGTACTTGACGTTCTCGCCTCCACCATTGTGGTCGACCTGCTTCATCAGCATGTCGGCTGCGGCCGTGGCGAAAGCGCGCTTGTTGTAATCCTGCCCGTAGACGTAGAGCCGAGCGGCGGCGTGGTGTTCGCGAAGGTAGTTCTGCGCCTCGGCGAGCATGCCTCCCGTGCCGCAGGCCGGGTCGAGAAGCTTCCGTACCGTGCCCGGCGTTGCCAGGAGCTTGTCGTCGTGGATGAAGAGGATGCTCACCATCAGGCGGATCACTTCGCGGGGTGTGAAGTGGTCGCCGGCGGTCTCGTTCGCGAGCTCGTTGAAGCGCCGGATGAGGTTCTCGAAGATCAACCCCATCTGCTCGTTCGGGACCGAGGTCGGGTGCAGGTCGACCTCCGCGAACTTCGACACGACGAGGAAGAGGATGTTCGCCTCGCGCATCTTCTCGATCTCTGTCTCGAGCTCGAAGTAGTCGAAGATGCGGCGCACGTTGGCCGAGAACCCCTGGATGTAGCTCAGCAGGTGCTTCTCGACGTGGTCCGGGTCACCCTTGAGCTTCGCGAAGTCGAGGGGCGAGTGGTTGTGGAAGCGCTGGCCCGCGACCTTGTCGAGCACTCGGTCCAGGGCCTCGCCCTTGTAACGGTCCCGTACCTGCTCGTACCGCTTGACCACGGCGGGCTTGGTCGGCGCCAGGACACAGTCGAAGCGCCGAAGGACGGTCAGGGGCAGCATGACCCGCTCGTACTGTGGCGGGCGATAGGGGCCGCGGAGGAGGTCGGCTATCTGCCAGATGAGGTTCGAGAAGTAGTTGTGGTCGGGCATGGGATCGGCCCGTCTCCTGGCAGCTCGGGTTGTTCAGGCATGGGCTCTCGCCCGCGTCATTCTGGCAGGTTGGCGGAGGCCATGCACCCGCCGGCGAGCTCGGCCTCCTGCCGCAGGTCCGCCAGGCGTCGCGCGAACTGGATCGCGGTTCGCGGTCGCGAGGAGAGCTCCACCGCGAACGCCCCTTCGAAGAACCGATCCAGGATCGGAGGGCGCTGAGGAAGGCGGTCTCGGATCGGCGTGAGCCGATGCCCCTTGATCGCCTCGACGAGCTCCTCTGGAGAGCCCGCTTCGGCGGGGCGGTGCCCGCAGAGGACCTCGTAGAAGGTCACGCTGAGCGCCCACAGATCGAACGACGGGTTGGCCCGGTGATGCGCGTGCGCCTCAGGCGAGAGGTATGCCGGAGTGCCCACGACGACGTGCCCGGCTACTCCGGACATGGTTGCCTCTCGCTCGAGCCTCGCGAGGCCGAAGTCGAGCAGCTTGAGCTCGCCGCCGCCGGTGAAGGCGATGTTGCGCGGCTTGATGTCGCGGTGGACGACGCCCGCCTTGTGGAGGCAGCCGACGACCTCGGTGACCTGGAGCATCACCTCAATCGCCTCGTCGAGCGGCATCGGGATGCGCTCGGCGAGCGTGCCCCCATCGACGAACTCCATGATGATCATCGGCGTGCCGCGATAGACCTTGAAGCCGAAGACCGTCGCGAGGTTCCGATGCGAGACGGCTGCGAGGGTCTGCGCTTCGCGCCGCAGGCGGGCGATGTCGTTCGGCGAGCAGACGGTCGGCAGCGTCTTGACCGCAACGCGGCGGCCGAGCGAGAGATCGAGCGCCTCGTAGACGACGCCGGATCCGCCCTTGCCGATCCGCCGCTCGAACTGGAGGCGACCAGGGATCGCTTTCGGGACGAGGCTCGGCGTCAGCGCGGCGCCGCAGCGGCTGCAGAAGTGGTGCTCGGCCGAGTAGACCCAGCCGCCGCACCCACACTCGCTGCCGACCGGCACTTGGTCGAAGCTGTCCGGCAAGTCCGGCGGGACGCGGTACTCGGCGCGCTCCTCGGCGATCTCCGAGTGGACGGTCTCGGCCATGCGAACCAGAGCCTCCGCGACCTGCTCGCGGTCGATGCCGTCGCCGAGACACTTGTCCACGGCCCGCCGCAGGTACCGATTCGCCGCGACGGAGCCTCCCTGCTCTGCTTTCGTGTCTTCGCTGAACCCCATCCCTCGCTCTGATCTTGAACTCTGAACAAAAGTCCCCATATGCTAAGAGTCTTGGCGGGGAGTTGTCCACACCCGCTTGTGATCCAACACCGTCATGAAGACCACACTTTCTGACGCCCTGACACCGCAAGAAATTGCCGCGGTGTTGCGCGCCGCAGGTGAAGGGCGCCACGGGGTTCGCGACCACGCGATGCTCCTGACCCTCTACCATCACGGTCTGCGGGTGAGCGAGCTCTGCCGGCTCACTCTTCCCGACCTCGACCTGGAGGGTCGGAGACTGTGGGTGGAGCGACTCAACCGAGGCCGCTCGGGCGCGCACCCAGTGCCCGAGGACGAGGCGCAGGCGCTTTCGGCCTATCTCGCCGAGCGTGAGGACCAGGGCACACTGAATCTCCCGGCGCTCTTCCTCAACGAGCGCCGGGCGACGCTCAGCCGCAACGCGGTCTACTACTTGGTGCGTCGAGCCGGCGAGGCCGCCGGGCTCGCGCGCCCGCTGTTCCCACACCTTCTCCGCCGATCGACCGGCTCGAAGCTCGTCGGGGAGGGACATGATGTTCGACTCGTTCAGGACTATCTAGGCTTGCGCTCCGCTCGTAGCGTGCTCCGGTTCGTCGGCGAGGCACCGCCGGAGGACCCGAACGCCGAGCGGTTCACGGCACTTTGGGGGGAGGCAGGAGGAGGATGACGGATCGTCCGCTGAATCCGCTGGAACTTGCCGCGACGTTGCACTGGGATCAGGATGGCCGGGCAACGTCGCGAGACTTGGAATCGAAACGCGTGCTCGACCACTGGCTCCAGCAACTCGAGCACTTCGACCCGATCTTCGGCCCCGAGTACGTCGAGGCACCGGCGCTCCTCTCGGAGCTGTTCATCGAGGAGGCCGGCCACGCCGGCCGGATGGTGCGCGTCGGGGAGGACAACCGGTTCCATCACTGGGGGCTCTGTCAGCACCTGATGGCCGAATCCCAGCGCTCGGTCGCTTCGAGCGCCGTCCTGTCGCGTGACCTGAGCGAGCTCGCGGTCGCCGTTGCAATGCGCCTCGATCCCGGGCACTATCACCTGAGCTGGACCGAGGATCTTCGCGCCAAGGCATGGTGCGTTCACGCGGACGCCTGTCGCCGCCTGAACCGGCGCGACGAGGCCGCGGTCGCCATGGGCGAGGCGCAGAAGCACGCCCGGGAGGGGACCTCGAGCGCCGAGCTCGCGGCCCGGATCGAGAAGACCGAGATGAGCCTGAGCTGGCGGGTCGACGGCAAGAACTGGAATGGAGGCGCATGCGCTTCGGTGGGCGCGCCCTTGCCGATCGCCGTTCCCGACGATCCCTCCTCGCACTCCAGGGTCTCCTGACGGATGGCGCGCCAGCGGTCGGACGAGCGCCCGAAGTCACGGGCCAAGACACTCCCGGAGAAGCAGCTCTCTCCGTCGGAGTGGCGAATCATGCAGTCGTGCTGGAAGCTCGGGCGCACGACGATTCGCGACATCCTGCTCGACATCGCCGACCGACCGCCGGCCATGTCGTACACCACGGTCCACATGCTCCTCACGCGGATCGTCGAGAAGGGCTACCTCGCGCTCGAGCAGGATCGCGGCAACAACTACTACGCCGCGGCCGTCGAGCGCGACAGCATCGTCCGCCTGGCGGCGGAGGACTTCGTCGACAACATCCTCGCCGGCGAAGCCAAAAACCTCGAGATCCTCAACGAAGTTCTCGCCGAGCGCAAAACCGCACGCCCGCGCGGGCGGAAACCCAGCTGAGCAGGCGGGTCACCGGTGCGGCCTAGCCGGTGCATCGGGGCGCGAATCGATCTGGTGAGGTCCAAGTGACGTTGGATGCCCAGATCGAAAGAGTCGGCGACCACCTCCAGGCGGCCGGTGCTGTAGTTGTCGTCGGGGCCGGACTCTCCTGGCCGGCGGGGATCCCCTTGGCCTACCATCTCGCGCCGCTTCTTTGGCAGGCGCTCGACGAGAACGCCTCGGCGCGTGCGGCCTTGGCGCTGAAGCTTGGTCGAGCCGATTCGCCAGGGCAGGTCCTGATTGGACACGACGCGGCGAGGCTGAGGCAGGCCTGCGACGTCGTCCGCCAGAACGATGGCGTGCGGCGGAGCTTTCAGGCCGCGTTCGCTGCGCGAGACGCCTCGATCAACCATCAGTCCCCTGCGCACGACGCTCTCGCGCGGCTCTTTCATCGCGGGACCGCTGAAGTCGTCATCTCGTTCAACTGGGACACGCTCCTCGAGCGCTGCTTCGCGAGGAGGTACGGTGGGCGCCTTGCCGTCGGCGAGCGATTCTGGAAGCCCCACGGTGACGCCGCGAGGTCAGACCTACATTGGGTCCTGCCCGGGGACTCCGGCCATCTGCCAGACCCGATCGTAGAGCGCGTGAATGCGCTAGTTCGCGAGCGCCCGCGATTGCTTCTCATCGTTGGGTACTCAGAGTCCGATGAGTGGGTCGCCGATCAGTTGACGAAACCACTTGCAGACCGGTGGCTCGTCAGTCGCATCGGTCCGGACGCATCGGGGGACCTCGCCTTGCGCGGATCCGCGGATGAGGTTCTTACCCGACTCGCGGTTCGCCTTGTCCCCGAGCCTGAACTGTCGGGCTGGCGCTTCGCAGGTCTGGCCGAGAGCCGAGGGCTCGGTCCGGCATTGCTGGGGCTTCCTCTGGGGATCGCTGACGCAGGCGCTTGCCCGAGGTTGCCGGAAGTTGACCGGGTGCTGTCGAGGCTGCACGCAGCGCATTCCGCGACGGTAGTTGGTCCCCCGGGGTCAGGCAAGTCGCTCTGCGCTGCTCAGAGTCTCCTGGAGCTCTCGGCACTCGGTTACAGCATCATCAGGCCGATTGAGCTCCTGCGGGATGGTTGCGAGATTCCGCTTGCTGGGCAGCGGTTCCCGCACGTGGTCTTCATTGACGATGCGCACCTGGAGTCGCGCTCGATTCTGCAGAGACTCCGCGAGGTCGCGAACGAGCGGTTGCTCTTGCTCGTCGCAGCCACGGAATCCGAAGGCGGGGAGGTCGATCGAGGGGCGATCCGTATCGATACCCGGCGGGCCGTGGCGTCGATCGCCGGAGGTTTGCGGACCGACCTGCGGCGAACGCTAGCGGCGGTGAGAGCGCTCGATGACCGGGTCGGTGAGGGCTACCTGGACGAGACGATCGAAGCGAGGATCTCTGAGGCCGAGCGAGCGGAACAGCCGTGGCAGTTTTGCTTCGTCCTAGGCGGTGGGTGGCGTCGGGCGAGCGAGGCTGTTGATGCAGCTCGCGTCGCAGGAGCCGACCTTGTCTTGGTCGCGGCGGCTATACATCAGCTGGTCACGCGTGATTCGCAGGGCCGCCCCGACGCAGTCGGTGCGCTGGCTGCGGCCGCAGGGATCTCTTCCGAGATCTTTCTTTCGGCGACCCAGTGGCTCGTGCGCGAGCGCCTCTTGCTTTCGGCGGACGACCTCAAGTGTCCTCACCAACGGTTGGCGATGGTGGTTCTCGGAGCGGTCTATCAAGGGTTGACCGCCGACCGGCGAGCACTCTTCTTCGAGATCTGCCGAGTGGCAGTCGGCGACCGTCGGATGCCTCTTCTAGGAGTGCACTCGCTCTTGGACACGCTTCGATTTGCGGATGCGATTCGGTGGAACCTCAACAGTCTTCTGGGATCCAGAGTCGAGTCTGACCTTCTCGCGCGCTGCTTTGAGCCGAAGGACGCGGAGCTGCGGATGGCGGCTGCGCTCGTGCTGACGGACCTGGAAGCCTTCACCGACGATTGGCTTGAAGCCATACTTCGACCGCGCATACCCGACCTCTCTCGGTGGATAGCGGAGGCCGTGCATCCCTCAGGGTTCGGCTTGTCTCAGCTGATGAACAACGTCTACAACCGCGATCGAGCGTTCGCCCAAGAGATCTGCGACAGGGTCGACGCTAAGGCCCTGGCAGAGGTGGTGTCCTGTGCGGGACCTTCGGCGGCATGGTCGACGGCCGAGTTGATCGACCGCCTCCGACTTGGCACCAGCGCTTCGTGGCGTGCGTTGTTCGTGAGCGCGCTGGATCGAGCGAAGCTCCTATCGGTCGGGGAGGAGTGGTCCGAAGAGCACCTTGCGGCATTCGCTCGGCTCGCCGCCGGCGTGGGTACCTACGACGAGGATCTCGGGCTCTCGATGATGGAGCGCGCGGAGCCGCGATTCAGGCGTTGGTTTTCAGCCTCCCCTCTAGAAGCCTTCCGGAACCTGAACGATCTACTGTTCCACTTTCTCCGGGTCTGGGACCCGCTGGGTGTCTACGTTGGTAGCCTGCGACCTTCCTCGCGAGCACGCGCGCTGGCTCGGAGGTTGCTCGAAGACATCGACCCCTCCGCGCTGGCGGCCAGCATCTCAGGAGGCTCAAGAGCGAGCCTTGAGGACTACGCGAAGCTACTCGGTTACTTCGCGAGGACCAAGCCGCGACTTCATCGAGCTGTGGTCACCGCGATCGACCTCGATCGGCTGGCCGCGGTCTTCGATGGGCACTGGAAACGGCTTCCGCACGAGCTAGAGATCCTCGCTGGTCAGCTTAGAGCGGGACCGGATCACGAGCCAGTGGTGTCGTGGCTCAGGCGCCATTCGGACCGCATCGAGGTTCTGGCCGCGCGCTTGGCGATCATGTCTCCCAGCTTGGCGGCGGACGTAGTGAAGCGCGGCGGAAGCGTGGCGCTCGATCAGTCGATGACCTTCGAGTGGTTCGGGGTCGCGTACATCATCGATTCCCTCGCTCGCGAGAGACCAGACCTAGTTGAGGCCCTGGTCGGCCCCCATGTCGACAAGGCCGCCGAGGCGCTCGCGCGAAACCAGGCCAACACCTACGACCACGTGGATGCCTTCGTCAGCGCCCTGGCGGAGCATGCACCGGGGGCACTCGCTCGCATTCTGGATCGGGTGAATCCAGGTGCCGCCGAGGTGGCCTGGGCGGCTTGCCTGGAGGGAAGCCCTGGCGCGCGACGGTCCGCCGCGAAGCTGGTCGCCGCTGCGCTTGAGCACGGGGGAGAGATCGCCGAGGTGGCCGGAAAGCTGCGGTCGAGGTATCCGAAGGCGTCCGTTCCGGCGTCGAAGCTCTCCTTCGAGATTAGCGGCCTACGTCAGTCGAGGCGCAGGACCAGGGCGCGCCGTCCTCTCTGATGAGGAGAGTACTTCGGGGGGGCTGGTTGCGGGATTGCTCCCGGCACTCTACAATTGTTGAGTCGTAGCGCCGCCGGCGCTCGCGCGGCGCTGTCGTCGGCGCGGGTCGGCTCGCTAATCAACAGACGTTGACAAAGCGGGGCCGGGAGTAGAATGCTGACCGTAGTCCGATGCCGCGAGATTCTGGGCGCCGATTGCCGGCTGACCGACGCCGAAGTCGAGAAGCTGCGCGACTTCGTCTACGGCTTTGCGGACATCGCGCTGAGGATCGCCAGGGAGAGTCATGACGAAGGACGGAGCTGGAACCCCCGCCGGCAGCGCTGGGAAGAGCGCCAAGCGGAGCGCCGCCCGGGCGGTGGTCTACTGCCGGGTGTCCAGCCACGAGCAGCTCAAGGGCCTGAGTCTGGAGACGCAGTCGAAGGCCTGCATCGACTACTGCCGTTCCCAGGGGATGGAAGTGGCGGAGGTCTTCGTGGAGCGGGCCGAGTCGGCGAGCACGACCGACCGGACGCAGCTCCAGCGGATGCTGACCTACTGCCGGACACACCGGGGGCGGATCCACTTCCTGGTGGTCTACATGCTGGACCGTTTCGCGCGGAACCAGTACGACCACCACGCTCTGAAGGCCCACCTGCAGAAGCTCGGGATCACGCTGCGGGCGGTGGCTCAGCCGATCGACGACTCGTCGACCGGGAAGCTGATGGACGGCATCCTGGCGGCGTTCAACGAGTTCGACAACAACGTCCGTCGGGAACGCTGCGTGGGAGGGATGCAGGCGGCGGCGAGCAAGGGACGGTGGGTGTTCCCACCGCCGCTCGGCTATCGAATCGCGCTGAAGGCTGACGGCACGAAGACGATCGAGCCGGACCCCGAGGCGGCTCCGCTGGTCCGCCACGCTTTCGCGATGGCGGCCTCCGGCCTCCACAGCGTCGCCGACATCCTGCGCGAGGTGCGGCGCCGTGGCCTCACGGGCCGGCGGGGGGCAACGCTGTCGAGCACGATGATGCACAAGATCCTGCGCAAGACGGTCTATCAGGGCCGCGTCGTGGTCGAGGAGTGGGGAATCGACGTCGCAGGCGACTTCGAGCCCCTCGTCGACGCGGAGACCTTCCTGTTGGCGCAGGCTGGGCGCGATGTCAAACGCCAGCCGCTCGCCGGCTATCAGCGCAACCACCCGGACTTTCCGCTGCGTCGTTTCGTCCGTTGCGGCCACTGCTCCCGGCCCCTGACCGGCGCCTGGTCGAAGGGGAAGCGGGCGCGCTACGCCTACTACAACTGCCCGGGCTGCCGGAGGATCAACGTTCCGCAGCAGCAGTTCGAGGCGCGCTTCGTCGAGCTCCTGGACCGCCTCAGCCCGCGGCCAGAGGTGCTGCGGCTACTCTCCGCCGCTGTGCTCGAGCGCTGGAACGAGGAGCAGAAGGGTGTCGTCGAGAAGCGGCGAGCCATCGAGCAGCGGCTCGAGGTGCTACAGCAGCGCAAGGAGCGGGTCGTGAGCGCCTATCTGTACGAAGGCGCGATCGACAAGGAGACCTACCAGTCGCACATGGCGCGGGTCGAGGAGGAGCTGACGCTCGCCAAGATCGACCGCCACGACGCCGAGATCGACGAGTTCGACATCGAGGGCACCCTGGCGTTCGCCGAACACCTGGTGACCCACTCGAGTCGCCTTTGGATTGAGGCTGCGCTGGATCAGCGGCAGCGGCTGCAGAAGCTGTTCTTCCCGGAAGGTCTCAGCTTCGACGGCGAAGAATTTCGAACACCCCTAACCTGTCCATTTTTCAACAACATCGAGGGGACTTCCCAACAGGTGAGTGAAATGGTGGAGCGGAAGGGGTTCGAACCCTCGACCCCCACGTTGCGAACGTGGTGCTCTCCCAGCTGAGCTACCGCCCCATTTCGATGCGCCGCGGCATGTCGGGGATGCCTCGGAATTGCGGAGCGGGAGTCTATCGCCGGGCGGCGCCGGCGGGCAAGCGTCCCGTCGGCGCTCCGGTCAGAGCACCTTGGTGCAGACGCCGCCCTCCTTGGTCCCCGACCAGTGCTCGCCGGCGTCGACGCAGGCCTTGGCGTAGCTCGCGCAGTCGAAGGTGAAGCCACCCGGCCCCTGGGTGCACTTGTTCTGCAGGCAGGAGCCGTCCGGAGCCCGCTGGGTGCACTCGAAGGTGCGGCGGATCGAGCCGCCGCCGTCGTCGCCGTCGGGGTTCGGCGAGAACAGGTCGCCGGCGGCGACGGGCGGGGCGACCGCGCCGTGATGGCCGCCGGGACAGGCGGCGAGCGAGAGGGTCAGGAGCGTCGCGACGGCAGCGGTGCGGAGCGGCGTGAGCATCGGTCCTCCTCCGGCAAGCGGAGGCTCGCGGGGAGCGGGCGACGCCCGCGCGCGGCCTCGGGGGTGCGTTTCCGGTGCGGCTCCCTCTATTCGATCCCGGAACCGGTGGAGGGGCCAAGTGGATTTTCGACATCCTCCTCGTCGCCGCCGGAGCGCCGGTCGGCTCCGGTGCGGCGGTCGTCGCCGGAGCGGCGGTCGCCCTCCGCTTCCGGTTCCGCTCCTGCCTCCGCGGCGATCAGGTCGGCGAGCGTCCGGTCGCCCAGGGTGCCCGCCCAGTTGGCGCGCGACTTGCGCGCCAGGGCGGCGAGGTCGCCCGGCAGCTGCGAGGCGATCTCCTCGCTCACCACCCCCGGTTCGTACGGCTCGAGGAGATGGTCGAGGCGGACCCGCCCCGGGTGGATCGCCAGGCGGTAGCCGTCGCTCGGCGCCACCGGCGGGACGATCAGGCCGCGTTCGATCAGCGGTTCGAGGAGCCGGCGCAGGCGCTCGCCGTCGACGCCGTAGAGCGCCGCCGACTCGAGATCGTTCAGTCCCGGTGCGAGCGTACCGAAGCGCTCGCCGAGCTGGCAGAGGACCAGGATCGCGGCCCACGGATCGGGGCGGAATCCGGCGTGCGGCCGGCGTTCCGCTTCGACCGGCAGGGCGAGGCAGGCGGCGACCTCGCACCCCATGAGCAGGATCCACCAGGCGAGCTGGAGCGAGATCACGAACAGCAGCGCGAAGACGAAGCCGCCGTAGACGACGCGCGAGGCGGCGGTGAAATGTTCGACGTAGACGCGGAAGCCGACCTTCAGGAGCTCCAGACCGACTGTCGCGACCAGGCTGCCG
>JBFWYP010000021.1:0-63613 GCA_050186295.1 Thermoanaerobaculia bacterium | reverse complement strand
GGCGTGTCGAGCAGGTTGAAGGTGCAGGTCGCGTAGTCGAACGTCATCACCGAGGCGGTCACCGAGATACCGCGCTCCTGCTCGACCTTCATCCAGTCGGAGCGCGCACGGCGTGCGTCGCCGCGCGCCTTGACCGCCCCGGCGAGCTGGATGGCGCCGCCGAAGAGCAGCAGCTTCTCGGTGAGCGTCGTCTTCCCGGCGTCCGGGTGGCTGATGATGGCGAACGTTCGCCGGCGGGCGGTCTCGGCCGCGAGGTTGCTCATGGTTGCGCTCGAAGGGTCCGGGGTCTGCCGCGATCCGGCGGCGGCGTCCGTCGCAAGATCCTATCAGCGGCTCCGGCGGGCTCCGGGCACGCGCTCCGCACGGGTGCATGCCGATGCGCCCCGGCGGGCCGCGCGGGAGGGAGGAACGCAATGGACGCCCGCGGAGCGTCGTTCTCGAGGGTGCATTCCGGTGCGCTACGGCGAGCGATCGGGCGTCGCTAGGGTTCTCCTGCAGTCGAAGTTCGACCATGGAGGAGCACCCGATGACCCGATTCGCAAATGTCCTTCTCGTCCTGGCAGGGCTCGCCGTTCCGACCGTCGCGGTCGCCGCATCCGGTGACACGGCTCCGTTCTACAGCGGCCTGCTGGTGAACGGCGACTTCTTCAACAACACTTCACCCTGGATCCATTCGAATCCGACCACCGGCGAGATGCAGTACTCCGACGTCGATTTCACCGGCGAGGTCGGTTCCGGCTCGGCGCTGATCTTCAACCTCTCTCCGAACGACTCGGGCGGGGACGATTCGTTCCAGTGCGTGACGGGGATCCTGCCCGGAGAGACCTATTCGTTCGGCGGCAACATCCTGCTCGAGAGCAACCCGACCCACACCGGCTACGCCTCGCTCGTGATCAGCTTCTTCGGGACCTCGAACTGCCAGTCTTCACCGCTCGCAGGCGGCGGCGCGACGAACATCGTCTCCTCGGCGCGCGCCGGGCATTTCGTCTCGGTCCACGGCCCGGCCCTCACGGCGCCGGCCGGTGCGGTCGCGGCGCGGGTGTCGCTCCACACGGTGAAGAATCAGGCGAGCTTCTTCCTCAAGTTCTACTTCGACGACATCTACATCTGCGGTTCCGAGGCGGCCTGCCCGATCTTCGCCGACGACTTCGAGACCGGCTGGATCAACGCCTGGTCCGCGGCGCAGACACAGTAGCGAGGTCCGGGAGCTGGCCCGACTCGGGCCGGCTCCCGGGCTCCACCCTGCGCTTCAACCGATCAGCGCTTCGACGACATCGCGGGTCCCCTGCAGGGCGACCCGCTGCTGATAGAGGCGCAGTCCGGCGATCCCGCCGAGCTCTTCGCCGCCGCCGGCGCGACCGGGGCCGCCGTGGAGCGACTGCGGCAGGGCGGCTCCGGAGCCGAACCCTTCGGACACCGCGGAGCCGAGGTAGATCCGGCCCTGCAAGGCCGCCGAGCGGCCGACGAACTCGCTCAGCCACTTGCCGTCGTCCGCGTAGCAGGAGGTGACCAGCGAGCCGCCGCCGAGCGCGACGATCTTCGCCGCCTCCGCCGCGGCGCCGCTGTAGGGCAGGATCGTCGCCACCGGCGCGAACACCTCGCGCCAGTGGATCGGGGTCTTCTCGAGCGGGTAGTCGGTGCGCAGCAGGGTGGGCTCGAGAAAGAACCCCTTGCCGGCCTCGGCGCCGACGCCATTGGCGCGCGCTCCGGTGCCGTGCACGAGTTTCGCGGTCGCCAGGAGCTCGGCGACGCCGTCGAGCGCGTCGCGCAGCTGCGCCGCCGTCGCCAGCGGACCCATGGTGACCCGCGGATCGGCAGGATCACCGGTGACGACCTTCGCCAGCCGGGCCACCAGCGCCTCGGTCGCCGCATCGGCGAGCTCGGCCGGTACCAGGATGCGGCGCACCGCGGTGCACTTCTGGCCCGCCTTCTGCGTCATCTCCTTCGCCACGTCCTTGACGAACTTCTCGAAGGTCGGCGAGCCGAGGGCGACGTCGGGGGCGAGCACCGCGGCGTTCAGGCTGTCCGCCTCGACGTTCCATCGCGCCCCCGAGGCGAGGACGGTCGGGCGCGAGCGCAGCGACTGCGCCGTGGCCGCCGAACCGGTGAAGGCGACGACGTCCTGGGGCTCGAGCTTGTCGAGCAGGTCGCCGGTCGAGCCGACGATCAGCTGCAGGGCTCCTTCCGGCAGGAGACCGGACTCGACCGCGATCTCGATCATCCGCTCGGTCACCAGCGCGGTCGCCGTCGCCGGTTTGGTGATCGTCGGCACGCCCGCCAGGAAGGCGCAGGCGAACTTCTCGGCGAAGCCCCAGGCGGGGAAGTTGAAGGCGTTGATGTGGATCGCCACGCCGTTCCGGGGCGCCAGGGCGTGCGCCGACCAGAACGCCTCGGTCTTGCCGAGCTGGGCACCTTCCCCGTCGGCGAGCAGCCGCTCGGGACCGATGGCGATCCCGAGGTTTCCGTAGTAGGCGAGCGAGCCACCGGCGCCGTCGATGTCGAAGGCGCCGTCGCCCGCCGTCGTGCCGTTGACGGCACAGGAGAGCGCCATCAGCTCGTCGCGCTGCTCGCGGAACCGCTTGGCGAGGTCCTTGAGGATCTCGCCGCGCTTGGCGAAGGTCAGAGTCCGCAGATTCGGGCCGCCGCGCTCGCGGGCGTAGAGCAGCGCCAGCCCGAAGTCGGCGCCCGTCGACGACGCACGCGCCAGCGGCTGCTCGTTCGAGGGGTTGCACAGAGTCTGGAAATCGCGGTCGGCCTCGTGCCACTTGCCCGCGAGATGGCTGCGTAGGGTCTTCATCCTTGCCCTTCTCCCTTGTTGCCGCTGGAGCGGCGACTCGTCTACTTCAGGATCTCGATCAGCTCGACGTCGAACACCAGCGTGGCGCCGGGCGGAATCGACGGGCGGCCGCGGTCGCCGTAGGCGATGTCGGAGGGGCAGACGAGGGTCGCCTTGCCGCCGGTCTTCATCTTCTGAAGTCCTTCGGTCCAGCAGGGGATGACCTGGTTGAGGCCGAACTCGGCCGGCTGGCCGCGGGCGATCGAGCTGTCGAACTCGGTACCGTCGAGCAGGGTGCCGCGGTAGTGGACCTTGACCTTGTCCGTGGCGGCGGGGGAGGCACCGGTGCCGGCCTGCGTCTCGATGTAGACGAGGCCGCTGGCGGTCTTGACCGCTCCCGGCCGCTTCTCCGCTTCGGCGAGGTAGGTGGCGCCCTTCGCCTTCTCGCGCTCGGCCCGCTTGGCGCCACGCTCCTGCGCCAGTCCCTGGACCTTCGGACCGTACTCGTCGATGGTCACGGCCGGCGAACGCTTGGCGGCGACGTCGGAGATCGCCTGCTGCACGATGGCGATCTCGGCGGGGGTGAGCTCGAACGCCTCGAGATTGCGCGAGAGCATCAGACCCAGCGCATAGATGGTCTTCTCTTCCTCGGTCGTCGGCGCTTTGGCGACCGGATCGGAGGGCGCGGCTCCGGCGCCGCAGGCGAAGAAGAGGACGGCGCACAGAGTCGAAAGGGTGACGCGGAGGTGGCGCATGCAGGGTTTCCTTTCCCGGATTCCGGGGGGTTCGTTGGGTCTGGGAGGCGCAGTCGGGCGCCCCGGAAGGCCGAGGATAGCGAATTCCGGGCGCGGTGCGGATGGTAGGCTCTCGGCACGCTGGCCAGTGCCGCGATTTCGAGGGAGACCATCCATGCCGCATCGATTTCCACAAGAGGCCGTTCTCAGGGACGGCCGGCGCGTGCATCTGCGCCCGTTCGCGAAGCGCGACGTCAAACCGCTGTACGAGTTCTTCCAGCGCCTTCCCGAATCGGCCCGGCGCTTCGCCTGGGACCGGATCGACGACCGGGCGACGATCGAGCGCTGGGGCGTCGAGCTCGACTACGCCAAGGTCTTTCCGCTGCTCGCGGTCTCCGGGTCGCGGATCGTCGCCGACGCCACCCTGCATCGCCGGACGCAGGGCCCGCTGCGGCTGACCGGACGCGTCAAGTGGTCGATCGACCCCGAGTACCGCGGCGTCGGGCTCGGCTCGCTCCTGGTCAACCACTTCATCGACAGCGCCAAGGCGATCGGTCTCACGCACCTGAACTGCATGCTGATCTCCGATCTCGAGGCGGACGCGATCCGCGTCCTCGCCGAGCTCGGCTTCCGCTCGCACGAGATTCCCGGCTACGGCGCCGATCCCGACGGCAACGCCCACGACATGACGTTCATGGTGCTCAAGCTCTAGAAGAGCCCGGCGATCCGACCCACGGACCGAGAAACGGCTCGTCCCGGCTCACGCAACCCCTGGCGTCTCGCGGCGGTCGTCGCGAGCGGCGTCGCCGTGGCGGCGCTGCTCGTCGCGGTCTGGGCGCTGCGGCAACTGGCGTCGAGTCCGGTCGGCGTCGAGGTCCGCGGCGCCGAGGCGGCCGCGGCCGTGCCGGCCGCGGTGCCCGACCGGCTCGACCTCGAGGCGGCGTCGTTCGCCGATCTCCCGGGATGGGAGAGCGACCGCATGGCGGGCGCCCTGGCGGCGTTCGTCGCTTCGTGCGGCTCGCGGAGCCGCGGCAGCGCCGACAATCCGCTGGTCGTCGCGCTGGGGGCGGACGGCGCCACGCTGCGGTCGATCTGCGAGCGCGCGCGGGCGATCCCGCCCGGCGACGACGGGGGCGCGAGAGAGCTCTTCGCGGGATCGTTCGTCCCCTACCGTCTGTCCAACCACGGCGAGCGCGAAGGACTGTTCACCGGCTACTACGAACCGGAGCTCCGCGGCTCACGCAGGAAGAAGGCGCCGTACGTCCATCCGCTCTACCTCGCGCCGCGCGATCAGCAGGTGATCGATCTCGGCGATTTCAAGCAGGAGCTCGCCGGGCGGAAGCTCACCGGGATCGTGCGGAACGGCCGCTTCCGCCCGTACTGGGACCGCGCGGAGATCGAGGGCGGTGCGCTGCGGCACAAGGGGCTCGAATTCCTCTGGGTCGACGACCCCGTGGCCCTCTTCTTCCTGCAGATCCAGGGGTCGGGCCGCGTCGTCCTGCCCGACGGCTCGGTCGTCCGCGTCGGCTATGCCGGGCAGAACGGCCACGACTACACGGCGATCGGCCGCATTCTCATCGAGCGGGGAGAGATTGCGCGCGAAGCGGTCTCGCTGCAGTCGATCCGCGCCTGGCTCGCGGCGCATCCCGCCCAGGCCGGCGAGGTCATGGCGGCGAACCGGTCGTACGTCTTCTTCCGCGTGCTGCCGGGGGCGCCGGTGGGATCGTCGGGCGTCGAGCTCACGCCGGGACGTTCGCTGGCGATCGATCCGGCGTTCCTCCCCTACGGCCTGCCGCTCTGGCTCGACACCACGTACCCCGAGATCGGCGGAAGTCAGGACGCCGCGGGCACCGCCGTCGACGCTGCACGGCCGCTCCGCCGCCTGGTCGTCGGCCAGGATCGCGGTGGAGCGATCCGCGGCCCGGTGCGGGGCGACCTGTTCTGGGGGGCGGGCGACGAGGCCGAAGCGCTCGCCGGCCACATGAAGCAGCGCGGCGGGCTCTGGCTGCTCTGGCCGAAGACGGCGCCGCCGCCGCTCCGGCCGGACGCGCGCTAGACGCGCATCCAGTCGGCGCGCCAGGAGCGGACGCGCTGCTTGATCGCCTTGCGGTCCTCGATCCCTTCGGCGAGGACGGCGCGCGCGAGCTCGGGCAGCTCGTCGTCGCTGGCGAAGCGCATCGCGGCGATCTGGTCGAACGAGAAGTCGGAGATCCGGAGCGCCAGGTCGGTGGGGAGGAGACGCTCGAGCCGGATGCGCTCCTCGAGGCGGATCAGCCGGTCCTGGACGAGGAGGGCGTTGATCCGCGCGTACCAGGCGGCGCCGCTCGCCCCGAGCGCCACGAGAAGCGCGCTCACCGTGCCGATGCCGGGATGCCGGAAGGCGACCCAGGCGAGCCCGAGCGCGCCGAAGAGGAGGGCGAGGCAGGTCGCCCAGTAACCTTTGGGGACCTTGCGGACGTGGTTCTCGTAGCTCTGCGGCGGGCGGGTGGTCATCCTTGTCTCCTTCGGGTCGGTTTCAACTCTCGGAGCCTAGCGCTTCGCGCGTCGGCGGCGTCGGATGCAGGAAGGCGGAGATGCGGAAGTCGAGGGCCGGATCGCCGTCGGGCTCGTGGAACCGCCGCAGCAGCTCCGCCAGGGCGTCGGCGAGCTCGCGGGCGAAGGCGGAACGGTCGCGCACCGAGGAGAAGCGGATCCGGGTGTCCAGGGTGAGCGTCACCAGACGCTCCCCGGCGGCGCGGGCGGCCCCGTCGAGCTCGGCGACCTCGCGCAGAACCCGCGCCGCGGTGACGATCTGGAAGGCGGCGCTCGCGCGATCGATCCCGGCTCCGCCCCCTTCGCCGCCCGGGCCCTCCGGGCTGATCATGACGGCGTGCGCGGTCGTCCGCAGGACGCGCTCGACGCAGTTGCCCCGCCGGCGCTCTTCGACAAGCTCGACCAGGCCGTCCTTCTCGAGCTGCCGGAGGTGGTAGTTCAGGCGTTGCCGCGGCACGCCGAGACGGCGCGAGAGTCCCGCGGCGGAGTCCGGCTCGGCCAGATGGCGGAGGATCTCCTGCCGTGAGCCGCGCAGCAGGGAGACTGCCCGGCGGTTGTCGCGGATGATCTCGAGCGGACGTCGATTGTCGGAAACTGCCACGGGAGAGAGCCTTACGCCGACAAGAAATTTTGTCAAGAGGCAAGAGTCGCTTAAGGAAGAAAATATTGTCGGAGATCGATCCGGCTCCCCGGGGCGAGCCCGGAAGCGTGCCGACAGAGCGCTGGCGGAGCGTCGGCTTCCCGGGGGCTAGAATCGTCGCATGCCCACCTTCGTCAACGAGCTCGACCCCGTCGCCGTCTGGCAGCACTTCGACCGGATCCTCGAAATCCCGCGCGGATCGAAGAACGAAGCCGCGATGCGCGCCTATGTCCGGGAGGTTGCCGGGAGGCACGGTCTCGCAGTGGCCGAGGACGGGGCGGGAAACCTCGTCGTGCGCAAGCCGGCGACCACCGGTCGGGAGAAGACGCCGGTCGTCGTCCTCCAGTCGCACCTCGACATGGTGTGCGAGAAGAACTCGGACGTCGAGTTCGACTTCACCCGCGACGCCCTGAAGCCCCGACGCGACGGGGACTACCTCTACGCCACCGGCACGACGCTCGGGTCGGACAACGGCATCGGAGTGGCGGCGATGCTCGCCGTCGCCGAGGGCGGGGAGATGGTTCACGGGCCGCTCGAGCTGCTCTTCACCATCGACGAAGAGACCGGGCTGACCGGCGCCGCCGAGCTCGATCCGCAGCTCCTCACCGGCCGGCGCCTGCTCAACCTGGACACCGAAGAGGAGTACGCGCTCTACGTCGGCTGCGCCGGCGGAGCGGGCACCGACCTGGAGATCCCGCTCGAGTCGGTCTTCGGAGCCGACGGCTACGAAACGCTGCGGGTGCGGCTTGCCGGTTTCAAGGGCGGGCATTCGGGCGTCGACATCCACCTGCAGCGCGGCAACGCCATCTCGATCCTCGCCCGTCTGCTCGGCGAGACGGCGGCGGAGTTCGGTTTCGAGCTCGTCTCGTTCGACGGCGGCAACATGCACAACGCCATCCCGCGCGAAGCGAACGCGATCGTGCGCCTCGGGAAGGGGGAGCAGAAGAAGTTCCAGGACGCCCTCACCGCCGGCCTCGCGGCAGTCGCCTCCGAGCTCGCCGGGATCGAGGAGGGATTGACCGTCGAGGTCGCCCGGGCCGAGGCGGTGAACGAGGTGCTCGCGGAGAGCAGCGGAGCGCGCGTGCTCGCCCTCCTCGCCGCGCTGCCGCACGGTGTGCTGGCGATGAGCCACGACATCCCCGGCCTGGTCGAGACCAGCACCAACCTCGCCCGGGTGCGCACCGAGGAGGGCGCGCTCCGCATCCACCAGAGCAGCCGCAGCTCGGTGATGAGCGCCCTCCGCGCGACCCAGGAGCGGATCGCCGGCTTCGCGCTGCTCGCCGGCGGCATCGCCACGCAGAGCGAGGGCTATCCCGGATGGAAGCCGGACCTCGAATCGCCGCTGCTGGCGGTTCTGAAGGGGGTGCACGCCGCGACGTTCGGCCGCGAGGCCGAGGTCAAGGCGATCCACGCCGGGCTCGAGTGCGGTCTGATCGGCGAGAAGTTCCCGGGCATGGACATGATCTCGTTCGGACCGCAGATCGAGTTTCCGCACTCGCCGGACGAACGGGTGCTGATTCCGTCGGTCGGGCGATTCTGGAAGCTCCTGGTCGCCGCACTCGCCGCGCTCGCGGCGTAGACTGCGACCCGATTCCCGGGAGGATGCGATGACCAGATCCGAAGGCGGTCCGGAGGACGAGCGGCGGGCGGAGACGGAGGAGCGGCTGCGGATCGACCGCCGCCAGCTCCTCGGCGGTGCGGGCACAGCGATGCTCGGGCTCGCCGGCGGGCTCGGGGGGGCGGCTCTGCTCGATGCAGCACCGGCGACTCCGGCCTCCGGCACCAGAGGGGCGACCGGCACCTCGTTCGAGCTCGAGGAGCTGACGATCCGCGACCTCCAGGCGGGGCTCGCGGCGGGGCGCTGGACCTCGCGCCGACTCGTCGAGCTCTACCTCGGGCGGATCGAGTCGGTCGACGGGGGCCCGGCCGGCATTCACGCCATCGCCGAGACCAACCCCGAGGCGCTGGCGATCGCCGAGAAGCTCGACGCCGAACGCCGCGCCGGCAGGTCGCGAGGACCGCTGCACGGCATCCCGGTCATCGTCAAGGACAACATCGACACCGGCGACCGGATGAAGACGACCGCCGGCTCGCTCGCGCTCGCGAGCTCGAAGGCGGCGAAGGACGCAGCGGTCATCGAACGGCTCCGCGCCGCCGGCGCGGTGATCCTCGCCAAGACGAACCTCTCCGAATGGGCCAACTTCCGCTCCAGCCGTTCCACCTCCGGCTGGAGCGGACGCGGCGGTCAGGTGCACAACCCGTACGCCCTCGACCGCAATCCGTGCGGCTCGTCGAGCGGCACCGGCGCCGGCGTCTCGGCGAACCTCGCCGCCGCCGGAGTCGGCACCGAGACCGACGGCTCGGTGATCTGCCCGTCGTCGATGTGCGGGCTGGTCGGCATCAAGCCGACGGTCGGCCTGGTCTCGCGGCGCGGGATCATTCCGATCTCGCCCAGCCAGGACACCGCCGGCCCGATGGCGCGCACGGTCGCCGACGCGGCGATCCTGCTCTCTGCCATGACCGGGACCGACCTCCTCGATCCGGCGACCGCGGCCTCCGCCGGGAAGAGCTCGGACTACACGAAGGTGCTCGACGCCGACGGACTCTCCGGAGCGCGGGTCGGCGTGGCGCGGAACTACTTCGGATGGCATCCGGCGATCGACGAACAGATGAAGGCGATCCTCGATCTCCTCCGCGAGCTGGGCGCGGTGATCGTCGACCCGGCGAACCTGCCGCGGACCAGCGGCTACGACGCGACCGAGTTCGAGGTGCTGCTCTACGAGTTCAAGCAGTCGCTGAACGACTATCTCTCGCGGCTGCCGGAGGGGGACCAGCCACGCGATCTCGCGGGCGTCATCGACTGGAACTCGCGCCACGCGGCGCTGGAGATGCCCTGGTTCGGACAGGAGATCCTGGAGCAGTCGGAGGCCAAGGGGCCGCTCACCGAGAAGGCCTACCTCGACGCGCTGGCGAACAATCACCGACTCTCCCGCGCCGAGGGGATCGACGCGGCGCTCGCCGAGCACCGTCTCGACGTCCTCGTCGCGCCCTCGATGGGACCGGCCTACCTGACCGACTGGTTGAACGGCGACCATTACGGCGGGTCGGCGACCTCACCCTGCGCCGTTTCGGGCTACCCGCACGTGACGGTGCCGGCCGGGTTCGTCCACGGCCTGCCCTGGGGGCTGTCGTTCATGGGAAGCGCCTGGAGCGAGGCGAAGCTCGTCCGCTACGCTTTCGCATTCGAGCAGTCGAGCCGGGCGAGGAAGCCGCCTCGCTTCCTCGCCACGGTCGACTTCACCTCCTGAAGAGGGCGGCTACTTGAGGAGGAACGTCACCCGCAGCGTGACGCGGAACTCCTTCACCTTGCCCTTCTCGACGAGCACCTTCTGCTCCGAGACCCAGGCGCCGGTGATCTTGTCGACGGTCTTGCTGGCGCGGGCGATGCCGTCCTTGACCGCATCTTCGAAACCCTTCGGAGACGAGGACGTGATTTCGATGACTTTGGCGATGGCCATGTTGCCTCCTTTCGTCGGTTGTCTGCCGCTCCACCTTAACGGACTCCTTCCCGGGTGAGAAGGGAACCTCGCGTCGGCTGCGGCCGATAGACTCCCGCGATGCCGAAGCGGGCGAAGAAGAGCCGCTCCCTGGGGAAGACGCTGTCGCTCGCCCTGCGGCGCCGCGACTGGCTGCTGGCGAAGATCTTCGCTGGTGCCGGCCTCCTCCTGCTCGCCGGCGCCTTCTGGTACGTCTGGCCGTACTGGCAGCTGTCGGGTCGGTTCGCGACGCTGCCGGTGGAACAGCCGTCGCGGCTCTACGCGCGACCGTTCCACCTCGCCCCGGGCGCCCGCGTTTCGCCCGAGGAGCTGGTCGCCGAGCTCACCATCGCCGGCTACCGACCCGCCGACGAGGGGGAGCTCGTTCCCGGCACCTACCGGATCTCCGGCGAGCAGATCTCGATTTTCCGTCGCCGCTTTCCGTCGCTCGGCGCCGACCGCGGCTCCAATCTCCTGGTCGTCGACCTCGACCGCAGCCGGGTCATCGGGCTGTCGATCGCCGGCGCGCCAGCGCGCGAGGCCTACCTCGACCCGCCGCTGCTGGCCTCGTTCTACGACGAGAACCTGCTCGAGCGGCGCCCCGCGGCGCTGGGCGCGATCTCGCCGCTCGCCGTGCGCGCGGTCCTCGCTGCCGAGGATGCGTCGTTCTTCGAGCATCCCGGCATCTCGTTCACCGGCATCCTGCGCGCTCTCTGGGTGAACCTGCGCGGCTCGGGAGTCCGGCAGGGCGGCTCTACCGTGACGCAGCAGCTGGCGAAGAACCTCTACCTCACGACCGAGCGGACGATGAGCCGCAAACTGCGCGAGGCGATGCTCGCCGTCATGCTCGAGTGGCGCTACTCGAAGGAGCAGATCCTCGAGGCGTACCTCAACCAGATCTTCTGGGGGCGGAGCGGCTCCGCGAACCTGATCGGCATCGGCGCCGCTTCGGCCGCCTACTGCGCCAAGGAGCCGAGCGAGCTGACGCTCGCCGAGAGCGCGCTCCTCGCCGGCATGATCCGCTCGCCCGCCTCGTACCATCCGGTCCACGACGCGGCGGCGGCGCGTGAGCGGCGCGACTTCATCCTCGACCGCCTGGCGGAGCTCAAGTGGGTGACCCGGGAGCAGGCGGACGCGGCGAAGGCCGAGCCGCTCCCGGAGCCGCAGCCGGCGCTCGGCCGCCGGCTGGCGCCGTACTTCGTCGACGCCGCGACCGCCGAAGCGAAGAGCCGGTTCGGAGTCACCGAGCTCGCCGAGCGCGGCTACAGCCTCTTCTCGACCCTCGACCTGGCAGACCAGGCGGAGGCCGAGATGGCGGTGAGTGAAGGGCTCGCCGCCCTCGCCGAGAAGAGCGCCCGGGTGCGCAAGAAGGAGACGCCGCTGCAGAGCGCGCTGGTCTCGCTCGAACCGGGGAGCGGCGCGGTGCGCGCCTGGGTCGGCGGCCGCGACTACCGCGAGAGTCAGTTCGATCGTGCCGGTTCGGCGCATCGCCAGGCGGGGAGCGCTTTCAAGCCGATCGTCTATGCCGCCGCCTTCGAGCTCGGCGTGGCGACTCCGGGCACGCTCCTCGAGGACGCTCCGCTGTCGCTCGATTCGGGGGGGAAGGTCTGGACGCCGAGCAACGACGACGACGAGTACCACGGCTGGGTGACGGCACGCGTCGCGGTGGAGCAGAGCTACAACCTGCCGACGGTACGCCTGGCGCTCGGTACCGGATTGCCGCGCGTCGTCGAGATGGCGCGCGGGCTCGGCATCCAGGCGCCGCTCCAGGCAGTGCCGTCGATCGCGCTCGGCGCCTTCGAAGTCGCGCCGGTCGAGCTGGCGACCGCCTACGCGACGTTCGCCAACCGGGGCGTGCGGCCGAATGTCCGTCTCCTCGAAGGAGTGATCGACCGCGAGGGTCGGGCGGTCGCCGGAACGCCGATCCCGCCGGCCCCGACAGTGCTCTCACCGCAGACGGCGTTTCTCCTCACCAGCATCCTGCAGGGGGTCGTCGACTACGGCACGGCACGCTCGGCCCGCGGCCTCGGCCTGTCCGACCCGATCGCCGGCAAGACGGGAACGTCGAACGGCAGCCGCGACAACTGGTTTGCCGGCTACTCGCCCGAGCGCGTGACGGTGGTCTGGGTCGGCTTCGACGACGATTCGCCGACGCCGTTCTCCGGATCGCGCGCCGCGCTGCCGATCTGGACGAAGTTCATGGTCGCGGTGCGACCGCCGGGCGGCTACACGCGCTTCTCGCCGCCGCAGGGAATCCGGGTGGTGCTGATCGATCCGGAGACCGGCGAGCTCGCCACCGACCGCTGCCCGCAGGTCCTCTCGGAAGCGTTCCCGGCCGACCGCTACCCGACCGCCGTCTGCCACCTGCACGGCGGACCGTTCACGCTGCCGCTCGATCCGGAGCTCCGGGCGCAGAAGGAGGAGGAGCGGCACGAGGGGGGCATCGCGGCCTGGCTGCGCAAGGTGTTCCGCAAGCGCGAGCGCGGCCCCGAGCCGCCCTGAGCTGCGCGTCCGGCACGAGTCGCTTCAGTCGGAGAACAGCGCGCGCAGCGCCGGCCGGCGGAGCAGCGGCAGGGTGACGAGCCCGAGCATCGTGCCGAACGGCACGAAGAGGAGCCCGAGCACCGAGGCGAAGATGCAGAAGCGGAGATGGCGGCCCTTCGCCATCTTCATCCCGGCGGCGACCAGCAGACCGCCGAGGGCGATGCCGAAGACCAGCAGGAAACCCGCCATGACGGCCGCACCGTTCTCGCCCAGGAGCTGCACCAGCACCGAGTCGACCGGCTCGCCCGCCGCCGTCAGCGAGGTGACGACGAAGAGATGGAGCGCCGGGACGAGCGCCACCATCGCCGCCATGGCGCCGATCGAGTAGTGGAACATGGCGAGGAACTGCAGGTCGTCGAGCCCGGCCGGGTGCGGGTCCGACGGCGGAGTTACGCTGCCGTCCGTCACTGCGCCATCAGCGCGCGGGCCCGCGGAAGGTGTCGCACTGGTCGGAGTCGCCGGTCGTCAGGCCCTGCTTCAGCCACTGCACGCGCATCTCGGACGAGCCGTGCGTCCAGGACTCCGGCTGCACCCGTGCACCGGCCTGGCGCTGCATCATGTCGTCCCCGATCGCGGCGGCCGCGCGCAGACCCTCCTCCACGTCGCCCGGTTCGAGCAGGTTGCGCGTCTTGTTGGCGTGATGGCCCCACACACCGGCCAGACAGTCGGCCTGGAGCTCGAGACGGACGGAGAGCGCGTTCGCCTCCTCGGCGCTGGCGCCGCGCTGCGCGCGCGTCACCTGCTCGTTGATTCCGAGGAGATTCTGCACGTGGTGCCCGACCTCGTGCGCGATGACGTAAGCCGCCGCGAAGTCGCCCGGCGCCTGGAAGCGCTGCGCCAGGAGCTGGAAGAAGGAGAGGTCGAGGTAGACCTTGCCGTCGCCGGGGCAGTAGAACGGCCCCATGGCGGCCGAGGCCATACCGCAGGCCGAGGCGACCGAGTCGCTGAACAGGACCAGGGTCGGCGGCTGGTAGCGCTGACCTTCGGCGGCGAAGACCTGGGTCCATACGTCTTCGGTCGAGGCGAGGATCGTGGCCGCGAACCGGCCGAGCTCGTCCGCCGGCGCTCCCTGCTCGCCCTGCACGGCGGCACCGCTGTCGACGGAAGCCGAGCCGCCTCCGATCGCGTCGAGGAGCTGCAGCGGGTTCTGGCCGGTGATGAGGGCGAACAGGAGCAGCAGCAGCGCCATGCCGCCGCCGATCGCCAGTCCGCCGCGCGCCGGACGCATTCCCCGCCGGTCTTCCACTCGGTCGCTCTGCCGTTCCCCCTGCCATCGCATCGTGCGGGCTCCTCTCGTGGTCTCGCTCGCGGAATTCTAGGGCATGCAGGGAGAAACGACATGCTCGCCGTCCTGACGGGGGGCTGAGGGTGGCGAGGTCGCAGTGCCGAAGCAAGCGTCGCCAACCGGAGCCACCTCCGCCGTGAGTGAAAGAATGACCGGGTGACCACCCGCCCGCTGCTCGCCGACCGACTTCCGAAAGGCGGGCCGCTCTCGCCCGACGACCTCCTCGACCGCTTCGTCGGCTGGGCCGCCGACGCCGGCTTCCAGCTCTATCCGCACCAGGAGGAGGCACTCCTCGAGGTCTACTCGGGCAAGCACGTGATCCTCAACACGCCGACCGGCTCCGGCAAGTCGATGGTCGCGCTCGGACTGCACTTCAAGGCGCTCGCCGAGGGCAGGATCTCGTTCTACACCAGCCCGATCAAGGCGCTCGCCTCCGAGAAGTTCTTCGCTCTGTGCGACGACTTCGGCGCCGAGCACGTCGGCATGCTCACCGGCGACGCCTCGATCAACCCCGAGGCGAAGATCCTCTGCTGCACCTCCGAGGTGCTCGCCAACATGGCGCTGCGCTCCGGCGACCGCCTCGAGGCGCCGTACGCCGTCCTCGACGAGTTCCACTACTACTCCGACCACGAACGCGGCTGGGCCTGGCAGGTGCCGCTCATCACGCTGCCGCGGACGAGGTTCCTCCTCATGTCGGCGACGCTGGGCGACATGTCGGGAATCGCCGACAAGCTCGAGCGCGCCACCTCGGTCCGGGTGGCGAGCGTCACCGCCGCGACGCGGCCGGTGCCGCTCGAGTTCGAGTACCGCGAGACACCGCTCCACGAAACGATCGAGGAGCTGCTCGAGAAGCAGCGCTTCCCGGTCTACGTCGTCAACTTCACGCAGCGCGAGTGCGCCGAGCTGGCGCAGGCGCTCACCAGCCTCGGAATGACGACGCGCGAGGAGCGCGAGGCGATCCGCGCCGAGATCGGCGACTTCCGCTTCGACACGCCGTACGGCAAGGAGATCCGCCGCTTCCTCACCTTCGGCGTCGGCATCCACCACGCCGGCCTCCTGCCGAAGTACCGCCTCCTGGTCGAACAGTTGTCGCAGAAAGGGATGCTCAAGCTGATCTGCGGCACCGACACGCTGGGCGTCGGGGTCAACATCCCGATCCGCACGGTGCTGTTCACCAAGCTCTCGAAGTACGACGGCGAGAAGGTGCAGATCCTCGCGGTGCGCGACTTCCAGCAGATCGCCGGGCGCGCCGGGCGCAAGGGGTTCGACGACAAGGGGTGGGTCGTCGCCCAGGCGCCGGAGCAGGTGATCGAGAAGCGCCAGGCGGAGAAAAAGGGCAAGAAGGGGAAGAAGGGCGGCGCCCGCGGCCCGGCCGCACGCGGCGGCGGACGGCCGACGGCACCGCGCAGCCCGATCCGCGGTCCGGCCCGCGCCGAGGTCCTGTGGACGAAGGAGACGTTCGAGAAGCTGATCAGCCGTCCGCCGGAGACGCTGCGGTCGCGCTTCAAGATCAGCCACGGGATGGTGCTCAACCTCCTGCAGCGCGACGAGGAGATCGACGACCCGACGCGGCGCAACTTCGCCTCGCTGCGCGAGCTGATCGCCGGCTGCCACGAGGACGACGGCGCCAAGAAGCGCCACCTGCGCTTCGCTTCGGTGCTCGTCCGTTCGCTCCACCGCGCCGGCATCGTGGTGATGAAGCGCGACTCGCGCACCAATTACCGCTGGGTGATCGTCTCGCCCGACCTGCAGTTCGACTTCTCGCTCTACCACGCGCTGTCGCTCTTCCTGGTCGAGATGGTGCCGCTCCTCGACCCCGGGCAGCCGGACTACGTCGGCGATCTGCTGTCGACCGTCGAGGCGGTCCTCGAGGACCCGGGGATCATCCTGCGCAAGCAGGCGGATCGCGCCAAGGGGGCGGCGATCGCCGAGATGAAGGCGGAGCGCATCCAGTACGAGGAGCGGATGGAGAAGCTCGAGGGGATCGAGCATCCGAAGCCGCTCGCCGACTGGCTGAACGTCAACTTCGACCGCTTCGCGCGCATGCATCCCTGGGTCGGCGGCAAGGAGATCAGCCCCAAGTCGATCGGCCGCGAGATGTGGGAGACCTTCTCGTCGTTCGGCGACTACGTGAAGAGCTACGGGCTCGAGCGCAGCGAAGGGGTCGTGCTGCGCTACCTCTCGCAGCTCTACCGGACGCTGCAGCAGAACGTCCCGATCTCCGCCAAGACCGAGGCAGTCGAGGACGCCCTGGGCTTCTTCCGCACCACGATCGAGCTCACCGACACCAGCCTCCTCGAGGAGTGGGAGAGCCTGCTCCACCCCGAGCTCCTGGTGCGGCGGCGGGAGGAGCGCGAGAAGGCGGTCGAGGCGATCTGGGTCCGCGAGCTGGTCGAGAATCCGCGCTCGCTCGCCGCGCGCGTGCGCTCGGAGATGCACCTGCTGGTCCACGACCTGGCGCGGAAGGCGTGGGAGGAGGCGGCGGAGCGGGTCGTCCAGCCGGCCGGCGATGCCGAGGGCGGCGACTCCTGGGACGCACGGCGGATGGAGAAGGCGCTGGAGCCGTTCTTCGAGGAGCACGAGTCGCTGCTCGACAGTCCCGAGAGCCGGCGTCATCAGTGGACCCAGATCCGCCCGATCGGCGACCGCCAGTGGGAGGTGCAGCAGACGCTGCTCGACCCGGAAGAGGACAACCTGTGGGGGATCCGCGCGCGCGTCGACCTGCGTCGTGCGACCACCGTCGAAATGCCGCTCCTGCGTCTCGTCGAAATCGGCAAGTAGGAACGGCTGCGGAGAGAGGAGTCGGAATGCGCAGAGCTGCGAGCTCGCCCACGATGTCCGCCGCGCGGAACGTGAGGATGGCACTGACGGCGGCCCTGGCGGTCGCGAACCTCGCCTGCGGCGCCGCTGTGGAGGAGCCGGCCACGGCGGAGGCAGGCACCCTGATCCGTGGCGCGGCGCTCGTCGAGACCGACCGCGCCCGGATCTCGGAGCCGCAAGACGTCCTGGTCGTCGACGGCACGATCCGCGAAATGGCCGCGGCGGGAGCTCTGCGTCCCGGCAGCGGCACGGAGATCGTCGACGGAACCGGCCTGTTCCTCCTTCCGGGGCTCATCGACGTGCACGCGCATCTCGGGAACGGCGGCATCGCCCGCCAGGGCGAGAGCGACCGGATCGGAGCGCTCGATCAGTTCGTGCGCTACGGCGTGACGACGATCTTCGTTCCGGGCGGCAGCGCCGGCAACGACGAACAGCTCGGCGAGTGGAAGCGGCGCTGCGCCTCCGGCGAGCTCCGCTGCCCGCGGGTCCTCGGTTCGGGCGATCTGATCACCGCCCCCGGCAGTCATCCGATCACGACGATCTTCGGGCTGCCGGCGGATGCGGACGCCGCGCTGCTGCACCCGCTCGGCGTGACGGCGCTCGCGGAGAGCGAGCCGGCGGAGCCGCTCGTCGCGCGCAAGGTGGCGGCGGGCGTCGACGCGATCAAGGTCGTGATCGAAGACGGGCCGCCTCCCTGGTACCCGAAGCCGCGGCTCTCGACCGGCAAGGCGCGCGAGATCGTGACGGCGGCGCACGCGCGGAATCTCCGCGTCTTCGCTCACATCAGCGACGGCGGACAGGCGGCGGACGCCGTCGACGCGGGTGTCGATGCGCTGATGCATTCGGCGCGGACACCGATCCCGGAGGCGACTCTCGCCGAGATGGCGCGCCGGAAGGTGTCGTACGTCGCCACCCTCTCGCTCCACGACGGACTGATGGACGACGCCCTCGGACGGTTCCAGGAGGAGCCGTACGCCGAGCTCGGCGTTCCGGCGGAGGTGCTCGACGGCCTGCGCAACGCGCCGCACGGCCCGCGGCGCATCTCCGACGAGGATCTCGCCGGCTGGAAGGCCGACCTGGCGACGATCCTGCTGCAGGTGCGGGACGCCGGCGCGCCGCTCGCGCTCGGGACCGACACGAACAATCCGACCGTCTTTCCCGGCTACGCGGTGCACGAGGAGCTGGCGCTGCTGGTCGAAGCCGGTCTGACACCGGCGGAGGCGCTGGCGGCGGCCACGACCGGCGGCGCCGCCATGCTCGGCCGGGAGGACGATCTCGGACGCATCGCTCCCGGCTATCGCGCCGATCTCGTCGCGTTGCGCGGCGATCCGCTGCTCGACGTGCTCGCCACGCGGCGTCTCGCCTTCGTCATGGCTGCGGGCGAGATCCAGCGCGACGTCGTGAGCGTCGACGGGGCGGTGCCCGAATGAGGCGGCGCGCGGCGCCGCTCCGGATCTGCCGGCTCGCAATACTCCTGCTGGCGGGGAGCGCGGCCGCAGCGGACGAGGGAGCTTCGCGTGCGGCTCCGTTCGTGGTCGTCCTCGGCACGGCGCAGGACGGCGGCATCCCGCACCTCGGCGGAACGGCCGAGCCCGATCTCGCCGCCCGGCGCGATCCCGCGCAGCGCCGCCTGGTGGCTTCGCTCCTCGTGGTCGACCCGGCGTCCGGCCGGCGCTGGCTGATCGACGCGACGCCCGACCTGCCGGAACAGATCGAACGCGCCGACGCGATCGCGCCGCCGTCCTCCGCGCACGGGGACCGGCGGGGCCGGCCGCAGCTCCTCGACGGGATCTTCCTCACGCACGCCCACATCGGTCACTACCTGGGTCTCGCCGGACTCGGCCGCGAGGTCTATTCGGCGGACCGGATCCCGGTCTACGGCTCGGAGCGCATGGCGGCGTTCCTGTCGCACAACGGACCGTGGGACCAGCTCGTGCGCCTCGAGCAGATCGAGCTCCGGACGCTCGTGCCCGGACGCGCCGTCGCGCTCGGCGACGGACTCACCGTGACGCCGTTCCTCGTGCCGCATCGCGACGAGTACAGCGACACGTTCGGCTTCGAGGTCCGGGGACCGCGGAGGTCGCTCCTCTACATCCCGGACATCGACAAGTGGGAGCGCTGGACGACGGCGATCGAGGAGAAGATCGCGGCGGTCGACTTCGCGCTGCTCGACGCCACCTTCTACGGCGGCGACGAGGTCGCCGGCCGCTCTCTCGCCGAGGTGCCGCACCCGTTCGTGGTCGAGTCGCTGGCGCGCTTCGCGAAGCTCCCGGCCGCCGAGCGCCGCAAGATCGTCTTCACCCATCTCAATCATTCGAATCGCGCGGCGCTCGCCGGCACGCCCGAGCGGCAAGCGATCGAGGCGGCCGGCATGCGCGTCGCCGTCGAGGGCGAGCGGATCGATCTCTGAGCCGGTTGTCGCCGGTCAGGGGGCGGTGCGGAAGGTGAGGATCTCGTCGCCCGCGAGGGCGAGGCCGCGCCGGTTGACGGCGCAGTCGGCGAACAGGGTCGCGCGGATCGTCTCCCCGCGGGGCAGCGTCTCGTCGCTCTCCCAGACCGCCCACCAGCGCTCCGGGTCGTAGCGCGCGCGGCCCGGGATCGGGCCGGACTCCTCCCCTTCGAGAGCGATGCAGTCGTCGCCGAACCTCTCCTCCTGGAGCGGCTCCGAGAAGGTGAAGTTCACCCGCAGGTGGCGCGTGGCGACCAGCGCCTCCTCCGGCGGGAAGGTGGAGGTCACGGCCGGGGCGCGCGACGGACCGACCGGGGACCAGGGCTCGTGCGGCAGGGTGGCGAGATCGAGCGAGACCCAGAAGACGGCGTCGAGCAGCTCGTGCGGCGGCGGCGGAAGGGGCGGCGTCGGCAGGTCGTGGTCGCCGAGCCAGTCGTCGAGCAGCACCGCGGCGACCACGGCGGCGACGATCCCCGCGGCGATCAGCCCTTTGTCGACATGTTCGAGGACGGCGTCGACCTCGGTCACCTCGCCGGCGCGGACACGGACCTTGCGCGGCCGTTCGTCGAGCGGCGTCTCGTTGCCCTGTTCGTCGAGGCGGAACGGAAAGCGCAGCCGGTAGGAGCCGGGCGGGAGCCCCATGACACTCCAGGCCGGCTCGAGCGAGCGGAAGACCGGCTCCCAGCCCTCGCCCTTGCGGCGTTCGAGCTCCACGTAGAGACCGCGCGGTCCCGGCTGGCCGGCGTTCCGTGCGTCGTCGTCGGCGAAGAGCCGGAGCGCGATGCCGCCGCTCTCGCGGCGCTGGTCGCCGTCGAGCTCGGTCGCCGGACGCTGCCGGCTCTGCACCGAGAAACAGGAGGCCGTGAGCGCCGCGAGGAGCGTCAGGGCGGGAAATCGGTACCAGGAGGGTCGCATGATCGGAAGTACGGGAGCACGGATCGTGCCGGGGGTGCGGGCTCGGGCGTCTCCTCGGGGAGCCCGGTCAGGCGGCAAGAGCCGCGGCGGCCGCACGGCCGGCCACCGTTCCGCTCGCCCAGGCCCACTGGAAGTTGAAGCCTCCGATGCGGCCGTCGACGTCGAGAATTTCGCCGCAGAGGTGGAGGCCGGGCGAGCTCCGGGACTCCATCGAGTCGAGGCGCAGCTGCGCGAGCGGGATGCCGCCCGCGGTCGCCTCGGCATGGGTGAAGCCGCGGTCGCCGACGATCGGAATCTCCTGCTCGACGAGGGCCGTGAGGAGCGCCCGGCGCTCCTCGCGCGTCATCCGGAGCGCGGTGGCCGACGGGTCGAGGCCGGCGCTCGTGACGAGCGCGGCGGCCAGGCGGTCGGGCAGCTTGTTCGCCAGCCAGCGGCCGAGCGTCTTTCGTCCGAGTCCGGCGAGCTCGAGGGTCAGGTTGTCGGGGTGGGCGTGGGGGAGGAACGCCACGACCAGCTTCGCCGCCGGGTCCGCCTGACGCGCCGCGAGGAAGTGGCGACTGGCGTCGAGGACGACCGGCCCCGACATCCCGAAGTGGGTGCAGAGGAAGTCGCCCTCGAACTCCGCGCGGCGCTTGCCGGTGCCGCTCCGCACCTCGAGGCGCGCCGGGACGGCGACGCCGGAGACGGTACGCAGCCAGTGACCCTCCGGGGCGAAGAGCGGCACGAGGGAGGGAAAGATCGTCGCCGTGGTCGAGTGGCCGAGGGCGCGGGCGAGGAGGTAGCCCGAGCCGTCCGAGCCGCTGCGCGGCAGCGCCTGGCCGCCCGCCGCGAGGACGACCCGGCGCGCCCCCATCTCCCCCCAGTCGCCGCGCAGGCGGTACTCCCCGGACTCCCGGTCGATCCGTTCGACGCGCCGCGGGTGGAGGAGCTCGACGCCGGACGAGCGCGCCGCTTCCAGCAGCGCATCGAGGACGGTCCGCGCCCGGTCGGTGGTCGGGAACAGCTTGCCGGTCGGCTCGCGCTTGAGCTCGACCCCCTCGGAGTGGAAGAAGCGGACGACGTCCGCGACCTCGAACCGCCGCAGGACCTTGGCGATCGCCGGCCGCGTCGAGCCGGCGAAGTCATCGGCGGTGACCTCGTGGTGGGTGACGTTGCATCGGCCGCCGCCGGCGACCAGGATCTTGGCTCCCAGGGTGCGGGCACCGTCGAGCGCCGCGATCCGCAACCCGGGCGCCGCGCGGCCCGCCTGGATGGCCGCCATCAGCCCGGCGGCGCCGGCGCCGACGATCGCGAGGTCCACCGATTCGGCCACGGGCGGAGACTATCCCGGGCGTGTCTCCCGCTGTCCGACGGCAGCCGACGCCGGCCGTCGCGGGCCGGACCGGCCGGAGTGCGGAGCGAGGACGAACCTGCTGCAGGGCTGGAATGGGGTAGAATTCAGGCTCTGCAGACCCAGAATCCAACCCCCGGTTCCGCGAAAAGGTATCCGGGAAATCTCCAGGAGCTCCTCATGAAGCGGAACATCTTGCTGGCAGCAACTCTTGCAGTCGTCCTCGTCGCTCCGGCGCTCGCCGTGAACAGCGTGGAACGGATCTCGGCGGTCGACCACGACGTCCACCTCGGCACCGGCGCACCGACCTGCCCGAACGGTGAGACGCCGCTGCTGGTCCAGGCGCCGAACCAGTCCAACGGATTCTTCTCCGACGCCAACTGCGCGGCCTGCGGTACGGGCCAGCAGGCGATCGCCGAGGACTTCGTCCTCGCGGCGGACGCCACGATCGGACAGATCGTGATCTGGGGCGGCTACTTCCCGGGAAACCAGATTCCGAATCCGGCCGACTCGTTCACCGTCATCTTCCACTCCGACAGCGCGAACCTGCCGGGCGGCACGGTCGCCAGCGAGACGCTCGCTCCGACGAGCGCCGTCACCACCGGCGTCACCCTGTTCGGAGTCAGCGAGATGGAGATCGTCTTCGACATCACCCCGGTGGCGCTCACCGCGGGCACCTACTGGGTCGAGATCTTCACCAATTCGACCGGCACGACCGACCAGTTCTTCTGGGAAGCCGGAAACCTCGACGGTACGAACGGGCGGCTCAACAACGCCTTCTCCTTCTCGGCTCCGGGCGCCGCCTGGAACACGGGCAATCCGGTCGCTGACGTCGCCGTGGTTCTCTGCCCGGCGGCGGTCGTCGTCGTGCCTGACGAGTCGATCCTCGCCATCCCGACGCTCGGCACGATCGGCCTGGTCACGATGGTCCTGCTGCTTCTCGCGACCGGCGTCTTCCTGATGGCGCGCCGCCGCCAGAACGGCTGACGCCCGCCGCGCGACCCGGTCGCGCGACGAGGTCGGCAGAACGAGCCGCCGCCGGGTCCGCCCGGCGGCGGTTCTCGTTTGCGCCCTAGAGCTTCCCCGCATCGAGGTCGTGCAGGAACGAGATCAGGCCGGACATGTAGGTCGCCTGATCGTCGTACAGCGCGAGGTGGCTCCCTCGCGGGCAGAAGAGATAGCGCCCCTTCGGGAACTGCTTCGCCATCCACGCCATGTGCGTCGGGTCCATCGTGTCGTGTGCGGCGCCGATCACCAGCGCCGGGACCGCGATCTTCTTCAGGTCGGCGCTCCGGTCCCACTTCTCGAGCTTGCCGCTGGCGCCCATCTCCGACGGACCCTGCATCGGGATGTAGATCTTCTTGTTGAGTGAGGCCAGGCCGCGCATCACGCCGGGAGGCCAGTCGGCGAGAGGCAGGCGGAGGAAGTGCTCGAGGTAGAAGCTCTCGATCAGCAGCTCCTCGTAGCGCGGGTTCTCGTACTCCTTCAGGCGCTCGAGCTCGAGAATCTCGGCCAGCACCGCCGGCGGCATCGCCGGCATCAGCACGTCGCGGGCGTACTGGTTGTAGGCCGGGATGCTCGACATCATGTTCGAGATCACCAGCCCCTTGAGCTCGTTGCCGTGCGCGAGCGCGTACTCGATCGCCAGGATGCCGCCCCAGGACTGTCCGTAGAGGACGAAGTTGTCTTTCGTGAGGCCGAGCGCCTTCCTCACCTGCTCGACCTCGTCGACGAAGCGCGGGATCTCCCACAGCTCGGGCTCGTCCGGCTGGTCGGAGAAGGCGGATCCCAGCTGATCGTAGTAGTAGTACTCGATCCCGGCGCCCGGAAGGTAGCTGTCGAACGCCTCGAAGAACTCGTGATCGCCCCCGGGCCCGCCGTGGAGGAGCAGGACCTTGATCTTCGGATTGTTGCCGACCCGCTTCGTCCAGACCCGGAACTCGCCCTTCGGCGTCGAGATCGGAATCATCCTCGCGCCGCCGGAGAGGACGTCGGTGCGCCCGGTGTTGTCGAAGTAGCCGGCGGACGGGAGAGGCGTCCGCTCCGGAGCGGAGGTTCCCGGGGCCGGAAGAGCGATCGCCCCGACAGCACAGAAGAGCAGCAGAGTCGCGAAGCGGCGAAGAGATGCGGCATTCCGGCTTCTCTCGTCCATGGTCGCCTCCGGCGTCAGTTGTCGGGCGTCTCTTTCGGCGGCACGATCATGATGTGGGCTCCGGCGGTGCCGGGGAACATGATCCACGGTCCGCCCGGGCCGGTCGGGCTCGTCGGAAGGCCGGTCGACTCGGCGGTCGCCCAGGGTGTGTAGACGACGTAGCGCAGATACGGATCGCTCACCTTTCCGGTGGTGGCATCGAACCCCTTGCCGGTGAGCACGTAGAGGGTCGCGGGGACCTTGGGCATCGCCAGGGTCCCCGCGTCGGCCTCCTGGAAACGCCGCTTCATCCGCTCCTCGCCGGTGACTCCCGCGGCGGCGAGCTCCCGGCCGCGCCGCATGAACGGCTCGAGCGACTCGTGGTAACAGGCGACGCTGAAGCGGTCGTCGCGTGGATCGTCGGCGAGGCAGACCAGGTCGTTGGTCCCCTGGCGCAACACGGAGACGGCGCTCGCGGGATCGAGCGCGGTGTAGCCGAGCACGGTGGCGCCGGCGCGTCGGTCCTCCGGCGCCGCCTGCAGCGCCGCGGCGATCTGGACCTCGGGCGCGGCTAGGGTGGGTGCGGCCTTCACGGGGGCCGGAGGCTCCTGCGCACCGAGTGCGGCGGCGACGAGGGCGGCGGCGACGTGGGGACGAACGAGACGGATCGCGAGCTTCATGGCACCTCCGAACTGGATCCCGCAATGCTGGCGGCCGGCGGGAAGTCTTCCACAATGCGCGGCATCCGGTCGCGGTCAGGGCGGCCGGCTCGAGGTTGCAATTCCTCCGGAGCTGCGAGACCCTCGATCGTTCCGGATCGAAGGAGGGCCAGGGCACGAGAAGGAGGAGGAAGATGCTGGAGACTCGACATCGACACGGGCTCGCCCTGCTGTTCGGCGGCCTGCTCGGATTCGCCATTGGAACGCCTGCCTGGTCGGGCTGCCCGACGGGCGGCCAGGTCACGCGCGACGGCTGGACCGTCTCCTACGACTCCACGAACTGGGACGGACTCGAAGTGCGAAACGCCAGTTTCCACGGCTCGCTCGTTCTCACCCGCGCCAAGATCGTCGAATGGCATGACGACTACGGAGCCTCGGGCTACGTCTTCACCACCGGCTGCTCGGCGGGTGGCGGCGGCTTCACCATCTATCCCTATGGCGAGCTCCAGGTGCTCGACCTTCCGGGTTCGGCGGACGGCGTCGCCGGATTCGAGATCGTCGGCGACTTCCGGATGGGGAGCTGGGGGAGCTCCTGCAATCTCCGCTTCGATGTTCACTACCAGTTCTTCGAGAACGGAAACTTCCGCATTGCCATGGGCGCCTACGGGAAGGGCTGCGGCTCCGGCAACACCTACCGTCCGGTGCTGCGCATCGACATCGCGGAGGTCGACGCCGCCGACGACGTGATCGCGCGCTGGAACGGCTCCTCGTGGGTGGACCTCACGACCGAGGACTACTTCGTTCCGTACGCCGAGGCCGGGCACGGACCGCACGCCTACGATCCCGGGGGCCACGTGGCGCGGATCCTCGAGCAGTCGAGCGGCAGCGGTCATCTGCTCGAAGTCGACCGCGGGCACCTCGCCGACCCCGACCTTCTGGACGAGCCGTTTCTCTACTACACGCGGTTTCACGCCGACGAAGGGGACGCCGAGCTCCCGGCGCTCGGTACCTGCTGCAACAACGACCACCAGCAGGGCCCTCAGGGCTACCTGAACGGCGAATCGATCTCGGGGGAAGACCTCGTGATCTGGTACGTGCCGCAGCTGGAAACGGTCACGACCGTTCCCTACTCGTGCTGGACGGTCAGTGGTGAGCCGAATCCGGAGACCTATCCCTGCTTCGGCGGCCCGCTCTTCCGCACGACGCCGGGGATCTTCGCCGACGGCTTCGAAGGCGGGAGCGTGGGTCGCTGGTCGTTCGCGAACCCCTGAGCGTTTCCCCGGCGGATCCAGGAACAGGTTGCACCGCCCGGGAGGCGCCGCCTAGCCGGTGAGAACTGCTTCCGCGGCGAGGAGCCCCGCGGTCGGGCGGACGCCGCCGCCGGGGTGGGAACCGGCGCCGCCCAGGAAGAGGCCGGGGACGCTGGTCGCGTAGCGCGCTGCGGACGGCGCCGGGCGCATCACGAGCAGCTGGTCGAGGGCGATCTCGCCGTGGTGGAGCTGGCCGCCGGTGAGCGCGAACTCCATCGCCAGATCGGCCGGCGTCAACACCTCGCTCGCGACGAGGAAGCGGCGGAGCTCCGGGGCGTGCGCCTCGAGCGCGGCGATCACCGTCTCGCTGAACGCCGCCTTCGCCCCTTCCGTCCAGCCCCCTTCGAGGTCGACCGGTGCGTAGCTCGCCAGGATCGAAACGACGTGGTGCCCCTTCGGCGCCAGCGTCGGATCCGCGACCGACGGCACGCGCACTTCGAGGTGAGGGCGCGCCGACGCCTGGCGGTACTTGATCGCGTCGAAGGCGCGTTCGAGCTCGTCGACGTGTCCACCGCCGACGGAGATCGATTCGTGGAGCCTGCCGCCGGTTGCCGCGAGCTCGAGCGGCCCGGAGAGGGCGAGGTGGACCTTCGTCGCCGTGCCGCGGGCGCGGATCCGGCGGAACTGATCCTCGATCGAGATCGGCAGCGTACCCGGCGGCAGCAGCCGCAGCATCGTCGCCTTGGGATCGGCGGACGACAGCACCAGCCCCGCGCGCAACGACTCGCCGGAGGCGAGCGCGACGCCTGCCGCCCTGCCGTTCTCGAGCTCGATGCGCGCGACGTCGGACGAGCAGCGGAGCTCGGCGCCGGCAGCGGATGCGGCGGCGGCGAGCGCGGCGACGAGCGCGGCGGGACCGCCGGCAAGGGCAGCACCGCCCGCCGCCTCGCGCAGGAGCAGGTTGGTGTTGGTCCCGGCCGACCACGGACCGCTCCAGGTGGAGGTGACGGCGGGCGCGGCGAGCGCCTCGACGAGGAACGGCAGCTCGAACTTCTCGTTCAGGAAGTCGGCGACGCACATCGGCGCGACACGCGCGAGCTCGAGGATGTCGGCGCGCTTCAGCTTCATCGCGACGAGGCCGCGCCGGCCGAGATCGAGGAAGTCGCGCCAGCTGTCCGGCGTGAGCGGCGGCGGCGCGTCACCCAGCACCGCCTCGAGGAGGGGCCGGATCCGGCCGAGGAACGACCTGTACAAGGTGAACTGCTCGGCGTCGTGGCGCGAGCGCTGGGCGATCGCGGCAGCCGCCCGTGTCGGGTCGGCCTCGAGGAGCAGTCCCGGCCCGTTCCTTTCGGCGAGGTAGGTCGCCGGCGCCTCGCGGAACGCGAGCCCGTGCTTCCCGAGATCGAGCCGCGCGGCGATCTTCCTCGTCGTCAGGCAGTCGTCGTGGAGGACTCCCGGCACGGCGTAGCCGGGATGGAACTCGCGCCGCGCCGAGAGTCCGCCGGGGCCGGCGCCGCGCTCGAGGATCAGGACTTTCCGTCCGGCTTTCGCCAGATGCGCTCCGGCGGCGAGCCCGTTCGGCCCGGCGCCGATGACGATCGCGTCCCAGCTCCCCGGCGTCGCCATCAGACCGCCCGCTTCTCGAGCATGGTGCGCGCGCAGAGCGCCCCCGGCGCCCCCATGATGCCGCCTCCCGGATGGGTCCCCGAGGCGCACATCCAGAGGCGGTCGACCGGCGTCCGGTAGCGGCTCCAGCCGGCGATCGGACGCAGGAAGGCGAGCTGCTCGAGCGACAGCTCGCCGTGGAAGATGTTCCCCTCGGTGAGGCCGTAGATCTGCTCCAGGTCCCACGGCGTCAGCACCTGGCGGTGGAGGATGTGCTTCTTCAGGTTGGGCGCGTACTCGGAGAGTGTGTCGATCACGGCATCGCCGAAGGCCTCCCGCTGGTTGGGCCAGTCGGCCGCCCCTTCCTTCAGGTTGTAGGGCGCGTACTGCACGAAGATCGACATCGTGTGTTTCCCGGGCGGCGCCACCGTCGGGTCGGTGAGCGACGGGATGACGATGTCCATGAACGGCTTCTTCGAGAAGGCGCCGTACTTGGCGTCGTCGTAGGCGCGTTCGAGGTAGTCGATCGACGGCGCGATCGTGATGTCGCCACGCAGGTGTGGTCCGTAGCCGGGCAGGCAGGTGAAGTCGGGCAGCCCGTCGAGCGCCAGGTTCACCTTGCCGGAGGAACCGCGCATCTTGAAGCGCTTCACCTGCTGGGCGATCTCCGGATCGAGGTTCTTCTCGCCCACCAGTTTGAGGAAGGTGCGGTGCGGATCGACGCCGGAGATCACCGCCCGGGCGCGGATCTCCTCGCCGTTCTCGAGCACCACGCCGCGCGCGCTCCCTTTCTCCATGAGCAGGTGGTCGACCGGCGCCTCGAGGCGGATCTCGACGCCGAGCGCCTCGGCCGAGCGGGCGATGGCGTGGGCGATCGCGCCGGTCCCGCCCTTGGGCAGGCCCCAGGCGCGGTACGAGCCGTCGATCTCGCCCATGTAGTGGTGGAGGAGGACGTAGGCGGTTCCGGGAGAGCGGATGCCGAGGAAGGTACCGATGATGCCGGAGACCGACATCGGCGCGATCAGCTGTTCGCTCTCGAACCATTCCGAGAGGAAGTCGACCGCGCTCATCGTCATCATCTTGAGGTTGCCGACCAGCCACTCGTCGCCCTGGCCGCGGATCCCCTTCGCCAGGCGCGCGAGCTTGAGGAGCTCCTTCGGGCGGCGCGACACCGGGTCGGGGGCGAGATCGTCGATCACCGGCTTCACCAGGCGGCCGAGCTCGGCCATCTCCTGGCCGAAGCGCTTGTAGACCTCGGCGTCGCGCGGCGAGAACGCGGCGATGGCGCGACGATTGCGTTCCGGGTCGGCGTCGCGCATCAGGTAGCGACCGTCGGGGAACGGAGTGAAGGTCGAATCGAGCGGCAGGATCTCGTAGCCGTACTTCGGCAGCTCGAGGTCGCGGATGATCCACGGCCGGAGGAGCGAGACGACGTACGAGCAGCAGGTGTACTTGAAGCCCGGATAGATCTCTTCGGTGGTCGTGGCGCCGCCGACCTGATGACGGCGCTCGAGCACCAGCACCTTGCGGCCCGCCTTCGCCAGATAGGCGGCACAGATCAGCCCGTTGTGCCCCGCGCCGACGACGATGGCGTCGTACTGTTTCATGGCTCGCGAATCGCAGCCCGGGCTTCCGCCGGGAAGGACGGTCTCCGGACAGCCCTGCCGACGAGGCAGGAGTCTGCGGAGCTCGGTGCGCTCGGAAGGGTCGAGGGAATCGGCATCGAGTGGGGCGGCGTGAGGGCCGGGCGAAGATATCACCCTCGGCATCGTTCGCGGAGATCGCTATTGTCTCGCCGTGATGCGCGTGCCGCCCGAAGGAGTCGCGAGATGGCGCCTCGTGATCCTCTTCCTCGGCGCCGCACTCATGGCCCTCCTTGCCGGCCGCGCACAGAGCGGCGGTGACCAGCTCAACCTGCTCTCCCGCGGCTGGCTCTGGGCCGAGCGCGGAGTCCTCGTCCCCTACGGGAATCCGCTCTCCAACGGCGGCATGGAGCCCGGCCCGCTCACCTCGCTGCTGGTCGGGCTGCCGCTGGCTCTCTGGCGGCACCATCGGGCGCCGGGACTCGTGGTCGTCCTGTTCCATCTCCTGGCCTACCTGATCCTCGACCGGACGATCGCGAAGATCCTCTCGCCCCGGGAGCGGCTGCTGTTCGCGCTGGTCTACTGGCTGAACCCCTGGCGGCTCTACTACTCGGGCTTTCTCTGGAACCCGAACTATCTCGCGCTGCCGGCCGCGCTTCACCTCTGGACCAGCTGGCTCGGCCGGCGAGGCGGCCGCTTCTGGCCGAGCCTCGGGCACGTTCTGGCGATCGGCGCCGCGGGGCAGCTCCATCCGTCGGCGCTGATCCTCCTGCTGGCGACCGTCGTGCTGCTCTGGCGGCGCGCGCTCGTGCTCGAATGGCGTGGGGTGGCCTGCGGCGTCGCCCTCGTCCTGTTCTCGCTGATTCCCTGGCTGCGCGCCGTGGCCGCGGCGCCCGAACCGCTCCTGCCGGGTGGCGACGGCTTCCTGCTGCGCGGACTGCTCTACGTCTTTCCGCTGATTCGTGGCTGGCTCTACTGGCTGCGGTATGGCGCTCTCAACCTGCCGGGAGCGATCCTCCGTCTCGACTTCGTCGACGTCCTCGGGGTGACCTGGAACGCCCGTCTCGCGAAGCCGCTCGAACGGACGCTCGAGGTGCTCCTGCCGATGACCCTGGCGCCGCCGGTCTGGGCCAATCTCCGCCTCCTGCGCCGCGCTCGACGGTACGCCTGGCGGCCGCCGGCCTCGCGCCGCCCGCGGGTCTGGTTGTGCACCTACGTCCTGTCGCTGCTGCTCGCCGCCACCGTTTCGTTCGCGCTCTCGCCGACGACGATCATGCCGTGGCAGGCGTTCATCGCCTTCCACGCCGCCGTCCTGCCGCTCGTCTTCGCCTTCGGAGCGCTCTGGCGCCTGCCGCGCTTCGCCCGCGGAGTGCGTCGGGGGGCGGTCGCGTGGGGTGCGGTTGCGGTGCTGCTCACGCCCGTCCTGGCGTTCGGGAGCCGGCACTATCGCTGCCACGGACCGGAGTCGATGGGAATCGGTGTGGTCCTGCGGCACGATCACCCGATGTTCCACGACCTCGGCTGGAGCGGGAGCTGCCCGCCGCGATTCGACGCGGAGCTCGGCTGGTGGCCGGACGTTCTGCCCGAGCGCTAGGGCGGGCGTCGACCCGGTCGGAAGCTAGGGCCTGCGCTTCCGCTCCGGGTCGTAGAACGGCGTGGGCACGACGGTCGCGCCGACCCTGCGGCGCTCGAACTCGACGGTGTGCTCGAGGTCGAGGCGGGTGCCGTGGGTCTGGTAGCCGTCGAGCACCGAGGCGATCACCAGGTATTTCTTGAGGATCGGCGACCAGGTGTGCGACGTCGCCTTGCCGACCTGGCGACCGTCGTCGGCGTAGACCGGGAGTCCGGCGCGGCTCGCCGTCGCCGGCAGCGAAGGCGGCAGCTGGAAGCCGGCGTAGAGCGCCTCGAGCTCCTCCCACGACACCTCGAGGCCGGCGAGATGCCAGGCCGGCTTGCGCGCCCGCTCGCGGAGGATCGCCTCGCGGCCGACGAAGCCGGCCCGCGAGTCCTTCGCCGGATCGAACATCCAGCCGAAGCCGAGCTCGTCCGGGGTCGACTTGCGCGCCTCGAGCACCACTTTCGGCGAGCTGAAGTAGTCGATGCCGAGGAGGACGAAGCCGGCCTCGATGCGCGCGACGTCGAGCGCGTCGAGGCCGGCCGGTTCGATGCCGTAGGGCGCGCCGGCCGCCATCAGCGCGTCCCAGAGACGGAGCGCGCCGCCGTTCTCGCACCAGACTTCGTAGCCCAGATCGCCGGTGTAACCCGTGCGCGAGATCCACACCGGCAGGCCTTCGATCGTCGCGCGGGTGATGCCGAAGAAGCGGAGCGACCCGGCCTCGGTGGCGCCGGCCGCGACCAGCACGTCGCGCGAGGTCGGGCCCTGGAGCGCGAGGGCCGCCAGCCGGTCGCTCGAGTCCTCGAGGCGGACATCCATGCCGCGGCCGCAGTCCTCGAGCCAGTGGAGTGACGGATCGGCGGCGGTGACGCGGTAGTGATCCTCGTCGAGGCGCGCCACGGTGCCGTCGTCGACCACCCTCCCGGCGTCGTCGGACCAGCAGCTGTACATGACGCGCCCGACCTTCATCTTCGAGACGTCGCGCGTCATCATGCGCGCGAGCAGGCGGCCGGCGTCCGGCCCGCGGACCTCGTACTTGAAGAGCGGGGTGACGTCGAGCAGTCCGGCCGTCTCGCGGAAGGCGAAGTACTCGCGCTCGTGCGACGTGTCGTAAGAGCAGACCGCGGCGTAGCCCGACCAGTCCTTCCAGCGGAAGCTCCGGCAGAGCGGCGCGGTGCGCTCGTGAAAGGGCGTGGGAATCGGCATGCGGTCGGTTTCGGACGAGCCGGCGAAGAGTATCACCGGCGGTCGCCGGGAAGTCCGTGCGGCCGTCCCTCTCGGGACCGGAGACGGGCTCCCGGGCGGCCTGGCCCCGACGGGGCCGGAGTTCCGTATCTCCTCTCCGGAGGAAACCGTGATGAGGATCGCTCTGCCGTCCGGAACCCGCGCGCTCCGCGGAGGCGTGACCGTCTTCTGCCTGACGATGTTCTGGTTCGCCGGACCGGCGCAGGCGGTCAAGCGCCGCGCGTTCGTGACCTCGATCGCGGGTTCCGGCAACATTTCCACCTGGCCGGGGGCGACCGGAGCCACCGCCCTCGACCGGGCCGACTCGGTCTGCCGCGCCCTCGCCGCCGCAGCCGATACACCGCTGCCCAACGCCTCGACCTACCGCGCCTGGCTCTCGACCTCGACCACCGACGCCTACTGTCACGTGCAGGGGCTCACGGGAAAGAAGGCCACCGGCTGCGGCGGGGGCGCCCTCCCCGGTGGCGGTCCCTGGTTCCTCGCAAACGGGATCACCAACTTCACCGGCGATCTCGACGAGCTGGTCGACGAGGGGGTCATCTACCGGCCGGTGCAGCGCGACGAGAACTTCGATCCGATCCCCACCACCCTCGCCGAGCGGAGCTACTGGACCGGAACGCTGGTCGACGGCACCGCCGACGCCCAGAACTGCGGAAACTGGCTCTCGACCTCCGGCAACGGCCGCATCGGGGAAGCATGGGCCACCGTCGGGCGGTGGACCGAATCGATCGGCCCGGACTGCTCGGCCTCACGGCGTCTCCTCTGTCTGGAGCCCGGAGCCGGCGAGCGGACGACCCTTCACTGGAGCCCCGGTGCGATCGTCTTCGTCACCTCCGAGATCGGCAGCGGTGCGATGAACGACTGGCCGGAATCCGACGGCATCAACGGGCTCGCCGGCGCCGACCGGATCTGCCGCAATGTCGCGCTGGCGGGGCACCTGCCGGTGCCGGACAGCTTCGTCGCCTGGCTCTCGACGGCAGCGGTCGACGCGAGCGCGCGCCTGACCACCAACGGACCGTTCCGCCGCATCGATGCCTTCACGATCGCCAACAACCTGAGCGATCTCACCGACGGTACGATCGCCACGACGATTCACGTCCAGGAGGACGGAACCTATCTCCTGGACAACAACGGAACCTGGACCGGCACGCTGGGGGACGGGACGTTCCACCCGGACCGTTGTCTCGACTGGACCTCGATGGTCGGAAGTGACGACGGACTGACCGGCCTCGAGACCTACGCCGGTCTCGACGACTGGACCGACAACTTCATCGCCAACTGTTCGGACGTCTATCGTCTGTACTGCTTCTCCAACATCATCACCATCTTCTGGGACGGTTTCGAGATCACCGGCGACGCGAGCCGCTGGTCGAACATCCAGCCGTAGGCGGCAGCAGGCGTCCTGCCGCGGGTCAGCGCGTCGGGCGATCGAGGAGCGCGACGTAGGCCTCCGCGTCGCGCGTCGTCGAGTGGGTGGCGCCGCGCGCGGCGAGGAGCAGCTCGCGCGCTTCGGCGGCTTCGCGGCGGGCGCGTTCGCGGTCGCCCGCGGCGTCGGCGACGCGGGCGCTGGCGAGGAGGAACTCGCCGAGACGGGCGCTCGCCGGTTCGGTCGATCTCTGGAAGGAGACGGCGCGGTCGATCCGCGTCCGTGCCTCGGCGAGCTGGCCGCGGTCGCGTCGCGCCAGGGCCAGCAGGTCGAGGGCGATCTGGGCGTCGGTGTGGGCGACGATCGGGTGCTCGTCGGTGCCGAAGATCCGCAGCTCGATCTCCCGCGCCTGGCGGTGCAGTGCGAGCGCCTCGACCGCGTCGCCCTGTCCGCGCCGGACCTCGGCGAGGTACTTGAGCGCCGTGCGGAGCGTGTAGTCGCTGGCGGAGGTGTCGCCGTCGCGGAAGCCGCGCACGATGTCGCGCAGGAGCGTCTCGGCTTCGGCGAGTCGGCCGAGACGGAGGAGCGCCTGACCGCGCGAGATCCGGATCGAGGTGAGGTAGATCGGCGCGCCCCCGCGCGCCCGGTAGACGGCCTCGGCGGCCTCGAACTCGGCCAGCGCCTCGTCGTTCCGTTCTGCCTCGAGGTGGGCGATCCCGAGGTAGCGGCGGGCGGAGCCCGCTTCGTAGTGCCCGACGCGATCGAGGACGGTCGCGGCATGACGCAGCGACGTCTCGGCGGCGGTGAGGGCGCGGCGCTCGAACTGCAGGTAGCCGAGCTTGATCTCGGCCAGGGCGACCTCGGGGTGCTCGTCGCCGAGCGTCCGCCGGAGGAGGTCGACGGCGCTCTGCATCAGCCGCTCGCCGGTCTCGCGGTCGCCGGCGAGATCGAGGAGATCGCCGGCGTTGAGGCGCGCCTCGGCGACCTCCAGCGGATCGCCGCTGGTCTCCCGCATCAGCGCCTCGACGTTCGGGCGCAGGAGCGCCTCGGCTTCGGCGACGCGCGAGGCGTCGCCGAGGGTCGCCGCCAGGCGCGAGCGCCAGAGGAGGGTCAGGGCGTCGTTCGGGCCGCCCCGCTTCTCGGCTCGCTCGAGGGCCCGGCGGGCGACCGCGAGCCCTTCGTCGAACCGGTTCTGCTGCGCGCGCAACGCCGATTCGACCGCGAACAGCCGGTCGACGATCGCCTCGTCGTCGTGGCGGTCGTAGAGCGGCTGCGCGACGGCGACCTCGCGATCGGCACCGTCGAGGTCGCCCCTGGCGAAGAGCGCCTCGGCGAGCGTCACCCGGAGCCTCAGGGTCGCCGGTGCGGTGGCGCCCTCCTGGCGCGTCCGCAGCGCGATCGCCCGTTCGGCGAGGACGACCGCGTCGTCGGCGAGGCCGAGGCCGAGCTCGACCTGGGCCACGGCGTCGTCGAGCTCTGCGGCGACGTCCGGATCGTCGGCGAGCTCCGGTTCGATCCGCTTCGCCGCGGTGGTGATGAGCTCGCGGGCGGTGAGCGTCTCGCCGCGCGTGCGGCTGGGATCGGAGTCGCGGAAGAGCTCGACGAGGAAGCGCTGGACGCGCTCGGCCCGCTGCGCGTGGCGGCGGGCGGCGGCGCCCTGCACCAGCGCCACCACCACCAGGGTGACCAGCGCGAGCACGGCGAGCGTCGTCACGACGACCGCAGCGGCGTTGCGCGACACGAAACGCGAAGCGCGGTAGGAGAACGAATCGGCGCGCGCCCGGACGGGCCGTCGCGCGATCAGGTTGCGCACGTCGTCGGCAAGCGCGGCGGCGGAGCGGTAGCGGCGCTCCGGCTCTCGCGCCAGCGCCTTGGCGACCACCGTGTCGAGGTCGCCGTCGGCCTCGGCGGCGCGCCGTCGCAGACGCTCGCGCGCCTCGCGCCCCGCTCGCGCGGAGGTGTCGGTGGCGGCGGCCATCCGCCGGAGAGAGCTCGACGGCGGCACCAGGGTCTCGTTGCCGAGATCGATCGCCAGGGCGCCGCGGCTCTTGGCGGCGCGGTCGAACGGCGTCCGGTCGGTGACCATCTCGTGCAGCAGGATGCCGAGGGCGAAGACGTCCGTCGCGGTCGAGACGGGAGCGCCGAGAATCTGCTCCGGCGCGGCGTAGTTCGGCGTCAGCGGCTGCGTCTCGAGGTGGGTCATCGACCCGGAGCCGCCCTGGATCGGCGTGCCGCCGCCGCCGGCGTCGTGATCGAGCAGTTTGGCGATGCCGAAGTCCAGGAGCTTCACGACCCCTTCGGGAGTGACGAGGATGTTCGACGGCTTGAGGTCGCGATGGACGACCAGGCGACGATGCGCGGCATCGACCGCGTCGCATGCCTCGGCGAACAGGCGCAGCCGCTCGGCGAGCGGCAGCGCGCCGTCACGGCAGTGGTCGGTGATCCGCTTCCCTTCGACGAGCTCGAGGACGAAGTACGGCTCGCCGGCGGAGGTGCGTCCGCCGTCCAGAAGGCGGGCGATCCCGGGATGTTCGAGCTGGGCGAGGATCCTGCGCTCGCGGCGGAAGCGGCGGTAGATTCCTTCCGAGCCCACTTCGCTGCGCACCAGCTTGAGCGCCGCGCGCTGCTCGAACTCGCCGTCGACGCGCTCGGCGAGGTAGACCTCGGCCATGCCGCCGCGGCCGAGCGGCGACACCAGTCGCCAGGCGTCGATCCGCTCGCCGCTCCGGTCGCGCTGTTCCGCCGGCTCGCTCACCGTCCCGAGCGCGTGCGCCACGAAGGTCGACGAGCGTGCCGCGAACGGGGTCTCGAAGCGTCGCGCCACCTCGTCGCCGGTCGAGTCGGCGGCGAGCAGCGCGGCGACGAACCGGGCGAGGGCGGGGTCGGCGCTCGCGATCGCCGCGAGCCGTTCACTGCGCGCAGCCGGGTCGAGGTCGACGAGCTCGTCGAACAGGGACTGCCAGTCGTTTCCGGAGCTCGTCATCGCCACCGCCCGTCGAGAGGGCCGGAGGCCGGTCGCTCCGGTCCCTTCACCCCTCTCGAATACGTCGCGGATCGGCGCGCGGGGCCAGCGTCCCCGGGGAGACGAGGCACCGCTGCGGTCGTCGGCCGCATTCCGGACTCCTCAGCCGGCGCCCGCGGAGGCGGCGAAGGAGATGGCGAACATGAGGAAGTCGTTGACGATGTGCGCACCCGCCGCGACTCCGGCCATCACCAGCCACCACTGCGCGCCGGTGATCGCCACCGGCCGGCCGTCGTAGTAGGGAAAGTCCACTTCGGGCCGGGTGTCGCCGCCCCTGGAGACCATGTCCGGATCATACCGTCGGGGCCGCGGAGGCGGGCGGCGTGCGAGACTCGCGGCGTGAAGACGCCCTCCGATCCGCTGCGCGCGCCGCACTTCGCGGGTGGGCGATTCTTCAACCCCTGGGGAGTGGGGAAGGCGGGCTTCGGCGCTCTCCTGCGGTGGAAGCTGCTTTCGCGGAGCGCATACGACCGGCGGCGGCCGCCGAAGGTGCCGCGGGTCGAGAACGACGGAGCGTCGCTCGCGGACCGCGACGGACCGCCCGAGCTCCACTGGGTCGGCCACTCGACGTTCGCGGTTCACGACGGCGCGCGGCTCCTGCTCACCGATCCGCACTTCGGGCCGCGCGCGCTCCTGCCCCGGCGCCACCATCCGCCCGGCCTGCCACTGGCGGCCGTTGCCGCCGCCGGCGCCGATACGGTCGCGCTCCTTTCGCACAACCACTACGACCACCTCGACCGTCACACCCTGGCGCGGCTGCCGAAGAGCGTCGCCTGGCGGGTGCCGCTCGGGCTCGGCCGCTTCGTGAGGAGCTTCGGCTTCGACGACGTCGTCGAGCAGGACTGGTGGCAGTCGACGGAGTGCCGCGGCTTCCGCCTGACGTTCCTGCCGGCGCAGCACTGGTCGCGGCGTTTGTCGCAGCGCGACGAGACCACGCTCTGGGGCTCCTGGCTCGTCGAGAGCGCGAATCTCCGGCTCTACTTCGCGGGCGACAGCGGCTACTTCCCCGGCTTCGCCGAGTTCGGGCGCACCTTTCCGGGCCTCGACGTCGCGCTCCTGCCGATCGGCGCCTACGAACCGCGCTGGTTCATGCGTCCGGTGCACATGAATCCGGCCGAAGCGCTGACGGCGTTCCGCGAGCTCGGCGCGCGCCACCTCCTGCCGATGCACTGGGGAACGTTCGATCTCACCGACGAACCGATCGACGAGCCCGACCTCGAGCTCGGCCGCCTGCTCGCCGGCGCGGAGAAAGATCTCGCCGCCCGCGTCGCCCGGTTGCCGATCGGCGGAACGTTCCGCCTGCCGCGCCGCTAGCGCGGCGTCGGTTCTCCGTCTCCGGTATCTCCGTCGTCGGGTGCGCTCCCGTCCCCGCCCATGCGCGCGAGGAGGAAGGCGCGGGCGCGCCGCCAGTCGCGTTTGAGCGAGCGCTCGCTGCGCAGGGTGATGCCGGAGATCTCGGGCAGGGTGAGGCCGGCGAAGAAGCGCAGCTCGACCAGCCGGGCGAGCTCGGGGGCGCTCTCCTCGAGCGTGGCGAGGGCGGCGTCGAGCGCCAGGACGTCGGCCGAGAGCTCGAGCTCGGCACGCCGTTCGGCGAGCTCGCCGGCATCCTCGAGCGCCACCGCGACGAGCTCGCCGCCACGCTTCTCGGCGTTGCGCCGGCGCGCGAAGTCGACCAGCAGGTTGCGCATCAGGCGCGCGGCGAGGTTGAAGAAGTGGCGCCGGTCCTCGGCGTGGAGGCCGGCCGGAGTGGCGAGCCGGAAGTAGGCCTCGTGGACGAGGGCGGTGGTGTCGATGGTGCCGCGTTCGCCGCGCGGCGAGCCGCCGCGGCCGAGCCGCGCCAGCTGCCCGTGCGCGATTCGCTTGAGCTCTCCGTAGACCGCTTCGAAGAGCTCCGACGCCGCGGCCTCGTCGCCCCGGCGCGCCGCGCTCAGGAGCTCCGTGATGTCGCCGGGGGTGGCGGCGTCCGAACTGGGATCGAGCGGGTTCACTGTCGCGATTCTATGGTCGATCGCCTGCAGCGACGATTCCTCGCGACGGCGGCCGCCCGGCGCGACTGGCATTTGCGGCGCGCTCGTCGTAGCGTCCGGGGCGCTGATTCCCGGTTTTCGCACGATGATCGGACCGAACGCCCGCGCGCCTGGCGCGCTCACTCTGCTGTTGTCCTGCCTCCTGACCAGCGGGCCGGCCGGAGGTGCCGAGCCTGCCGCCGCGCCGTCGACTCCTCGGCCGCGCATCTGCCTGGCGCTTTCCGGGGGCGGCGCCGTCGGACTGGCGCACGTCGGCGTGCTGCGCGCGCTCGAGGAGCTGCAGGTGCCGATCGACTGCGTCGCCGGCACCAGCATGGGCGCCATCGTCGGCGGCCTCTACGCCGCGGGCTACTCGCCGGCGGAGCTCGAGGGGATCGTCCGCGACCTCGACTGGGGTGAGCTGCTGCGCGACGCTCCGGACCGCCGGCGCCTGCCGTTCCGGCGCAAGGTCGATGACCAGAACTACCTCACGCGCTGGGAGCTGGGAGTCGGAAAGGGCGGGATCAAGACGCCGTCCGGTCTCGTCGTCGGTCACCGTCTCGGGGCCAGGTTGCACGTGCTTGCGCTCCGTGCCGGCGGGGTCACCGACTTCGACCTGCTGGCGCGGCCGTTCCGCGCCATCGCCACGGACGCCGGAACGGGCGACACGGTGGTGCTCGCGAGCGGCGATCTCGGCGTTGCGCTGCGCGCCAGCATGGCGATTCCGGGACTGTTCTCGCCGGTGGAGATCGACGGGCGGCTGCTGGTGGACGGCGGCGTGGTGGACAACCTGCCGGTGGACGCCGCGCGAGCCATGGGAGCGGATCTCGTCATCGCGGTCGATCTCGACCAGCCGTTCTCCACCCGCGACCGTCCGAACTCGATCGCGGCGATCCTCAACCGGAGCCTGAGTGTGCTCAGCCGGCGGGAAGTCGAGCGCGCCCTCGCCGACGCCGATCTGGTCCTCCGGCCCCGGGTGCGCGACTACGGGCTGCTCGACTTCGAGGCCGCCGCTACGCTCATCGAGCGCGGCGCCGCCGAGGTGGCGGCCAAGGCCGACGAGCTGCGACGGCTGGCGCTCGACGGGGAGGAGTGGCGGAGATTCGCCGCGGAGCGGCAGCGCCCGCGGCCCGAGTTCGAGATCCGTACCGTCGCGGTCGACCCGGGACCGGGACTCGCGCCGGCGGTGGTCGAGCGCTCGGTGAAGACGCGACCCGGGAGAGTGCTCGACCACGGCCTGCTGTCCGACGATCTCGACCGGCTCTGGAATCTGGGGGAGTTCGAGAAGGTCGACTTCTCCCTCGAATCGGACGGCGACGATGCCTGGGACCTCTATCTCACCGGCGAGCGCAAGTCGTGGGGACCGAACTTCCTGCGATTCGGAGTGGCGCTCGCCTCGGACCTCGAGGGAGCGAGCAGCTTCAACGTGCTCACTTCGCTCACCATGACCCGCCTCAATCCGCTGGGCGCCGAGCTCAAGTTCGCCCTGCAGGCGGGCGAACAGACCGCGCTGGCGGTGGAGCTCTACCAGCCGCTGTCGAAGTCGGGGCTGCCGTTCGTGTCGCTCGGCTTCCAGGCGGGACCCACGAAGCTGCAGGTGCCGCTCGACGACGACCTCGTCCAGTACCGCTTCGTCGACCTGCGCTCGGCGTTCGACCTCGGCCTCTCGCTGCGCCACTGGGGAGAGCTGCGGGTCGGGGCGTACTACAACCACCTGACCGGCCGGCCGACCGATCGCCACGGCGGCGATCTGCCGCAGTACGAAGCGACCGACGCGGGCTACCGCGCCCGCCTGACGATCGACCAGCTCGATCGGGTGAACTTCCCCCGGCACGGCGTGCTGGCGATCGGCGAGTACTACGACAGCTCCGCCGGACTCGGCGCCGACGAGGAGTATCGCCGTCTCGACCTGCAGTCCGTCTCCGCGGCGACGCGCGGGCGCCACACGATCCTCGGCATCGTCGCCGCCACTTCGGCTCTCGGCGGCACGCTGCCGGAGCGAGAGCGGGTCCGTCTCGGCGGCCTCTTCAGTCTCTCCGGCCTGCCTTTCGGCGAAGTGAGCGGGAACTACGGTGGCACGGCGGCGCTGGTCTACACCTACCGCCTGGGTCGGGCGCCGCACTTCGCCGACGGGATCTACGCCGGTCTGTCGCTGGAGACGGGGAACGCCTGGGAGCGCTCGGCCGACGTCGATCTCGGCGATCTCCGCCGATCGTTCGCCCTGGTGTTCGGGATCGACACGCTGCTGGGTCCGGTCTACCTCGCGCAGGGTTGGACCACCGGAGGGAAGGACTCGCTCTACCTCTACGTCGGCCGGACGTTCTGATTCCGGCCGTCCCGTCGCGCACGCCGTCGCCCTTCCTCGATCACCGAACCCGAACGGAGCGCCGCGCTGACTCGACGCCTCGGGGGATCCGGCCTGACGGCCGTCAGCCTTCAGGGCATCACGAGATCCCACCCCGCGAACGTTCCCGTTTCGAAGCTGCTGGCGAAGAGCAGCACGAACTCGTCGGCGCCGCGATCGTACGGGCCGAGAGTGTCCGGGACGCTGGGGGTGTCGAGTCCACGCACGTCGAGGTCGTAGTCGAGATAGGCGGGCGTGTAGACCAGCGTGTCGCAGGCGTCGACCGCCGGCGAGCCCGGGCCCAGGCGCAGGTTCCCGTTCGCGGCGTCGACGAAGAGCGGGTCGACGCCGAGCATATTGGCGCCGGCGCTGGTCGTACCGGTCGTGGTCTCGAGAATCAGGCAGTCGACGTTGATCTCGGTCCCGCCGCCACCCTGGATGAACTGCTGGTGATTCTTGTAGATGCTGGTGAAGATGCCGATCTGGCCGCCGAGAATCGCTTCGCCTCCGAAGCTGTCGACGTAGATCGAGGCGTTCGGGTCGAAGAACGAGTTGGCGGCGACGGTGACGAAGCCGGCGGTGAGCGACCCCGAGTCGATGGCGTAGAAAATCGCCCGCGACCGGTTGTTCCAGATCTGGACCCCCTCCATCTCGATCGCGCTCCCCGCGCCCTTGACGACGATCATCTCGCCGAAGTCGCCGATCCCCGAATTCTGCTCGAGGAAGCCGCCGAACATCCGGAAGGTGCCGCCGCCGCTGACGTGGACCGCGCTCCCCTCGTTCGTCCCTCCGCCGTCGATCACGTTGCCGCTCAAGGTCGAGCAGCGCGGCGCACCGAAGCAGCCGCGGATCGCGAGCTGCGAGCGCTGATGGGTGACCGTGGCGCCGCTTCGCACCAGGACTCCGGCGCCGGCGAAACCGTGGTTGCCTTCGATCCGCACGTTCTGGAAGGTGGCCGTGGTCGTCGCGCCCGCGGCCAGGATGCCGCCGCCGTTGACCGCCGAGTTCTGGGCGACGAGCGCTTCGGCCGTGCCGTTCCCGCCGCCCGTCGCGCTGCTGCCGCCGGCGAGATAGATACCGCCGCCTTCGACCGCCTGGTTGGCGACGATCCTGGCGCCCGGAGAGAGGAGGAGCTCGCACCCGTCGGGGGCGTAGATGCCGCCGCCGGTGCCGGGCGAGCCGGTCACCACGTTCTGCTCCACCGCACCTTCGATCCCGAGGACGCTGCCGGGATCGACACAGATCAGTCCGGCGCCGTAGCGGCCGAGCGGGTGGACCGGTACGTTCTCGCGGACCTCCGAGCCCAGGCCCACCGTGAGGGCCGCCCCGTCGGCGACCGCGGCGCCGTGTTCGTTGGCGCGGAGATGCGTGCGCAGGAGATAGACGTTCGCGGGCGTGCCGTCCGGGCCGCCGCCGAATCCTCTTCCGGCGATGGTGACGCCGGTGTTCCCGCCGGTGATCTCGAGGTCGCGCAGCTCGAGCGACAGTCCGAACTCGGAGGCCCCCGACTCCGCGATCTCGAAGACGATGCCGTCGGCGGCGGCGGTGAGGAGTGTCCGGCCGCTCGGAGTCGGGTCGAGGCAGTCGTCCCAGCCGCCGCTCACGAGGAGATCGCCGGAGACTCCGCCGTCCCAGTCCGACAGGAAGATGCCGACGTTGGTATAGGTGAGCGAGCGCGTGAGGCGGATCTCGTCCGCCTCGGGGCTGGCGCTCGCCATGGCGAACGCCGCCGCGATCGTCGTCGCCTGGCAGTCGACCACCGAGGAGCCGACGCGGAGGATCGCTCCCCCTGCCGGCGCGGAAACTCCGAGGAGCGCTCCGAGGACGACCGCTCCGACTCCGTTTCGTGCTCGACGATCGGGCTGGGTTCTCATCGACGGCCCCTTTCCGGGACCTGGCGGGCGACTTCCGCCGGGCACGCGCATCGGTCGGCGTGCGAGCACGGCCGGGACCGGCGCCAGGGAGCTCTCATGCTTCCCGAAACACGGAAGCGGGAGAAATCCGGACATCCGCCCTGCGGCGTCGTTCGTTGGTCCACGTTGGCCTGGTCACCCGAGCCGGCGGGTCGTTACACCCCGCTCTCGCCGCGAACGCCCCCCGCGGCCGTCGGGTGCCCGGTCAGCCGCAGGCGTCCATGTCGCCGAAGTTCTCGTGCCGCCGGGTCCAGCCGACGGCGCCCTCTTTCGTCCGCACCTGGACCCACCAGATCGACTCGGGAAACGAGACCCGGCGCCCCCAGCAGGTGCCGGCGTCGACGCAGCTCGCCCAGCCGCCGCGGTCCTGGTAGAGGAAGGCGGCCTCTTCGTCGTAGCTCTCGCCGTCGTGCCAGACGCGAAAGAACCCCTCGCCCCGCTCGGTGTAGACGCGCACCCGGTCGCCGCGCCGGTAGGTGTGGCCGGAGTCGGCGCTGGTGTAGTCGCGGAGCACTTCGATCTCGCCCGGACGGGTGACGACGACGATCCCGGTCAGCCCGTCGACCTTCGTGCCCCGGCGCGCGCGGGCGACGAACTTCGCCGTCTCGTCCGGCGCCGCGCGGAGCGGCGTGTCGGCGAGGACGGTCCACTCACCGTAGGTGCAGCACTCGAACGGGCAGGCGCCCTCCTCACGCAGCGTCTCCGGCGGCCCGGACGCGGCGGCGGTCAGGGTCGCGGCGAGCAGGAGGGCGAGAGCGACGCAGAGGCCGAGCCGCGACCGCAGGAACGGCCTCGCCGACAGCGCCACCTCCCTGGCCACGCTCACGGACGGATCCTCTCACTCCCGACGTCGCCGGAGGACCGATGGGCGCGGAACCGACCTACCGGAGGTGCGCGAGCTGCTCCTGGAGCGCGGCGCGGAGCGCTTTCCTCCGGGCGGCGAGCTCGTCGACGGTGGAGAGGGAGGCGATGCGCCTGCCGTCGGCGTAGTCGCCCTGGAGGAAACCGGTCCGGTCCTCCGCCCGGTCGCCGTGCCAGAAGACGAGGCGCAGGCTCTCTTTGCGGTAGAAGTTGAAGACGACGAGATGGCGGCGGTACTCCTTGGCGGGGAACGGCTCCATCGGTCCGGTGTAGAAGAACGCCGGCGCGTTCCACTTGATCTCCTCGCCGATCTCGGGATCGGCGTCGAGGATCTCCCGCCGCACCGCCGCCGCGAGCCCGGCCAGCGGGTGGACCAGCGCCTTCATGTAGGCGTCGACCGCGCCCGGGTCGGACATCCGCGTCGTGCGCTCGTCCGTCGCCATCGCTACCGGTTCCGGAGCACGAAGAGAAGGAGGAGGAGCAGGGAGCCCAGCGCTCCCGCCACGATGCCGAAGATCGCGCGGCCCATGCCGTGGAGCTTCGGATTCCGGCGGATGTTGCGGATGGCGAGCACGCCACTGAGCAGCGCGAACGGCGCCGGCACGAGGAGGATGGAGAAGAGACCGAGGTAGCCCGCGGCGATCGCCCATCCCGAGCGCCCGACCGGAAGCAGCGCGCGCAGCATCGGGTCGTCGCCCATCGGCACCTCGGGGGCGATCGCCAGCTCGGGAACCAGGGCGGTGAGCTCGGCCGCCGTGCCGGCGCGGACCCACTGCGGCATGCCGCTCCGCCAGACGAGATCTTCGGAGCGCAGGCGGCCCTCTCGCGCCCAGACCACCAGCTCGTCCTGCGACACCGGACCCAGCTGCCGCCCACCGGCCATGACCAGCCAGTTCATCCCGCCGCTCCTTTCCCCCAAGACACGACATCGAACCGGTCGTGCGACCACCTGCTGCGGTTCGATGGTACACGGTCGTGGGCCAGCTGCGGAAAGTCTCTCCGATTTCGTCGCCGCGGGCACGGCGTTGCCGGGGAGCCCACCGGGCGCAGCAGCGGACGACCCCCCTCGTCGCCCGGCGGTGCGTAGTAGTCTGGATGCAGTCACCGCAGCTTCGGGAGCCCGCCATGGAACGCGTCGCCGTTCGCCGCTCGGCCGTCCGGAAACTCCGTCTCCTCCTCGCGCTCGCCCTCCTCGTCACGGCGCTCCCCCGGGCCCTTCCCGCGGCGACCTACGTCATCACGACGCTGGCCGAGGACACCACGAACAACGGCAACTGCACGCTGCGCGAGGCGCTGCTCGCCGCCTCGACCGACTCGACGAACGATCAGTGCATCGGTGACGTCGGCGCGGACACGATCGTCCTCGACGCCGTCGGCACCTACAGCCTGGTGACGGGGACCGTCCTGAGCGCGACCCGGACGCTGACGATCCGCGGCGACGGGGACCATCCGGCGAGCGACTACGTCGTCGAGCTGGGAAACGCCCAGCGTCTCCTCCACGTCCTCGGCAACTCGACGCTGATCCTCGAGAACTTCTCGCTCCGGCACGGCTTCTCGTCCGCGACCGGCGGCGCGCTCTTCGCCGAGGACTCCGACCTGACGCTCCGCGGCATGGAGATCCGCCTGTCCGCGGCGGTCGACGGTGCCGGCGTCGGATTCCTGTCGCACGGCGGCAAGACGCTCGACGTCGAGGACTCCGTCTTCGAGAACAACGCCACGACGGGCTCGCAGGCGGCGGGTGCCGGGCTCGACGTCAACCTGCAGTCGGGCGGAACGGTGCGGATCGTCGGTTCACGCTTCCTGGGGAACAGCATCGTGACGGCGAGCGGCAGCTTCGCGCGCACCGGCGCCGGCCTCTCGATCACGTCGTTCGCGCCGGCCGCTGTCGAGATCCGGCACGTCGACTTCTCCGGCAACACGATCAACGCTCCTTCGTTCGCGAGCGGCGCCGGCGCCTACCTGAGCCTGGGCAACCAGACCGGGGGCAACGTGCTCCTGGAGGACCTCGACTTCCGGAACAACAGTTTCGGCACCTTCGCGGGATCGAACAGCGATGTCGCACTCCACCTGTCGGCCGACGACGGGACGATCTCGGCGCGGCGGGTGACGATGCTGGCGAACCTCGGGGGGACGACCCGTGCGCAGGGCTCGATCTCCCTCACGGGGACCGGCCAGGCGACGGTCTCCGACATGGTGGTCGGCAATGGCAACGGCTGGGGGCTCTTTCTGATCACGTCGGGTACCGCGACGCTGTTGGCGGGAAATCTCACCGTGGCCGGGCAGGCCGACGACGGCCTCGTGCTGGCGGAGAACGGCGGAACGCTGCGGGTCGAGAACTCGATCGTCTTCGGCAATGCGACGTCGTCGGGATCGAACGTCCACTTGTTCAGCGGTACACCGGACGTCTCGGCGGAGAATCTGATCGGCGTCGATCCCCAGTTCGTGAGTCCGGGCAATGGCGATTTCCGGCTCGGTCCGACCTCGGTCGCCGCCGACGCCGGCAACCAGACCTTCCTCTCGGTCGGTCCGTTCGACGCCGCGCACGGCGAGCGCATTCTCGGCGTCCAGCTCGACCTCGGCGCCCTCGAGCGCGGCGCGATCTTCAGCGACGACTTCGAGAAGAACGAGCTCTTCGCCTGGAGCTCGACGACCCCGTAGCGAGGCATCGCGCCCCGCGCGCCTCCCTGTAGACTTTCCGCACCACAAGGAGCTCACTCATGCGGATCGACCGCGGATGGACGATGGCCCTCTGTCTCTCTTCGACGCTCGCTCTCCTCCCGTGTCCGGCCCGGGCGGCGGAGCCCGCGTCCGCCGGAAACGGCGCGACGCCGGCCGGGGTGACGTTCACGGTGCCCGAGGGGTGGAAGGCGACCGCGAAGGGGGCGCTGGTCGTCCTCGAGCCGCCGGAAGGGGACACGCGGATCGCCCTCGCCGATGTCCACGCGGCGAACGCCGACGCCGCGGTCGCCACCGGGTGGGCGAGCCTTCAGCCCGGCTTCGACCGCCCGCTCCAGATCTCGGTGCCGCAGGCGGCGCGCGACGGCTGGCAGGAGCGGCAGGCCTACCAGTACGAGACCTCGCCGAACGAGCGGCGCGTGGTGAGCGCCTTCGCCTGGCGCGCCGACAGCAAGGCCGACCTCTTCCTGGTGGTGGTCGTCGACGGCAGCGAGGCGACGCTCGAGAAGCGCGGCGCGCAGGCCGGCACCCTGCTGCAGAGCGTGCGGCCGAAGGGGTACACGCGCGAGTCGTTCGCCGGCCGCAAGGCGCATCCGCTCGATGCCGAGCGGCTCGCGCTGCTCCGGTCGTTCGTCGAGGAGGGGCGGAAGCTCGTCGGCACTCCCGGCGTCGGGCTGGCGTTCCTCGACGGCGGGAAGACGGTCTGGGCCGGCGGCCTCGGCGTCAAGGAGCTCGGCAAGCCGGCGCCGGTCGACGGCGACACGCTGTTCCTCGCCGCGTCGAACACCAAGGCGCTGACGACGCTGCTGCTCGCCGAGCTGGTGGACGAAGGGAAGCTCGCCTGGAACCAGCCGGTGACGGAGGTCTTTCCGTCGTTCCGGTTGGGCAACGCCGCGACCACGAAGCAGGTGGAGGTCCGTCATCTCGTCTGCGCCTGCACCGGCATGCCGCGGCAGGACATGGAATGGCTGTTCGAGTACGAACACGAGACGCCGGATTCGGTCCTCGCGCTCCTCGGCACGATGCAGCCGACGAGCGGCTTCGGCGAGCTCTTCCAGTACAGCAACCTGATGGCCGCGGCGGCCGGCTACGTGGCCGCGCACCGCACCGCGCCCGGCAAGGAGCTCGGCGCCGCTTACGACGAGGCGATGCGGACGAAGGTGTTCGCGCCGCTCGGGATGACGACGACGACGTTCGACTACGCCAAGGCGCTCGCCGGCAACGCGGCGCAGCCGCACGGCGAGGACGTCGACGGCGCGGCGGCCCGCGGGCGGATGGACCTCAACTACTCGGCGGTCCCGATCCGCCCCGCCGGCGCGGTCTGGACGAGCGCGCGCGAGCTCGCGAAGTACGTCGAGATGGAGCTCGCGAAGGGGCTCCTCCCGGACGGCGGACGCCTGGTCTCGGAGGCGAACCTCCTCGCCCGCTACGCGCCGCAGGTGCAGGTCGGCGAGGACGTCACCTACGGCATGGCGCTGATGGTCGACCGCCGCTGGGGCGTGCCGGTGGTCCACCACGGCGGCGATCTCGCGGGCTACCACAGCGACATGATCTGGCTCCCGGAGCAGGGGGTGGGGGCGGTGATCCTCACCAACGGCGACACCGGCTACCTGCTCCGCGGGCCACTGCTCCGCCGGCTGCTCGAGGTCCTCTTCGACGGCCAGCCGGAGGCGGAGGCGCAGCTCCGGGTGAGCGTCGAGCAGCACCGGGCGGCGGTGGCGAAGGCGCGCGAGCGGCTGACGGTTCCGGCGGACCCGAAGGCGGTGGCGCAGCTCGCCGCGCGCTACAGCTCCGCCGAGCTCGGCACGCTCGACGTCCGCCGCGAGGGCGGCACGGCGATCTTCGACGTCGGCGAATGGCGGAGCGCGGTCGCCTCACGCCGGAACGACGACGGCACGATCTCGTTCGTCACCATCGACCCGACGCTCGGCGGCTTCGAGTTCGTGGTCGCCAGCGGCGAGGGCACCGGCGGCAGCAACGCCGATCGCGGCAGGAAGCGCCGCCTGATCGTCCGCGACGCCCAGCACGAGTACGTCTTCGAGGAGACGCCGCCGGGGAAGCGCTGAGCGGCCGGAACGATCTCCGGTCCGTGACCGGGAGACGGGGGCGCCGCCCGCGCTCCCGCTCGCGGCGCGAAATCTCCGCCTCCGATTGAACCGGCGTGCCTCGGGCGCCGACCTTCTTCACGATGGCGCCCGCAGCGAGAGAGATCACCGTGGACGAACCCCGCACCCGTACTCCGGCCCGCCTGTTCGACGAGTACCTGGCCGCCGCGGCGCGGGCCGGGGATCGGGCGGCGTTCGGCCGGCTGGTCGAGCGCTGGCAGCCGAAGCTCCTGGCGCACGCCTGGCGGCTGATGGGGGAGTCGGAAGCGGCGCGGGACGTGGTGCAGGACGCCTGGGCGGACATCGCCCGCGGTCTCGCGAAGCTCGACGACGCCGCGCTCTTCCCGGCCTGGGCCTACCGCGTCGTCTCGCGCCGCGCCGCCGATGCGATCCGCGGGCGGATGCGTACGCGACGGACGAACGCCGCGTTCGAAAGGGAGCCGGCGCCGCCGGAGGACGCCGCGGAGCGGATGGAGGGCGCCGCCGACGCCGGCCGGCTGCGGCAGGCGATCGCCGCGCTGCCGGCCGAGCAGCGCGCCGCCGTCGCCCTGTTCTATCTCGAGGAGTTCCGCGTCGCGGAGGTCGCCGCGGCGCTGGGCGTTCCGGTGGGCACGGTCAAGACCCGCCTGATGCATGCGCGGACGAAGCTGCGGTCCGCACTGAAAGGAGAAACTCATGGCTGACGTTTCCGAAATGGACGAGCTCGACCGGAAGATCGAAGAGGCGTTGAGCGCGGAGGACCGGGCGATCCTCGAGTCGTTCGGGGAGCAGGGCGTCTTCGGCCAGTGGTTCGGCGTCTACGACGGCACGATGCGCCGGATCGCGATCCTGGCGACCTTCTTCACCTTCGCGGCGTTCGTCGCCGCGGTCTACTGCGGCTGGCGCTTCTTCGCCGCGGCCGAGGCGATCGACGCCGCGCGCTGGGGCGCGGGGACGGTCACGCTGCTGGTGATGACCGGGTTCCTCAAGCTCTGGTTCCTGCTGCGCATCGAGTCGAACCGGGTGCTGCGCGAGGTGAAGCGCCTCGAGCTGCAGATCGCCCGCGCCGGCGCGCGCCTGGGGGCCTGACCCCGCATCCGGCCTTCCGTCCCGGGCGGACGGGAGGCCGCCTCTTCATCTCCGGTTCATGACGCCGGGTGAAAATGGCAGCATGTTCCGCTCCAGGCTGTCGTCGGCCCTCGCCGTCGCGGGGGGACTCTTCGTCGCGATCCAGCTCGTCCCGTACGGCTGGAACCACAAAAACCCGCCCGTTGTCGCGGAGCCGGCCTGGAACGCGCCGCGCACCCGCGAGCTCTTCTTCCGCGCCTGCGCCGACTGCCACAGCAACGAATCGAAATGGCCCTGGTACTCGCGCGTCGCGCCGGTCTCCTGGCTGGTCTACCGCGACGTCCAGCAGGGGCGCGAGCACCTGAACGTCTCGGAGTGGAACCGCCCCCAGCGCCACGCCCACGAGGCCGCGGAGAAGTTGCAGGAGGGGGAGATGCCGCTCCCGCTCTACCTTCCGTTCCACCCGGAGGCACAGCTCACCGCCGCCGAGAAGGCCGACCTCGTCGCCGGCCTCGCCGCCACGCTCGGCAGCGAAGGGGACCGGCAACGCGGCGGCAAGAACGACGACGAGGACGACGACTGAGGAAACGGCGGCCGCGGCGAAGGTCGTTCCCGAAAAGGAACCAGCCCGAAAAGGTGCCGGCCGATTCGCAGACCCTTGCGTTCCCCTGGCTTGCCGAGCGGCTGGCAGGTCGCCTCCGCGCCTGCGGGCTGCAGTTCGTTTAGAGTCCGGACCCGATGGCTGGACCGAAGCGGGTCCTCGTTCGCCTGCTGGGGTGGGCCGGTGTCGCGGCCCTCGCCGGCGGTGCTCTCTACGCCGGATGGATCGGGGCGATCTCCGAGTGGAAGCGACTGCGGCGCCACGACGTGCCGCTGGTCGCGCTCAGGAGCTCGCGGCCTCCGGACCTCGTCGAAGGAAAGCGCATGGCGCGGATCGTCGGCTGCTGGGACGGATGTCACGGTCGAACCGGCGGCGGCGGGACGGAAGAGATTCTCGGCATCCTCCAGGCCAGCGCTCCGCCGCTGGGGTCGGTCGTGCCGCTCTACACCGACGAAGAGCTCGCGCGTCTGGTGCGCGAAGGCGTGAAGCGCGACGGGCGGAGCGCGGTGGGGATGATCTCGTACACCTTCTGGGCGCTCGGCGACCAGGACCTGGTGGACATCTTCGCCCACCTGCGCGCCCAGCCCGCGGTGCCCGCGGTCGAGCGCCGGATGGACCTGACCTGGGAGGGGCGCAAGGCGCTGGTCTCCGGGCGCTGGGGCGTTTCGGCGGACCTCGTCGATCGCAGCCGGCCGCGATGGGGAGACCTGCCGCAGCGCACGCCGTTCGAGCGCGGGCGGTACCTCGCGAGCGTCACCTGCAGCGAGTGCCACGGCCTCGACTTCCACGGCAATCCGCTCGAGCGCGCGCCGTCGCTCGCTCTCCTCGGCTCCTACTCGCCGGAGGATTTTCACCATCTGATCCGCACCGCCGAGGCACCGGGACCCCGTCGCCTCGACGAGGCCATGAGCTGGGTCGCCGACGCGCCGTTCACCGATGCCGAGGTGGACGCGCTCTACCAGTTCCTGCGCGGGCATTTCGGGTTCCCGGAGTGGCACGCGCCGCAGCCGGCCCCGCCGCCGGGATAGCCACCCGCCAGACTCGCCGGAAACCGGCGCGGCGACTCAGGTGGCGCCGGCCCTGGAATGCTGGAAGTCGAACGGGATCGTGTCGTGTCTCTCCGGCGCGCGACCGGGGTCGCGCGGTCCCGGCATTACGCGACCGCGGTTCCGAAGAGCCGGCCGATGAGCGCCGTGACGCCCATCGCGACGGCGCCCCAGAAGGCGACGCGGACGGCGCCGCGCACGAGCCCCGCGCCGCCGAGGCGCGCGGCGAGCGCCCCGAGAGCGGCGAGCAGCACGAGCGAGCTCGCGGCCACGGTGAGCCCGAGCGAAGGAATCGGAACGAGCCAGGCGAGCGCGACGGGGGGCGCCGCGCCGACCGCGAAGGCGGCGGCGGAGGCGAGCGCCGCCTGCAGCGGCCGGGCGCGGGAGATTTCGGACATGCCGAGCTCGTCCCGGGCGTGGGCGCCGAGGGCGTCGTTCGCCATCAGTTGCGTGGCCACTTCGTCCGCGAGCTCCGGCGTGAGACCCCGCGCGACGTAGATCGCCGCGAGCTCCGCCTGCTCTTTCTCCGGGGAGTCGGCGAGCTCCCGCCGCTCGCGCGCGAGGTCGGCCTGTTCGGTGTCGGCCTGCGAGCTCACGGACACGAACTCTCCGGCCGCCATGGAGAGAGCCCCCGCCGCCACGCCGGCGCAGCCGGCGAGAAGAACAGCCGTGCGCGAAGGATCCGCCGCCGCGACGCCGACGATCAGGCTGCTGGTCGAGATGAGTCCGTCGTTCGCCCCCAGCACGGCCGCGCGCAGCCAGCCGATCGATTCCGTGCGATGCAACTCCGGGTGCCCGTTCATGTCGCGATCGTATGGCGTGGGCGAGAGATTCGCGAGCGGATCGGAGCTGCCCGGAACTGCTGCTCCGAAGATGCGCCGACGGTCGGCTTCCATCGAAGCGGGGCTGCCGAGGAGGTGTCAGCCCCGGCGCGAGCTTTTCGCTCCTCCGGAGTGCCGGACGGCGGACGCCCGCCGGGGTCCGGAAAGGCCGAGGGCGGTCAGGTCAGTGGAAGCGCGCGGAACCAGTTCACGAAGGCTGCCCAGGCATCGGTGTACGGAACTGCGAAGAAGAGCGCCAGGACCGAGGCGGTACCGAGGCAGTAGTTGCGATACGACGATCGACCACGGACCTGCGGCGGTATGGACCGGAGCAGGACCACCATCGCGATGGCGATCAGGGTGAAGGTGATCCCCTGGTACAGGTGCTCCGACGGCAAGGGCGGCAGGTAGAAGAACATGATCCGGGCGAGGACCGGGTCCAGCAGCAGGACCGCGGTGAACAGCATGAAACGGGCATGCACCGGCTTCGAGCTTCTCCAGCGGAATCCGAGCGCGCAAGCGACAGCGAACAGCAATCCGACGGCGAGCGGGAGGTAGATGTAGATGCCCTCCTTCGCAAACACGGCTTCCGTCATCCTGCTCACGCGGAAATGCGCGAGCAGCAGGCCCGAAACCACGAAGGCAGCGGCGATGAACAGGGAAGTGCGGCCCACGAGCCGGTGAAGAGCCCTGTCGCCGCGCAGGATCAGGACCGGCTGAACGGCGAGGACGAGCAGCCACAGCGTTCCGAGGGCTGCGTGGGTGTGCGTGTACGGGTCGATGTCGGCCCATGGCTTCGACAGGTACATCGGCCAGAACGCGATGCCCGCGTGGAGCAGCAGCGCCAGGGTGAACGGCGTGGCGGATCGGGGCATATGGATCGCGAAACCTAGCGGATCGGGAGCCGGGCGGCAACCGGGCGAAGTCCCCTGAAGAGTCGCCGGCCGATTCGGGGCTCGACCTCGCGACGCTGGCCCTCCGGTCGTTGCGGTCGGAGCGGGATCGATTCCCAGGAGGCGGAGCTCGGCATCCCTTCGGCATCGAGGGGCGCTGCGACGGTGCCAGCCGATTCGCAAACCCTTGCGTTCGTCTGGTGTGCCCAGCAGCTGGCAGCTCGCCGCAGTTCTCCTCTCGACGTAGCCGTTCCGCTGCCAACCGTGCCCGTGGGGCGTCCTCAGGGCGGCGTGCAGGCGAGGATCGTACCGAAGTTGATCGACGCGATGTTCGTGCAGGAGAGGCCGGCGGGGCAGTCGGCGGCGCCGCCGGGACAGACCTGGTAGCAGGAGCCGAGCTTGCAGGCGGAGCTGTTCGGGCAGCTCGAGACGAATTCGTCGCCCGTGCACGGCAGGGTGCAGTGGCCGCTCGCGCACTGCCAGTCGCCGCCGCCGCAGTCCAGGGCCGTCGTGCAGGCGTCGCCGACGTGCGGGTGACGGCAGTGGCCGGGCTCGCCGCCGATGCCGTCCGGGTCGAAGCAGAGGTAGTCGTCGCCGACGCGGCAGTCGCCGTCGACGTCGCAGGTGTCGACGCAGACCGTCCCGGCGCGCACGCCCGGACCGGCCGCCACGCAGTGGCCGCCGTCGCAGGTCGAGTCGTCGCCCGGCGTGCAGCCGCTCTTCGAGCACTGGCCGTTCGGGTGCTCGGCGTCGTTGGCGCAGGCGGAGCTCGGGTCGCAGTCGAAGACGCCGTCGCAGGCGTCGCCATCGCGCGCGCCGGCCTTGCCGGGCACGCAGACCGCCTCGTCGAGAGGCCAGGAACCGAACGACGCCACGCACGCCTGGTGAGCGGGGCAGCCGGCGCCGTCGCAGGCGCAGACCGGCATGCAGGTCCGGTACGGCCGGGCAGGCCGGATCGGCGTCGAGTCGATCTCGACGCGCTCGACGCAGACCGTTCCCGCGCCGCAATCGGCGTCGCTCGTGCAGGTGGCGATCGCGTCGTACAGATTGCCGCTCAGGCAGTAGCCCTCGGCGGCGTAGACGGTCGGCCCGAACGGCCCCTGGGTGCCCGAGCCGACCAGGCAGCGGTTGCCCTCGCCGCAATCGGCGTCGACCGCACAGGGGCCGCCGAGCGCGCCGGCGACCGGCGCCGGGCAGGAGAGCCCGCAGCTCGCGCAGTCCGCGCCGCCGCAGTCGATGCCGGTCTCGTTCCCGTTCTGGATGCCGTCGCTGCACGAGCCCGGCGTCGTCGCGGACCAGGCGCGGGTGCCGGCATCCTCGAAACCGTTGGCGAAAACGGCGGTGGCGAACGGAGGCAGCGCGCTCTCGAGCGCGGACACCTGGAGGCTCGGCGGACAGTTGTCCAGGAACAAGCCGAGCTCGCTATGGAAGTGCCAGGCGCCGTCGTTCAGCCCGCCGGGGCAGGTTCCGGCGCCGCAGCGGAACGCCGCCGGCACGCCGACGACGTTCGTTGGATAGCAGGTCAACCAGGTCTGGCTGCCGGCGCCGCAGTCGCTGCCGTCGAAGGTGACCCAGACCTTGCGCGTGTCGGGAGAGAAGTTTTCGACCACGATGGCCGGCACCGGGACGGGAGGAGCTACCAGGAGAGCGTAGACCTCGGCGCCCACCATGATGGAACCAATTCGAGCGACCGAAATCGGGTCCGCAATCAGCTTTCCGGGCCGGCCGGTGCCGTCGTCGTCGTACAGACGGAGGTGCATCGGCACGCCTTGGACGCACTCGTCTTCTGCCAGAAACCGGACTGCGGCGATCTTCAACTGGCCGAACGCCGGAACTCCAATCGCGGTGCCGAGCTCGTTGCCCGGCGGCTGCGTGAAGTCGAAGCCGCCGTAGATGGCTCCCAACGCCAGGGCCCGAGTCGAGTTGGTTGCGAACTGAGGAGGAAACTCGAAATAGAGCCCCCCGGACACCTGTTCGACCTGGAGCGTGTCGCTCGCGGTTCCGCTGTCGCCCGCACTCGACGTCAGGGAACCCGACGTGTTGGTGTAGATCCCCTCAGTAGCGGCCAGAACATCGACCTGGACCGTGCAGCTCGAGAGCGCAGCGACCGTGCCACCCGTGTAGGAGATGGAGCCGCTCCCCGGCACGGCGGTCAGGCTCCCTCCGGTGCAGGTGGGGGTGGTCGAGGAATTGGTCACGACCATTCCCGCCGGCAGGAGGTCGGTGAAAGCGAGATTGGTTCGCTCCGTTCCGCTCGAGGTGTTGTCGATCGTGAAGATCAGCGTCGAGCCTCCGGTGGTCCAGTCGGGAACGAACTGCTTGCTGAAGAGGGGCGGGGGGCCGCCCGCGTGCGCCGGGGTCGCCCAGCTCGCGACGAGCGCCAGGGCGGCGAGCCGTGCGACGAATCGGAGCCTGCGGATCGTTCGCGATCGCATCCTCTCGACCTCCGCGCCACTCCGGGCGCGCTCCTGCACCGGGGCTGCAGGACGGATTATAGAAGAGCGCTTCGTCCCCGGCGGCGGAAAGAACCGGGAAGGTGCCAGCCGATTCGCGAACCCTTGCGTTCCTCTGGTTTGCCGAGCGGCCGGCAGCTCGCCTCAGCTCACCTCTCGAACGATCCGTTCCGCAGCCAGCCGTGCCAGTGGGTCGTGGTGCCGTCGAGCTCGAACCAGTGGATGCTCGGCGAGAGGGTCGGCCGGCCCGGCTCGCCGCTGAGGGTCCAGGCGTAGGCCGACGCATTCGCCACCAGCGGCAGGACGGTGCTCTTGGAGCAGACCCCGCACGGGCAGCGAAGGTGGAACTGCGTCCGATCCTCGCTGATGTAGTACGCCCCCGGCGGCCCGCTGGCGACGGCGCTCGCGCTGCTGACGAGTGTCGCCGGCACCGGATCGCCCAGGGGGGACAGCGGCGCCTTGTACGAGCTGCCGCAGCCCGCGACGAGGAGCGCGGCGCAGAAGAGCCACGCGAGTGATCGTCCCGGCCGGAGCCAGGCGTTCCCGGAAGGGGTCTCCGACTGCGGGATCCTGGATCGGAACGGCATCGGCCCCTCCGTTGCGCTGTGTTGACGGTCTCTCACGAGCTGATCTGTGAACGTAGAAGCGGCCTCGGAGGTTTCATGGAGCGGGGAGATTCCATAGTGAGGGCCGGAGGTTCCACGAATGGGAGATCGCTCCCCTTCATGACCTGGGATGACGACGGGTCGGCTCTATTCGGGACGGAACCTTCTGTGAATCAGCCCAAGCGACAGCCCGGCGAGCACCATGGAGAAGAGGATGATGGACAAGGGACTCAAGGTGGGGATCGCGAGGATCGATTCCCGTACGAGGACGATTCGGCCGGAAATGGACTCGTCCAGGTAGCCGGTTTCCGTGGTCCATACGAGCATCGCCCGGCCCGATGAGATCAAGCAGAGCCCCGGATAGTTCGGGTTGGCATGGGGGCTGTCCTGAGCCGCAACTTCCGCGCCGATCGGGTGCGCGAAGCGATCGACGTTCTGCAGGATCACGTCGCGGAGATACGCGTCCCCACGAACCCAGCTGACGATGAACCCACCAGTCCCGTCAGGGACAACGGTCGGCGGGACGTGGTTGGCGTCCGCGTCCAGCACCACCGTTGGTCCTGCGATGCCGCCGGAGAGGTCGAGTGGCCTTGCTTGCACGCGGGTCGCGGCCCGCCCCAGGACCGGATCCCAGGTCTCATTGAGCCAGACCAGCAGGAGACCGGCAGAGCTGCTGGCCAGCTCCGGCGAGTCCAAGCCACCCCAGACGTCGTCAGAAAGGACGACGGGCGGGCCGATCGCATCGCCGCTCGGAGCAAACCGCTGGGAGATGACTTGCAGCATGCCACCTTCGGTGGCGACCCATGCCGACAACACGCCCGCTGGAATTGCAGCCACCGCGTTTCCGCAAGGGGTCGATTCAAAGGCGGCGAGGTCCAGCTGAGCTCCCGTGGGCGAGAAATCCTGGGTGGAAAGAGTGCGTGCGCCAGCGCCCGGACTCCCGAACTGATCGATACCGCCGGTCCACTGAACCCAGTACTCGGATCCTGCGACCGTCATTTTTGGCATGCTCGGCGAAACGACGTTGTAGGCGCTCAAAGGAATCGCGTCGGTCGCGAAGGTGCCGTCCACTTCGACCCCGCGCCCCAGCGCGACGCCGAACGCCTCACGCCAGGCGAGGCCGAACGACCCGCCAGCGCTCGAGACCGCCGGCGGAGAAAAGCTCGAAGTCTGCGTTCCCACTTGAAACTCCGCTGTCTGCGGCGATCCGTCGGAGTCGAGCATCCTCGCCATGACGTGATCGCCGTAGTAAGGGTTGTCGACCCAAGTCACCAACACGGAGCCGAAGCTGTTGGCAGCGCATGCAGCGGCACCCTTGCCGTTGGTCGTCGCGTCCACTCGAAACTCGGGCAGCAGCGAGAGTTGCGCCGAAACCGGGGAAACGGAGATCAACGCGGTGAAAGTGGACCACAGGACTCTGGACGTGCTCTTTCCGATGAACCTGGACCAGCCTGGTTTCGGTGCGAGAGTGAGGCCCTTCATGTGATGAGGATCGCAGGGGAGTATCGCGGCCGTTGGAGGGGTCTTCAAGAGAAGTACCTGGCTCATATCGCTCCTCGCCCACGCAAGTTCCTGTCGGAAATTGCTCGCGCCGACTTCGTCGTCCATCCGGCGATTCCGAGTTGTTGCGAACTGCGACGATCAACAGGCATCTCGTCCGCAAAGGTATCAGCCTCTTGGCAGGTCTCGGAAAATTGTCGGACTTTTCCTCGGCCGGTGCCGAGAAGGTGCCGGCCCCTGCGCGAGCCCTCTCGTTCCTTCGGTGGGCCGAGGGGCTGGCCCATCTCGGACCTGGCCGCGCTCCGGCACTTCGATGAGGAGTTCAGGTCTGCCTGTTCAGTGCTGGAACTCGCGCAGCGGAAGCTGCGGACCGGTCCTGCTACCGCTTCGGGCTCGCGACGTGCTGGTCGAAGAGGATCTGGTTGCCGTCGGGGTCGCTGAGGGTGAAGTAGCCCGGCCCGGTGCCGGACTCGTCGGCCTCCGTCTCCAGGGTGATCCCGCGCGTCTTGAGAATGCGCTGCAGCTCGCGCACGTCCTGGAAGTGGGGGAGCGTCTCTTTGTCCTCGTTCCATCCCGGATTGAAGGTCAGGATGTTCTTGTCGAACATCCCCTGGAACAGTCCGATCTTGGCGTTGCCGGTCCGCAGCACGATCCAGTTCTGATCGATGTTGCCGCCGACCTCCTGGAAGTCGAGCTTCTCGTAGAACGCTCTGGAGGCGCGGATGTCCTTGACGGCGAGACTGACGGAGAAGTTCCCGAGCTCGAGCGGCAGGGGCTCGGCGGCCGGAGCGGATCGGGCGGCGATCGCGCCGGCGAGCGCGCTCGCGATCGAGATCAGGGCGATGGCGATGGTGCGGGTGAGGGTCTTCATCGGGTCTCTCCTCGGGAGCTTCTGGTGCATAGAAGGTCCGGACATTCGGGCGACGGAGCGGGCGTCCGGGGTTCTCTAGCCGAGGCGGGACTTGAGCCAGGGCCAGGCGATGATGATCCCGCCCATGACGACGGCGGTGGTGAGGAGGTAGGGGCGCATCGGGGTGTCGTCGAAGGCGAACATGAGCACGGCCCCCGCGACGAGCACGAGTTTGACCACCAGCCAGACCGCCCGGCCCTTCGCCAACCCGGACCGCACCTGCGCCTCCACGCCCGCCGACTTCGACTCTTCGCTCTTCGTCACGCGCGCCCCCTCGGTGAATTCATCCTCTGGCTCGAAGCAGCGGAATCCTGCCGGAAAGCCGGGAGGGTGGCAATGCGGCGCGGGCCCGCAGGGGCGTAGCAGCTGTCGGAATAGACCATGGAGTACCGCCGATCCGGGATTGCCACAAGAGACGCGGAGGAGATGCCGTTGCAGGCCATTCGGAGACCTGTCGGTTCAGGACTCAAATCAGAAGCGTCACGGGCGGCGTCTCCTTCGCCTGGCCTTCTTCGCCTGGTGCGGTAATCGGTTCGCCGCGATGCGCAGCGCCTGCGCTACCAACGGATAGCTCTTCTCCAGGAGCAGAAATAGCTGAGGAAGAAGCTTCCGATCGAGCGACTCCAGCTGATGCTTCTTGAGTTGGGCGGCGAGGTTCGATCCCCGACCAGCATAGAACCTCACCACCTCGTGCTGCATTTCCGGAACGAGAAGCAGGAAGACGCGATCTTCGAAGCTGAATGGTTCCGTGACCGCCGGCATGAGCGTACGGAGCTCTCTTTTGGCAATTCGCGCGAGTTCGATACACAAGGGTAGTGCCGACGCGGCAAACTCGCCGGGTTGAGTTTCGGCAATCTGGGCGATTTCTAGATCTTGCGACGGCATTCCGGCAGAGACTCCACTCCTGCAACCTGGAGGTGCATCGTCAGCGCTGCTGCGGGCGCGCTCGGGCAGTGCACGAAGCCCGCGAATAGCCCGCGCAGCTACAGCACGCGCGATGGCTCATAGGTCTTCAGCGTCTTGAGTAGCGACGGGTTGCGATCGACGATCATGCGGTACAACTCGGACCAATACTCGGTGGCTCGGTATCGGCCTCTCATGGAGCCACGTACGAACCCGGAGGTTCGAAGCACCCTGTGCTCCCGCAGCTGGCTCAGGTGGAGAGGTGCTTTGAGTGTCGCGACCCTGCGAATCGGACCCATCCAGTCCTTGCCCGGCTTCCAGCCGGCACGAACGTGTTGGACCGGTCCATCGAGGCGGAAGACGTCGCGGATGAAGCTGTCCGGCGCAGTGCGATAGAACAGGAGGAGATCGCCTTCGGTCGCCTGGCTCGGGACGCTCCACGATTCCTCGCGCTTCGCCTTCGCAAGGGTCGCCCGGTACTCGCCCGAGACGGGCTGGAACCAGACGTTGAAGCCCAGTCCGAACTCCTTCCGGAGCTCGACGACTCGGAGATGCGGCGGGACTGCCGGCCAGTCGTGGATCCAGCAGACGATCCAGTCGCACTTCTTCGGGTCGTGCCGGTGCTGGCGGAAGTTGCGAGAGCGGAACTCGAACTCGATTCGAATCCGTTTGCCGTCCCGAATGGCCGTGCAGTCCGGATATCCGGATTGCACTCTCTCGACTCGCACACCGAAGCGACGTGCGAGGTGGGAGAAGAGGAAGACGACACCCTGCTCGTTGTCAGGCGCAAAGTCGAGTGGGGCGCCGTCAGGCAGTCTCTCTGTTCGCCTTTCGCTTTTTCTTCCTTGCACGTGATTCGGCTCCTTTCGGCGTTATGGGGCTCTTCAGGCAAGGCCGCCGATTCGTCGGTCAGGAGGAACGGGGGCGATCTTCGATGATCGGCACCCGGGCCCTGCAGCTCGCGCAATCGACTCTAACTCTGCGCGAGCCTAGAGACTCACTGGTTCGCCTGGCGGGTCTGAGTTGGGCGGCGGGCCAGCACTGCGGCGTTCGAGCAAGTCGAGACGAGGCGACAGAGGTCCGCCCACTCGAACGACTGGCTAGCCAACTTCCCGCGTTGGCGACCGGACATGAAACGCGCCTCCGAGCTTTTCGCCGAGTGATTGCAGGGCCTGTCGCTGCATCGTGAACTCGCTTGCAGTGAGATCATCGGCGACCACACCACAGCCCTTCATGAGCTGACTTGGCTTGGGGCCAATCTGATGCCACAACACCTCGAACCCCGGCAATTTCGCGTGCTGAACGAGCACACTTGGGTTTGTGTGAGAAAAGATCGGGTACCAGGCGAGGAACCGTGTTTGTTGCGCCAGCAAACTCGAGATGCAGCTCCTTACGCTGGCCCAATCTCGCTTGGAATCCGGGTGGTAGGGGGGATCGATCAGGGTGAAATCGGCAGGAGGCGAGTTGAGGACCGATTCAAACCCATCGGAGCGAGAGAACCGGATAGATGCGCCCTGCTTGCCGACAGCCCGCGCCACTTCCTCTGAGGTATCGCACAGCTCAAGAGTGATGGAGCCGCCTTGGCCCAGAGCGTATTCGGCTACCTGAGACCAGGAGCTCGGGTACGAGTCGCCGGGGCCGATTGGTGACGGGAACTGCCGGAAATATGGGGTGGCCTCGAGATCGGCCGCTGGAGGCAGCACTCTGGCGATTCCGCGCCTCCATTCTCCAAGCTTGCCGAGAACGTGCTTGGGCGCTCCGGCATGCGACTCGCGGTACAAAAGGTCCGGTTTGGACAGCAATGCCCTCGAGAATGCGGTCAGCAGAAGAAAGTGCTTCCAAACGTCGCCCCGGTTGCCCGCCTTACGAGCATGGTCGTAGGCCATTTGCTATTGCGATGTCGCCCTACGAACGGACCGTGAGCTCAGCGGCAGCAGGGCGAAGCTAGGCAGCCCGCTGCAGCGAATTGTTAGCCGACCAGCCACTCTACTTCGGAGAAGGGCTCGCCGGCTCGCGTAGCACCGACCGTCACGTGGGCCGCATGGCGATAACCGAGCTCATACTTGAAGGCGCGCAGCTTGAGAGCATCATAGTCCTTTGCCTCCCCAAGCCGTTTCAACTCAAGCACCATCAGATTGGAGGCATCTGTGTCGCGAACATGAACAATGATGTCTGGTAGAGCGGTCGTTGCGCGAGTTTCTCGGTCGAGCGCTCTTCTTGGAGGGAGATTTAGGCGCTTCGGCTCCTTGAAGTGCCGGTTGTACTCCGTGTCAACACTGAGGCCCGGGCCAACTCGCGCAGCGATGCAGATCGCGAGTTGATGAGTTATGGCGCGCTCAGAGACTTCGAGAGTGAACAACTCCGGCTGCTCTCTCTTGAGCTGCGCGAGAGAGTCCTCGACGATCCCTTCTGCCTCGGCGGCGTTCAACGAGTTCTCGCTTGGTCGGCTAACGGCGAATGAGTTCAGCGGCCTCACCGGGGCGAACGCCCGGGTGGGGTCTGCTGCAACGAGGGGATAGGCGCGGGGTCACGACCGTTTGGTCTCGATTCTTACTAGGTCGAGCTTGTATAGGAGCCCGCCGAACAATACCGAAATGGCCGTCAGAAGCCCGATATCCAGGTGTGGTCGGGAGGTAACGGGAAGAAAGCCCGCGATCTGCTCTACGTACTTGTGGCCTAGTACTGCCGCCAACACACCGAGGGCGGCGATTGTGAGAACGAGGAGGGGTGGCCGGCTCAGCGATGTTAGGTGACCGTAGAGGAGCCCACTGACCAGGCCAATTGCGGCTGCGAGGAGAGCAAATTGCCTGATGGGATCTCTCCATTCCGGAATGCTGCGAAAAGCTGCGGTTCGTAGCCCGAGCAGAGCTGCGGGGAGCTCAGGAGATCCCTCAAGGTCGCGCCATACCACTAGAACTACCCGAGAGGGGCTGTTTGCCTGGACCCGCTCAACGCCGTCAAGAATTGCGGAGAAGCTGTCTGAATAGCTGATGACCAGCTCTCGGTCAGCGACGTTCTGAGCTGCTGCGATCGCCGGAATCGCGATCTTGTGATCGCCATTCCGGCCAGCTTCCTGGAGCGTCTCCAGCACCGCATTCGAGACCGCTGACGCGAGGCTCGCCCTGTAGTCAGGGCCGAGGTCCTTCAAGAACTCAAAGAGGTTGACGGAGTAGATTGCCCGCATGCCGGTAATGGCGGCGTACCTGCTGTCTGCTGGAACCGGATAGCGAGACAGTCTGGCAAACGACCAACTGGCTGGGCCCTCGTGCAATTCAAGCCATGTGCCTAGAGAATCGCGGAGATTTGGGTCGAGTTGCGAGACCGCTGAAAGCACTGAGGATGGAAGCAGCGTCCAGGGGACCTCCAGCCGAATTCCACCCGGGGTTGCCTGAGCCTTCGGCGCGGGCGCCGTTGTGAGGAATGAGTCCCAGAATGAAAGGCGCGACTCCAACAGCCATCTGTTATCGCCCGTTGGGATAAGACGATTTGGAACGGCGACGTTGCCGAGAAAAACGTCGATATCGGTGGCGTTGATTCTGCCTAGAGTATTTGGGCGTTCAGTGATGTCTGCAGGAATTTTCGGGAGGAGGACGAAGCACAGCAGCGCCGCTATGGTTCCGACGAGAATGGCTAAGAAGTAGCGAAACATTGATCGAGGCGCCTAACGGATCATGAGTTGAGCGGCAACAGGGCGAAGTCCCGTTTTCCGCTCGAACGAATTGCTAGATGGCATGCCGAGAGCGGAGCCCGGTCCATGTGTCGGGCCGCAAGTACTAGGGCGCAACAATTCAGTACTTGGCGAAGACATTGAGGAGCAGGGTCTCTACATGCGCAGCCACCCGGGCTTCACCGAGTTGCAGAGAATTTGGGTGGCCGCAGGCATTTCTTAGTTGAAGGCAGACTTCGAGTTCTTGGCGAACGTTCCTACCAATTACTGAGAGCGCACTCAGGATCAATAGGAACTCCGATTCCTCTATTCGTGATAGGTCATCCCGGGTGGTGGCGGTTCTCCACTTCTTGTCTCGCCGCGTTGCCTCCGAGTTGAATTCAGAGAGCTTCTTCGTGAGCACAAAATCCTGAAGCACCGAGACAGCGCCAACCCAACTCAGTACGACGGCAGCACGGTAGTGCCTAGCTTCGAAACAAAGCACTGCTTCTTCCACAAACTTTTTTGTCTCGGGCTGAGACACCTTTGAGAGATGCGCTCGTAGACTTGCCGCCACTTTTTGAGCTGGAATCGCCGCGACTGGGCCTACAAGCTCAGCGACGCGCCTCATTCCCTGAGTTGTCAGCTCCCACCCAGCGGCGGTCCTCACTGCGAGTTCACCAGCCGATGAGAGCGCATTCGAGATGTTCCAGTTTCGGACCTTTCGCAGGCCGGCTGAACTTGCCATTTCACGGACTTCCTTGACCTGCCTGGGCGCAAGCGGCTCTGTTGCCATACAGATCAGGAGCTTCTCGAGATTGGAATAGTCAGGAGATGCAAGCAGATCTTTGAGCCGACCCGCAGCAATCAAGAATTTCTCCTAGTCCTCGAAATCAAGTGGTCGCCTTGACCATCTCGTCGACGGCTCTAGTGCCTGCGACCGTCAGCTTGTACTTCTTCCTGGCTTGCCTTGCGGTCCCGGATTTGGCGGTCTGCATCGCAAGTGCAGGCCTACGGTCGATCAGAGCTTGAAGCGCATCAGTGATGTGGGCCAAAGGATGTCCGAGATTCTTGAGTTCCTTATTGGCATCGGCGGCGGTGAACTCTTCCCGGGCGGCCCCTTTACCGAGCCAGTACCCAGCTATGAGGGCGCGGTCGACATCCGACTCGGGATCCGCCTCATGGAAGAGGTCGGCAAAGCTATCTACGGTCGGTGAACCGCCACTCCCTTGGTCGTCGTGTTCCT
>JBFWYP010000020.1:0-63693 GCA_050186295.1 Thermoanaerobaculia bacterium | reverse complement strand
GTCCGGACCCGATGACCATGAACCCCGCCCCCGACTCCCGTTCCGGCGCGCCGCCTTCGGCGGGGCGCGCCCTCGCGCTGCCGTGCGGGCTGCTCTTCGTGGCGATGCTCAACCTGACGCTGGTCGTGGCGGGGTTGAAGGAGCTGATCGTCGACGAGCTCGGCGGTTCGGTGGCCGATTCGGCCCTCTTCTTCACCGTGGAGATGGTCGCCTACCTCGTCTTCGCCCCGGTCTGGGGGGCGCTCTCCGATCGCACCCGGCGACGACGGCCGTTCATCGTCCTCGGCTTCGCCGCCAGCGGCCTCCTCTACCTCGGCTACCTCGGAATCCATTCGATCCCGCTCCTGCTCGCGATCCGTTTCCTCCAGGGGGGCGCCTCGATCGCCGGCTGGTCGACGACCATGGCGCTGCTCTTCGATCAGGCGGGCGAGACGCAGCGGGCACGGTTCGCCGGCTTCGCCGGCGCGTCGCTGATCCTCGGCGTCGGCCTGGGAGCGCCGATCGGCGGCCTGCTGACCTCGCACGGCGGGGCGCGGGCGCCACTGCTGGTGGCGGGCGGGCTCTTCCTGCTGCTGGCGCTCGCTGCGCTGGCGCTGCCGGAGCCGCGCGCCGTCCACGTCCGGCCCGACTTCTCGCAGGTGGTCGGCTCGCTCGCCGCCCGGCCGCGGCTCCTGCTGCCCTGGGCGCTCTACGCGATGGAGCGCTTCACCGTCGGGCTCTTCGTCGTCGTCTTCCCGCTCTGGCTGATGGAGCAGAGCGGCGCCGATCCGGCCGCCCGCGGGCGCGCCCTGGGGCTCTTCCTCTTCCCGTTCGCCCTCTTCCAGATGGGCACTTACCGGTTGGCGCGGCGGTTCGGGGTCCTCGCCCTGCTCGCGGTCGGCTCGACCGGCTACGCCCTGGCGTTCGCCGCCCTGGGACGGATCGCACCGCCGCTCCTCGCCCCGCTCCTCGTCACGCTCGGTGCCTTCGCCGCGGTGATCTTCCCGCCGACCCTCGCTCTCACCGCCGAGTGGAGCGCCCCGGAGTCGCGGGCGAGCGCCCTCGCCGGCTTCAACGTCGCCGGCTCCGCCGGCTTCGCCCTCGGCCCCGTGGCCGGCGCCTGGGCGCACCATGCCGCCGGCTTCACCGCCAGCTTCGACCTCGCGGCCGCGGCGGCGCTCGTCGGAGCGCTGGCAGCCACGGTGGCGCTGGTGCGGCAGCGCGCCCGCGGATGAGCCACCTGCCCGCCGGACGACCGTTCCTCTCCGCCGAGTGGCGGCACCTCCTGATGCTCAACTACGCCGTCGACCCGGAGCTGCTCGCGCCGTTCGTGCCGGCGGGTACGGTGCTCGACCCGTACGGCGCGCGGACGCTGGCGAGCGTCGTCGGCTTCCTCTTCCTCGACACCCGGGTGCTCGGCCTGGGAGTTCCTCTCCACCGCGACTTCGAGGAGGTCAACCTGCGCTTCTACGTTCGGCGCGAGGCACCGGACGGCGTGCGGCGCGGCGTCGTCTTCGTCCGGGAGATCGTGCCGCGCCGGGCCATCGCCTGGACGGCCCGGGCTCTCTACAACGAGAACTACGTCGCGCTGCCGATGCGACACGAGATCACCGACCACGGAGCCTCGGGGGAACGCTCGGTCGAGTACGCCTGGAAGCTGGCCGGCCGCTGGTCCCGCCTCCGCGGCGCCGCCTCCGGCGAGGCGGAGTTCCCGCTCCCGGGCTCCGAGGAGGAGTTCGTGAGCGAGCACTACTGGGGCTATGCCCGCCAGCGCGACGGCGGCACGGTCGAGTACCGGGTCGAGCATCCACGCTGGACGGTCCGCCCGGCGACCGGCGTCTCCCTCGACGCCGACCTCGCCGCGCTCTACGGCCCGGCGTTCCGCGAGCCGCTGGCGGCGCCCCCCGTTTCGGCGTTCCTCGCCGACGGCTCGCCGGTCCTGGTCCACCGGGGAACGAGGATCGCCGGTTCCGTTGCGGGAGGGCGCCCGACCCCCTGAAAGTCGCTTTTTCCGCGCCGTCGGAGGAAACAATCGACCCCCTTCGGCGTAGAGCGAGTCAGAACCCATCGCGAGGCGGCCGGGCGGATCGAGCGCTCGCCCTCGCTTCTGCTGCCGATCACGAGGAGAGCCGTGCGCCATCCATTCATCGCCATCCTGTCCGCCACCGCCACGCTCGTCGCCGCCACCGGCTGCCAGGGCAAGAGCGACGCCAAGGAGATCGCCGACGACAAGAAGTCGACCCAGGTCCCGGTCGAGGTCGTCACCCTGACCACCGGTCCGATCGAGCAGACCCTGCGCTTCTCGGCCCATCTCGAAGCCGAGCGCGCCGTCGAAGTGCGCTCCGAGGCCGCCCGCAAGATCGTCGCCCTGATGGTCGAGGAGGGCGACGTCGTCGCCAAGGGGGCGGCGCTCGTCCGGCTCGAGGACGACGAGCAGAAGACCGCGGTGGCACGCGCCGAGGGGCAGCTCGAGCGGGCGCGCTGGGAGTACGAACGCCAGGCGCGGCTGTTCGACGAGAAGATGCTCTCCGAGCAGGAGATGAAGCGGTCGCGCTACGAGCTCGAGCAGCTCGAGCTGGCGCTCGCCGACGCCCGGCGCGAGCTCTCGTACACGATCGTCCGCGCGCCGATCGCCGGCACCGTGACGCAGCGGCTGGTCCGCGCCGGCGACCGGATCTCTCCTGCCCAGCACCTGTTCGACATCGTCGACCTCGACTCGCTGGTGGCCCCGGTCTACGTTCCCGAGCGCGACCTGCCGCGCGTCGCCGTCGGGCAGACGGTGCGCCTCACTCCTCCTTCTGTCGAACGCAGCGCCTTCCGCGGCGTCGTCGACCGGGTCTCGCCCGTCGTCGATCCGAAGAGCGGCACCGTCAAGGTGACGGTACGCGTCCCGTACGAGGGCGGCATCCGGCCAGGCATGTTCCTCGAAGCCGAGTTGGTGACCGCCACCGAGCCCGACGCGCTCCTCGTGCCCAAGCGGGCCCTGATCCAGGACGGAACGCTCACCGGCGTCTGGCGGCTCACCGACGACGACGGGGTCGAGCGGATCTGGGTCGAGCGGGTGCTCGAGGACAAGGAGCGGATCACCGTGGTCGCGGGCCTCGCCGCCGGCGACCGGATCGTCGTCGCCGGGCAGGCCGGACTGAAGCCGGGAGCGAAGGTGCGCCTGCTGGGAGACGAAGATGCCGCCAACTGAGGAGCCCTCGGCGGGCGACGCCGTCGCGACCGGCGGCACGGAGAATCCGGCCGTCGAGCCGGCCGTCGACGCCCCGGCCGAGCCGTCCGAGTTCACTGACGAAGGAACTGCCGCGCGCGGCAGCTTCGCAGCGCGCCGTCCTGTGGCCGTCGGCGTGGTCTTCCTCGCCGCGGTCCTGTTCGGATGGCTGTCCTACTTCCGGCTCCCGGTGAACCTGATGCCGGAGCTCACCTACCCGACGCTCACCGTGCGCACCGAGTACCCGGGCGCGGCGCCGGAGGAGGTGGAGAACGAGATCAGCCGTCCGGTCGAAGAGGTTCTCGGCGTGATCGGTGGACTCGAGCGGATCTCGTCGATCTCGCGCGCCGGTGTCTCGGACGTGGTGCTCGAGTTCGGCTGGGACACGACGCTCTCCGACGCCGTGCAGGACACGCTCGAGCGGCTCGACCAGGTGCTGCTCCCCGACGAAGCCGAGCGCCCGCTGGTGCTCCGCTTCGATCCCTCGCTCGACCCGGTGATCGAGTTCGCTCTCACCGGCGACGGCGACCGTTTCGCCGGCGAGGAGGGGCTCCGCCGCCTCCGTCGCCTCGCCGAGCTGCAGATCAAGCGCGAGCTCGAACCGATCAAGGGGGTCGCCGCGGTGCAGGTGCGCGGCGGACTCGAGGAGGAGATCCACGTGCGGCTCGATCGCGCCCAGCTCGAGCGCGTCGGCCTCACGGCGCGCCAGGTGATGGCGCGCCTCGCCGAGGAAAACGTCAACATCGCCGGCGGCACGCTCGAAGAGGGCAGCGTCGAATACATGGTGCGGACGCTCAACGAGTACCGCACGCTGCCCGAGATCGCCGCCACGATCCTGACGCCGGCCTCCGAACGGCCGGTGCGGCTGGGCGACGTGGCCGAGGTCGTGCGCGCCCACCGTGAGCGCCAGATGCTGACCCGGGTCGGAGGGCGCGAGAGCGTGGCCCTCGACCTCTACAAGGAGGGCGACGCCAACATGGTGGCGCTCTCGGAGCGCGTGCGGGCGGCGCTCGGCAAGCTCGACCCCGTGGACACGAAGGCCGAGGGCGGGAACGCCGACGGCGAGGACGGAAAGAAAGACGACAGGTCCGCCGGCCTTGCCGGGCGGCTCCTCGACGAGGAGGGCGTGCGCCTCGAGATCGTCGCCGACCGCTCGGTCTTCATCCGCGGGTCGATCGCCGAGGTACGCAACAACGCCATTCTCGGCGGACTGCTCGCCGTGCTGGTGCTCTACCTCTTCCTGCGCAGCCTGCGCACGACGGCGATCGTCGCGGTAGCGATTCCGGCGTCGCTCCTCGTCACCTTCGCGCCACTCAACCTGCTCGGCGTGTCGCTCAACATCATGTCGCTCGGCGGCCTTGCGCTCGGCGTCGGCATGCTCGTCGACTGCTCGATCGTCGTGCTCGAGTCGATCCACCGCTGCCGCGAGGAGGGCGACAGCCGTTTCGACTCGGTGGTGCGCGGCACCAACGAGGTACGCGGCGCGGTCGTCGCTTCGACGCTCACGACGGTCGCGGTCTTCCTGCCCATGGTCTTCGTCGAAGGGGTGGCCGGGCAGGCGTTCGGCGATCTCGCGCTCGCCGTGGTGATCTCGCTGGTGGCGTCGCTCGCCGTCGCCCTCTACCTGATCCCGATGCTCGCGGCGCGCGGCGACGTCTCCTTCGCCGCCGCCACGGCCGTCGGCGCGCCGCGGCTCCGGCTCTCCGCGTGGCGGGCGGCAGTCGCCGACTGGCGCGCCGCCACCGGGCTGCGCCGCTGGCTCCTGCTGCCGCTCCTTCTCGTGCGCACGGCGATCTGGCTGCCGCTCGAGCTCGCCGCCAAGGTCGTCTCCGGCGTCGCCACCCTGGTGTTCGCCGTCGCCGGCTTCGTCGGCGCCGGCCTGCTCCGCCTCGTCAGCGGCCTGCTCGACCGCGGCCCGGCGCGCTGGGTCGAACGCGGCATGGAGCGGCTCGGCGGCGCCTACCAGCGGATGCTCGAGCGCGTGCTCGTCGCTCCGCGGGCGATGATCGCAGCGCTCGTCGCCGCCTTCGTCCTCACCGCCTTCGGCCTCGCCGCGCTCAAGACCGAGCTCCTGCCCGAGGTCCACCAGGGCGAGATCACCTTCGAGCTCGCCCTGCCGGCCGGCACTCCGGTCGAACGGACGGTGGAGCTCCTGACGCCGGTCGAGGAGGCGCTCCTCGCCGAGCGCGAACACGTCGACCGCGTGCTCGCGACGTTCGGGTTCGATCCGGCGCAGAGTCAGCGCTCCGACGAGGGCGAGCACACGGCACGCTTCCGCGTCCTGCTCTCGCACGCCGATCCCGCCGCCGAGAGCGCCGTGGCCGGTCGCCTGCGCGCGCGGCTCGCGGCGATCCCCGACCTCGAACACCGAATGACGCGCCCGGTCCTGTTCAGCTTCCGCACGCCGATCGAGATCGAGATCCACGGCGAGGATCTCGACGCCCTCAAGGCCAAGTCCGCCGAGGTCGAGCGTACGCTCGCGGCGCTGCCCGAGCTCGCCGATGTCGCCTCGACGCTGCGCGCCGGCGCTCCCGAGGTCGAGATCGTCTACGACCGCGAGCGGCTGGCGCAGTCCGGGCTCGCCATCGGCAACGTGGCGGAAGCGGTGCGCGATCTCGTGCGCGGCTCGGAAGCCACCCTCTTCAATCTGAAGGATCGCCGGATTCCGGTGATCGTGCAGCTCGCCGAGGAGGACCGGCGGACGGTGGAGGACGTACGCGATCTCGTCGTCAACGCCGACGGCGGCCGGCCGATCCCGCTCTCGTCGATCGCCGACGTCCGTCTCGGCGAGGGGCCGAGCGAGGTGCGCCGCGTCGACGGCCGGCGCGTCGCCCTCGTCGGCGCCAACCTGAAGCCGGGTGTGGCGCTCGGCACGGCGGTCGGAGCCCTCGAGAAGGCGCTCTCGACCGGCGTCGAGTGGCCGCCGGAGATGACCTACTTCGTCACCGGCCAGAACGAGGAGTGGCAGCGTTCGGCATCGAGCCTCTATCTCGCGCTCGGTCTCTCGATCTTCCTCGTCTACGTCATCATGGCGGCGCAGTTCGAATCGCTCGTCCACCCGCTGGTCATCCTCTTCACCATCCCGCTCGCCTTCTTCGGTTCGGTGATGGCGCTCCTGGTCACGGGGGTCTCGCTCTCGATCGTCGTCTTCCTCGGCATGATCCTGCTCGCCGGAATCGTCGTCAACAACGCCATCGTGCTGGTCGACTACATCAACGTGCTGCGGGCGCGCGGCGTCGAACGGCGGGTGGCGATCGCGACCGCCGGCGGCGTCCGGCTGCGCCCGATCCTGATGACCACCGGCACCACCGTGCTCGGCCTCCTGCCGATGGCGCTGGGCCTCGGTGACGGTGCCGAGCTCCGGACACCGCTGGCGCTCACCGTGATCGCCGGGCTCTCGATGTCGACGCTGCTGACCCTGGTGGTGATCCCGGTGGTCTACGACCGTCTCGAGGCGCTGCTCGACCGCATCCGCGCCCGCGCCGGTGCGGCCGACGCCGTCGCGGTCACCGAAGGGGTCGAGCCCGAGGCGGCGTCGTGAGCCCGCACGAGAGGAACCGGACCGGCCGGCTGGTCTCGCTCTCGCTGCGCCGGCCGATCGCCGTCACCGTCCTCCTCGCCAGCACCCTGGTCCTCGGCCTGGTGGCGACGCTCGGCATCCCGATCGAGCTCATCCCGCGCGGCTTCGAGGATCCGTTCCTGCGCGTCGTCGTGCCCTGGCGCGACGCCCCGGCGCCGGAGGTGCTCGACAAGATCGTCCGCCCGCTCGAAGAAGAGCTCGCTTCGGTCGGCGGCCTCGATCACATCAACTCGCTCTCGCTCTCCGGCTCGGGCCGCATCTTCGTCAGCTTCAAGCAGGGCACGGCGATGGACGTCGCCTACCGCGAGGTGCGCGACCGCGTGGAGCGGGCGCGGCGACGACTCCCCGACGACGTCGAACGGATCTACATCCGCAAGGACGACGACACCGGGATTCCGATCTACGTGCTGGGTCTGGCGATCGACGACAGCCTCGCGAACGCCTACGACCTGATCCAGAACGAGGTCATCCTGCCGCTCGAGCGGATCGACGGCGTGGCCGCGGTCGGTGCCGACGGCCTGGTCGAGAAGGAGATCCTGATCGAGGTCGACCGCGAGCGGGCCGCGGCCGCCGGGGTCAACATCTGGCAGCTCGCCGAGGAGCTCGCGCGCGACAACTTCACGCTGGCGAGCGGCCAGGTCCGCGCCGCCGATCGCAAGCTTCTCCTGCGCTCGCAGGCGACCTATCCCGACCTCGCCGCGATCGAAGCGCGCCCGGTCAGCCCGACGGCACGCCTCGCCGACATCGCCTCGGTGCGCTACGACCTGCCGGAGGCGAAGTTCCGGGTGCGCGCCAACAGCCGGCCGGCGGTGGCGATCATCGTCCAGAAGGAGGGCGACGCCAACACCCTCGAGGTGACCCGCCGCGTCGAGACCGCGGTCGAGAAGATGCGTCGCAATCCGCGGCTCGCCGGCATGGAGACGATCGAGCTGTTCAGCCAGCGCACGGTGATCCTCGAGTCGCTCTCGACCCTCGTCGGCAGCGGCGAGATCGGCGCGCTCTTCGCCGTCGGGGTGCTCTTCTTCTTCCTCCGTCGCCTGCGCATGACGCTGATCATCACGCTCTCGATCCCGCTCTCGCTGCTCGTGGCGCTGACGGTGATGTTCCTTTCGGGCGAGTCGCTCAACATCATCTCGCTCCTGGCGTTGATGATCTCGGTCGGACTCCTGGTCGACAACTCCGTGGTCGTCGCCGAGAACATCTTCCGGCTGCATCGCGACGGCATGCCGCGGCGCGAGGCCTGCATTCGCGGCGCCAGCCAGATCGCCCTCGCCATCGTCATGGCGACGCTCACTACCGTCGTCGTCTTCCTCCCCGCGTCGCTGGTCGAGGGACAGGCGCAGTTCTTCCTCCTCCGCCTCTCGGTGCCGATTTCGGTCGCGCTCCTCGCCTCGCTGGTCGTGGCGCTCCTCCTGGTGCCGCTCGCCGTCTACGTCACGCTGCCCGGCAACGGCGGCGCGGAAAAGGCCGCAGCGAGCCGCTTCCGCCGCGGTCACGACCGGCTGAACGTCACGCTGCGGCACGCCTACGAGGCGACGTTCGGCCGGCTGAACGACGCCTACGTGCGGCTCCTCCGCATCGCCCTGCGAAGGCGCGCCGAAACCCTCCTCCTCCTCGCCGGCGTCTTCGCGGTCACCATCGCCGTCTTCGCGCAGAAGGTCGAGTTCGTCGGCGTCCAGGAAGAGGAGAGCGGCGGCTTCGACATCCAGGTGGAACTGCCGCCGAACACGACGTTCAAGGAGACCGAGGCCTACTTCCTCGCCTGCGAGAAGGTCGTCGCCGCGATGAAGGAGGAGCTCGATCTCGACGGCTACTTCGTCTTCCATCGCATCACGTTCGGCAAGGTCCAGGGCTGGTTCAAGACGCCGCGTACCAACGATCTCGTGCCCAGCGAAGTCGCGGCACGGGTGCTCGCCAGACTGCCGCAGAAAGCGGGTGTCAAGTTCTACACCGGCCAGGACGGCGAGGAGACCGAGGAAAGCAAGGACGTCTTCACCGTCCAGCTGTTCGGCGACGACGCCGAGGCGCTCGAGAACGTGGCGCAGGACGTCGAGCGCCTGCTCGTCCTCGATCCCGGTGTGGTCGGCGCCCGCAAGGCGGCCGACCGTCCGATCGAGGAGCTGGCGCTGGTCGTCGACCGGGAGCGGGCCCGGGCTCAGGGTGTCAGTCCGCGGGTCGTGGCCGGAGTCGTCGGCTACGCCCTGCGCGGCCAGGCGCTGCCTCGCGCCAGCTATCGCGGCCGGCAGATTCCGGTGCGCGTCCGCTTCGCCGAGCAGGATCGCGCCAGCCTCGAGGAGCTGGCGGACTTCTCGGTGCCGACCGCCGGCGGCGGGACCGTGGCCCTCGGCGCGCTCACCGACGTGACCTGGCTGCCGACGTCGCAGCAGATCTGGCGCTCGAGCCGGCGCACGACCCGGGAGGTCAGCGTCGATCTGGCACCCGAGGCCGAGAAGGAGACGCGCGAGCGGCTGTCCCGCCTGGTACGGGGGATCGATCTGCCGGAGGGGATCACCCGCGACGTGAGCCGGGGCAGCGGCGGCGACGAGGACCTCGCGGCACTCCTCTCGGCGCTGCTCTTTTCGGTCCTGCTGATCTACCTGCTGATGGCGTTCCTGTTCGAGAGCTTCGTGCTGCCGCTGTCGATCGTCACGACGATGCCGCTCGCCTTCCTCGGCGTCGCCTGGGCGCACGTTGCGGTCGGTCTCGACATCGACTTCCTCGGCGTCGTCGGCATCGTTCTCCTGGTCGGCGTCGTGGTCAACAACGGCATCGTCCTGGTCGACTACGTCCACCGTCTGCGCGACGCCGGCCACGGTCGCGTCGAGGCCCTGGCGCTCGCCAGCCACCGCCGCTTCCGGCCGATCCTGATGACCGCCCTGACGACGATTTGCGGCATGCTGCCGCTCCTCACCGGCGGCGCGACGTCGATCGGGCTCTCCTACACCAGCTTCGGGCTCACCCTCGTCGGCGGCATGACGACCGCGACCTTCCTCACCCTCCTGGTGGTGCCGGTCTTCTACACCCTGTTCGACGACCTGCGCGACAACGCCTCCGGCGTCCTCGCCTGGCTCGCCGGCCTGCGGTTCCGGCGCCGCGCCCCGACCGCTCCCGCCGGCTGAGCGACGGCACGCGGATCGATCTCCCGGTCACCCCGCGCGAACGCTGACCGGGTGCCGCCGGCCGCCCCGGGCGACTCGCACCGCGGCGCCGCCTGCCGTACAGTTCCGAGGTGCGGGTGGCTCCGGAGGGCGGCCGATGGATGCGGGCGAACCGGCAAGGTCGACGATTGCAGCGAAAGCGTTCGCCGTCTGGCTCCTGCTGATGACGACGGCGATCGCCAACGGTCTCGTGCGCGAACGGCTGCTCGTGCCGCGCCTCGGCACCGGCACGGCGCACGTCGCGAGCACCGCGCTCCTCTGCCTCCTGGTCTTTGCCATCACCCTCGCGACCATCGGCTGGATCGCCCCCCGTTCCGCGGCCGGGGCGATCGCCGTCGGCACCCTCTGGCTCGTCCTCGTCCTGCTCTTCGAGTTCGGCTTCGGTCACTTCGTCGCCGGCAGAACGTGGAGCGAGCTTTTCGCCGACTACGACCTCACCCGCGGCCGGGTCTGGCTCGCGGTCCCGCTCGTCACCTGGATGGCGCCCTTCCTGACGACCCGCCTGCGGGCAGGTTCCGGCGCCCCGTCGGCCGCTGCGCGAGAACAGGAAAGGAGAGGCAATCATGGCATCTGATTCCGATCCGGCACTTGCCGCGACGCCGCCGCGCGGCGTCCTCTACTGGCTCTACCTGGTCGTCGTGAGCCTGCTCCTGCTCTCGACCACGAGCGGGCTCTTCGTCGCCACGACACGACGCCCCGACTTCGTCGCCTCCTTCCCTGGCGCCGTCGGCCCCCTCTACTACGCCCTCGTCGCCACAGCCCTCCTGGGTCTCGTGGCGCTCGCCGGACTGCTCCGCTTCCGCCGCTGGGCGGTCTGGATGTACTTCGGGCTGGGCCTCGTCGCGATCGTCCTCGACGTCGTCACCCGCGGCCCCCGGCTCCACCTCGTCACCGCGGTCGCTTCGACGACGCTCGTGCTCGTGCTCCTGTGGACGCAGCGGCACCGGTTCGCCGCCGGCTGAAGCAGCGGGCGCGCTTCCTCGTCTCGATGTCCCCGTCCGCGAGCGTCCGGCGCGTATCTGTCGATCGGTAGATCGACCGGACTCCGCGTCGGAGCTTCGGGGCGCGCGCCGCATCGACCCGCGCGCCGGATCGCCCACCAACCGGAATCAGGGAGAGTTCGAACCATGATCGCGAATGCCCGCTACGGCCACACCAACCTGATCGCACGCGACTGGCGCGCCCTGGCCTCGTTCTACGAACGCCTGTTCGGCTGCGTCCCGGTCCCCCCGGAACGGAACTTCTCCGGCCCGCAGCTCGAGGCGGGGACCGGCGTCCCCGGGGCGAGCCTCCAGGGCGTGCACCTCCGCCTGCCGGGGTTCGGCGAGAGCGGTCCGACGCTCGAGATCTTCCACTATTCGAGGCTGGCCGAGGCGCAACCGACGGCGGTGAACCGGCCGGGCTTCGGCCACATCGCTTTCACCGTCGCCGACGTGGCGGCGGCGCGCGAGGAGGTCTTCGCCAACGGCGGCCGGCCGATCGCCGACGTCGTCACGCTCGAGACCAGCAGCGGCGCCCGGGTCACCTGGTGCTACGTCACCGATCCCGAGGGGAACGCGATCGAGCTCCAGTCCTGGTCCTGACGGACGGGCGCGACGGCGAGGTCGGGACCTCGTGGCCCCGCCGGAGCGGTTTCGCCGTAGTCTGCAGAGACATGTCCGCTTCCCCGAGACCGTTCCGCGCCCTCGCGCCAGCCCTGCTGCTCCTGCTCGCGACTCCGGCCGCCGCCGACATCTTCGTCGCCACCGGAGCGAAGATTCTCTCGTTCTTCAACTTCGACAGCGACGACGCCATGCCGCACCGCGAGATCAGCAGCGCCCTCACCGGCATCGACCTCGCGGGCTCGCTCGCGCTCGATGTCGTGCACCGCGAAATCTGGGTCTCCGACCTCACCCTGGCCAGAGTCTCCGTGTTCGACATGGACGCCGACGGCGACGTGATGCCGCTGCGGGTGATCGACGCCGTCGCACTCGACAGTCCGCGCGGCCTGATGATCGACCTGGTCCACGACGAGGTCTACGTCGTCGACTTCGTCAGCAACGCCGTTTTCGTCTTTCCGCGCACGCAGAACGGCAATGCGGCGCCGGTCCGGACGCTCGCCGGCGATCTCACCGGGATCGAGGGTCCCGTCCAGGGATTCCTCGATCTCGTCCACGACGAGCTCTTTGTCGCCAGCATCGGCGGCTCCGGTGCGGGTATCGCGGTATTCGACCGTGCCACCGCCAGCGGCAATGTCGCTCCGCTCCGGGTTCTCGGCGGGACGGGCGGCGCCGGTTCCGGACTCGACAACCCGCGCGGAATGTACGTCGATCTCGTGACCGATCGGCTCGTCGTCGCCGAGTACGACATCAACGCATTGCGGCTCTATCCGCGGACCGCGAGCGGCGGGACCGCCTTCCTCGCCGAGATCGCCGGCCCCGCCACCGGGCTGCAGAAGCCGTTCGATCTCGTGGCAGACCGTTTCGGCGAGCTCATCGTCGGCACCGACACCCTGGTCAATCCGAGCGTCCGCGTCTACGCGGCGGTCTCCGGCGACCAGCCTCCCGATCGCGTCATCACCGGCCCCTCGACCGGCTTCGCGGCGACGATCGGGATCGCCAGCGACTTCGCCCGCGACTGCTCCTGGGGCAAGTCGATCGACGGCTGCATCCAGCGCGACAACTTCGAGCGCGGTGACTTCTGCTACTGGAATCAGGTGACCGGCGGCGCCGGCTGTCCCTAGGTTTGTTCATCCGTCTTTCGCGCGCGGCCGGGCAGGTGCCGGTCCGATAGGCTGGATCGGTCCACTGGCCCCATGACCGTTCCGCAGATCACCCTCGTCGTCATTCTCTTCGCCACCATGGCGATGTTCCTCTGGGGGCGTTGGCGCCACGACATGGTGGCGATGGGGGCGCTCCTCGCCTGCGTCGCCGCCGGCCTCGTGCCGGCGAAGTCGGCATTCGCCGGCTTCGGTCATCCGGCGGTGATCACCGTCGCCTGCGTTCTCGTCCTGAGCCAGGGGCTGCAGCTCACCGGCGCGATGGACCTCGTCGCCCGGCGCCTGCTGCCGGCGTCGGCGGGGCCGACGGTCAGCATCTTCGCCCTCGTCGCGCTCGCGGTGCTCCTCTCCGGCTTCATGAACAACGTCGGCGCCCTCGCGCTGCTGATGCCGATCGCCATCCGCATGGCGGCGAAGCTCGATCTGCCGGCCGGCAAGGTGCTGATGCCGCTCGCCTTCGGCTCGATCCTCGGCGGCATGACGACGTTGATCGGAACGCCACCCAATCTGATCGTCTCGAGCTTCCGCGGGGAGACCGGTCGCTCCGCCTTCGCGATGTTCGACTTCGCCCCGGTCGGCGCCGCGGTCGCCCTCTGCGGCGCACTCTTCGTCGGACTCGTCGGCTGGCGCTGGGTGCCGACGCGCAAGCAGGCGGTGGCGGGCGGTTTCGAGTCCGGGACCTACCTGAGCGAGGTGCGGATCGCCGAAGGGAGCCGCATCGTCGGTCAGACACTGCGCTCGGTCGATCCGTTGCTCGACGAAGCGGGAGCCCAGGTGGTCGGCATGGTGCGCGGCGGCGTCCGGCTCTCGGCACCGAATCCGGGGCGGACCCTGCGCGCCGACGACATCCTGGTGATCGAGGTGGAACCGGACTCGCTGGCGACGGCGCTCTCCGGCCTCGGCCTCCAGCTCGAGGAGAGCCACGAGACGCGGAGCGAGACGGCGGCGAAACTGGCCGCGGAGGAGCCGGCGGACAGGTCCGGTGCGAAGCCGCAGCCTGCCGCGAGACGGATCGACGAAGGTGCAGAGGCTGCGGATTCGAAGGCGGCTTCGGCGCCGGCGGAGATCGTCGTCCAGGAGTTGGTCGTCTCTCTCAACGCCGCGGTCGTCGGCCGCTCGGCAATCGATCTCGAGCTCCGGGCACGTTACGGCATCAACCTCCTGGCGCTCTCGCGGCAGGGGCGGCGCACGATCAAGCGCCTGCGGTCGATCGCCATCCAGTCGGGCGACCTGCTCCTCGTGCAGGGGCCGTCCGAAGCGATCGCCGCCTTTGCAGCGCAGTTCGGCTGTCTGCCGCTCGCCGAGCGCGACATCCGGCTGCCGAAGCGGAACCAGGCGCTCGCCGCAACCGTGGTGATGGCACTCGCCGTCGCGGCCGCCGCTTTCGGGCTGGTGCCTGCCGCGGTCTCGTTCGCCGCCGGCGCCCTGGCGCTCGTCGCCCTCGGCATCGTGCCGCTGCGCTCGGTCTACAGCGCCGTCGACTGGCCGGTGATCGTGCTCCTCGGTGCGATGCTCCCCGTGGCCGACGCCATGGCGACGAGCGGCGCTGCACGCGAGATCGCCCGCTTCCTGCTCGACCAGGTGGCGCAGGGGCGCGCCGTCGTCGGGCTCGTCCTGCTGCTGGTCGTGACGATGTTCCTCTCCGACCTGATGAACAACGCGGCCACCGCCGCCGTCATGTGCCCGATCGCGATCAGCACGGCGACCCAGCTCGGCGTGAGCGCCGACGCCTTCCTCATGGCGATCGCGATCGGCGCCTCCTGCGCCTTCCTGACCCCGATCGGCCACCAGAACAACGTCCTCATCCTCGGTCCCGGCGGCTTCCGCTTCGGCGACTACTGGCGGCTCGGCCTGGCGCTCGAGGCGATCGTGGTCCTGGTCAGCGTGCCGGTCCTCCTCTGGGCCTGGCCGCTCTGACGGGGCTCCCCGCCGGCCTCCGGCCGCAGTATCCTCCCGTCGTGGCGATGTCCCGCAAAGAGCGCTTCACCCTGATCGGCGCCGCGCTCAGCCTGTTCGTCGCGACGCTGCGCGGCGTCTCCTACCTTCAGGAGGGAAAGCTCCGCCTCGGCACGACGATGGTCGTGCTGACGACGATCGGCGCGCTGGTCCTGCTCTGGCGACTGCGCCAGAAAGGCCGCGAGCGCGGATGAACGCGAGGAGCGTCGGCCCTGGCCGTTGACGAGGTGCTGGCATCGCGCGTGCGACGGATCCTGTCGCGTCGCCTCGACGTCGAGGAACGCCGGATGTTCGGCGGCCTCGCCTTCCTCGTGCGCGGCCACATGTGCTGCGGCGTCGTCGCCGACCGTCTGATGCTCCGGGTCGGTCCCGACGCCTACGAGAAAGTACTGAAGATGCCGCAGGTCCGCGAGATGGACTTCACCGGCCGCCCGATGCGCGGCATGGTCTACGTCGAGCCGCCCGGCCTCTCGCCCGATGCGAAGCTCCGCGAGTGGATCGGCCGCGGCGTCGACTTCGTCCTCTCGCTGCCGGCGAAGTAGACCCGCGCGCGCCGCCTCCCCGAACGGGCGAAGGGGGCGCGGCCGCGGCCACGCCCCCTTCGTCGCAACGACCTGCTATCGAAACGCTGCGCCGTCAGTTCCTGCGACGCAGGAGGATGTCGCCGTTGAACGTCTTGAGGAACAGCTCCGGTCCGCCGCCGCCGATCTTTCCGACCATCTCGCGCGCCACGACGACGCGGTAGCGCCCCTTGCTGCGCTCCTCTTCGACCTTCGGCGGGCTGCTGTTCATCGCGATGTCGAAGTCAGAGAAGATCTCGCCGTTGTCCGACTTCATCCGCACGTCGACCTTGAGCGAGGCCGGCAGTGTCACGTCGACGTCGCCGTTCAGGGTCGAGAACGCCATCGGCGCCGCGACCATGGTGGCGCTGAAGACCACCGAGACGTCGCCGTTGACGGTGGTCGCGGAGACCGGACCGCGGGCGTCCTTGACGTGGATCTCGCCGTTCGTGTTGTGGAGATCGAGCTCGCCGGTGACGTTCTCGACCACGATGTCGCCGCCGTTGACCGTCGAGAGCTCGAGCGAGCTGCCGGCGGGAACTTCGATCTTCAGGTTGACTTCGCGTGCCCAGGACTCGGCCGAGACCGCAACGTGGTTGTCCTTCTCCTCCGCCTCGAGACCGAGCGCGGTGTTCGGAATGCGCTGCATCCCCTTGTGGTCGCCGCGCTGCTCGCGACCGAAGTGCGACTCGGCTTCCTCCGAGGTCGCCTCGATCGTCACCTCCCGGTTCGCCGTGCCGACGACCCGGATCGAGCCCTGGACGAGCGAGACCTCGAGCTGTGCCGGTTTCGCCGGGTCGGTGAGCGGAATGGTCAGCCGTTCGGCGGCCACGGGAATCGCCGCGAAGAGGAACGTGGCGGCCGCGGCAAGCATCCACCTCCGGGCCGGCAGGCCCGCGAGGATCGGGTATTCATGAGAGTCGTACATGTCGGTTCCTTTCTGCCTTCGGTCAGCGGGCGCGTCAGCCGCGCTCGCGAATCGTGATGTCGCCGTTCACCGTCGAGCAGTCGACGGCCACCCCGCCCGAGCCGAGCGTCGCTACCGTCTGCCGGCTCGTCGAGCGGCGGTGATGTCCGTTCCTTCCGTCCTTCTCCGCGACCGGCGGCGGCGGCCGGTTGGCCAGGGTGAACGGAAAGTCGGTATAGACCTCGCCGTTCAGGGTCTGGAAGCTGAGCTCGGCGCCGAATCCGGCCGGAAAGGTCAGGTCGACGTCGCCGTTCACCGTCGCGAACTCGAGACCGCCGGTAGGCAGCGAGTCGAACTCCACCTTGAGCTCGCCGTTCACGGTCTGCGCGTCGAGCGTGCCGCCGACGTTCGTGAGCCGCACGTCGTCGTTGACGTGGCGCACCCGGAGGCGGCCGTGGACGCCGTCGATCCGGATCTCGCCATCGTTGACGTTGCGTACCCAGAGATCGAGCGACTTCGGCACCGTGAGCGTCCAGTCGAAGGTCACCTCGTAGTCGCGATCGCCGTGATCGCCGCAGCAGCAGCCGTCACCCCAGTCGTCGTCGTCCATGTCGCGGTGACGGCGGCGCTCGCTCCCCGAGCAGCGCCAGGGTCCGCCCTGGAGCAGCACCAGCTTGCCGGCCTCTTCCCGTACCTCGAGCTCGACGTCGCTCTTGGCGCGCGCCATCTCGCCGGCATCGGCCGCTTCGTAGGTCTGGGTCAGCGAGAGCTCGACGGTGTCGCTCGAGCCACCGGTGCGTACTTCGATCGAACCCTGGACGTTGTCGATCACCAACCTCCGCTGGCTCTCGCCCGGGGCGATGCGGAAGCTCCGGGAGACGGTCGAGCTCTCCTTGAGCCAGCCGCGGCGGCTCGCCGCGAGCGGCGAGGTGGCGGCGAGCGCCAGGAGGGCGACGAGTGCGGCGAAAGCCGGGAGGCGGAGCGGCGACGGGCGACGCTGAGTGTTCATCAGATGCTCCTTCCGAGGCGGTCACGGAGGTAGCCGCGCACCACCGGGTCGAGATTCGGGTCCTTCAGCAGCTGTTCGAGGTCGTGCCGCGCTTCGGGCGTCCCGGCCTCGAGCAGCACATCGATCACGGAGAGCGAGACCAGCGGCGAGTCGGGGCTCGCCGCCACCGCGACGAGCTGGGTGCGGTAGCGCTCGCGCGTGGCCAGCGGCCGCAGCGCCTCGAGCGCGGCGAGCCGGACGTTGACGTTCGAGTCGTCGGTGAGCGCCTTGACCAGCGCCGCCGCGACGCCGGGATCGCCGGCGGAGTACTCGCGTCCGTAGGCCACTCCCTGCAGGCGTTCGGAGACCGCGCTCTGGGCGAGGAGCGATTCGGCGCCCAGCTCGTGGAGCTCGCCCACCTCCTGCTGCAGCGACTGCAGGGCGATCTGGTCGCTGTCGCCCCGGCCCCAGAAGAGCCAGCCGAGACCGAGTCCGAAGGCGAGCACCGCGGCGAGCGGCAGCCAGCGCCGCAGGTCGACACTGCCCGAAGCCGCGGCCGGCGCCGCGCTCGGCGCCCGGAACGGAAGCGGCGCCGGCTGCTGCCGCGCGATCTCGGCGTCGAGCATCGCCCGGAAGCGCTCGCCCATCGCCGGCGACGGCTGCGCCTCGGGCAGCGCGGACAGCTCGCCCAGGCCGTTCCACAGCGCACCGAGCGACTCCGCTTCCGCGCGGCAGTCCGCGCACTCCCCGAGGTGCCGGTCGAGGGCGCGGCTCTCGTCCGCCGGAAGGTCGCCGGCGAGCCGGCGCACCAGGTTCTCCTGCATCGCTTCGCAGTTCATGACATCTCCTCCCGGGCGGCGCTGCCGCCCGCGGTCGCGATCGAGTCGAACGCGACCTTGAGCTCTTTCATCGCGCGGTGGACGCGGAGCTTCACCGCGCCGACCGTGATTCCGAGGAGCTCGCCGATTTCGTCGTAGCGCATCTCCGAGAAGCGCGCCAGGAGGAGGAGCTCGCGCTTCTCCTCCGGCAGCGACCCGAGAGCGCGGGCGAGGCGGCGCCTGCGGTCGTCCTGTTCCATCGTCTCCACCGGGTGTTCGACCTCGGCCGCCGGCTCAGGCGCATCGGGCTCGTGCGCCAGCTCCTTCGGTCGCGCGCGCCAGAGGTCGGTGGCGGCGTTGCGCGCCAGGCGGAACATCCAGGGGGTGAACTCCGCGTCGCTCTGGTAGGTGCCGCGGTACTTGAGGATGCGGACGAAGACCTCCTGCACGAGATCCTCGGCGCCGGCGCGATCGCGTGTCAGGCGCAGGAAGAAATGGAGCAGACGCCCCTGGTGTCGTTCGAACAGCTCCCCGAGGCGGGCGAGGTCGCCCTCCTTGACCTCGGCCATCAGCTCGCGGTCGGACGGTCCGGCGCCGGCGGGGTTCGCCGGGGCGCTGCCGTCGTGGTCGCTCGGGTCGGGGCTCATGGGGGCGGTGCCGGTCCTCATCCTGCCCTCGAATACCGGCCCTCGGGGGAAAGGTTACCGCTTCGGCGGGTCGCCCCCACCGGCACGGAGCCGCCGCACGAAACGCCCCCGGACGACGTGTACGCCGAGGACCAGAGGCAGGAGGAGGCCGAGCCCCAGATGGAGGGAGCTCGCGGCCCCGCGGAGCCGTTCGCTCCCGGCGTAATAGAGGGCGTAGCCGGTGACGGCGAGGAGGCCGTTCCAGGCGAGATGCACGGCGCCCGAGCGCCGGTTGAGCCGCGCCCGCCAGCCGCCGCGGACATGGCGCGGCAGGAGGGTGCCGACGAGAACCAGGAAGAGCATCGCCGCGAGCCCGTGGAGGCGCAGGAGCCAGGGCTCGGCCGGGTGCTTCTCGGCGCCGAACTCGCCGGCCACCGGAAACCAGCGGTCGAGGATCCACCAGAGCAGGCCGCTCGCGAAGAGCGCCGCGACCAGCGCGTAGAGCCAGCCCCGGCCGGAGCGCGAGATCTTCACGACGCGGCTCCCGCCGAGCGCGGCGCAGCCGCCGCTTCGAGGCGGATCACCTCCGCCCCGAGACGTGGCGCGATCGCCGCGAATCGTCCCGGAGCGAAGAGCGCGACCTTGGTGAGGGCGTCGGCCACGAGGCAGCTCGCGGCGACGACCGAGATGCTCGTCCGCTCCGGGAAGCAGTCGCCGCTCCGCGGCTCGACGAGCGGATGGACCTCCCGGCCGCGGCGCAACCGGCGCCCGAAGTCGGGCGACGAGGTGGCGATCGCGGCACCGTCGAGCTCGACCGTCGCCGCGATCCGGTACGGGTCACCCGGGGCGCGGATTCCGATGGTGCGGACTTCGCCGAAGCAGGCCAGGTCGCCTCCGGCGTTGACCAGGCCGGTGCTGGCGCCCGCCGCCCGCAGCACCGCGAGCGCCCGGTCGACGGCGTAGCCCTTGGCGATCCCGCCGAAGTCGAGCAGCAGCGGCCGCGCGAAGCGGATCCGCGCGCTGCCGTCCGGAAACCGGCGGAGCTCGACGTCGTGATAGCTCGAGCGACCGTACCGCCGCCCCTTCTCCGGTCGCGGAAGGAGACCGGACCGCACCAGATGCCGGCCGGCCGTGGGATCGAAGGCGCCGCCCGAAGCCGCGGCGAAGTCGAGCGCCGCCGCCGTCACGGCCGCCGTCTCCGGCGAGAGGTCGACCTCGTGTCGCGCCGCCTCGCGGTTGGCGCGCGACAGCTCGCTCCCGGGATCGTGCACCGACATCCGGCGTTGGACTTCGGCGACGACGGCGAACGCCGCGTCGATCGCGGCGTCGAGTGCCGTTCTCGCGAGCCCGCCGGCTTCGATCTCGACCAGCGTGCCGAGGAGCGGCCGGGCGCGCCGCCGCAACGCCGGCTCAGCGCCCACGGAAGACCAGCTCCCACGTGGCGAGCAGCCGCCGCACGCCGTCGGTGACGTGACGGCACGACAGCGTCGCTCCGCTGATGTTCTTCACCTCGCTGCCCAGCGCCAGCGGTGCGCCCGCCGTGCGCCCCGCGAACTGGCGCCGCCAGCTTTCGTTGCGGATCTCGTCGCCGTAGGTCTCGCGGTACTCGAGGATCTCGACCCCGACGACCGCGCCGCCGGCGTCGATTCCCACGGCGTAGGGGATGAACTCGTGCTTGCCGAGCACCTCGTCGACGAGCAGCGTGCCGCCCCCCTCGATGCGCCAGGCGCGGAGCTCGCGCGAACGGACGCGCATGCCGCTCGCCTTCTCGATCGCCTTCACGGTCTCGTCCGGCAGGTGGAGCGAGGCCTCCTCGGCCTGCTTTCCCGGGAAGAGAAGCTCGCGCGCCTCGTCGACCGAGAGGTAGACCGCCGCCCAGGCCGGCACCGGACCGGCGACCACCAGTGCCGCCGGCGCCAGCAGGGCGAGCGGGGCGCGCCTCTTCATCGGAAGTTGTAGCCGAACTTGAGCCGGAGCTCGAGTTGCTCGTGCTCGTCGAAGTGGAGGTGCGACACCTCCTCGCTCGGCCAGCCCCAGATCTGCGGCATCACCGAGAGGGTCCACCAGTAGCGCTCCCCGCCGTAGTGGAGGCTCGGACCGAGGAAGGCGGCGAGATGCTCGCGTCGCGAGAAGTCGGGCCACTCCGAATGCACGCGGAGCTCGGCGCCCAGGAACCAGCGCGGCGCGAAGCGCACCGAGACGCCGGTCGTGAGCTCTTCGATCAGCTCCTTGCGTGCCTCCTCGTGTTCGTGCTCTTCGCCCGGCATCTCCTCGTGCCCGTCCTCCTCGTCGCCGATCGCCCACTCGGGCTCGAGCGTGTAGTTGAGACTCCAGACCACGGTGTCGTCGACGAAGTTCTTCTGGAAGATCGCCTTGAGCTCGAGCTCCAGCTCCTCCTCGATCTCGCCGCTGATCTTGTCGACCCGGCTGTAGCCCGGTTCGGCGTAGAGCGCGAAACCCCAGCCGTCGAGATAGGGGCTCTTCAGCCGGTACTTGAGCTCGGCCGACACCCCCTGGAAGGCGAAGCCGCTGCGGTCCTCGAGACCCGGCACGCCGTCGATCGCGTGGCTGCGTGTGTTGACGTAGAAGGCGGCCTGGAGCTTGTCGGTGAGGCCGGTTTCGATTTCGGTCCGGAGGTCGAAGGCGCGGTAGCTCCCGTCCCCCTTTCCCGAACGCAGGGTGATCCACTGGTACGCCTCCCACTTGCCCTGCGGCAGCGTTTCGGCGCCGTAGACGTAGCCGAAGAGGTTCTCGTCGGCGCGCGCCGCCGGCGGCGCGATCGCGAGGCTGGTGAGGAGCGAAACGACGACGGCGGCGAGGGTGCTGCGAAAGACGTTCATATACACTTTCCTCTGTTTCGGTCGGCCGGCCGCTGCGGCGGACGGCGGGTTGGAACCAAGAGAGCGGCGCGCTCGAACCCGGACAGGAGAGGGCGCGTCGCTCTCGGCTTGTTCGGACGTCTAATCGTTCTCCTTCTTTCCCGCCGGACCACTCCGGCCGATCGCTCCGCCCGCCGCGCCGGCCAGGTGCTCCCCGGCCCGGGCGCAGTGGTCGCACGGCAGCTCGACCGCGCCTCCGTTCGCCGCGCCGGGCCCCGACCGGGGACGGATCCGCAGCCGTTTGCGCAGCACGTAGGCGAACGCCACCAGCGCCGCGCCGGTGACGATCCAGAACTGCGGGTCCCGCCACGGGAAGCCCATCTCAGGCGACCCCCGCCGCGCGCAGGCCGTGGTAGGCGACGAAAGCCGCCACCCAGGCGAGCCCGGTCATCCAGGCGAACTGCAGCAGCGGCCACTTCCAGCTGCGCATCTCGCGCCGCACGGTGACCACCGTCGACAGGCACTGCATCGCCAGCACGAAGAAGACGAGGAGCGAGACCGCGGTCGCGGTGGTGAGGAGCGGCGTGCCGTCGTCGCGCTTCGCGCCGTGGATCCGTTCGAGCACCCCGGCTTCGCTGCCGGACGGATCGCCGGTCAGCACGGCAAGGGTCGAGACGAACACCTCGCGCGCCGCGAAGCTGGTGAGGACCCCCATCGACAGGCGCCAGTCGTAGCCCAGCGGCGCGAACGCCGGCTCGGCGAGCTTGCCGAGCCGGGCGGCGAAGCTGGTCTCCTGCTGGTGGACGAAGGTCAGCCGGTCGGCCTCGGCGCGGAGCTCCGCGGCACGCTCCGGCGCCGCGACGGCGACACTCTCCGCCTGCGCCGTGAGCGCCGTCGCCGCGGCCGGCGGCGTCCCCTTGGGATAGGCCGAGAGCCACCACATGACGAAGCAGATCGCCAGGATCACCGTGCCCACCGTGCGCAGGAACGACCAGCCCTGTTCGAACGCCTGCGCGAAAGCGACGCGGAGCGACGGCCGCTTGTACGACGGCAGCTCGAGCACCATCGGCCGCGAGTTGCCCGGCAGCAGCGTGCGCCGCACGAGGAAGGCGCTGGCGAGCGCGGCGAGCGCGCCCAGCAGGTAGCAGGCGGTGAAAGCGAAGCCGGCGAGCAGCGGCCGCGAGCCGAACAGGAAGTTGGTGAGCAGCACGTAGACCGGCAGCCGCGCCGAGCAGCTCATGAACGGCGCGACGAGGATCGTCGCGAAGCGGTCGTGGCGGTCGGGGATCAGCCGCGTGGCGAGGATCCCGGGGATCGCGCAGGCGTGGCTCGAGAGGAGCGGCACGAAGGCGTTGCCCGGCAGGCCGAAGCGGCAGAGGAGGCGATCCATGACGAACGCCGCGCGCGCCAGGTAGCCGGTGTCCTCGAGGATCGTGATGAGGAAGAAGAGGAGGCAGATCTGCGGCAGGAAGACGACCGTCCCGGAGACGCCGCCGAGCAGCCCGCCGACCAGGAGATCGCGCACCGCGCCGGCCGGGAGATGCGATTCGAGGAAGGTGCCGAGGTGCGCGAACGTCCCTTCGATCAGATCCATCGGCACCGAGGCGAGGGCGAAGATCGCCCAGAACAGTCCCGCCATGACGGCGAGGAAAACCAGCAGCCCGAGGAAGGGATGGGTGAAGGCGACGTCGAAGCGGTCGAGCACCGTGTCGGAGGCGCCGCCCTGCGCGAGCTCGCCGCCGACGCCGTGCGCCACCACCTTCTCGACCCAGAGCGCGAGCTCGTCGTCGTCCTGCGCCGCGCGCTCCGGGCCGGGATCGGCCGGCGCCTCCGGCACCGGCAGGAGCGCCACGTGCGACGAGGCGGGCCGGCTCGCGCGCTCGCGCAGCCGGCGCATGGCGAGCAGCAGCTCGGCCACTCCTTCGCCGCTCCGCGCCACGACCGGCACGACTTCGCCGCCGATCGCCTCGCCCAGCCTGTGGGCGTCGATGCTCAGGCCGCGGCGCCGCGCGAGATCGCTCATGTTGAGCGCGATGACGAACGGCACCCGGCTCCGCACCAGCTCGCCGACGAGATGGAGGTGGCGCAACAGGTTGGTGGCGTCGGCGACGACGATGGCGGCTTCCGGGACCTCCCCGCCGCTGCCCGCGAGCGCCTCGGCCGCGACCTTCGATTCGGGCAGATCGAGCGTCAGGCTGTAGAGACCGGGGAGGTCGACGAGCTCGATCGTTTCGGCCGCTGCACCGGGGCGCGGCCGGCCGGTCGCCGGCAGGATCAGCTGGCCGAACTTGAGATCGGTCGTCGTGCCGGGAAAGTTCGCGGTCTTGGCGCGCAGGCCACAGAGCCGGTTGAACAGCGTCGTCTTGCCGGTGTTCGGATTGCCGAGCAGGAGCCAGCGGCGCGGTCGCACCGCGGCGGCACGGCCGGCGAGCTCGGGACCGGGGGCGACGCTCACGTCGTTCCCCGCCCGGGCGGGCCCTCTTCCCTCATGAGGAGACGCGAGGCGACGCTCTTCGCCAGACCGATCCGGGTCGAACGCACCTCGACGATGCACGGATCGCCGCTCGCCCGCACCGTCAGGCGGCAGCCGAGGGTGAGCCCCATCGCCGCCAGCAGACAGGCCTCGCCCTCCGAGAGATCGCGCCGGTCGAGTCGCGCCGCACGGCCGGCGGCGAGCTCGGAAAGCGGCACCAGCTCGGGCGGAGCGGCGACCGCTGCTCCCGCCTCCGTTCGCCCTCCTTTACGCACGGGCCACCGCCGCTCCCGGCTGCTCGACGCAGCCGCGACAGAGGCCGACGATCTGGAGCTGATTCTCCTGCGCGTCGAACGAGTGGGCGCGGCAGATCTCGCCCAGGAGCGCGGTGATGCCGGGACTCACGAACTCGACCATCCGCCCGCAGCGGCGGCAGGCGAGATGGTTGTGGCGCTGCCCACGGTGGACATGCTCGTAGAGAAAGCGGCGGCCCGCGAGGCGGACCTTGTGTGCCAGTCCCGACTCGACGAGCAGCTCGAGGTTGCGGTAGACCGTGGCGCGCGAGATCGAGAGGCCGCGGGCGCGCACGGCGCGCACGATCTCCTCCGCGTCGAGGTGCCCGTGATGTGCGAAGATTTCCCGGATGAGCAGCCGGCGTTCGGCCGTCGCCCGCAGGCCGCGGGCGCGGAGATAGTCGAGGAAAGGTTGCTCTTCCGGGAGTGTATTCATCTTGTTGAGACGGATTCTCAGTGGCCGCCGAAGATTCTGGACCAATTTGGTCCCCTTCGTCAAACCGACCCCCCTACCGGTCCGTAGTTCCGGACGATGAAGAAGCGTCTGCCGCGCGCCGAACGGCCGCGCTTTCAGCGCCTGCCGCTGCCGACCTGGCTCCGGATCCTGGTGATCACCACCGGCTGGCTGTTCGTGCTGCTGGGAATCGCGGGGATCTTCCTGCCGATCCTGCAGGGCGGGATCTGCCTGGCGATCGGCTTCGCCCTGCTCTCGATCGGCAGCCAGTCGGTGCATCTCTGGCTGCGCCGGATGTTCGGCCGCTGGCCCGGTCTCTGGCGCCGACTCGAGAAGCTGCGCCGGCGAATCCACCGCAAGCTGGGACCGACGACGATGGCTTCGAGCGCGGCGGCCGCGGCGGCCGCCGTCGCCGCCGTCGCGGCGCATCCGGACGCCGCGGACGACGAGGCCGCGGAAGAGGACGAGAACGGCGACACTGCCGCACCGCGGCCCGGAGCTCCGCCCGCCGCCTGAGTCTGTCGGGCGGGCGGTCGAAGTTCCTGCTGTCGCTCTCGAGTTTCTAGCGCTCTTCGACGGGCACGTAGTCGCGTTCGGTCGCGCCGGTGTAGATCTGGCGTGGCCGGTTGATGCGCGAACCGTCCTCGCGCATCTCCTTCCAGTGGGCGATCCAGCCGGGCAGACGTCCGAGCGCGAACATGACGGTGAACATGTCGGTCGGAATCCCCATGGCGCGGTACAGGATGCCGCTGTAGAAGTCGACGTTGGGATAGAGCTTGCGCTCGACGAAGTAGTCGTCCTGGAGGGCGATCTCCTCGAGCCGGGTGGCGATCTCCAGCAGCGGATCGTCGATGCCGAGCTCGGAGAGCACGGCGTCAGCGTGGCGCTTGAGGATGCGCGAGCGCGGGTCGAAGTTCTTGTAGACGCGGTGGCCGAAGCCCATCAGCCGGAAGCCCGAGTCCTTGTCCTTCGCCATCTCGACGTACTTCCGGTAGTTGCCGCCGTCCTTCTGGATCTGCTCGAGCATCTCGATGACCGCCTGGTTCGCGCCGCCGTGGAGCGGACCCCAGAGGGCGCAGATCCCGGCCGAGATCGAGGCGAACAGGTTGGCCCCCGAGGAGCCGACCATGCGCACGGTCGAGGTCGAACAGTTCTGCTCGTGATCGGCGTGCAGGATGAGCAGGAGGTTGAGCGCCTTGTCGAGAGTCGGCGAGATCTCGTACGGCTCGGCCGGCACCGCGAACATCATCTGCAGGAAGTTGCCGGTGTAGGAGAGCGCGTTCTTGGGATAGATGAACGGCTGGCCGATCGACTTCTTGTACGAGAAGGCCGCCACCGTCTTCGCCTTGGCGAGCAGGCGGACGATGTTGAGCGCGTCGTCGTCGCTGTCCGAGTAGTAGGTCGAGAACGAAGCCACCATCGCCGACAGGATCGCCATCGGATGGGCGTTCGAGGAGAAGCCCTCGAAGAACTTCTTCATGTCCTCGTGGATCAGGCTGTGCCGCGTCAGGTTGTCGCGCCAGGTTTCGAGCTCCTTCGGGCCCGGCAGCTCGCCGTTGATCAGCAGGTAGGCGACCTCGGTGAAGCGCGCCTTCTCCAGCTGTTCGATCGGGTAGCCACGGTAGCGCAGGATCCCCTTGTCGCCGTCGATGAAGGTGATCGCGCTCTTGCACGATCCGGTGTTGCCGTATCCCTCGTCGAGCGTCACCGCGCCGGTCGTCGCGCGCAGTTTCGCGATGTCGATGCCGACCTCGCCCTCGCTTCCCACGACCAGCGGGAAGTCGTACTCCTTGCCGTCCAGTGCCAGTTTCGCCGTGCTCATCTCAGAACCGCCTCTCCGCCTCCGCAAACGACTCATGCCGCAGCGCGGCTAATTCTATCGTCCGGCCGCAGGCGCCGCCAGTGCCCCGGCCGCCGCCGGGCCGAACAGGTCGAGCGCTGCGGCCGCCGCCGGATCGATCGCGACGCCGAGGAAGCGAGCCACGGTCGGCGCGATCCGCGTCATCGCCACGACACCGAGGTCGCCGTGGACGGAGAGCCCGGGCGAGCGCACGAGCAGCGAGGCGTGCATCATCGGCCGCCGCGGATCGTAGCCGTGGTAGCCGCGATCGTGTGGCTCGCCCGCCCAGCCGCCGGTCGGCGTGCGCGACAGGAACCAGCCGTCGGCGGCGTCGACGAACAGCGCCGCGCGCGGGTCGCCGCCGAGCGCGGCGATCTCCGGTCGCTCGAGGATGGCGCGGATCGCGGGCTGCGGTTCGCCGAGCTTCGCCGCGAGGAGCGCCCGCACCTTCGCGAGCGTCGCCGTGTCGTCGGGATCGGCGAGATGGAGCGACGCGCTGCCGCCGTGGGAGAGGAACCAGGCCTTCCAGGACGTGATCTTTCCCTTGTCGTCGACTTCGAGCAGGCCGTTCTCGGCGAGGAGCGCGTTCGGCCGCACCAGCTTCGTCGCCGTGCCGAAGCCGTGGTCGGAGACCACGACGAGCAGGGTCGACGCCGCCAGCCCGCTCCCGTCGAGCGCGGCCAGGAGCCGCCCCAGGTTGCGGTCGGCCTCCTCGATCGCGGCTCGCGACTCGGGCGCCTCCGGTCCGTAGAGGTGCTCCTCGTGATCGACGCCGGCGAGATGGACGAGGAGGAGCTCCGGACAATGGTCGCGCAGGATCGCGAGCGCCAGGTCGGTGCGGTCGGCGTCGGTCACCGGAATGCCGAGAGCGGCGCCCCGCGCCTGCTCCACGCCCTCGACGAGGCCGGGGGTCGAGAGAGCGCGCAGCAGCTCGAGGTCGGAGGGGTGCATCGAGCCGGTGCGCCAGAACTCCGGCACCAGCCAGTCGGCATCGAGGCCGACGGTCACCGGCCACAAGACCGCACCGACGGTGCCGCCCCGCGCCCGCACCGCCGAGACCAGCGTCGGCACGCGGACGGAGCTCGCGTACCAGTACCAGGCGTCGTTGGAGAGCCCGGTCGGATCGACCAGGGTGTTGCCGAAAATGCCGTGCACCGCCGGCGGCACGCCGGTGATCATCGTCGTGTGCGACGGGTAGGTAACCGTCGGCAGCACCCCTTCGACGCCGGAAGCGAACGCCCCCTCCCGAACCAGGCGCCGCAGGTTCGGCACCGCGAGCCCGAGCTCGTCGGGGTGCATGTACGACGAAGGACGGAGGCCGTCGATCGAGAGCAGGACGACCCGCGCCGGCTCCCGCGGCGCCTCCCCGGCCGGCTCGGGAGCCGCCCGCGCCGGCAGGGCCGGGAGCAGTGCCAGGACGGCGACCAAGACGCGGCGACTCATGGCATCGACCTCCCTGTCGACCCGGAACGGGCACCGGGCGACGGCGGATTGTGCTCGTTCAGTCGGGGGTGACGGTGATCTCGAAGCGGATCTTCTTCGCCTTCTCGAGGCCGTAACGCAGAGTCGAGAGCGTCATCGTCTGCTGTTCGAACTTCGACTCGCTGTCGAGGCTCTCGGTCCCCGCGTAGCCGTCGATGACGGCGCCGGCGGCGTCGATCCATTCGAATCGGATCCGCGCGTCCCAGTCGCTCGTGGCCTCGTTCGAGAACTCGAGCTGCACCTGGACGTCGCGTGTGTAGCTCGAGCTTCCGGGACGAAACAGCTTCGACTTGGTGAGACCGCCCTGCGAGGCCAGCCGGATCCGGTGGAGGGTCACCGGACCGTCGGTGGCCTTGATCTCGATCCACTGGTCGAGGGCGAACGGTACCGTCTTCTCCACCGCCGCGCTGGCGAGAGGGAGAGCGAAGAGGCCCGCGAGGGCGACGATGGCGAAGCGGCGCTTCATGGCGGTCCTCCGGATTCCGGGTGCGCGGCGATTGTACCCGCCTTCGCTCCCCTCAAGCCTCGCGCAGGGCGGCGGTGACCGGCAGGCGCGCGGCGCGGATCGCCGGGAAGAGGCCGCCGAAGAAGCCGAGCACCAGGGCCAGGATCGCACCGGAGATCATCAGCGCCGGAGTGATCTCGAAGGCGAACGTCACCTGGCTGAAGCTGTCCCAGTTGAGGGTCGAAGTGCGGAAGCCGTCGAAGGCGAGCCACGCGCCGACGGCGCCGATGGCGCCGCCGACGAGCGCCAGGAGGAGCGCCTCGGCGAGCACCGAGACCACCACCGCGGCCGAGCCGAAGCCGAGCGCGCGCAGAGTCGCGATCTCGCGCGTGCGCGAGGCGACGGCGCTGTACATGGTGTTGAGCGCGCCGAAGATCGCGCCGATCCCCATCAGCACCGAGATCACCAGACCGAGCCCCTTGATGATTCCGTTCAGCGTCCGCCCCTGGTTGGCGAAGTAGTCGCTCTCGCGCAGCACCTGCACGTCGAGGCGCGGGTCGGTGGTGAGGGCGTCCTTGAAGCGGTCGAACGCCGCCGGCGACTCGAGCTTGGCGATCACCGTCTGGAACGAGTTGCCACGCTGGAACGCCGGCTGCAGGACGCGCGCGTCGGTCCAGATCTCCGACTCCCAGAGGGCGCCGCCGGCCGAGAAGATGCCGACCACCGTCCACTCGTTGACGCCCCACTTCTGGGTCGTACCGAGCTCGAGGCCGGAGAACGCCTTGAGCGCCCCTTCGCCGACGATCACCTCGTTCTTGCCGAACTCGAACTTCCGCCCCTGGACGATCTTGAGCTCGGGGCGGGTGGCGAAGGCGCCGGGTTGCACGCCGCGCAGCGGCACGTTGGCGTCGCCGCCGGTCGTGCGCTTCGGCTGGTCGACGATGACGAAGAGCTCCGCCGACGAGAACGGCGCATCGGGGCCCTGGGTGTCGACCGGACCGCGCGCCACGCCGGGCGCCTGGGCGATGATCTCGATCGAGTCGCCGAGCATCACGCTCATCATCTCGGAGTCACTGCCGGAACGGAGCACCATCGCGTTGTCGGGCGAGCCCGCCGAGCGCAGCGTCTTGCGGAACCCTTCGCCGATCGAGAGCACGGCGACGAAGACCGCGACCACGCCGGCGATGCCGGCGATCGTGGCGAGCGACGAGCCGCGGCGCTGCGGAATCGTGCGGACGGCGGTCGTGGTGACCGCGGAGACCTGCGACAACCAGTTGCCGATCGATGCCATCTCTCTCTCCGTCCTCAGCCGCGCCGCAGCGCGTCGACGATTTTCAGGCGCATGGCGGCGAGCGCCGGGAGCGTCCCCGCCACGAAGCCGAGCAGCAGGACGAACGCGATGCCGATCGCGAGATCGCGGTCCGGCATGTAGAAGGCGACCAGGAAGCCGCCGGTCGGGTCGCCCGCCCCGGTAGCGAGCTTGCCGAGCAGCAGCCCGAGCCCGCCGCCGAGGATCGCCAGCAGGCACGACTCGGCGAGCACCAGTCCGAGCACGGCGCGATCGGTGAAGCCGACGCTTTTCAGCACCCCGAGCTCGTTGGTGCGCTCGCGCACCGACTGCGCCATGGTGTTGCCGGCGACGAGCAGCATGGTGAAGAAGACCGCCGCCAGCACCCAGGTGATGATCGCGCCGATGTCGCCGATCTGGTCGGCGAAGCTCTGTGCCAGCGCCTTCTCGGTCACCGTCTTGGTCTCGCTCGACGAATTGGCGAACAGGGCGTCGATCCGCTTGCCGACCTCGGCCGCCTTGGACGGATCCTCGATCTTCACCACGTACCAGCCGACGAGCCCCTGCCCGTACTGGCGCGCCTCGTCGAAGAAGTCGTAGCGGAAGAGGAACTGGGTGGTGTCGGTGCCGGGATCGCGCCCTTCGTAGATACCGACGACGTTGAACTCCCAGAGCGAGCTGCCGTCCTTCCGCCGGTAGATGGTCCCCTGCACCGGCACGCGGTCGCCCACCTTCCAGCCGTAGCGCTCGGCGGTCTTGCGGCCGACGACGACCCCTTCGCGGTCGGCGAGCCAGGCGGCCTTGGCCTCCGGCGAGACGAGGATCTCGGGATACATCTCGAGGTACGCCTCGGGCTCGACCGGCGCCTGGAAGACTCCCTGGAACCCCTTGTCGGGATTCTGGTAGATGCCGCCGAACCAGGTCATGTTGGTCACCAGGCTGACGCCCGGAACGCGCGCGATCTGCTCCTGGTAGCGCTTGGGGAGCGGCAGGATGATCGCCGTCTTCTGCGTCGTGAACAGCCGGTCGGCCCCCGCCACGTCGACGCCGGCGCGGAACGCCACGCGGACGGCCGCGAGGTAGGCGAAGAGGACGAAGGCGATCAGGATCGAGAACAGGGTGAAGATCGTCCGCGCCTTGCGGCGCTTCAGGTTCCCCCAGAGGAGTGGCCAGAACTTCATGCCGCCGCCGAGACCAGAACGCCCTTTTCGAGGTGGAGCGTTCGCGTGGCCCGTTCGGCGGCGCGCGGGTCGTGCGTCACCATGATGATCGTCTTGCCCTGCTCGCGGTTGAGGGTCTGCAGCAGGTCGAGCACCTCGTCGCCGCTCTTCCGGTCGAGGTCGCCGGTCGGCTCGTCGCAGAGCAGCAGAGTCGGGTCGGTGACGATCGCCCGCGCGATGCCGACCCGCTGCTCCTGGCCGCCGGAAAGCTGCCGCGGATAGTGCTTCATGCGGTCTTCGAGGCCGACGACGGAGAGCGCCGTGGCCACGCTCCGCTTGCGCGTCGCCGAATTCAGGTTGGTCAGCAGGAGCGGCAGCTCGACGTTGCGCTCGGCGGTGAGCGCCGGCAGCAGGTTGTACATCTGGAAGACGAAGCCGACGTGGCGCGCGCGCCAGGCGGCGAGCTTCGCCTGCGACAGCTGGTCGATGCGCACGCCGCCGACCTCGACGGTGCCGGAGCTCGGGCGGTCGAGACCGCCGACGAGGTTGAGCAGGGTCGACTTGCCGGAGCCGGACGGCCCCATGAGCGCCAGGAACTCCCCTTCGGCGATGTCGACCGAGAGTCCCTGCAGCACGTCGATCTTCTCGGAGCCGCGGGTGAAGGTCTTGTGGACGTCACGAATCTGGACGAGTGTTGCCATGGTTTCCTCTCTCGCTCGGGGCGCCCGCCGCGCGGCGGGGCGCCCGGATGTTCAGGGCTTCGCTTCCTTGACCTTGACGTCGGCCGCGAGGTCGGCGGGACCCTCGACGACGACGCGCTCGCCGGCGGCGAGGCCGGCGATGACGGTCGCCGGGTCGCCGGCGCCGGCGGCGATCCGCACGGCGCGGCGTTCGAGCCGCTCTTCGCTGCCGACGACGAGAACGTACTCGCTCCCGGCGACGCCGCGGATCGCGGCGCGCGGGACCTCGACGTTCCGCCGTCCGGCGGCGCCGGCCTCTCCCTCTTCTTCGAGGAAGGCGACCTTGACCCCCATGTCGGGGAGGATCCGGCCGTCGAGCTGCTCGAAGGCGATGCGCACCTGAACGGTCGCCTTGTCGCGGTCGGCGGACGGAATGGTGGTGATGACATGCCCGTCGAACGGGCTCTCGGGATACGCATCGAGGGTGGCGCGCACCTTCTGCCCTTCACGCACCCTCTGGATGTACGCCTCGTTGACGTCGACCTCGATCTCGAGGGAGCTCATGTCGACGATGGTGGAGATGCCAGTGCGGGTGAAGCCGCCGCCGGCCGAGACCGGGGAGACCATCTCGCCGGGCTGGGCGTCCTTGGAGATCGCGACGCCGGTGAAAGGCGAGCGGATGATGGTGTCGTCGAGGAGCTGGCGCGAGATGGCCGCGCCGCGCCGCGCGACTTCGACGTCGTCCTTCTGCCGGTTGAGGCGCGCGCCGAGCGCGTCGGCCTCCGCCTGGGCGCTGTCGAGGGCGGACTGGGTGGAGACACCGCCGGCGACGAGCTCCTTCTGGCGCGCCAGGTCTTTCCGCGCCCGGTCGAGGTTGGCCTGGGTCTCGGCGAGCGAGGTCCGGGCGGAGGCGAGCTGCGCCTCTGCGAGCTCGAGCTCGAGCCGTGCCTGGCGGTCGTCGAGCCGCGCGAGGACAAACCCTTCCTCGACCCTCATCCCCTCTTCGATGTTCACTTCGATCACCTTGCCGGTGATCTTGGACGAGACCGTCGCCTGCCGCCGGGCGGTGACGTACCCGGACGCGTTGAGCACCGAAGCCGGCCCGCTGCTGACGGCCGATTCGCTCACCAGCGCGGTCCGCACCGGCACCGCCTTCGGCCGCAGCAGGAGAAACGCCAGCAGCGCACCCAGCGCCACCACCGCAACGGCGATCCACAGCCCGCGCCGCGAGCCGGCCTCCGGCTCCGCGGTGCGGTCGATCTTCAGTGAAGCCAACTGTCCCTTGAGGTCCTGCGACATGCGAATCCTCCGTCCGTCCAGAGCACCGTACGATAACGCAGCGCATCCGTCCCACACCTGCCGGTGAATCGCCGTTACGAACCGGTGAACACCGGAGGGGGAGCTGCTGCTTCGTTCAACTGTTCGCGACCTGGCGGTACGTGCCGGGTTTGTCGGCCGATCGCGGACTAGTCGCCCTGTCGTCGCCGCCGTTCGAGAAACGCGATGTCCGAGAAATCGCCCGGCGCGTCCCGTTCGGCGACGGCGAGCTTCTTCAGCTGCACCAGGTCGGGTTCGGAAGCGATGTGGAAGAGGTGCGAGCGGATCCGCGTGCGGGTAGCGCGGGCGGCGAGGGTCGCGGCGGGGATCGGATAGTCGAAGAGGAGGTCGACGCGCAGACCGCTCTTCGGGTCGAAGAAACTGGCGCTCGCCGGCCGGTCGAGCTTCAGGCGTGAGGTCGCGACGCGGCGGTTGGTGATCGTCGAGGTGACATCGCCCGCGTCGTCCAGGCGCGAAACGAGCTCGAGCCCGCGGTCGTAGAGCAGCGCCACCGTGCTCGCGAGGCGCTCCCCCGGATCCGCGATCACGAAGTCGAAGTCCCGCGTCACCCGCCGCGAACCCAGGACCACGAGCGCCATCCCGCCCACAAGCACCGGCTCCAGCCCGAGGGTGCGGAGCGCTTCGACGATCTCGCCGACCCTCGCGAGCGGATCGCCCGGCCGGGCCATTCAGCTTTCCGCGGGATAGAGCCCCGGGAGGCGACCGCGGAATGTGCTCTCCCGCCGCACGACGTTCCGCTTCCCGCGCAGCTCTTCCGCGGCGGCGGCGTAGTCGAGGTTCTCGTCGATGCGCCGGCCGGCACGAAGCGACAGGCGCCGCGCCTGGCCGCCGAGCGAGGCGATGCGCCGCTTCTCCGCCGCCGGGAGCTTCTCGCTCCGCGCCCTGCCGCCCCGGCTCCCCAGGATCCGCGCCATCTCCGTCGGAGTCATGGCCGGATCTTACTTGGCGCTAAGCATGATGTCGAGCGTACCTTCGCCGACCGACGGATGCCGAATCGGTGTCAGCCGCTCGGCAGAGCGCGTGGACTCATCCGCTCTTGAAGCGGCCGCCACCTGTTCCGGGACGTCTACCAGGTGCAGCCGTAGGCGGCGACCTGCATCTCCGCCAGCTCGGAGGCGCTCTTGCAGGCCTCGGCGAGGCCGCTCATGCCGTTCGGCGTCGCGGCGGCGCGCTTCCAGCTGTCACGTGTCGCGTCGAGAGCGACCTTCACCTGCTCGCGCGCCTCCTCGGGCACCTTGGTCGCCAGACAGCTCTCCCACTTGCGCAGGAACTCGTCGCACTCCGTGACGCCGATCGCGCCCGGCGCTGCGGACGGCGCAGTCGTCGCGCTCGGGGTGGCGGCGGTGGTGGCCGGGGTGGAAGGCTCGTGAGACCCGGCCGGTTCAGCGTGCTGCTTGCAGGCGGCGGTCGACATGGTCATGGCGAGAAGGGCGAAGAGAGCGGCGTGGCGCATCGGGGTCTCCTGAGGGTAGCGGTTCAGGTGAGAGTACGCTCAAAGCGCCGCCGCGGGGACAGTTCGCCGTTCGCCTCGCAGCGAGTGGAAAGGTGCTCTTGCCACCGCCGGCCCCTCTGCTATCTTCCGCCGCCGAGGGACATCCCATGCTCCGAATCCTCGGACGGTTGGCGCTCGTTGCCGCGACGGCTTCCTCTCTCTCCGCACAGCAGGTCGACATGGCAGCGCTGCAGCGCTGGGCGGCGGTCAAGGTCGTCTCCTACCAGATCGTCGGCACCTTCGACGGCTGGACCCAGGTCTCTACCGAAAAGACCGCCGAAGGCAACGTGAAGGACAGCGTCACGCTGTCGTTCGACTGGGACGTCGGCCAGCGGAAGATCCTCGGCGAGCCGAAGATCGCGAACTCCCCGAGCACGGTGGGCGCACTGCGCGACAAGGGGCAGTGCACGACGCCGGTGCTGCGCGGAAAGTACGAACAGCTCGAGGCCACCCGCGTCACCACCGACGAAGCGGGGCGCGCGCTCGTCACCGGCACGCGGACCTATCCCGAGGCCAGCGTCGCCTCCGAGTGCCCGGCGAGCAAGGCGCTCCTGCCGGCGGCCGGCAAGCAGGAATCGGTGACCGAGTACCTCGTCCTCCCCGACCCGCGCATGATGGCCACCGCGGGGATGGACACGGGCACCTCGAACCTGACCTTCACCCCCGACCGCAAGTCGTACATCCTGAAGACCAACGGCTGGAGCTGGAAGGTCACCCCGACGCCGCGCTAGGCGGGATTCCCGACGGCGAGCAGCGGCTCCAGCGTTCGTACTCGCGGCGGGCGCTCTCCGGATCGACCGCCGCGTCGAAGGAGTCGGAATAGAGACTCACCGGCCGGCCCTCGATCTCCACGGCGTGCCGGGTGTAGATCGTTCGCTCGCCGATCGCGTCGGGCTGCGGGCCAGGATCGCGGTTCGAGAAGACCCAGACCCAGCCCCGATGCTCCGTGACGACGGCAATCGGGACGAACGCGCTCCGCGGCGCGACGAAGGCGCCGAAGTAGCAGGCCGAGTCGTCGCGGTGGAAGACCAGGAAGCGGACGTCGTCGAGCAGCGACAGCCGCTCTTCCGGCGTCGCTTCGCGGCTCCAGACTCGATCCGCCAGGCCCGTCGTGTCGATGGCGCGGAGACCGGAGTAGTAGACGACCTTCCCCGCCGCCGAAGTGACGAGGAGATCCGACGCGTCGGCGACGCTGTGCAGGTACTTCCCCGTCGCCGCGAACGGATCCTCGGCGAAGTCGCGGGTGATCCCCCGGTACCAGCGCTGCGGCGCCGAGCGCAGGCCGCGCCACGACAGGCCGCGCGTCGGCGGCGTGAACCGCCACTCGTACCTCGTCTCGAAGTCGCGGGAGTAGGCGAGCCGCGGCGCCCAGGGGCCCGGCTGCAGGAGCGTCGTCGACACCAGGACGAGCGCGACGAGGAGCGACTGCCAGACCAGGCGGAGGTGCGAAAGGGAGAGGAAGAGGAGCAGCAGCACCAGGCAGACGAGGAGATGGCCGAAGCGGAAGTACGGCTTCCAGGCGACGTCGCCGCCGATCGCGATCAGATGTGCCGTCGCGCCGAAGAGAAGGAGGCCGGTCAGGCGCATCACCGCGTTCCACCGCACGCGTCCCAGCGCCGCGACGGCGGCGATCGCGACGAGATAGAGGAGCGACTTCGACGCCCAGAGGGTGTTCCAGAGGTACGCGACCCCCTCCGCGAAACGGTCGGCCGGCAGACGGAGCAGGAACTTCGGCCAGGCGGTGTTGGGGACGCGTTCGCCGTAGTAGAGGATGCGGAACGCCATGCCGGCGAGGAACGGAGCCAGGGTGAGACCGACCATCGCCGCCATCGCCGGAAGCTGCTGCCGGAACCGGAGCGCCAGCGGCGTACTGCGGTCGGCGGCGAGTCGCAGCCAGGCGTGGAACCCGGCGATGAGGAGGGCCGGCACGAGGCCGTCGAACCGGACCAGGGGCAGCAACGCGGCGCAGAGCAGGGAGAGCCTCGGGCGGCCCGCGGCCAGGGCCAGGATCGCGGCGAGCACGATCGCGGAGAGGAGGCTGTTCTCCATCCCGGAGAGGCCCCAGTAGAGAAAGTACGGGTCGAGGACCAGCGCTGCGGACGCCGCCGTGGCGACGGCCGCAGCGGCCCATGCTCCGGAGCGGGCGCGGAGCGCGCGGACCTGGAGGAGGAAGAAGAGCGCCACCGTCAGGATCGTGAAGAGGGCGGAGAGCAGCGCCCCCGCGGAGGCCACCGGCAGACCAGTGCTCCACGACACCAGCGCGGTCAGGACGACGGTCAGCGGATTCGTGTACCCCTCGACGCGAACGCCGTGGTAGGTGAGACCCTCCCCGGCGAGCAGACTCTGCGCGTAGACGTAGCCGATGTAGGCGTCCTCGTCGGGCGCGGGGGCCGCCACCACGAACAGAGCGAAAACCAGGAGCGCGAGGAGCAGCAGGCCGAGGATGCCGGCGAGCCGCTCCCCGGACGCCGCGGGAGCCGCTTTTCCGGTCGCGCCCGCGCTCCCGGCGAATCTGCCTGCGGCATCCTGCGTGGACATCGGGCCTCGTCTCCGGAGACGAATTCGTTCGCGATCGAGCCGCGACGGCTCGCGTCGACGATCCTCCGGCGGGGAAGGAACGTGGCTGCCGGAACTCCCGTGGACTAGATCACGCGCCCCGGAAGGCCATCAACTCCGACCGGATCGCGGACCGCAAGAAGCCAGCCGCCGCCGTGCGAGCGGCTCCACAGCCGGCGCCGATGTCCCGTGACAACCTCTTTCTCCGCGATCCGAGACATGACAAGGCCCCTCGCCCGTCTCCTGCTCTCGCTGGCCCTGGCCGCCGGTGTCGCCGCGCCCGCTCGCGCGTCACTCGAGCTCTCGCTCGCCTACGTCGCGATCGGGTCGCCGGAGTACCTCCGCTTCCGGGACTGGGTCGATCAGGCGGTCGCCGGCAATCCGGGGTACGCCTTCTCGGCGACCGATGCGGTCTACATGTACCGGCTCACCGGCTCGGCACCGTACGGGGCGCTGGCGGTCGAAATGGCGGAGGCGCAGGTGGCCGACGCCGAGGCGGCGATCGCGCTCGGGGAGCGCCCCGAGATCGCCGGCGACTCCTACCTCGAGGTCGGGCCGATGCTGCGCGACCTCGCCTCCGTCTACCGCTGGTGCGGGAGCCTCCTCACCCCGGCGCAGAAGACGCGCTGGGAGGCGTACGCCGATCAGGCGATCTTCAATGTCTGGAATCCGCCGAACGCCGCGTGGGGCGGCAACCCGTTCCCCTGGTCCGGCTGGTCGATCGACAACCCGGGGAACAACTACCACTTCAGCTTCCTCGAGGCGACCATCTACTGGTCGCTCGCCGCCGACCGCCAGAGCTGGATCACCTTCCTCCACGACGTCAAGCTCCCCGCCCTCGTCGCCTACTGGCAACAGCTGCCCGGCGGCGGGAGCCGCGAAGGAACCGGCTACGGCGTCGCCCTCATGCGCCTCTTCGAGCTCTACCGTGTCTGGCGCGATTCGACGGGCGACGACCTCGCGGCGCTCTCGCCCCACCTGGTCGACACGATCGACTACTGGATCCACGCCACCGTACCGACCGTCGACCGCTACGCCCCGGTGGGCGACCTGGCGCGCGAGTCGTACCCCTGGCTGTTCGACTACCACCGCATCCTCGTCCTGCAGGCGCGGGCGATGGCGCCCAACTCGCCGGCCGGCGCGCGCGCCACGCGTTGGCTGGGTCAGATCGCGATCGACGAGATGACGCAGGGGTTCAACTTCCGCCACGACCTGCTGCCCGAGGGGGGAGCGTTCGCGCTCCCCGAGAGCCGCTTCCATCACGCGACCGGCGCCGGCGTCCTCTTCGCGCGTCACGACTGGACCCCGCAGAGCCTCTGGCTCTCCTTCGTCGCCGGGCCGTACGACGAATCGCACGCCCACCAGGAGCAGGGCTCGTTCAATCTGTTCCACCAGGATTGGCTCGCCGTGACCGAGAACATCTGGACCCACAGCGGCATCCAGCAGGGGGTCGATACGCAGAACGCGCTGCGCTTCGTCAACGGCTCGACGGCGATTCCGCAGAGCGAGGGGACGACCTCCACCATGACCGTTTCCGAAGTCGCAGGCGAGATTCACGTCGTCGCCGACCTCGCCCCCGCCTACGGTCCGTCCGGCCTGGTCAACGCCTGGACGCGCACCCTCGACCTCGCGACCCTCGGCCTCACCGTCCACGACAGCTACTCCGTCGCCGGCGGGGTCAGCGTCCGCTTCCTCCTCCAGACCCCGGTCCAGCCGGTCGCCGCCGGCGGCAACGTCTGGGTGGCGGGCGACCTGCGGATCGCAGTCGAGCAGCCGGCGGCGCCGACCTTCGCCGTGGTCGACTGGAGCGGCGTCGAGCCCGGCGAGTTCCTCGACGGCTGGCGCCTCGAGATCGGCGGCGGCGCAGCCGGGACCGGCGAGTACCTGGTCCACCTCGATCTCCTCTCCGGCATCTTCGCCGACAGCTTCGAAATCGCCGACACCTCCCGCTGGTCGTCGACCCAGCCCTGACGAACCGCCGGGACGATCGCCGTCCACAGGCAGACGGGGGGACCCCCTCGCGCCCGGGATGCGCTATGTTCGACAACGCAACAGTTCCCCCCAAGGAGGACGGCAATGAAGAGAATCGCGATGGGCATCGTGGCTGCCTGCGTGCTGGCGCTCGCGACGGCGGATGTCGCCGAAGCCGGCAGCAAGTCGAAGAACGAGAAGGCCGATGCGGCAGCGCAGGCGGCCGCGCTCCAGGCGGCGGCCGCGAAGGCCGACTACCTGATGCTGTACGACCAGGTGGCCAAGAAGATCGCCGACCTCGGCGCGGCGATCCCGGAGGAGAAGTACGACTGGCGCCCCGCCGAAGGGGTGCGCTCGGTCGCCGAGGTGCTCAACCACGTGAGCGGTGCGAGCTATCTGTTCGGCAAGGTCACCGGCGCGGCCGTGCCGGCAGACGCACCCGCCGATCCCGAGAAGGGACCCGATGCGAAGAGCAAGGCCGAGATCCTCGCCAAGCTCTCCGAAGCGATCGCCTACGGTCGCGCCAACGCCGAAGCGCTCACGCCGGAGCAGCTCGCGAAGTCGGTCGACTTCTTCGGCAACCAGATGAGCGTGCGCGCGCTCTACATGATCGGCTACGAGCACCTCGGCGAGCACCTCGGCCAGCTGATCGCCTACGCGCGGATGATCGGCGTCAAGCCTCCCTGGTCGAACTGAGCCGCTTCCCCGGCGCGGGCCGCGGGCCGTCCGGCGCGAGCCGCTGCGGCTCCGGCCCGCCGCCAGTCGCTCTCCCCTCCCGGGGTAGAGTCGTTCTTTCCGCTCCCTCGCTGCGAAAGGACCGACGATGAAGAGTTCTCCGTGGATCCTCCCTGCCGTCCTGCTGCTCGCCGCCTGCGCGCCGTCGCCCGGGAACGCTCCGGCGAGATCGCCGGACGGGACCGCAGGCGTCGCACCCGCGCCGACTGTGGATTCGCTCCTGGCGCAGGAACGCCAGGCGAACGACGCCTACATCCGCGGCGACGGCGCCTTCTTCGAGACGCTGCTCACCGACCGCTTCGTCATGCGCGGTCCGGGCGGAATGCGTCTCGACCGGGCGGCAGTCGCCGGAATGATCGCCGGCGTCCGCTGCGAGATCGTCGGCGAGTGGACGCTCGACGAGCCGCGCCTGACGCAGCTCGCCGCCGACACCGCCGTGCTCAGCTACCGCAGCAGCGGCGACGGCACCTGCACCGCCGGAGGAGAGAGCGCCAAGGCTCCGAGCCCGGTGCGCGCCGCGACCGTCTGGGTCCGGAGCGGCGACGGCTGGCGGGTCGGCTTCCACGGCGAGAACCCGATCCTCGATCCCGCGGCGGCGAGCGGCACCGCCCAGCCCGCGGACGCCGGGAACTCGACTCCGACGCAGCCGGAAGGCGAAGTCGCCGCCGTCGGTCCCTCGGACGGCGTGGTCGCCGATCCGGAGTCGGCGGCGCTGGTCGAGATCGAGACCGCCGTGTGGGAGGCGTGGAAGGATCACGACCGGGCGAAGATCGAACGGCTGACGGCGAGCGAGATGGCGTTCGTCGACATCTTCGGCAACGTCACCGCCGGTCGCGCCGAGACCGTCGAGCTCTGGAGCGGCAACACATGCGACGTCCAGAGCGTCCGCATCGACGACGGGGAGAGCCGCGCGATCGCGCCCGATGCGCGGCTCCTGACCTTCCGCGGACTTCTCGGCGGCACCTGCGGCGGCGAGAAGTTCCCGGTGATCTACGGCAACTCGGTCTACGTCCGCGAAGCGGGCGCCTGGAAGCTCGCGTTCACCATGAACCAGCTGGGGAACTGAACGAACCATGAAGAAGCTGACTGCAAAGGAACAGGCCGACCTGCTCGGCAAGCTCGAGGCCCGGTTCGCAGCGAACGGCGCGCGCCACGAGGGAATCACCTGGGCCGACGTCCGCGCCCGCCTCGAGGCGGACCCGGCGGCGCTCGCCGCGGTCGCCGCCATGGAAGCCACGGGTGGCGAGCCAGACGTCATCGGGCGCGAAGGGAAGCGCGGCGCCATCCTCTACTGCGACTGCGCGGCGGAGAGTCCGGCCGGGCGCCGGAGCCTCTGCTACGACGACGCGGCGCTCCGCGCCCGCAAGGAGCACAAGCCGAAGAGCAGCGCGGTCGCGATGGCCGCCGCGATGGGCGTCGAGCTCCTCACCGAGGAGCAGTACCGCGAGCTGCAGCGGCTCGGGGAGTTCGACCGGCGGACCTCGAGCTGGGTGAAGACTCCGGAAGCGGTGCGCACGCTCGGCGGCGCGCTCTTCTGCGACCGGCGCTACGGTCAGGTCTTCGTCTACCACAACGGCGCCGAGTCGTACTACGCCGCCCGCGGCTTTCGCGGCCTGCGCCGCGTCTGAGCGAAGCACGGACTCCCTCTCGATGCCGTCATCTCCCGGCGCTCTCCAGCGACCGATCGAACGGAGGGGATCCGGGATGCGAACGATTCGACAGCGTGCACTCTGTCCTGCTGCGCGGCAAGCCGCCGCGGGCACGCTTCGCCGTGTGAACGGAGGAGCTCTTCCGGCGGTTCGCGGAGGCGAACCCGCAATCGGAGCTGTCCTGATTCGCACCCCGGGCGGCGGCGAAATCGAGCGGCGGGTTCGCCACCTTCCACGAGCCGGGGATCGCTCCCGGCGCGGCCCAATCCCGCTGCACACCGGGGGCTCCCGCCGCAGCTCCATTTGACGGGAGCGCCCGCGGGCCGCAGAGTGACCGGCATGCGGACTCTCCGTCGTGCCCTGCTGCTTCTCTCCTGCGGACTGATCGTCGGCTGCAGCGCGCCCGCCAGCGAAACGCTGAGCGCGGCGCGCGAGGCCGAGATCGCCGCCACGCTGCTCTCGATCACCGAAACCTACAACGCCGTCTGGGAGGAGCTCGACCTCGACAAGATCTCCAACTTTCACGCCGACGACTTCACCTACTACCGTCGCGGCGTCGTCGACTCCGCCTCGCAGACCGACTTCCTCCGCGCCTACCACGACAACGTCGCGACGCAGATCACCGGCTACTGGGCCACGCCGAGCGAGACCCGGGTCCGGGTCCTGGGCCTGAACGCCGGCCTCGTCGCCTTCGTTTTCCGTGGCGGCGTCGAGCTGCCCGACGGCAGCAAGGTCGGCTACGACGGCGCGCTCACCTATGTCTTCGAACGCCGGAACGAGGAGTGGAAGATCGTCCACATCCACGAGTCGGAGTACCGGCCCGGCGCGGCGTGATCGCCGCTGAAAACAGTACCGGTCCTGCGGGAGCCGCGGCACGCGGCCATACCGGCGGTCCCCGGTAGCGTGCCGAGCCTGCCCGCAGAGCCCCAGGAGAAGGGAGCCGCCGTGCCGTCCCCCGCTGTCGCTCGACAGGTCGTGGCGCTGGCACTGGTCTGCGCCGCCGCGGTCTCGTGCGCGAGTTCGGTGCGCAGGGCAGTCGCGCCGCCCGCCGGCCAGGTCGCCGGCTCCGTCGACCTCCTCGCGAACCCCGAGGCCACGGTCGTGCAGGTCATCGGCTTCCACCTTCCCGAGGGGGCGGAGCCCGCCTGGATCGCCGCCTGCCGCCGGCTCGCCCGCGCCGCGACCGCCGCCGGGCTCGATGCCAACTGGCTGATCCACCGGCGAAGCGACGAGGAGTACTACCTCGTCTCGTTCGGTTCGCGCGAAGAGTTCGCCGACCCGGCATCCGTCGTCGCCGGCTTCGCCCGCCGCGGCGGAGTGAAGCTCGCCGACGCGCTCGCCGAGCTCCACGCCGTCCCGTACGAAGCGCACGACGAGATCTGGGAACAGCACGAAGCCTGGAGCACGACCGCCGAGATGAACTCGCTCACCCATCCCGGGGTCGACCAGCGCACCTACCACTTCGCGGCGGGCGACTTCGCCGCGGCCGATCTCGTTCTGACCGGAATGGCAGAGCTTCTGGCCCGCGCCGGCTATCCGTACCCGACCGAGGGCTTCCACGTCTCTGGCTCCGCCGGAGCCGCAACGGTCGTCCTCCAGGTGGTGACGTTCTTCGGCGATCGCGACGACTATCGCGCGCGCGGCCGGCCCGCCGCCTACCTCGCCGCCCGCGGCCTGGAGCCGGAGTGGCGGGCGCTCGAGAACCGGCTCGTGGCGCTCGCCACGAGCCGCGACCGTTCGGAGTCGCGGTACGTTCACGAGCTGAGCTACGATCCGTGGCTCGCCGCGCAGGAGAACGAAGAGGGGAGCTGACCTCCGCGGCGCGGATCCGGCCGGCCGGAGAGGAGAACCTTCCCCATGGGATCTCTCGTCGGGATGATCATCGTCTTGGCGCGCGCGGTGCGGTAGGCGCGCGTGCACGCTCCACCGGAACGTCCGGCCTCCGGGCGCGACACGCTCGCCCTCGTCACCGGGATCGCCGCGGCCGGCGCGCCGGCGCTCCATCTCCTGACCGACGTCCTCGAATGGATCGGCGGCGGCTTCTCGCCGGCGCAGCTCTGGCTCAACTACGTGGCCTTCGTGCCGATGAGCTGGCTCCTGCTCGCGATCCACCTCGTCCGCCGGCCGCGCTCGCGCGCCGCCGACCGCGCCGGGATCGCCGGCGCCCTTCTCTACGGCGCGGCGTTCACCTACTTCGCCTTCACCACCCTCTACGCCATCGTCGAGCGTCTGCCGGACTACGCCACCCTCTGGCATCGCCTCGGGAGCATCTACACCGTCCACGGCGGCCTGATGGTCGCCGGCGGCCTGCTCTTCGGCGGCGCCGCGCTCCGCGCCCGCACGCTGCCGAAGACGGCCGTCGCGCTCTTCCTCGCCGGCATCGTCACCAACCTGGTGCTCGCCTTCCTGCCGGCGCCCGAGATCCTGCAGACCGCCGGCAGCACCCTGCGCAACCTCGGCCTGATCGCGATCGGCGTCGCGATCCTCGGGCCCTGGCACTCCGACCGGGACAGCGGATCGCCCGGCGGGTAAGAATCGGGCGGGTCCGGCGTCGAGGTCGTGCACCCTCATGTCTCCCGCAAGGGGGTCGCCGGCCGACAGGCGCCGGGACCGGAAGGAGTCGAGATGCGCACCATCCAGCAGCAGGCCCGGCACGCCGGGCGCCTCTACTTTCTCCTCGCGCTCATCGCCCCGTTCGGGCTGCTCTACGTCCCGGGCAGGATCCTCGTGGCCGGCGACGCCACCGCCACCGGCTCCAATCTGCGCGCACTCGGCGGGATGGTGCGCCTGGGCATGGCGAGCGAGCTCGTCCACCAGGCGCTCGCGATCTTCCTGCTCCTGGCGCTCTACGAGCTCTTCAAGCCGGTGCACGAAGGATGGGCAAAGCTCCTCGTCTGCCTCGGGGCGCTGCTCTCGGTGCCGGTCATGTTCGTCAACAGCCTGAACCAGATCGCCGCTCTCACCCTGGTGAGCGGCGCCGACTATCTGAAGGTCTTCGATACGGCCCAGCTCGACGCTCTGGCCTATCTGTTCCTCCGCCTCCACGGCAAGGGGATCGACGTCGCATCGATCTTCTGGGGACTCTGGCTCTTCCCGTTCGGCCTGCTCGTTCTCCGCTCGCGGTTCATCCCGCGACTCTTCGGTTACCTGCTGCTCGTCGCAGGGACCGGCTATCTCGCCGCCGCAGCAGCCAACCTCATCGTGCCGCAGTGGCTGCCGGTGATCGGGCCGCTGGCGCTGCCGCTCGAGATGGGCGAGGTGCCGATCATCTTCTGGCTGCTCCTTCGCGGAGCGAAGCCGCAGCCGCAGGTCGCTGCGATCGCCTGAGCGGCGGGCGCCATCCGGCCCGCGCTCCTCTGCGGTAGGGTCGCAATCGATACACCCTTGACCGAGGCAACTCCTGTGTCGCCGGAGCCGCGGGTCGCGCCGCATCTCGAGTAGCGCCGCGGTCGCAGGGGGCGAAGCCCGTCTCCGGTCGCGCTATCCTCGGCACCACGAACCGGACCGCATCCGCACAGGAGACCCGCGATGACCCGACGGCGCACCTTCGCTCTCGTTCCGACCCTCCTCTTCCTCGCTTCTCTGCCGGCTGCCGCGCAGATCCCCGACAAGTTCGAGAACCTGAAGATCCTCCCCAAGGAGACGACCAAGGCGGAGATCGTGCCGATGATGCGCGGCTTCGCCTCCGCCCTCGGCGTGCGTTGCAACCACTGCCACGTCGGACCGGACAATCTCCGCGGCATGAACTTCGCGACCGACGAGAAGCCGGAGAAGGTCGCGGCGCGCGAGATGATGAAGATGGTGGCGAAGATCAACAACGACTTCCTCGCCAACGTGAAGACGTCGCGCGCGACCCGCGTCACGGTCGAGTGCGCGACCTGCCACCACGGCGTCGCGGTGCCGCAGCGGATCGAATCGATCCTCCTCGACGCGGCGAAGAGCGACGGCGTCGCCGCGGCGAAGAGCCGCTACCTCGAGCTCAAGGAGAAGTACGCCGGCCGCGCCGCCTACGACTTCGGCTTCCCGCCGCTCGTCCAGGTCGCCGAGGATCTCGAGTCGGCCGAGAAGGTCGCCGACGCCGCCGTGATGGCCGACTTCGCCGTCGAGCAGTTCCCGACCGAGGCCTGGCCGCGCCTCGCCGCCGCCGACCTGCACGCCAAGCTCGGCGAGAAGGAGGCCGCGATCGCCGGCGTCCGCAAGGTCCTCGAGATGGATCCCGAGAACGGCATGGCGAAGCGGATGCTCGAAAAGCTCCAGACACCGACCGAGTAGCGGCGGCAGGAAGCGGACTTCGCCCGGCGCACCGCCGCGAGCGCAGGAACTCTCCCTCCTCGGGGTTCCACCGGAACCCGACGACTTCCGTTGCGGGAAGGAGGCCGAGATGTTCCAGCGACGTTCGAGCGGCATGCGTTTCCGGACCGCGACGGCCCCGCTCCTCCTCGGCGGGCTCCTCCTCGCCGCTCCGGCGGCACTTGCGGCGCGCGACGCCGCGCCCTATCCGTGGCGCGCGGCGGGACTCGACGAGCGCCAGGCGGCGGCGCATCTCCTCGACCGCTTCGCCTTCGGTGCCCGGCCGGGAGAGATCGACGACATCGTCGCCACCGGGCTCGAGAACTGGTTCGAACGGCAGCTCGCCGGCGCGGTCCACGGACCGGCGTCCGATCCCGCGCTCGAGCGCCGCCTCGCGACACTCGACGCGCTGACGATGAGCGCCCGCGAGATCCAGCAGACCTTTCCCGATCCCGGTCTGTTGCGCCGCGAGGCGATCGAGGCCGGCGTCATCACGGAGGCGGAGCTCGCCGAGGCGAAGAGCGAGCGGGAGCAACGCGCGCTCTACCGCAGGGTCGAGGAGTGGGGGCGTGGCCGCGGCTATCGCTCGCAGCGCGTGCTCCTCGGACAGCTGATGGCGGCGAAGCTCCTCCGCGCCGTCTACTCCGGCAACCAGCTCGGCGAGGTCCTCGCCGACTTCTGGTTCAACCACTTCAACGTCTCGCTCACCAACAACCTGGCGCGCGGCGCGATCCTCTCCTACGAGCGCGACGCCGTCCGTCCGTTCGTCGCCGGGCGGTTCCGCGACCTGCTCGGCGCGACCGCGAAGCATCCGGCGATGCTCGCCTACCTCGACAACTTCCGTTCGGTCGCTCCCGAAGGGGCGCCGACGACGATCGACCGCGAAATCGACCGCTTCGCCTCGACACGGCGCGGCCGCGCGGCGGGCGCCAGCCGCCGCGCCGGCATGGAAGCAGAGGCGATGCGCCGTCGCGTGCGCTCGGAGCGCGCCCGCGCCGAGGCGAATCCGAACCGCCCGCAGGGCCTGAACGAGAACTACGCGCGCGAGCTCCTCGAGCTGCACACCCTGGGCGTCGACGGCGGCTACACGCAGGAGGACGTGGTCGCGGTGGCGCGCGCCTTCACCGGCTGGTCGTTCGTGCCGCCGGGTGCGGCCGATCGCGCCCGGGTCCGCACCGCGATGGAGCGCGTCGGCCGCGCCGGCGGTCTCGGCTTCGTCGCCGACGGCGCCTTCCCGTTCCGCGCCGACGCCCACGACGCCGGCGCCAAGCGGGTCCTGGGAGTCGCCTTCCCGGCCGGCCGCGGCATCGAGGACGGCGAGCAGGTCCTCGACCTGGTGGCAGCGCATCCGGCGACGGCGCGCCACCTGGCGCAGAAGCTCGCGGTCCGTTTCGTCGCCGACGAACCGCCGCCGGAGCTCGTCGCGCGCCTTGCCGCGACCCTCCGCGACACCGGCGGCGATCTCGCCGCGACGCTTCGCGTCCTGGTCGCGGCGCCCGAGTTCTGGGCCCCCGCCGTGCATGCCGCGAAGATCAAGTCGCCGCTCGAGCTGGTGGCGAGCTCGCTCCGCGCGCTCGACGCCGAGGTCTCGAATCCGTTCCCGCTACTCGGCTGGCTGCAGCGGATGGGCGAGCCGCTCTACGCCTACCAGGCGCCGACCGGCTACCCCGACCGCGCCGACTTCTGGGTCAACACCGGCGCCCTGCTCGTGCGGATGAACTACGGCCTCGAGCTCGCCAGCGGCCGGATCGGCGGCGTGCGCTTCGATCTCGCCGCGCGCGCCGGCGGACGCGAGCCCGCTTCGACCGCGGAGGCGCTCGCGACGTACGCCGCGCTCCTCCTCCCCGGACGCGACAGCACGGCCACGGTCGCGCGCCTGACGCCGATGGCGGAGTCGGCCGCGAGTCCGGCGCTCGCCGGCCGGATCGCCGATCGCGCTCCGCCGGGAGACGACGATCCGCTCTCCTTCCTCGACGCCGCCGGTGGCGACGCGACGATGGAGCCGCGCGGCACGCCGCCCGACCGCGGCGCACGGCGAGGCGCCGACGGCGGCGACCGGGCGCGCGATCCGTTCGCCCGCGGCGCGCTCGCCAGCCGCTACTTCCCCGCCGCCGTGCCGATGGCCCGGGCCGGCGAGGTCCCGACCACGGTGGCCGGCATCGCCGGCCTGGTGCTCGGCTCGCCCGAGTTCCAGCGCCGCTGACGACGAAAGGAGAGACGACCATGCCCTGGGACCGCCGTCTGTTTCTGAAGACCTCGGGACTCGCCCTGCTTTCGTTCGGCGCCGGACCGGAGTTCCTGCACCGTGCGGCGCACGCCGCGACCGCGACGTCGTCGGGCGCCCGCAAGCGCACCCTGGTGACGATCTTCCAGCGCGGCGCGATGGACGGCCTCGCCGCGGTGGCGCCGACCGGCGGCCGCGAGCTCGCCGCGCTGCGCCCCCGCCTCGCGCTGAGCGCGGCCCGCGCCGCGGGCGACGGCGCCCTCCTCGATCTCGGCGTCGGCTTCGGTCTCCATCCCGGCTTCGCGGATCTCCTCCCGTTCTGGCGCGACGGCTCGCTCGCCATCGTGCACGCGGTGGGCTCGCCCGACGCGACGCGCTCGCACTTCGACGCCCAGGACTACATGGAGAGCGGCACGCCGGGGCGGAAGGGAACCGACTCGGGCTGGCTCAACCGCGTGTGCGGCGAGCTCGGCCACGACGCGACACCGTTCCGTGCCGTGGCGATGACGCCGGCGCTGCCGCGCTCGCTCTACGGCCGCGAGCCGGCGGTGGCGATCTCCCGTCTCGAGGACTTCGAGGTCCGGCTGCCGGGCGCGGCGAAGGTCGCCGCCGCGGCGGGCCGCGGCTTCGAGGCGCTCTACGAACAGACGTCGCAGGAGCTCCTCGCCGAGACCGGACGCGAGACGTTCGACGCGGTGAAGATGCTCTCGTCGACCGAGATCGCGCGCTACCGCCCGGCGCCGGGGGTGCGCTATCCGGCCGGGCCGCTGGGCGACGCGCTCCGCCAGGTGGCGCAGCTCGTCAAGTCGGACCTCGGCCTCGAGGTCGCCTTCGTCGAGTCGGGCGGCTGGGACACGCACGTCGCGCAGGGCGCGGCGGACGGCACGTTTGCGCGGCGCGCCGGCGATCTCGGCGCCGCGATCGCCGCCTTCTGGAGCGACCTCGGCGCGCGCCGCGACGACGTGACGCTGATGACGATGACCGAGTTCGGGCGCACGGTGCGCGAGAACGGCTCCGGCGGCACCGACCACGGCCACGGCTCCTGTCTCTTCGTCCTCGGCACCGGGGTCGACGGCGGCAAGGTGCACGGCGACTTCCCCGGTCTCGACCGCGACGCCCTCTACGAGGGGCGCGACCTGCCGGTGACCACCGACTTCCGCGCCGTCTTCGCGGAAGTCGCGGGCAACCACCTCGGCATCGCCAACGACCGCGCGATCTTCCCGGAGTGGAACGGCAGGCGCCGTCCGCTCTGGCGCCGCTCCTGACGCCGCGGTTCGCCCGGCCCGCGAACCGAAACCCGTGCCGCGGTCCGGCGTAGGGTGGGCCATGAAGCCCGCACGCCACGCTGTCGTTTGCACTCTGCTGTCGATTGCTCTCGCCGCGGCAACCGCGGCGACTGCTGCCCCTTTGCCGGTGACCGTACCCTTCGACGACGACTTCGGTCTCGTCCTGTTCCGGGTGCGGATCGGTGATTCGCCGCCGCTCTCGGCCTTTCTCGACACCGGTTTCGATGTCAGCGTGATCGATGTCGCGGTCGCGGAGCGGCTGGGGCTCCATCCGCACGACCTCAAGAGCGAAGCGCAACCCGGAGGCACGCTCGAAACCGGCAAGCTCGATCCGTTGTCACTCACGATCGGCGAGCTCACGACCGCACCGCTCGAGCTCACGACAGCGCCGATCGCCGGGCTCGGCGCCGTCGTCGGGCGGCCGCTCGATCTCATCGTTGGCCACGATCTGCTCGAGCGCTATGTCGTCGAGATCGACTGGCCTCGCCGCACGCTGCGCTGGCTCGATCCGCAGACGCCTCCGACAGCGACCGCAGGAACGGTGCTGCCGGTCGAGATCGTCGCCGCCGAGCCGTTCGTCGTCGCAGGTCTGGCGATGCCCGGAGGGCGCGCCGTGTTCGGTCGCTTCAAGCTCGACACCGGGAGCCTCGACGTCGCCGGACTCAATCTCAATTTCGTGCGCGACGAGAAGCTGCTCGAGGCCGGCACGCGCGAGCTCGCGGTCGGCGGCGTCGGGGCGGGCGGGGAGACGAGCGGGCGACTGTTCCGCGCCGAGGCGATCCTGCTCGGCGACCACCGGCTGTCGCGGCCGCTCGTCGGCTACACGGTCGACTCGGGCGGTTTCGAGAATCGCGACAACGCCGGCACGATCGGGGTCGCCTGGCTGTCGCGTTTCCGCCTGACGCTCGACTATCCGCACCGCCGGATCGTCCTCGAGCCCGGAGTCGACGCCGACCGCGCCGTCGCCGACGATCTCTCGGGTCTCTTCCTGGTCGATCCGCTCGACGGCTCGGGCACGCTCGTCGTCGCCCAGGTCTTCCCCGGCTCCCCGGCCGAGCGCGCCGGTGTCCGGCCCGGCGACGTCCTCCTCCGCTGGAACGCGGCTCCACCGCCGACGCTGCGCGAAGCGCGTGCCCGCCTGCAGCAGCCGGGCAGGCTCGACCTCGTGCTCCGCCGCGACGAGAGCGAGATCCCGCTCGCCCTCACCCCCGAACGCTATCTGCCGTAGCGCGCTCACCGAGGAGGCCGCGGGCCGCTTCGCAAAGCTACAATTTCCGCCGATGGAACCGGGCGCGGAAGGAGAGCACCTCATGGCGAAGCGGCGCATCGGCGAATCCCGGTCGACACCGGCCCGGTGACGGGGCTCGGACCCGTGCTTGTCGCCATCAAACTGCTCCACTCGGTCGTCTGGGCGATCTTCGTCGCCTGCATCCTGGGGATCTTCGTCGCCGCCCACCGCGGCCGGCTCGAGGTCGCGCTCGTCCTGATCGCCGTCGTCTTCGGCGAAGTCCTCGTCCTCCTCTTCCACCGGCTGCGCTGCCCGCTCACCGACGTCGCGGCCCGCTACACGGACGACCGGGTCGAGAACTTCGACATCTATCTGCCGCGCCTCCTCGCGAAGTACAACAAGGAGATCTTCGCCCCGCTCTACGTCGCCGGCATCCTCTACACCCTCGCCGTCTGGCTGCTCCGGCGCGCGGGGTGAGCGCCGTCCACCCGCCGCGGCGCGCCGGTGGGCTCGCGGGTAAGCTGACGCCGAGGAGACCGACCGATGGCGAAGAAGACCTACTGGATCAGCTGCTACCGCGCCGTCCGCGACGAAGCCGCTCTCGCACGCTACGCCGCCGCCGCCGGCCCGGCGATCGAAGGGCACGGCGGCCTTTTCCTGGCGCGCGGCCCGGCGGCGCGCTGGTACGAAGGCGGACTCCCGCAGCGCGTCGTCGTGGTCGAGTTCCCCTCCCTCGAAGCCGCCGTCGCGACCCACGACAGCCCCGAGTATCAGGCCGCCCTCGCCCTCCTCGGCGACGCCGTCGACCGCGACCTCCGCCTCGTCGAAGGGGTCTGACCACCCGCGCTCTCCGCTCCCCGCGCACGGCGCGTCCACCCGACCCGCCCGCGCCACACGTTCCCGGCGCTGCCAACCGCCAGAACAAGCATCGCCACTTCTCTTGCCAGGACTCTCCGCAGAGCTACAATGCCCGCAAGTCGAGCATCCAAGCGAGGGAGCACGTATCCCATGGGAACGAAACACTCGGACGAATCAGGCGTCGTCACACGACCAGGCTGCATTCGTGTTTGCAGGTCGAACCCTGGCTGGGCGTCGCGACTACATTTCTGCTCGGGGGAGAGATGAAGGGACTTCTCTATCTTGTTGCCGTCATTTTCGGTGCATGGGGTTTGCTCAGTGTCGTCCGGGGCATCGAGCGCTTTACGAGCGCTGCGTCGACGGCAGGCCCTGAGGAACAGGGCAGTGGCTTCGGAGTCCTGCTGGTAGGAGTGTTGTTGCTGGGTATCGCATGGAAAGCCTTTTCGAAGGCGCGAGACTCCTAGTACATGCTCCGAGAATCCAACACCATCGACGCGGCTCCTGACGATTCGCTCGAGCGGACAAACAGACTTCGCCCGTTCGCTGCGGAACTCATGATCCGTTCGACGATCGGGGAAACATGAGCGACCTGGGAATGATTCTCGGACTTGGCTTCGCTTCGACGGGGCTGCTCCTCACCGGACTCTCCGTTCCCCTGATCCTCAAGCGTGTTTCGATGAACCCGCTCTACGGCATCCGAATCGCCAAGGCCTACGAGTCGGAGTCGAACTGGTACGCCATCAATTCGTATGGCGGGCGCGTGCTCGCCCTGGTCGGGGCGGCTGTCTTCCTGTTGGGTCTCTGCCTGTTCGCCTGGCCACCCACTTCGAATCTCGTCGCAATTCTCGTTTCCTTCGCGCCGGTCCTGCTGGTGCTTCTCGGCGTCGTTCCCATCCTGCGCTTCGCGAGGCGGCTGTGACCGTCGTGGCCGGCTCGTCCGACGAGCCGCTCGCTCCGGCTCCGTGGGGCGCAACTCCTTCCCGGGCCGCCATCGCCTGACGGAAGGCAAGCAGAAGGGAGGCTTCGCGAATGCGGCTCACCACCTACCTGCTCCTGGACGGCAACTGCAGAGAAGCCATGGACTTCTACCACTCCGTCTTCGGCGGCGATCTGTCCATGACCACCGTCGGCGACTCCCCGATGCGAGCGGCGTTCCCCGAGGCGATGCACGGGAGGATCGTCAGCGCCCGACTGAAGAGCGATGTCGTCGACATCTCGGCCTCCGACTGGCTGCGACCGGGGGTCACGCCGGTCCGGGGGAACACGGTCCTGCTCTACATCAGCGGAGGAAGCCCGGACGAAACCCGATCTCTCTTCGGCAGGCTCGCGGAGGGTGCCGAGGTGACCGATCCCATCCGCGACCAACCGTTCGGCCTCTACGGAGCACTGAACGACCGCTTCGGAAATCGCTGGATGTTCCATGCGGAACCGGGATGACGACGGGCGGAAGCCGGTTCCGGCCGCCCTACCGCGTCGAAGTCTTCCGGACCGCCTTTCGCTTCGATACCCGGGCTGTTCCGTGACCGAAAGAACTGCTGCAGCTCCAGGAAGGAGCAGGGAGGCTTGCATGTGGAAGCGGTCGATCGCTCTCCTGATGGCCCTCGGTCTGGGCTGCACCAGCGCCCCGCGACAGGCCGTGGCGCCGGCTCCGGCCGAGGGGCCTTCGAGTCGGGAATCCAGCTGCACCGTCGCCTGCGAGCAGGACGGTCGGCAGGTGTCCGGGAGCGTCACCTGCAGGCCAGGCTACGAGGCCGTCTGCAGTTGCGCCACCCAGCCGAACGCTTCGTGCAGGTCGACCACCTCCGGCAATGGGCCGTAGATTTCAGCGCCTGCCGACTCGCAACCGTGGTGTCGGGTGCTGGATTCGCATTCGCGGAGCCGATGATCCGGAAGTCGGCCCGAGAGCGGCGGGTCGCTTTCCCGCAACGGAGGTACCAACGTGAGGAGATCGACGGTTCTCGCGGCGCTTCTCGGCGTCGTTCTCGGCTTCGTCGGCGGCGCGTTCTTCGGTGTGCATCGTCTCTGGGCCGTGCTCCAGCCCTCGCTCGAGAGCGAGGCGGTCGCGAACGTGAACTTCGCGATCGAGGATCTCGTCTGGCACCGCACCGGGAATCACGATCGTGCCCTGGCGTTCATGGAGACCCGGCTGGACGGTGCGATCCTGGCGCTCCCGCGCGGGCGCGACGCGACGGCGCTCCCGGCCGACGCGCGCCGGGCGCTGAACGTCGCCAGGTTCTATCGCAGCCGCTTTCCGGCACCGGAGAGCTCCGCCCTCGTCGCTGCCGCGCTGGCGGAGATCCCCGACGAGCCGCTCGACCCCTCTTCGTGCAGTCCCGCCGTGAAGTTTCTCCTCTCCGAGGCCGGTGGCGGGTAGGCGGATGGAGCGCACGGGCGGCTCCGCTCCGGGCAGTCCGGCGGAAATCGCTCCGGATCCGCCCTGGGAGCGAGCCGATTGGCGTATCTTCCGCCCATGAGCCCGTCCGAATCGAAGACCCAGACCGCAGCCGAGCGCAGGGAGGCGGAGGCCGAGCTGCGCGCGCTCGTCGCGCGGTACGCGCCCGAGCAGGCGCGCCTCTTCGGCGCCGTGCGGCGATGGCTGCAGAAGCGTCTGCCCACTGCCCACGAGCTCGTGTACGAGTACCGCGACAACTTCGTCATCAGCTATGCCCCGGACGACCGCGGCTACGAGGGCGTGCTCGCCCTGCGCGCGAGCGCCGACGGCATCAAGCTCTACCTCACCGCCGGAAAGGGACTGGCGGACCCGGAGAAGCTGTTGCGCGGCTCCGGCACCCAGGCGCGCTGGCTGGCGGTGGAGAGCGCGTCTGTGCTCGCTCGCCCGGCCGTCGCCGGCCTGATCGACGCGGCCATCGCCCGCCAGAGCGCTGCGTTCGCAGCGAGCGGACGAGGACCGGTGGTCATCCGCTCGACGGCGGCGAAGAAGCGCAGGCAATAGCGCCGCCCGACTCCGGTATCGCCGGAGAACGGAACTTCCGACGGAGGAACGTTCGATGCCCCACGGCAAGATCTGCTACCTCGAGATCCCGGCCAACCGCGCCGAGGACTCGGCGCGCTTCTACTCGGAGACGTTCGGCTGGAAGGTGCGCGAACGCGGCGACGGCAACCTCGCCTTCGACGACCCGGGCGGCGTCAGCGGCACCTGGGTGAAGGAGTCCGATCGCACACCGGACGAGCCGACCCGCGTCTACATCATGGTGGACCGCATCGCGGAGACCCTGGTCCATGTCGAGCGCGCCGGCGGCAGGATCCTCACCCCGCGGACCGAGATCGGCCCCGGCATGGGGGCGTTCGCGATCTTCCTGGACCCGGTGGGCAACGAATTCGGACTGTACGAGGAGCCGGAAGGCTAGATACCGTCGCCTGGATCGCGAAGGCGAGCCGGCGCCCCCCTCGCCCTCCCTTCGTCGGGAGAGTACGATCTGGCGGACTCCCTCGACGAGAGGACCGGACATGGAGATCTCCGCCAACGTCGTCAGCGCGAACGACCGTCACGAGGTGACCGTACGCACCGGCACGTCCGCCGCTGCAACCGGCGAGATCGCCCGGCTGCTGCGTGAAACCGACGCCGTGGCCGAGATCCACGACACCGTCCGCGCCGGCACTCCCGTCGAGCTGGTGGACGACTAGAGGAGACCTGCCGATGCTGCTCGCCATCGCACTGTTCGGACTGCTGGTGCCGAACGGACTGTTCCTCTACTGGCTGTTCGCCGAGTTCGACTCCGTCGCCGCGGTGCTGGCGAATCACCTGGCGCTCGGCTTCATGCTCGACGCCCTGCTCGCGACCGGACTGCTCTGCTTCCTCTTCGCGGCCCGCCCGCCGGGCCCGATCCCGTGGCGCTGGTTCCTCCTGCTCGCCCTGCTCGGCGGCCTCGGCTTCGCGATCCCGTTCTACCTCTGGCTCAACTTCCGGCGCTCGAGCGCCGGGCGACAGGACTTCCGGTCCTGGTGGCGGACCGTCTGACGATCCGCGCGGCGCTCGCTCTCCTCGTCCTGACCGCTCTCGGCCTCGGCCTCTTCGTGCGGCAGCTGGCTCCGGCCTACCGCTCGGCGGTAGATCTCGCACACGCTCCGGTCGGCGACGAGCCGCTCGACGGACTGTTCGCCGGAGCGGCCGTGCAGTTCCTCCTCGCCTACCGGTTCGTCGCGGCCGGTGCCCTCCTCCACCTGTCGGCGCTCGCGGGCCTGCTCGTCGCGAAACGGAGGTTGCGGATCCCGGCGACCTTGGTGCTCGGCGCCTACGGCCTCGCCGCCGGCTTCGTCGGCCACCGGCTGGCGGCTCCGGCCCTCGCGGCGGCAGCGGCGACAAGCCTGGCGGTCGTTCTGCTCCTCGGCGTCGACGCCTGGCGCGAGCCGCCGCCCGAGCCGTCGGCGAGCGAGCCGGCGGCGTGAGCACCGCTTCCCCGGATCCGTAGCGAAGCGCGGTACGCTCAGCGCTCGGACCGACCAGGGAACGGGAGACCATGTACGACCGCACCTTCTGGGATCAGCGCTACTCCGTCGACGACTACATCTTCGGCACGGAGCCCAACGACTTCCTCGCCGAGCACGCGGCGCTCCTCGCCGGCCCCGTCCTCTCGCTCTCCGAGGGAGAGGGGCGGAACGCCGTCCACCTCGCGGCGCTCGGCCTGGAGGTCCTCGGCGTCGATCTCTCCCCGGTCGCGCTCGCCAAGGCCGAGCGGCTCGCCGCGGCGCGCGGCGTCACCATCGCGACCGAGGTGGTCGATCTCGCCGACTTCGAGCCCGGCAGCGAACGGTTCGGCGCCGTCGTCTCGATCTTCGCCCACCTCCCGGGCCCGCTCCGGCAGCGCCTCTACCCGCGGATCGAGGAGGCGCTCCGGCCGGGCGGCCTCCTGCTTCTCGAGTCGTACTCGGAGAACCAGCTCGGACGGGACACCGGCGGGCCGAAGGAGATCGATCTCCTGATGACGGTCGACAAGCTCCGACGCGAGTTCCCCCGCCTGACGCCGGTGCTCGCCCGCGAGATCGAGCGCGAGGTCCGCGAAGGTCCGGCCCACACCGGCCTCGCCTCCGTCGTCCAGTTCCTCGCCCGCAAGGAGGTCGCATGAGCCGCATCTTCGTCCTGGTCCGCTACCGCGCGGCTCCCGGCAAGGAGGAGGCGGCGCGTGCCGCCATCGCCACGCTCGTCCGCACCGTCGTGGCGGCGGAACCCGACTGCGGCGGCATCGAGGTGCTGCACGACCTCGACGACGCGGCCGCCACCACCCTCGTCGAGAACTGGCCGAGCCGCGAGATCTACCTCGGGCCCCACATGCAGCAGCCGCATCTCCAGGAGTTCATCCGTCGTGCCGGAGCGTTCCTCGCCGGCCCGCCGGACATCAGCTTCTGGCGGCCGGCCAACGACGCCTGACGATCGCAGGAGCGGCGGACTCTCGCCGCACTTCCACGGAGCCGCCGATGCCTCTCGCGAATCTCCTCATGACCGCCAGCGTCTCGATCATCGGACTCCTGGGGCTTGCCCACCTCGTCCTCACCTTCCGCGGCCCGAAGCTCCTCCCCCGCGACCCGGACCTCGCCGAGGCGATGAAGCGGGTCTCGCCGGTCATCACGTCCCAGACGACGATCTGGCGTGCCTGGCTCGGCTTCAACGCCAGCCACTCGTTCGGAGCGATGCTCTTCGGTCTGGTCTACGGCTACCTGGCGATCGTCCACGGCGAGCTGCTCTTCGCGTCGACGTTCCTCCTCGCCGTCGGCTTCGTACTGCTCGCCGGCTTCCTCGTGCTGGCGAAGCTCTACTGGTTCCGCACTCCGCTCGCCGGCGCGGCGCTCTCGCTCTGCCTGTATGTCGCCGCCGTCGTCCTCGCTCCGTAGCGCCGGCGAGGCGCGTGCCTCAAGGGTGCCGGGCCGAGAATTCGCGGAGCGGCGTCTCGAGCAGCTCGACGACGACCGGCTGACAGGCGGCCTCGGCCGCATTCCGCGCCGCTTCGTCGCTCTGGAGGCGATCGAAGACCGGCTCGAGCTCGGCCCGGGTCATCGCCCGCTCGATCTGCTCGTTCGAGCCACCGGCCGCCACGAACGGTTCGCGCAGGCGCACCATGGCGAACGTCAGGCCGCTCAGACCGACGGTCCCGGTGAAGCGCGCGTTGAAGTCCTCGGCGAAGTCGGCGTGCTCGGTCTGCCGGAACAGGAGCAGGTTGCAGACGGTGTAGCGCTGCATCGCGTCGAGATAGCGGTCGCGGAGCGGCGGCAGCGTCAGGCCGGGAAAGTCGGGCGCCCGCTCGAGCACGCCGTCGACGCCCCAGCCTTCGACCACGTCGCGGAGAGCGCGGGTGAAGAGGACCGCTTCCTCCCGGTTCTCCTTCTCCTTCGCTGCACCGCGCCGCAGGACGCCGAACCGGCCGGCGAGCTGTTCGGCCGCCGACTCCTCCACCGCTGCCGGAAGCCACGTCGGAGATCCCGCCGCTCGGACGGGTGTCGAAACGGCGGGCACGAGGAGCAGCAGGAGAGCGAAGAGCGGTACGGTGCGATGGCGGACGATCATGATTCTCCTTTCGCGCCGACGAGGGACTTCCGCCGATATCCGCCCACTCTACCGGCATCGCATTCGCGCTCGCCTAGAATGGGGAGGGAGGAGTCGCCATGCCCACGCACCGGATCTCCGACGAGGATCGCGCCTTCCGCGAGGCGTTCGACGCCTGCGAGATCGCCCCGGCCGACTTCGGCCACCCCGCACACCTGCGCCTCGCCTACAGCTGGCTCGCCGAGCACGAAGCCGAAGAGGCGGTGACGGCGATCCGCGAGGCGCTCCACCGCTTTCTCGACCACAACGGCGTGCCGCGGGAGAAGTACCACGAGACCCTGACCCGCTCCTGGGTGCTCGCCGTGCGTCACTTCATGAACCGCGGATCGACCGCATCGGCCGCCGAGTTCCTCGACACGAACCCGGAGCTCCTCGACAGTCGGATCATGCTCACGCACTACTCGGAGGGCGTCCTCTTCTCCCCCGAAGCGCGCGCCGCCTGGGTCGAGCCGGATCTCGATCCGATCCCGCGACCGGGCGGGAGATCCTGAGTGGCTACCGCGACCAGGAAGCTCTGGAAGAAGGGGCGGGGGAAGCTCGGCGCGCTCGATCCGCTCCTCGGCTCCTGGGAGGCGGACGCCGAGACGCCGGTCGGCCGCGTGCGCTGCACGCGCCGCTTCGTCCGCATCCTCGGCGACAGCTGCGTCCTGCTCGAAGCGGAGTGGTTCCTTCCCGGCAAGGTCTATCGCGAGCACGCGATCTACACGGTGGGCGACGCCGGGGCGCTCTCCTTCTGGTCGTTCACGTCCGACGGCAAGCGTTCAGAGGGGAGAGCGACCGACGCGGGCGACGTCCATCCCGAAGCGATCGCCTTCGAGGCGGAGATGCCGGCGGGAACCGCCCGGATGATCTACTGGCCGGCCGCCGACGGCGGCATCGAATGGGCCGTCGAGTCGAAGACGAAGAAGGGCTGGCGACGTTTCAGCCACCACCACTACCGGTCGACCTGAGCTCGCGGGTCCCTCGCGTTCCGGATCCAGTCGCACCAGTGCGGTAGCCTCGGACCGTTCGTTCCGTCGATTCGCGCCGCGCACGATGCCGGGGCCGCTTCCGGCCACTGTTCGTTCTCCCCGAGGAGCCTCGATGCCCCGCCGCCTCCTGCCCGCCGTCGCCGCCTTCGTCGTGCTCGCCGCCTGCTTCCTCGCCGGCGTGCTCTTCTTCCTGCGTCCGATCCTCGACGCCGACTCCCCCGGCGGCCCGCTGGTGCCGCGCGGCGCTGGCTTCTTCCTCTCGATCCTGCTCTACATCCTGCTCTACGTCTGGGTCGAGAAGCAGATGGGGGACGCGATGAAGGCGGCTGTCGCGATCGCGCTGGCGCAGCTCCTGCTCGTCGACGTCGACTTCGTCCTCAGCGGCGAGCGCGGCGTCGCCGCCGGCGCCGCCAGCGCCCTGCTCCTCCTGGTGAGCTGGACCGCGACCGGCTTCGTCTACGGCCGGCTGACCGCCCGCAACGGATGAGCCGGTCCGTGGCGCGTCTCCTTCCGGCCCTCTTGCTGCTCCTCGTCGTCGCGTGCTCGGGTCCGATCGGCGAGAAGTTCGCCGACGTCGACGCCATCGCAATGTCCGAGACCTGGAAGGAGTGGGTCGTCGTCGGCCGGTTCGGCCCGAAGGGCCCGTTCCGCGTCGCCGACGTCAAGCGCTGCGAGGTCGACGAGCCGTGCACCTTCTCGCACGACGGCACCGGGCACACCTACGACAACTTCCGCCACTACAAGCTCACCGTGCTGCGCCTCGAAGGCCCGCATGGCGAGGTCTCGCACGTCGTGCTGCGCAGCCGCGAGAAGTTCCTCGGCGACTGAGCCGAGACGGGCCCCTCAGAAGTCGGTGAGATCGCGCGGCGGCCAGGCTGCGCGCAGGGCGTTGAACACCGCGGCGACGTCGATCGCCTCCTGCGCGAGCGCGCCCGCCACCGGCGGCAGGAGGCCGACCGCGGCGAATCCCATGCCGGCGAGCGACAGCAGCATGCCGCCGACGGCGCTCTGGAGCGCGATCTTCCGCATCCGATGGCTGATGTGCAGGAACTCGTCGACCCGGGCGAGCGACGAATCGAGGATCACCGCCCCGGCCGCCTCGGCGGTGACGTCGCTCGCCTGGCCGAAGGCGAGGCCGACCGTCGCCGCGGTGAGCGCCGGCGCGTCGTTCACGCCGTCGCCCATGAACAGCGTCGGCGCCCGCGCCGTTTCGGCACGGACGATCTCCACCTTCTGCTCCGGGCTCTGCGAGAAGTGCACCTCGCGGATCCCGACCGCGTCGGCGAGGTAGCGCACCTCCGATTCGCGATCGCCCGAGACCAGGAGCACGCGGTCGAAAGCGTGACGCGGTCCGAGATGGTCGATGAACCGCTTCCCCTCGGTGCGCGGCGCGTCGCGGAAGCGGAAGAGCGCCGCCGGAGCGCCGTCGATCAGCACCGCGCACTCCATCCCGCCCTCCTCCGGCGGCAGCAGCGCCGCGGCCTCGGGGTGAGAGCGGAGGAGTTTCTTCCGGCTGGTGACCTCGAACGTCCGCCCGTCGATGACACCGACCAGCCCCTGGCCGGGCGGCTCGCGAACCTCCGAAGCGGCCGTCGTCGCGAGCCCCGCCTCTTCCGCCGCCCGCACGATGGCGCGGGAGAGCGGGTGGCGCGAGTAGTGTTCGAGGCTGGCGACGGCGCCGAGCACCTTCCGGTCGTCGAATCCGGGCAGCACCACGCGCTCGACAAGCTGCGGCTCGCCATAGGTCAGCGTGCCGGTTTTGTCGAAGATCGCGACCCGGCACGAGGTCGCACGTTCGAGGACGGCGGGATCCTTGATGATGATGCCGCGCCGGGCAGAGAGCGAGATCGAGCCGAGAATCGCCACCGGGATCGCGATGAGCAGCGGGCAGGGCGTGGCGACGACCATTACCGCGAGGAAGCGGGTCGAGTTGCCCGAGATCCACCAGGCGGCGATGGCGATCGCCACCGCGACCGGCGTGTAGAAAGCACCGAGCTGGTCGCCGAGACGGCGGAGCCGCGGCCGCTGCTGCTCGGAGTCGCGCATCACCTGCAGGATCTTGGTGTAGCGCGAGTCGACGGCGAGCGCCGTGGCGCGGACGACGAGCGCGCTCTCGCCGTTGATCGCGCCCGAGATCACCGACGTCCCCGGCGTCTTGGAGATCTCGTACGGTTCGCCGGTGAGGTAGGCCTCGTCCATCGTCCCTTGCCCCTCGACGACGATGCCGTCGATCGGGCAGGTCTCGTGCGGATAGATCACCACTTCGTCGCCGATCGCGAGGTCGTCGAGCGCGGCGTCCTCGATCCCGCCGTCGCCGCTGCGGCGGCGGTGCGCCACCGCCGGCATGCGGCGGGCGAGCGCCTCCAGCACCGAACTCGCGCTCTTCACCGCGTACGCCTCGAGCGTCTCCCCGCCCGAGAGCATCAGCACGACGAGAGCGCCGGCGAGGTACTCGCCGAGCAGGATCGCGGTGACGATCGAGATGCCGGCGAGGAGATCGGAGCCGAACTTGCCGGCGAAGAGCTGCCGCGCGAGGGTCGCGACGAGCGGCAGGCCGCCGAGGAGGAGGACCGCGAGGAGCGGCAGGTCGGAACGCCGCAGGGCGCCGCGGAGCAGCTCGTCGGAGAACCCGAGGCGAAGAACGAGGTGGAAGGCGATGCCGACGATCGCCCCGAGAGCGATCTTCGCTTCGCGTCCCCGAAGGAGCGCCCGCCAGGTGCCGGGGAGCGCCACGATTCAGCGACCCACCGTGGCGGGCGGCGGCAGATCGGCGAGCTGCCGGTCGTGCAGGCGGCCCAGCAGGAGCTGCGCCGAGAGCGCTCCGATGCCGGCGAGAAACATGTCCCACTGCGTGTCCCAGGGATCGCCCTGGGTACCGAGGAAGGCGTCCGCCGCCGAACCGGAGACGAGCGCCGTCCACCACTCGATGAGCTCGTAGAAGGCCGAGAAGCCGAGACAGACCGAGAGCACGAGAAAGAAGAGCCAGCCGCCGCGGCGGAGCGGTGTGCGGCGCAGCAGCAGCTCGCGCGCGAGGATGGCGGGGACGAACCCCTGCGCCAGGTGGCCGATGCGGTCGTAGTGGTTGCGCGCGAAGCCGAAGAGCTCCTGCATCCAGAAGCCGACCGGCGTCAGGGCGTAGGTGTAGCGGCCGCCGATCATCAGGATGGCGCCGTGCACGAAGAGGAGGATGCAGAGGAGCGGCGTGAGCGGAAAGCGGCGCCAGGTCGCGACCACGATGGGGGCGCCGAGCAGCACCGGGAAGACCTCGAGGAACCAGGTCAGCCGGTCGTGCGGACGGAAGCCCGACCAGAGCAGAACGGCCGCGGTCGCGACGAGGAGCGCGAGTGGCAGGCGGTCCCCGCGTTCCATGGCGAAAGACTACAGGAGTCGCCCCTCCGCCCCACCGCGGGGCGGTGGGAATAGACTCTCCTCAGGGATGACGGACAGCGACCGGGAATCCATCGCGATCGCTACGGCGACCGACGGGCCGAACGGGGAGATGCTCCGTCTCCTCCGCCTCCTCGCGCTGCTCGTCCTCGTCGCGATTCCGCTCCGCGTCCTCGCGGCCGGCTGGCTGCCGCGCGACGACGTCCGGCGGCACGCGGCGAAGGCGGTCTCGGGGCGCGACTGGTCGGAGATCCTGGTTCTTCGTCCCGGGGTGACCGTGGACGAGCACCCCGGCTGGCACGCGACCCTCGCCGCGCTGCACGCGCTCGGCGCCGACTCCACCCGCGCCGTGGCGATGGCGGCGATCGCCCTCGCAGCGACGCTCTTCCTCGTCGTGCCGCTCGTCCGCTTCCGCCACCCGGGAGCCTGGCTCGCGGCGCTCGCGACCATCGCCCTCTTCGATCCGCGCTTCTATCCGCGCCTCCTGAGCGGCCGCCCGCTCGTCCTGTCGATGACGGCGCTCGTTCTCCTGCTCACCAGCTGGCGCTCGCTCTGCGGACCGCGCCCCTCCCGTCGTGCGCTGGCGGCGTTCACGCTCCTTTTCGCCGCCGTCTGCTGGTGTCACGGCAACTGGTACCTCTGGCTCTTCCCGATCGGCGTCGTCTTCCTGGCCGGAAAGTGGCGCGCCGCCCGTCGTCTCGCCGGCTGCTTCGTCGCCGGAACCGCCCTCGGAGCGCTCGCCACCGGCCATCCGGTCGACTACCTCGTGCAGTGGGTCCGGGTGCTCCTCTGGGCGCTCGCGGGGGGCGACCCGCAGCCGCTGCTCGCCTCCGAGTTCCAGCCGGCCGAAGTCAACGCCGCGATCCTGCTCGTGGTCGGCGGACTCCTGCTCTGGAAGCGGCCGCCCCTCCGCCGGCTGCTCACCGACCCGGTGTTCCTGACCCTGGCGCTCGCCTGGCTCCTCGGCCTCCGCTGGTCACGGTTCGACTCCGACTGGGCGATGCCCGCCCTCCTCGTCTGGACCGCCACCCTGCTCGACGAGAGCTGGCAGGGCGCCGAGTGGCGGGCGCCGCGCCACGCTCTCGCCGTCGGCTTCGCCGCGGCGGTCCTCTTCCTCGCGGTGACCGGCAATCGCGGCGGACGCTGGACGACCGCCGAAGAGGGACGGCATCTCGCGGCCTCCGACCCGGCGATCGCACCGTGGCTGCCGGCCGCCGGCGGCGTCCTCTACAGCAACAGCATGGGACTGTTCTACGACACCTTCTTCGAGAATCCGCACGCGCCGTGGCGCTACGTGCTCGGCTTCGAGCCGGGCCTGATGCCGCCCGACGAGCTGGCCGTCCTGCGCGCGACGCAGCGGAGCGGCGCCGCCGACGCTTCGTTCCTGCCCTGGGTGGCGAAGATGCGCTCCGCGGACCGGCTCGTCATCGCCCGCGCCGACCCGCGTCCTCCCGCGATCGACGCGCTCGACTGGGCGACCCCGTTCGACGGCCTCTGGATCGGTCGGCTGCGGCCCGCAGCGCCCTAGAGGTTCGAAGTCCGGTCGGCACGCTCGGCGATACGCCGCGCGTGCCGGCGCCCCAGAGGAGCTTGTGCTGCTGCAGGGTGAGGCGGACCGGCAGGCGGTCGGCGAGGATCCAGCCGGCGAGCTCGACCGGCGCGAGCGATTCCCAG
>JBFWYP010000019.1:0-63858 GCA_050186295.1 Thermoanaerobaculia bacterium | reverse complement strand
TAGAAGCCGCCGAGCCGGAGGAAGAGCGCCGCCGGTGCGTCGCCACGCCCGAGCAGCCCGCGCGCCGCAGCGACGCGCCGGCGATCCTGCTCGAGCGCTTCGACGAGCGCCGCGCGGACGGTACCCGAGTACGGCGCCAGCGAGTCCGGCGCGGCGCCGCTGCCGGTGTCGCGCCCGCGGACGATCTCCTCTTCGAACCAGTCCGGCGTCGCGGTCGCACCGCGCGGACCGTCGACGAAGCGCTCCTCGCTCGCCGCGGCGAACAGCTCCGCCTTTCCGAGCAGCGCTCGCGGCGCTCCGATGACGGCGGTACGGAGGCCGGCGCGCGCCAGGATTTCCGGCAACGTCAGCGCCTGGCGATCGGCGGTGGCGACGGCTCGCGACGAAGAGAGGAGCGCGCCGATTCCCGAACGCGTGAAGCCGATCGGCAGCAGACGGAACTCGGCGCCGGAGATCCAGGCCGACCGGTAGACCTTCTTGCCCAGCACGAGATGGCGGTACGGGAGCTTTCCGGTCGCGAGCGTCGCCCGCGCCGCGGCCGTCTGCAGCGGAGCGACCGTCGCCAGGCGCGCGTTCACGCCGCCGTCGACGAGCGCCGAGAAGAACGGCAGCCGGGCCTGCCGCGCGAGCGGCAGGAGAACGTCGAGCGTCGCTCCGTCGACCTCGACGACGAGGAGGGCGGGCGCGCGCATGGTCAGGAGCGTCTCCTCGGCGGCGGCCGGCCGCGTCACCGCGCGCACGCTGGCGCGCCGGTCGTACGAAGCGTAGAGAACGCCCGCCGCGACCAGCGCGAGAAGGAGGACGCTGCGCGGACCGTAGCGCCGGTGGCTCGCGGTATGGAGCAGGGCGGTGTAGAAGCAGAGGATGGTGCCGAGCGACAGCCAGAGCGCGCACTTGATCAGGCTGGCGCCGGTCGCCGGCGGCAGGTAGAACGAGAAGTAGGAGGCGTGGATCCAGTCGCCGAGCGCTGCGGCGGCGAGGACGAAGGTCACGCTCCACGGCAGCAGCCGCGCGCCGCGAACGTTGCGCCAGCGCGTCGCCAGGCGGTGGGCGAGCGCCGAGAACGGCAGGAGCAGGAGACCGAGGCCGGCGGTGCCGCGGGCGAGCTCGACGAAGCCGTACGGCAGCTCCGGGTTGAGGAAGCGGACGAGGATCGAGAGCTCGAAGGCGGCGAAGAAGGCCGGCAGGGCGATCCAGAGCCAGGCGAGCGTCCGGGAGCGGCGCCACCCGCCGGCGCCGAACGAGCCGCGGAGCCGCGCACCGAAGCGCTCGAGGAGCGTTCCGGCGAGCGGCAGTCTGCTAAAGTCGCGTTCTCGCATGCAGCCGTTCGACACCGAAGCGCTCGTCGTCAAGGTCGTCGCGCATCCGCTTCCCTACTACACGATCGAGCTCGAGGGTCCCCTCGAATGGGCGGAGGCGCGCGCCGGTCAGTTCGTCATGATCGCGACCCATCCGGCCGCGGAACCGGCGCTCGAGCCGTACCTGCGTCGCGCCTTTTCGATCCACGACCTAAGTAGAACAGAACGGGGAACGCGCATCGAGCTGCTGGCGAAGGTCATCGGCCCGGGAACGCACGCCCTGTCGATGCGGCGCCGCGACGACCGGCTTTCCGTCCTCGGCCCGCTCGGGCGTCCGTTCACCCTGCCGGAGGCGGGCCCCGTGGCGCTCGTCGCCGGCGGAGTCGGATCCGCGCCGCTCCTGCTCCTCGAGCGCGAGCTCGCCGCGCGCGGCATCGAATTCGACTTCTTCTACGGCGGGCGCAGCGCCATCGACCTGGCTCGCCGCGACGACTTCGCGGCCCTCCTCGGTCCGGCGGGAGAGCTCGTCGCGACGACCGAGGACGGTTCGGCCGGCCGCCGTGGACGGATTACCGAGCCGCTCGCGGAACGGCTCGCCGCCGGGCGGTATCGCGCGATCTACGCCTGCGGACCGACGGGACTGCTCGAGCGGCTCGCCGAGCTCTCGGCGGAGCACTCGGTGCCCGGCGAAGCGGCGCTCGAAACGGCGATGGGCTGCGGCTTCGGCGCCTGCCTCGGCTGCGCGGTGCCGCTCGTCACCGGGCGCTTCGGCCTCTGCTGCAAGGACGGACCGGTGTTCGCCTTCGACGCGGTGCAATGGTGACGCGTCCCGACCTCTCGGTGCGGCTCGGCTCGCTCGTCCTGCCGAACCCGATCCTCACGGCGAGCGGAACGTTCGGCTACGGGCTCGAGTTCGCGCATCTGGCGACGCTCGAGAGCCTCGGCGGCATCGTCACCAAGGGACTGTCGCTCGAGCCGTTGCGCGGCAATCCGTCGCCGCGGATCGGCGAGACGCGCGGCGGGATGCTCAATTCGATCGGACTGCAGAACATCGGCATCGCGCGCTTCCTCGACGACGTCCTGCCGGGGCTCGGACGGTTTCCGGCGCGGGTCGTCGTCAACCTGTTCGGCTACGAGTTCGACGACTACGCGCGGCTCGCCGAGAAGGTCGAGCCGCATGCCGGCGTCGCGGCGGTCGAGCTCAACGTCTCCTGTCCCAACGTCAAGAAGGGCGGCATCGAGTTCGGGCACGACCCCGAGCTGCTCGAGCGGCTGGTACGCAGCGTGCGCGGCGCGACTTCGAAGCCGATCGCGGTGAAGCTCTCCCCCAACGTCACCTCGCCGGCGACGATCGGCCAGGCGGCGAGGGCGGGTGGCGCCGACATCCTCTCGGCGGTCAACACGGTGCTCGGCATGGCGATCGATCCCCGCACCCGACGACCTCGCCTCGCGACCACGCGCGGCGGACTCTCGGGGCCGGCCATCAAGCCGATCGCGGTGCGCATCGTGCACGACGTCGCCACCAAGGTCGGTCTGCCGGTCATCGGGATCGGCGGCGTCGAGACGGTCGACGACGTCGTCGAGTTCCTGCTCGCCGGCGCTTCAGCGGTGCAGGTGGGAACGGCACTGTTCCGCGATCCGCGCACCGCCGAGCGCCTCATTGCCGGACTCGAGGCGCGGCTCGTCGAGGAGGGACTCTCTTCGGTCCGCGAGTGGATCGGTGCCGTGCGCCCCTGGGACGAGCGATGAACGACCGCGACGATCCGCTCGCCGCGGTGGCGGTGGCGCTCGACACCGCCGACCGCGCCACGTTCGACCGCTGGCTCGAGCTGTTCGGTCCGCGTGTCGGGGTGCTCAAAGTCGGTCTCGAGGCGTTCGTGCGCTGGGGCCCGCCGGCGGTCGAGGCGGCGCGTCGGCACGCGCGGGCGCTCTTTCTCGATCTCAAGCTGCACGACATCCCGAACACGGTGGCCGGCGCCGTGCGCTCGGCCTGCGATCTCGGGGTCGACTACCTGACGATCCACGCCTCCGGGGGGCGAGCGATGATCGCGGCGGCCACCGAGGCCGCCGCCGGGCGGCTGACGATCCTCGCCGTGACGGTGCTCACCCACCTCGACGAGCCGGCTCTTGCCGAGCTCGACCTCGCCGGATCGAGCGGCGACCGGGCGGCCGGCTGGTCGGTCCTCGCCCGCGAAGCGGGAGCGGGGGGAGTGGTCTGTTCGCCGCTCGAGCTCGCCCGGCTGCGGCCGCTCCATCCGCCGCCGTTCCGGCTGGTGACCCCCGGGATCCGGCCGGCGGGAGGCGGAAGCGACGACCAGCGCCGCACGGCGACCGCCGGCGCGGCGATCGACGCCGGAGCCGACCTCCTGGTCATCGGTCGTCCCCTGACCCAGGCGGTCGACCCGGAGCGCGCGCTGGCGGCGATCGCCGCCGAAATCAGAAGATGAAGATCGGCCGTTCGACCTGCAGGTCGAAGTTCCACTCGTAGGTGTAGCCGGGGAACTCGAGCGGCACCATGAAGACGGCGCGCATCCGCACCCTGTCGCCCGGCTTCTCCACCGTGACCTTCTTGGGATCGACCGGCAGCCCGAGCTCGTCGGCTTTGCCGAAGATGCGGCGCTGCATCACTTCGGCGGGGGTGTTTCCGGCCCACTTGGCCTGCTCGACCATGAAGTCGTAGAGCTCGGAGGTGGCGATCTTCACCGGCACGGCTTTCCACGTGATCATCACTCCGATCAGCAGCAGGAGCGACCAGAGAATGCAGCCGAGTTTTCCTTCGCCGGCCTGACCACGACGCTTTGCCATGAAGCCCTCCCCGAGATCTTTATTGCGCTTCCGAGTTTAGCGCACTTGCCCGGCGTCGCCCCGGCGCCGCGCACCTCGGGACGGTCGTCCGGGACGAACCGTCAGCTCGGAAGGTGGAGGGTGCGCGACCAGCGCGTCTTGCCGGGGAAACCGATGACGGTGTTGAAGATCTCCCGGACTTTCGCCCAGGCGCCGTGCCAGCTGCCGTCGGACGTGCCGCCGCCGAACGACCAGTAGATGACGAACGCCCGGCCCTTGAGAAAGGCCGCCGGGACCGTCCCCCAGAAGCGCGAGTCGTAGGAGTAGTCGCGGTTGTCGCCCATGCAGAAGTAGCGGCCCTCGGGGATGGTGACCGGCCCGAAGTTGTCGCGCAGGCGCATCTGCTCCGAGAGGTAGGGGCGATTGGGGAAGGTCCGCTCGTCCTTGTGCTCGACGTACTCGCGGTCCTCGACCTTCTGGCCGTTGACGTAGAGCTGCTTGTTGATCAGCTGCACGGTGTCGCCGGGCAAACCGATCAGACGCTTGACCAGGTCGACGGTCGGACGCTCCGGGGAGCGGAAGATCACGATGTCGCCGCGGTGCGGGGTGCGCAGCGGGAGGAGCTTGCGCTCGAGGTCGGTCGCCGTCGGGCCGAAGATGAAGCGGTTGACGAACAGGTGATCGCCCACCAGCAGCGTGTTCTCCATCGAACCGCTGGGGATGAAGAAGGTCTTGATCACGAAGGTGTTCGTGAACAGCAGGAAGAGCGCCGCGATCAGCAGCGCTTCGAGGTATTCCCGCGGGGTGGAGCGCTCGCGCTCGGCCATGAACATCAAAGACTATCCGATCGCCGCAAAAGATTGCGCGGCCGTCCAGATCTCTTGACGCCGATCCCGGGCCGCTTCGCACGGAGCCCGGAGCCCGACCGCGCCCCGGCGAGGCGCCTGCCGCAGTCCTGATTCCTTGTCCGCGCGGGATCGCTCCGGATCCTGCCCATTCGACTCCAACCCCTTTGTTTCCCGGACTTGGAACCTGTGCGTCCGCGTGGCAGCGATCGTGATCTCGACTCCGGTGCTGGATACAACCACGGGAGAAAGGGGGGCCGGAACGAGAGAGCGAACTCCACGGCAGCAACTCGACCCGAACGAAACCGAGCAGGACCAGGTCCGCCTGGAGCAGTGAGAGAAGTCGGGAAATCCACGCAGGTCCAACCCAGGAAAGGAGTCTCACCATGTTGCACCCGAATCGTCTTCGTCAGCTCGTCCTCGCCGCGGTCGCCCTCTGCCTCGTCGCCACGGCCGTACCGGCCGTCGCGGCGCCGGCCGGCAAGACCGTCAACATCAACAACGCCTCGGTCGAGCAGCTGCAGCTGCTGCCGCGGATCGGACCCTCGGTCGCGGCCCGGATCGTCGAGCACCGCGAGAAGAACGGACCGTTCAAGGCGGTCGAGGATCTGATGCTGGTGCGTGGCATCGGCGAGTCGACGTACGAAGGGCTCAAGGCCTACATCGCGACCTCCGGCGCGACGACGCTCGACGAGAAGGTCCAGCTGCCGCGGAAGCCGAAGGCCGGAACGGCGAAGGACTGAGGCGTGGCGAACGGGTGGAGGCGGCCGACGGTGGCGCTCCCGGGACGGCAGCGCCAGGCCGGGTACCAGCTGCTCGAGCTCGTCGTGGTTCTGGCGATCTCGAGTCTGCTCCTCGCCATCGGCGTCCCGCCGCTCGTCCGGATCGCCGCGAAGCTGCGGGTCGAGCTGGCCGCGGCGGAGGTCGCCTCCACCTTTCGCGTGGCGTACTCGTTCGCCATCCGCCACGGCGCCAACGTCGGTCTCAAGTTCCACGTCGCCGAGGACGGCTCGGTGAGCTGGGCGCTCTACCGCGACGGCGACGGGGACGGCGTGCTGACGGCCGACATCGCGAGCGGCGTCGATCCCGTGGTGCAGGGCCGCCGCCGCCTCTCGCACCTCGGCCGGGGCGTCACCTTCGGCTTCCCGCCGGGCCCGGCGCCGCGCGATCCGTCGGACCCGCGTCGCCGGCTCGACCGGCTCGACGATCCGATCCGCTTCAACCGCTCCGACATCGCCTCCTTCGGCTATCTCGGGACCGCCACTCCGGGGAGCGTCTATCTCACCGACGGCACGCGATTCCTCGCCGCCGCCCGGGTCGTCGGACGTACCGGCAAGGTGACGGTGATCGAGTACGACGTCGAGAGCGAGACCTGGCGGTGAGGGCGCGATCCTGTTTGACTTGCGTCAGCAACGGGAGTAGCTTCGTCGGCCGTGGCTGCGCTCGTCGTCATCACCACCGTCGGTACGGAAGAACAGGCCAACCTGATCGCCTCGGAGCTCGTGGCGCGCCGCCATGCCTCGTGCGTCAACATGGTCACCGGCATGCGCTCGGTCTATCGCTGGCAGGGGAAGATCTGTCGCGACGCCGAGTTCATGCTGATCGTGAAGACACTCGAGAGCGAGTACGACGCCGTGCAGGCGACGATCCAGGAGCTGCACAGCTACGAGCTGCCGGAGATCCTCGCCTTCAAGGTCGGCAAGAGCGAGCCCAACTTCCTCGCCTGGATCGGCGCGTCGCTCGACAAGAACGCCGCCTTCTCCGACGAAGAAGAGCGCGAAATCCTCGACGAAACGAACTACTAGACCGGCCGTCAGATCGCGGCGAGCGCCTGCTCGACGTCGGCGAGAAGATCGTCGAGGTCCTCGATCCCGGCGCTGATCCGCACCAGTCCGTCGCTGATCCCGAGCTCGGCCCGCTTCTCCGGCGGCACCGACGCGTGGGTCATCGACGCCGGGTGCGAGGTGAGCGTCTCGACGCCCCCGAGGCTCTCGGCGAGCGACATCACCTCGACGCGGTCGAGGAACCGCTTGGCCGCCGCGAAGCTGCCGACCTCGAAGGTGATGAGCGCGCCGAACCCTGACGCCTGCCGCTTCTGCACGGTGTGCCCGGGGTGGTCCGGGAGGCCCGGATAGAGCACCCGCTCGACCTTGGCGTGGCTGGCGAGATAGCTCGCGAGAGCGCGGCCGTTGGTCTCGTGACGCTCCATGCGGACACCCAGCGTCTTGATGCCGCGCAGGATGAGGAACGAATCGAACGGCGAGGCGATCGCGCCCTCGGACTTCTGCACGAAGTAGAACCATTCGCCGTGCTCGGCGCTCTTCGCCACCAGCACGCCGCCGATCGAGTCGGAGTGGCCGTTCAGGAACTTGGTCGTCGAGTGGATCACCACGTCGGCGCCGAGGTCGAGCGGCCGCTGGAAGAAAGGCGACATGAAGGTGTTGTCGACCGCCAGGATCGCGCCGTGTTCGTGGGCGAGAGTCGCCGCACCGGCGATGTCGGTGACCTCCATCATCGGGTTGGTCGGCGTCTCGACGTAGACCATCTTCGTGTTCGGCCGGATGGCGGCGCGGACATTGCCGAGATCGGTGGAGTCGACCCAGGTCGACTCGACGCCGTAGCGCGACAGGAGCTGCGTCATGAAGCGGTAGGTTCCGCCGTAGACGTTGCGCGAGAAGACGACGTGCTCGCCCGTCCGGACCAGCGTCATGAGCGCCGCGATCGCCGACATTCCCGAGGCGAAGGCGTGGCCGGTGGCGCCGTTCTCGAGCGAGGCGACGTTCGCCTCGAGCGCGAAACGGGTCGGGTTCTGCACCCGGGCGTACTCGAACCCCTTGTGCTGTCCGAGCTCGTCGAGCACGTAGGTCGACGTGGCGTAGATCGGTACCGTCACCGAACCGGTGGTCGGGTCGGGCTGCTGCCCGGCATGGATGGCGCGGGTCGAGAAACCGCGCTTCGTGGGATCGCCTTTCAATGGAGCCTCCTCCGGAGGGGGCGATCCTAGCAGTCGATAGGATGAAGCGATGGATCCGATCGGCGAGCCGTTCACCCCTCTGCGCTTCCGCGGCGCACACCTCGAGCTCCTCGACCAGACCCTCCTGCCGGGGGAAGAGCGCTGGATCTCGTGCGCGACGGTCGAGGAGATCGCCGCCGCCATCCGCCGCCTCGCGGTGCGCGGTGCGCCGGCGATCGGCATCGCCGCGGCCTACGGACTGGTCGTCGCCCTCCTCGATCCGGCCGATCCCGAACCCGATCCCGGCCGCCGCATCGCGAAGGCCGTGACGACGCTCGCCGCGACGCGGCCGACCGCGGTCAACCTGCGCTGGGCGCTGGGCGAGGGCGAAGGCGCCTTCGAGCTCCTCCGCGAGCTGCCGCCGGCCGAACAGTCACGGCGGCTCCTCGAGTGGGCGACGGCGCTCCATGCCGACGACGTCGAACGCAACCGGCGCATGGCCGAGCACGGTGCGGCCCTCTTCGCGCCGGGGACGCGGGCGCTCACCCACTGCAATGCCGGCGCGCTCGCCACCGGCGGCATCGGCACCGCGGTCGGGGTGCTCGCCGAGGCGTTCCGCACCGGGCGTCTCGCCCAGGTCTGGGTCGACGAGACCCGCCCGCTGCTCCAGGGCGCGCGGCTGACCTCCTGGGAGCTCGGGCGGCTCGCCGTGCCCCACCGCCTGGTGACCGATTCGATGGTCGGCGCCCTGATGGCGCGCGGGCTGGTGGACCGGGTCGTCGTGGGCGCCGACCGGATCGCCCGCAACGGCGACGCGGCGAACAAGATCGGCACCTACACCGTGGCGGTGCTGGCGGCGCGGCACGGGGTGCCGTTCTACGTCGCTGCCCCGCTCTCGACCTTCGACCCGGAGATCACGAGCGGCGCCGAGATCCCGATCGAAGAGCGCGCCGGCCTGGAGGTGACCGAGCTCGACGGGCGGCGGACGGCGCCCGAGGGCACCACCGGTTTCAACCTCGCCTTCGATGTCACTCCGGCCGAGCTCATCACCGCCCTCGTCACCGAGGTCGGGGTCCTCGAGCCGCCGTTCGGACCGAAGATCGACGAGCTCCTCGACTCGATCCGCCGCTGAGCCCGGGACGCCCGAACGCAGAACGACCGGCCGGGTCACGGCCGGTCGGAGCGGCAAAGGTCAGTCTGCGGAAAGGCGGGAAATGGTGGAGGCGGTGGGAATTGAACCCACGTCCGGAAAACGCGTCCCGGAAGTCTCTACGCGCGTAGCCTTCACTTCAGGTCATCGCCCTTGCGCAATGCAGAAGGCCTCCTACGCAAGCGCCAGTTCCGATTTGACGATCCCACCGAGGCACGGAACCAACCTCGGCTTTCAGTCCACTTTGGCGTCGCTCCAACCCGTGCCGTGGACAATGGCCCATGGTTGGAACGTCACGGTCTATTAAGCCGCGAGTGCGAGGTTGTCGTTGGCAGTTGTGAAATGCCGTTTTACGGGTGCAAACCCGGCGCGCAACCCCCGAACCGCACTGTTCCCCGTCGAACCCGGTGCGCCCCCAGATTGTGAAAGAACCGTGAAACAACCGACCGGCGGCCCGAATTCGCGGTCGCCAGACGCAACAACATAGCAGAGGACCGCTCTATTCCGGAGCGGGCGGATCGCCGGATACGCCGAGCAGCAGGAGCAGGGCGTCCGCCTGTCGCTCGATCGGCACGTCGCCCGCGTGCGCTGCGCGCCAGCGTGCCACCAGCCGCGCCGTCCGCGCCGGCGCGACGACGGGGTCGATCCGCGTTCCGGCTTCCGCGGCGAGCCGGGAAATCGCCTCGTCGACCTCGCCGCTCTCTCCGAGAGAAAGCGCGAGCAGGAGCCGAACGCTCCGAAGCTCGGGAAACGCGTCGGCCAGCGGCCCGAGCTCTTCCGCCGCCTCCGGAGAGCGTCGGGCGGCGAAGAGCGCGCGACCGACGACGAGGCGACGGTCGAGCTCACCGAAGTAGCGATCGAGCGACGCGCGCGCAGCGGCCGAATCCGGCGAATCACCGACGGCGGCGAGCTCGCCGAGGAGGAACGCGTCGCCGGGCGCTCGATCGAGCGCCTTGCGGAGAACGTCGGGCGCCTCGTTCGACCTCGATGCCCGTGCGAGTGCCCGTGCCTCGAGGACGGCGGCGCGAGGTGTTCGTCGTGCCGATTCCGACGCATGAGTCGCCAGGACAGCGAGGGCGGCGTCCGGCTGGTCGGCGGCCATCCAGAGAGTCGCCAGGTCGTCGACCAGCTCTTCGCGTTCCGGTCCTGCTGGTCCTCCGGGACTCGCGATCGCCGAGCCGAGAAGGCGGGCCGCTCCCGCGGCGACGCTCTCCGCGCTCGGCAGAGGGTGCGGCACGGGAATGCCGTCGGCCATCCAGACCTGGTCGATCCAGCGCGCGCCGTGCGCGATCGCGAGCTCCCGCTCCGAGGTGAACCGGGCGAGGTCGCCAGCCGAGCGCGCATCGAGCGCAGCAAGATGGTGCGCGATCGATCGCGACTGCGACCGGCGGGCCTCCGCGTCTTTCCGGATCGTTTCGTCCGGAAGCGAGAACATCGCCGTGAGCGCCGCGATCGATGCGGCAACGAGGAGCTTGCGGCGCATCGGCCGGGCAGGATGGAAGAGCTCGAACAACGCTCCGGCGCCGAAAACCAGGAGTGGAGGGAGGAGCGCCAGCTGTTGACGCGCCGAAACGTAGAAGACGACGAGAACCGTGAACTGGAGAGCGAGCAGGGCATAGAGAAGCGCGTCGTGGCGCCAGCGCCCCGCCCCGAGAAGGGCGCCCGCCAGGCCGGTGGCCGCGAGGAGCGAGAACGGTACCAGCGGCAGACGCCGCAGCCGCTCTTCCAGCGGGTAGCCTTGCGGGACGTCGTGCCAGGCGTGGCCGTGGAAGGCATAGCGAACCTTGCGCAGGAATCGCCCGAAGGCGTCGCGCGGCCAATCGACGATGAACTGCAGTGCGCGCCCGGACCAGAGGCGGTTGACCCGGCTGATCGAAAGCGCGTCGTCGCGCAGCTCGGCTCTCGCGATACGCCGGAACGCGACGTGCGCCGGGTCGGGATGGACCTCGTCCTCGAGAGCCAGGGCGGCGACCAGCGGCGGATACTGGGCGCTCACGCCGCGGGAGGAAGGGCGGTTTCCTTCGTAGAAGACGGTTCCCGGGTTCATCCTCGGCGCGAGAGGATCACCGAGGAGTACGCCCGCCTGAACCGCCAGGCAACCCGAGACGAAAGCGAGTGGCAGGAGAAAGAGCAGCGTCTGCCGCACCACCTCCCGACGTGAACCCGCGCGCGATCCATTCACGAGCGCGGCGACGACGGCGAACGGCAGAACACTCGGTCGAATCGCAACCGCCAGCGCAGCGAACGTGCAGGCGAGGAGCCGGCCCCTCGCGGTTCGCGCGGTCTCGGTGAAGAGCAGGGTCGCCAGGAGCATCGCAAGGAGGGGCGTCTCCGGCTCCAGAAGCCGCTCGTAAACGAGCAGGCGAGAGGAGAGCGCGAACGCCGCGGTCGTTACCGTGGCGACGCGCGGACCATGACGGCGTTCGACGAGTACGTACAGGAGCGCCGCGGAGATCGCGGCGAGCGTCATCTCCATCGCTTGAAGAAGGGCGAAGGACGGCAGGGCGAGACGTTCGAAGAGAATCGCGAGGCTGAGGAAGAGCGGGCTGAAGTCAACGAGCCGCTCGTGCGGCATGGCGCCATCCACCCAGAAGCGGCCGGCGGCGGTGTATTTGAGGAAGCGCGCCGCCGGGAAAGCCGCGGCGATCAGCAGATGAACGGCGAGGGTGGAAGCGCCCGCGAGGACGGGAGCTCGGAGCGCTCGGGGAAAGGCGCGAGGCCGCGCGGACGAACCCCGGACCGATTCCGACATTCGCCTACTTCGTCGAGATCTCGCCGGCGTGCGGTTCGCCGATGGTCTCGAAGAACTCCTCCGGTCCGCTGTTGCGGAGCCGGGAGATGACGAGCCACCAGGCGGCGAGGCCGGTCACCGCCGCGATCGGGAGCAGCGCGAGGAGCGGCGGGTGAAACGGCCAGGCGAGCGCCGGCAGGAGGAGCGCAAGCGACAGCGCGAGCAGCGCAACCGACGCGCCCTGGAGCTCGAGGTGCGACTCTTCGAGCTCCCAGGTGAGCCGGGCGCTTTCGCCGGAAGGCTCGATGGCGACGCTTCCGACGAGAACGCCGCGCCGGAGTCCGAAAACGCAGGGCAGGGCGAGGCGGCCGCGCTGGCGATCGACGGGATCTCCGCGCCACTCGGCGCCCCACGCCTCCGCCGCCTCGGCGATCGCCGTCGGCGCCTCGGAGACCGGGATCGGGACGATCCGGTCGTGGCGGGTCAAGCGGCGGTCGCCCGGGCCGGCGACGTCGCGGCGGCGCCCTTCTCCGGCGCCTCGAGCCGCTCGTCGAAGAACGCTTCGACCGCGTCGAGGAACGAGGGGACGTCGCCGAGCTCGTTGATCCGGGCGCGGAGCTCCTTGCCGTGCGCGATCCCGTGGGTATACCAGCCGGTGAACTTGCGCAGCTTGTGGAGCGCCCACTTCGACTCCTCGCGTTCGGCGACGAGCCGGAAGTGGTCGAGGATCAGGTCGCGGCGGGCGAAGAGCGACGCGACCTCGGGCTCCCGCCCCGCGAGGAGGTCGGCGGTCTGGCGGAAGATCCACGGATTCTTGGTCGCCGCGCGGCCGATCATCACGCCGTCGCAGCCGGTCTCGCGCAGCATGTCGAGAGCGTCGGCGGGCTCGCGGACGTCGCCGTTGCCGAGCACCGGAATGGCGACCGTCTCCTTGAGGCGGGCGATCTCGGGCCAGGCGAGGCGCGCTTCGCCCGAGAACATCTGGCGCGCGGTGCGGGCGTGGAGCGCCACGCCGTCGGCCCCCTCCCCTTCGCAGATCCGCCCCAGCTCGAGGTAGTTCTTCGACTGCTCGGCGAGGCCGAGACGGAACTTGACGGTGAGCGGGATCGAGATCGCGCTGCGGACCGTGGCGACGATGCGGCGGGCGAGCTCGAGGTCGCCCATCAGGGCGCAGCCCGAGCAGCCCTTGAGGATCTTGTTCGCCGGACAGCCCATGTTGATGTCGCAGATGTCGGCGCCCATCTCCTCCACCTGCCGCGCCGCCTCCGCCATGGTGTCGGGGTCGGAGCCGTAGATCTGGATCGAGATCGGCCGCTCCTCGTCGACGAAGTGCATCAGGTCGAGCGTCTTGCGCACCCCGCGCACCAGCGCCTTCGAGGCGATGAACTCCATCGTCACCAGCCCCACGCCCCCCAGCCGGCGGACGATGAGGCGGAAATCGCGATCGGTCACCCCGGCCATCGGGGCGAGAACGAGCGGCGTGGGAAGGGCGACGGGGCCGAAACGGAGCATCGGACCGGCTATTTTACCGCTAGGATCGGCGACGGTGTCCGCTCCCGCCCGAACTCCGCCCCGGAACGCCATCGATCTCCTCTCCCGCGGCGCGATCCGCGGCCTGCCGGCGGCCTGGCTCGAAGGGCGCGATCTCGATCTCCTCGCGCCGCTCGAGTTCTGGGTTCCCGGGACGGTGCCGGAGCGCGCCCCCCCGCCGGTCGACCGCACGGCGGTGGCGCGTGGGCTCGAGGTGGCGAACGCTTCGTACGGACATCCGCGCGCCGACGAGCTCGCCGCGAAGCTCGCCCGGCCCGCCACACGGGTGGTCATCGGTGGACAGCAGGTGGGGCTGTTCGGCGGCCCGCTCCTCGCCCTGGTCAAGGCCGCCGCGGCGGTCCGGCACGCCGAGGCGCTCGAGGCGGCCGGCGTGCCGGCGGTCGCGCTCTTCTGGATGGCGACCGAGGATCACGACTGGGACGAGATCGCGACCGCCACCTTTCCGCTCGGCGACGAGCTCCTCGAGCTGGCGCTGGGCGAGGACGGCGCGCCGCTCGTGCCGGTCGGCCTGCGCACCGTCGGCCCCGAGATCGGTCCGGTCTTCGAAGAGCTCGCGGCGCGCTTTCCGTCGCCCTGGTTCACCGCCTGGCGCGAGCGGCTCGGCGGATGGTGGAGACCGGACAGCCGCTTCGGCGAGGCGTTCGCCCGCCAGCTCGTCGCGACCCTCGGAGGGCGCTCGCCGCTCCTGGTCGACTCGATGCTGCCCGAGCTCAAGCGCGCCCAGGAGCCGCACCTCCGGCGTCTGATCGAGCGGCGCACCGAGGTCGAGGCCGCCTTCCAGCAGGCGGAGCGCGCCACCGAGGAGCGCGGCTACGAGCTCCAGGTCGCCGCCCAGCGCGACACCAGCCCGCTCTTCCTCCTCCGCGACGGCCTGCGTCGGAGGATCGAATGGATCGACGACGGCCACTTCCGGCTGCGCGGGAGCGACGCCGGGGCCGAGCCGGAACCGGTGGCGCGCCTCCTCGAGACGATCGCCGACAACCCGGCGGTGGTCTCCCCCGGCGTCCTGGCGCGGCCGGCGATCCAGGACGCGGTTTTCGGGACGACCCTGCAGATCATGGGTCCGGCCGAGACCGCCTACCTGGCGCAGGCGCGCGCGGTCTATCCGCTGCTCGAGCTCGCGGCGCCGACGACCGCGCTGCGCCCCCAGGCGCTGGTGGTCGAGGCGCGCCAGCGGCAGCAGCTCGACGAGCTCGGCAGCTCGGTCGCCGAGCTGCTCTACGAACCGGAGCAGCTCGCCAGACGACTGGCGGAGCGCGCCGGCGGCGGCTTCGTGGCGGCCGAGCGGGGCGCGGTCGAGGAGCTGGCCGAACGGCTGCGATCTCCGGCGCTGGCGCTCGACGCGAATCTCGAGAAGCCGTGGCAGAAGACGCGCGACTCGCTGCTCGCGAACCTCGACGCCTTCGCGGCCAAGGTCGAAGCGGCGGCGGCACGGCGCGACGAGGTCGCCCACCAGCGCCGGCGGCAGCTCGAGACCGCGCTCCGTCCGGCGGGCAAACCGCAGGAGCGCCTGCTCTCGGCCGGCTACTTTCCGGGCCGCTTCGGCGACGGCTTCGGGGCGGCGCTCCTCGACCAGCTCGAGCTCGACCCGCGGCTCCTCTCGGTCGTCGATCCGTCGCCGGGCGCCTGACTTAGACTGGGCGGGCGATGAGTCCCCAGGGCTGGAACGCGATCGCCCTCTCGATCCCGGTCTTCTTCCTGCTGATCGGTGTCGAGATTCTCGTCGAACGCCGCGAGCGGCGCGAAGCGGGCGGTCGGCTCTACCGGCTGAACGACACGCTGAACGATCTCGCCTGCGGCACGATCCAGCAGCTCGTCGGCGTCTTCGCCAAGACGGCGCTCTTCGCCGGGTACGTGCTCCTCTTCGAGCGCTTCGCGATCTTCGCCGTGTCGATGTCGAACCCGCTGCACTGGTTCGGCGCCTTCCTCGGCGTCGACTGTCTCTACTACTGGTTCCACCGCGCCAGCCACGAGGTGAACTTCCTGTGGGCGGCGCACATCGTCCATCACCAGAGCGAGGAGTACAACCTGTCGGTGGCGCTTCGTCAGAGCGCGGTGCAGCAGTTCTTCTCGGCGCCGTTCTACTGGCCGCTCGCCGTCCTCGGTGTGCCGCCGACGATGTTCCTCGCGCTCGACGCCTTCGACACCCTCTACCAGTTCTGGATCCACACGCGGACGATCGGCCGGCTCGGTTTCCTCGACCGCTTCCTCAACACGCCGTCGAACCACCGCGTCCACCACGGCTCGAACGAAAAGTACATCGACCGCAACCACGGCGGCGTGCTGATCGTCTGGGACAGGCTGTTCGGAACCTTCCAGAAGGAGGAGGAGGAGCCGGCCTACGGCGTGACCCGGCCGCTCGCCAGCTGGAATCCGCTGTGGGCGAACGTGCACTACGTCGCCGAGCTGGTCTCGGTGGCGCGTCGCGCGCGGCGCCTGCGCGACAAGGTCCTGATCTTCTTCAAGCCGCCGGGCTGGCGGCCGGCCGACGTGCCGTTCGAGCCGATTCCGTACACCCCGCTCGACGGCCGGAAGTACGACGCCAGCCCGCCGTCCGGTCTCACGGCGTACTCGTTCATCCAGTTCGCGCTCGCCATGGGTGCGGTGATCGCGCTGCTCTTCGTCGGTGAGCGGCTGCCAGCGTCCCACCGCCTGGCGGTGGCGATCTTCGCCGTCTGGGGGCTGGCCGACGTGGGCGGCCTCTACGACCGACGCCCCTGGCTGCCGGCGAGCGAGATCGTGCGCTGGCTGGTCGCGGTCGGCGCGGCGATCGCCCTCACCGGAGCGGCGCCGGCGTCGCTGCGGATCGCGCTCGTGGCCTTCGCCGTGCTGGGTGCGGTCGCCGCCGGGCGGGTCCTCGGGCCGCGGCGGCGCGAGTTCTCGTCGCAGGCGGTGCGGCAGCTGCTCCGGCCCGAACCCGTGCCGGGAAAGGGGAGTCCGGCATGACGGTCGACGTGGTCGCCTTCGGTGCGCATCCTGACGATGTCGAGCTCGGCTGCGGCGGAACGCTCGCCAAGCTGGTCGCCGCGGGGCGAACGGTCGGCATCGTCCACCTGACCCGCGGCGAAGCGGGGAGCCGCGGCTCGGCGGAGATCCGCCGCCGCGAGGCGGAGGCCGCGGCGGCGGCGCTCGGCGCCAGCGAGCTCCGCATCCTCGACTTCGGCGACGGCGCCCTGCGCACCGGAGCCGCGGAGGAGGAGGAGCTGATCTCGGTCTTCCGCGATCTCCGCCCCGAGCTGGTCTTCGCGCCGACGCCCGCCGACCGCCATCCCGACCACGCCCGGAGTCACCGGCTGGTGCGCGAGGCGGCGTTCTACGCCGGCCTGCGCAGGCGCGGCAGCGGCCGGCCGCATCGCCCGGGTGCACTCTTCTCCTACCCCCAGCACGATCCGATCGAGCCGGCGTTCATCGTCGACGTCACCGCCACCTGGGAGGCCAAGATGCGGGCGCTCGACGCCTACGGCAGCCAGCTCCATCGTGTGTCGGCTGCGGCGCGCGCTCCCGAGCCGGACGGCGACCCGCCGACCAAGATCGCCTCGCGCGAGTACCGGCTGGCGGTCGAGGGACGGGCGCGGCACTACGGGCAGCTCATCGGCGCCGAGCTCGGCGAAGGGTTCCTTACGCCGACGCCGCTCGCGATCGCCGATCCCTGGCAACTTCTTCCCACCGGTCTGCGTTAGAGATTCCATGCGCATCGGCATCAGCTGTTATCCGACCATGGGCGGATCCGGGGTGGTGGCGACCGAGCTCGCCATGGCGCTCGCCCGCGGCGGCGACGAAGTCCACGTGATCAGCTACGCGCTGCCGTCACGGCTGCAGCTCCTCGAGCCGAAGCTGTTCTTCCACGAAGTCGTGGTGCCGCACTATCCGCTCTTCGAATATCCGCCGTACTCTCTGGCGCTGGCCTCGAAGATGGCCGAAGTCGCCCGGCATCAGAACCTCGACCTCCTGCACGTGCACTACGCTGTGCCCAACGCCGTGTCGGCGATCCTCGCGCAGCAGATGCTCGCGACGCGCTATCTGCCGGTGATCACGACGCTCCACGGGACCGACATCACCCTGGTCGGCAACGACCCGTCGTACCTCGAGACCACCAAGTTCGGTGTCGAGCGGAGCGATGCCGTGACCGCGGTTTCGGAGTCGCTGCGGGCAGCCACGATCGATCAGCTCGATCTCGACGGCAGGCCGATCGAGGTGATCCCGAACTTCATCGATCCGCAGCGGTTCGAGGACGTACGCGGCGAACCCGGCGCGCGGCGCTGGGCGAAGCCGGGGGAGAAGATCCTCATCCATGTCTCGAACTTCCGGCCGGTGAAACGGGTCATGGACGTGCTCGACATCTTCCTCGGCGTGCGCGAGAAGATGCCGACGCGCCTCCTCCTGGTCGGCGACGGACCCGACCGGGCGCGCCTCGAAGAGCGCTGCCGGCGGCTCGGCTGCTGCGACGCGGTCACCTTCCTCGGCAACATCGCCGCGGTCGAAGCGGTGCTGAACGGTGCGGATCTGTTCCTCCTGCCATCGGAGTCGGAGTCGTTCGGTCTCGCCGCGCTCGAAGCGCTCGCCTGCGAAGTGCCGGTGGTGGCGTCGCGCGCCGGCGGCATTCCGGAGGTCGTGCGCCACGGCGTCGACGGGCTGCTCTACCCGGTCGGCGACATCGGCGCGATGGCCGAAGGGGCGCGCTCGCTCCTGTCCGATCCGGAGCGCCACGCGAGCTTCGCCCGCGCCGCGCGCGCCGGAGCCAACGAACGGTTCGCTCAGGACCGGATCGTGGCTCGCTATCGCGCCCTCTACGAGAGCACCCTCGGCCGGGTCGCGGAGCACGGCAGCTGAAGGAGAGGCCGGTCGTCCCGGCGGGCGAGGCGCGCGCCGAGCTCCGCGAGCAGGGCTCACGTTTCTTCGCCTTCGTCGTGCCGGCGGCGGACCGGTCTGCCGCCGAAGCCGGGCTCGACCGGCTGCGCGCCGCCCATCCCGACGCCACCCACCACTGCTACGCCTGGCGCATCGGCTGGCCACCCGTCGAACGCGCGGCCGACGACGGGGAGCCCGCGGGGACCGCCGGGCAGCCGATCCTGCGCGCCCTGCAGGGGGCCGGCCTGACCGACGTGCTGGCGGTGGTGGTGCGCTGGTTCGGCGGCACCAAGCTGGGCAAGGGGGGACTGGCGCGCGCCTACGCCGGCGCGACGCTCGCCGCTCTGGCCGACCTGCCGACCCGGGTCGAGCGGGTGACCCGCGAGCTCTCGATCGACCTGCCCCACGAGCGGCTCGGAGCGGTCAAGCGCCTCCTCCGTCCGCCCGAGGTGACCCTGCTGGAGGAGCGCTACGCCGAGCGGGCCGCCCTCCGCCTTCGCGTCGACGAGGAGGCCTGGAGCCGGCTCCTCGAGCAGCTCGCCGCGATCGGCGTCGTGCCCCGCGCCGCGGACGACTGACACCCCGTCGTCGCTTGGCGGCGGCGCGGAGCGCGTTGTACACTGACTCCAGCCTTCCGCACCGACTGACCGACCAACCGTCGTTCGAGGAGATCGCTACGATGACTGAGCCGACGACCCCTCCACCACCGCCTGCGGCGGCATCGAGCAACCGGACCCTGATGCTCGTGCTGTCGTACCTCGGCCTCCTGGCGCTCATTCCGCTGCTCACCGAGAAGGACGACAAGGAGGTGCAGTGGCACGCCAAGCACGGACTGGTTCAGTTCTTCGCCTGGATCATCGTCTTCGTCGTCCTCACCGTGCTCTCGTTCATCCCCGGCGTGGGATGCATCTCTAGCATCATCTCGCTCTTCATGTGGATTCCGATGCTGATCGTGACGATCCTGTCGATCGTCAAGGCCACACAGGGCTCGCGTTTCATCATCCCGGGCCTCTCCGACTTCGCGGACAAGTTCTGACATGAGCGAACCGATGAATCCTCCCCCCGTCGGCGGAGCGGTGCAGAAGGCATCGAGCCGCGCCACCACGTCGCTGATCCTCGGCATTCTCGGTTTCGTCTGCTGCCAGCTCTGTGCGCCGTTCGCCTGGTACATGGGACAGCAGGAGATGAAGGCGATCCGCGCCGGGCAGAGTCCGGCAGCCGGTGAAGGGATCGCGATGGCCGGCAAGATCCTCGGCATCATCGGCACGATCTTCCTGATCTTCGGAGTTCTCTGGATCCTCTTCTTCGGCGGCATGGCGGTCCTCTCCGCGATCGCCGGAAACGCGAGCAACTGACCGCGGAGCCGGAAGCGCCGGTTCGATGAAGCAGCGCATTCTCTGGTGGGCGACGGGCTTCGGCCTCGTCGCCCTTTTCCTTTCCTTCCGCTACGTCGATCTCGCGGCGTTCGCCGGTCCCGATCTCTGCCTGTTCCACCGTCTCACCGGTCACGCCTGTCCCGGCTGCGGCCTGACGCGGGCGGTGGCGGCGCTGGCGCGGGGGGATCTGTGGCGCTCGTTCGCGTTGCATCCGCTGGCCCCGCTCCTTGTCGCCGAGGCGGCCCTGGTCTGGTGGGTCTGGGGGCGGTCGCTGGCCGGTGAGCCAGGCATTTCGCCGCGGACGCAGCGAACGCTGGCCTGGGGCACGGCGACGCTGCTGCTCGCGGTCTGGGTGGCGCGGGCCGCTCTCGGACAGCTGCCGGCGTGAAGCGGTTCTGGCGCCGCCGCAGCCCGTTCGAGCGCCGGCTCCTCGTCTCCGCCGCCCTGATTCTCGCGCTCCTCGTCGTCGACGGTGCGCGCCCGCCGCAGCGCCAGTGGACCGTGCGGCTCGAGCGGGCGGCGATCGCGGGCTATCAGGCGAGGATCTCGCCGCTCCTCCGGCGCGGCGGCGTGCGCTGCCGGTTCGAGCCGTCGTGCAGCCACTTCGCGGCGGCGGTGCTGGTGAAGGATGGTTTCTGGTACGGCAACCTGCGGATCGGCTGGCGCCTGCTGCGCTGCGGACCGTGGACCGCAGCGGGAACCGCCGATCCACCTTAGACTACCGACAGCAGATCATGTCCTTGCGGCTGCAGCGCCTGCGCGGTTTCCTCGCCTTCGCCCTCCCGATCGGCGTACTGGCCGTGCTCTACCTGATCAAGGTGATGCACGCCGAAGAGGCGAGCGGCCGGCGCGTCGGCTTCATCCTGATCGAGACCGGGCATGGAGTGATGCTGGGCGAGGTGTTGCGCGGCTTTCCCGCCTCCGAAGCCGGCGTGCTCTCCGGCGATCGCCTGCTCGAGATCGGCGGCACTCCGATCCGCAGCGAAGTGGACTACGACCGCGCGGCGCTCGGCTTCCACCGCGACGAGCCGGTTCCGCTTCTCGTCGATCGCTCCGGCCAGCGCCTCGAGCTCACCCTCCGCCCCGGCGTTCCGCCGCCCTGGTTCGATCTGCTGCTCGATCTCGTCGTGGCGCTCGCCTATCTGGTGCTCGCGGCGCTCGCCTTCCGCCAGGCGCGACGCGACATCCGGGCCCGCCTGCTGGTGATCTTCGCCTTCGCCGTGGCGCTCGAGCACGTCCTGCCGTTCGAGCCGGTCAACCTGGTCCTGGTGGGCCTGCTCTCGACCTCCACGTTCTATCTCCTCACCGGCCTGCAGATGGCGCTCGAGGTGCACCTGGCGCTGCTCATTCCGGAGCGACCGACCTGGCTCGAACGGCGGCGCTGGGTGATTCCGGCGATCTACGCCGTGGGGGCCGGCGTCGCCGCGGTGACGGTCGCCGCGCTGCTCGTCGAGACCTCCGGCGGTGAGTTGCCGTGGAGCTCGAGCCAGGCGGAGTTCGTCCTCATCAGCCTCGGACTGCCGGTCTGGGCGCTCCTCGTCCTCGGCATCCTCGGCGAGCGGTTCGTTCATCATCCGCGACGTGAAGGTCGACAGATGGCGGGCCTGGTGTTCCTCGGGGCGCTGCCCTGGGCGCTGGTCGTGGTCGCCGGCGCCGTGCGCCAGCTTCTCGGCGTGCCGCCGCTCGACGTGCCCGACGTCGTCTGGTCGCTGGCCATCCTCTGTTACCCGGTGGCGCTGTGCATCGCGATCTATCGCTACCGGCTGTTCGACATCGAGATGGTGATCCGCAAGAGTCTGCTCTACGGCGCCCTGACCACGGCGCTGGTGGTGATCTTCTACGGCGCCCTCGCGGCCGGCGGAGTGCTCTTCGCGCGCTACCTCGAAGGGGCGCGCGAGTCGGTCTGGGTGGTCTCGGCGGCGACGCTCGTCCTCGGGCTGCTCTTCCACCCGCTGCGCCTCTGGCTCCAGGGACTGATCGACCGGCGGCTCTTTCCGCAGAGTCTGGCCTACCGTCAGCGGGTACTCGAGCTGGCGAGCGAGCTGCCGGGCCGGGGCAAGCTGCCGCGCATGGGCGAGCATCTCTGCGCGGAGCTTTGCCGGATCTTCGGGCTGCGCTCCGCGACGCTCTGGATCGCGGCGCCGCCGCTCGGTCAGCTGATGAGCCTGGCGTCGGCCGGGGGACCCGGCCACGACCTCGAGCAGACCGTGCTGCTCACACCCGACGACCCTGGGCTCAAGGCGCTGGCGCGGCACGCGCGTCCGCTGGCGACGAGCCAGATCGCTGCTTTCGGCGGCGCCCTGGGCGGAAGGATCTCCGAAGCCAGGGCCGAGATGGCGGTACCGCTCCTCTCGCACGGCCGCCTCGGGGGCGTCCTGCTCCTCGGCGCGAAGCGCGACGGGGAGAGATTCTTCTCCGAAGAGCTCGACCTGCTGAAGCTGCTCGCGAGCCAGGTGGCGACGGTGTTCGAGAACGCCCGTCTGTTCGAGTCGGCGACGTTCGAGGGGCTCACCGGTCTCTACCGTCGCGAAGCGGTGCTCGACATCCTCGATCGCGAGTGGAGTCGTTCGGTCCGTTACGACCGGCCGCTGGCGATCGCCCTCGCCGATCTCGACCGCTTCAAGACGATCAACGACCGCCAGGGGCATCTGGTGGGCGACGTCGTGCTGCAGCGCGTCGCCGCCGAGCTCAAGGGGCAGCTGCGCGAGACCGACTTCATCGGACGTTTCGGCGGCGAGGAGTTCCTCCTCGTCCTGCCGGAGACCGAGATCGAAGGGGCCGCGCTGCTGGCCGAGAAGATCCGGGCGCGGATCGAGGAGCTGTCGATTCCGCTCGACGACGGCGGCATGCTCCGGGTGACGATCTCGATCGGCGTGGCGAGCCGTCGCGAGGTGCAGGGCGACGGCCATACCCGCGCTCGGCCGCTGCTGTCGGCCGCCGACGGCGCGCTCTACGCCGCCAAGCACGGCGGGCGCAACCGGGTCGAAGCGGCGAAGAGCGCGCGCGCCGCGAGCTGAGTCGCGTCGCGCGCGCCGCTTCTACACTTCCGCCTACCAGGCGAGGATCAGGCCGGCCGACGCCTGACCCTGGGTGAACTCCTGGCTGTCGTCGTAGCGGCAGCTGCAGTCGAACTCGTAGCAGCAGTAGTCGTCGGTCTGGTAGTCGTCGAGCGCGGTCACGAAGGCGCGCCCCTCGAGGCGGATGCCGACGTGCTCGTTGAAGAAGATCTTCACTCCGCCACCGATCGAGCCGGCGAAGCGGGTCTCGCTCGACGCGCCCGGCACGTCCGGTTCGAGCTCGGCGACGCCGAGACTCGCCACGAAGTAGGGGTGGATCTGGCCGTTGCCCCACTGGAACAGGCCACCCACCTGGTAGTACGAGATGTCGATGTCGGCGAAGCGGCGGTCGCCGCCGAACAGTCCGCGGTCGAACTCGAGCTCGGTCGACTGGCGGCTCGCCAGGAGCTCGAGCTGGACCCAGGGAGCGAGCGGAATGTCGAGCGTCAGGCCGTAGGCCTCGCTCTCGCGCGTCTCGAGGTCGAAATCGAAGAAGCCGTTGTTCTGTCCGTTGATCGAACCGCCGAAGTTGTAGGAAGCGGTCGGGGTGAGCTCGAAGCGGCCCCGTCCCTGGGCCACCGCGAGGGCCGGCAGGGAGACGAGAAGCAGGGCGAAAAGGGTCGGTCGGCGCAGCATGGCAATCCTCCTGGTGAGCGGATCAGCAAAGTCGGTACCAGCCCCCCCGACGGGGACCGCCGCTCCTCCGCTGCCGCGGGCGAATGCTACGATGGATGCCGTCCATCTGCGCGGGCCGCGCCGGTCCTGGCCCGCTGCACCAACCGCTCATGAAGTCAAAGGAGAGAGGATGAGTCTCGCTATGTTGCTGATGACCGCAGCCCTGATCGGAAGTGATCCCGCCCCCGCCAACGCCACCGCCTCCGGCTCGGATGCCGCGTCGGCGAAGTCCACGGCCACCCGCGTCGCCTTCGAGACGTCGATGGGCCGCTTCGTGGTCGAAGTCGACAGCGCCAAGGCGCCGAAGTCGGCCGCCAATTTCGTGAACTACGCCAAGGCCGGCTTCTACGACAACACGATCTTCCACCGCGTCATCCCGGGCTTCATGGTCCAGGGCGGCGGCTTCACCGCCGACATGAAGCAGAAGGCGACCGAAGCGCCGATTCCGAACGAGGCCGACAACGGTCTCAAGAACAAGCGCGGAACGCTCGCCATGGCGCGCACGATGGATCCGAACAGCGCCACGGCGCAGTTCTTCGTCAACCTGGTCGACAACGCGTTCCTCGACCACACCGGCAAGAACCCGCGCGGCTGGGGCTACGCCGTCTTCGGCCATGTCGTCGAGGGGATGGAGGTGATCGACAAGATCGCCGCCGTCAAGACGGGAAACCGCGGTCAGTTCGCCGACGTTCCGGTCGAGACCGTGACCATCACCAAGGCGACGATCCTTCCCTGACGTCCGGCTCGCGCCGGAAAGCAGAACGGCCGCTCCGGAGTCCGGTAGCGGCCGTTACTTTCTTCACCTGCTGGTTCGGATTCAGGTCCTGCGAGAGATCTGGTGCCGACGGTCGGACTCGAACCGACACGGGTTACCCCACACGCCCCTCAAACGTGCGCGTCTACCAATTCCGCCACATCGGCTGGGAAAGTCACTTGCGATCGAACCCTGGTTCAGTTGGAAGGCGGCGCCGAGCCGTCTTCGGAAGCCGGAGGCGGCGTCGCCTCCGCGGGCGCTGACTCGTCGGCCGCCGGTTCAGCGGTCGCCGGAGCGGCCGGCTCCGCGGCCGCCGGGGCGGGCGCCGTCGTGCCGGTGACCGGGGCGGGCGCCGAGACCGGAGCGTTGCGCATCACCGAGCTGCCTTCGACGTGCCCCTTGAGATAGGCGATGCCCAGCGTCGTCAGGATGAACGCCACGAAGGCTCCGACCGTCAGACGGTGCAGGAGATTCGTGGCGCTCCGGGCGCCGAAGGCGGCCATCGTCGAACCGCCGCCGAAAACGGAGAGATCCGCCCCTTTGCCCTGCTGCAGCAGGACGACGAGGATCAGGAACAGACAGATGATGATGTGCAGCGTGTACAACAGATAGATCACGAATGGGTCCTCGGCAGGCCGCGTGAAGCGGCGAAAGAGGAGATGATAGCGAGGAATTTGGCGGGGTCAAGGCTCGCGCCCCCGACCAGAGCTCCGTCAATCTCCTGCATTTCGGCCAAACCGTCTGCATTCAAAGGGGTTACGGAGCCGCCGTAAAGAATGCGCAATTTCTCGCCAGCGCCCGGAAAGCGCTCGTTCCAGGAGCCCCGCAGGTGCCGGTGCGCCGCGTCGGCGATCTCGGGGGTCGCCGTCTCTCCGGTGCCGATCGCCCAGACCGGTTCGTAGGCGAGGACCATCCCGGGCAGCTCCTCGAGCGGGGCGAGCTGCCGTTCGAGGACCTCGAAGGTCCGTCCGGCATGGCGCTCCGCCGTCGTTTCGCCGACGCAGACCATCGGCCGCAGGCCCGCCCGGGCGGCGGCCGCCGCTTTCCGCGCCACCAGCTCGTCGCTCTCGCCGTGCTCGTGGCGCCGTTCGCTGTGCCCGCAGAGGACCCAGACGGCGCCGGCGTCGACGAGCTGCTCCCCCGAGACGTCGCCGGTGTGGGCGCCACGCTCCTCCGGGTGGAGATCCTGGCCGCCGAACGCGATCGCACTGCCGGCGAGCGCGGTGCGGACCGTCCCGAGGAGAGGGAAGCCGGGGAAGAGCACGACCTCGGTCCCGGCCGGGCCCGGGGCGGCGGTGAGCGCCCGGCAGAGCGACTCCGCCCCGGCGCGCAGCAGGTGCATCTTCCAGTTGCCGGCAACCAGCGGACGGCGGGAGGAGCGGTCTCCGCTCATCGTTCGAGCGCGGCGACGCCGGGCAGCTCGCGGCCGGCGAGGAACTCGAGGGAGGCACCGCCGCCGGTCGAGACATGACCGAGGCGATCGGTGACACCGGCCTGGTGGGCGGCGGCGACGGTCTCACCGCCGCCGATCAGGGTGAACCCCGGACAGGTCGCGAGCGCTTCGGCGACGGCGCGCGTCCCGCGATCGAACGGCGGCTTCTCGAAGACACCCAGTGGGCCGTTCCAGAAGAGCGTCTTCGCCGTGGCGATGGCGGCCGCGAACGTGCGGTAGGTGAGCTCGCCGACGTCGAGCGCCAGGAACCCCTCGGGGACGCGGTCGGCAGCGACGGTGCGGATGTCTGCGGGGCTGTCGAAGGAGTCGGCGACGACGAGATCCTGCGGCAGGAGGACCTGCGTTCCGTTGGCCGCCGCGCGGGCGAGCAGCGTGCGCGCGAGCTCGATGCGCTCGGTCTCGACCAGCGACTTCTGCAGGTCGAGATCGCGCGCCGCGAGGAAGGTGTTGGCCATCCCGCCACCGACCATCAGTCCGTCGAGTCGCGGCAGCAGATTCTCCAGCGTGTCGATCTTGCCCTCGATCTTGGCGCCGCCGAGAATCGCCCAGAACGGCCGCTCCGGCTCGCCGAGCAGATGCGAAAGCGCCTCGACCTCGCGCACCATCAGGCGCCCGGCGGCCCGGCGCGGGAGATGCGAGAGGACTCCGACGGTCGAAGCGTGGGCGCGGTGCGCGCTGCCGAAGGCGTCGTCGACATAGGCCGCGGCCGGCGCCGCGAGAGCGGCGGCGAAGCCGTCGTCGTTCTTCTCCTCGCCGGCGTGATAGCGCAGGTTCTCGAGCAGCACGACGTCGCAGCCGGGGCGGGCGAGCGCCTGGCGGACCGGCTCGCCGATGCAGTCGTCGGCGAAGGCGACCGGCTCGCCGAGCAGCGTCTCGAGCTTCTCCGCGACCGGCGCCAGGCTGTACTTCGGGTTGCGCTCCCCCTTCGGGCGGCCGCAGTGCGAGGCGAGGAGGAGCCGCGCTCCGGCGGCGCGCAGCTCGCGGATCGTCGGCAGCGCCTCCTCGATCCGGGTGGCGTCGACGACCCGGCCCTCCTTCATCGGCACGTTGAAGTCGACGCGCATCAGGACGACCTGTCCCCTGAGCGTCGCGAGATCGAGATCCTCCAGCGTCAACAGGCGCATGGTGCACTCCTTGCGAACGAACGTCGGAATTCTACGTTGCCAGGCGCGCGACGAGCTCGGCGAGCCGGTTGGCGTAGCCCCACTCATTGTCGTACCAGGCGACGATGCGATGGAGCCGGTCGCCGGCACTCTGCAGCAGACCGAGATCGACCACGGCCGAGCGCGGGTCGCCGATGAAGTCGGAGGAGACGAGCTCTTCGTCGGTCGTCCCGAGGACGCCCGCGAGCGGGCCGCGTTCGGCGGCCCGGAAGGCCGATGCCAGGGCTTCGCGATCGGTCGCCTGTCGAAGCTCGACGGTGAGGTCGATCAGCGAGCCGGCGGCGATCGGAACCCGCATCGCGAGGCCCGAGATCCGGCCCCGGAGCTCGGGCAGCACCCAGTCGATCGAAGGAAAGGCGTCCGACGAAGTGGGAATGATGTTCGCCAGGGCCGAACGTGCGCGCCTCGGATCGGTGTGCGCCATGTCGACCAGGTTCTGGCTGTTCGTCACGCAGTGCACCGTATTCATCAGGGCGCGCTCGACGCCGAATGCCGGATGCAGAGCGGCGAGCACGGCTGCGAGGGCGTTCGTCGTGCAGGAGGCGTTGGAGACCACGTGGTGACGCCCGGGATCGAACGTCCGCTCGTTGATTCCCATGCAGAAGGTGGCATCCGCATCGGCGGTCGTGGCCGAGATCAGAACCCGCTCGACCGATCGTCCGAGGTGGCCTGCCGCTGCCTCACGGCGGCGGAATCGACCGGTCGACTCGACCACAACGACCGGTGTGCCGATCGACCAGTCGACCGCTGCGGGAGTCGCCGCTCCGGTCAGCCCGATCTTGCGGCCGGCGATTTCGACGCCCTGTTCGAGGGCGCCCACCGCGGCCGGGAAGCGGCCGTGAACGGTGTCGTGTGCGAGCAGGCGGGCGAGTTGCCCGGGCGTCGCAGGGTCGTTGATCTGCACGAGCTCGATCCCGAGCTCCCGGCGCTCGAACGCGATGCGCGTCAGGGCGCGCCCGATGCGGCCGAAGCCGTTGATTCCGAACCGGATCGCCATCACGGGCAAGCCTACCGCGCGGCCGGGGTCGCGAGTGCCTCACGACAGGCCAAGGATGTGGTGTGCGCGGCTGGCTTCGGCGCGCGCGAGCGGGCTCTCGGGATTCGCGGCGAGCAGGCGCTGGAGGGTCCGGCGCGCTGCGTCCGGCTGTTCGAGGGCGGCCTGCAGCGCCGCCAGGCGGGTGTAGGCAGCCGGGTCGGCGGGAAAGCTCTCGATCTCGAGCGCGAATTCGGCGAGCGACTCCTGCGCCCGCCCCAGCCGGGCGAGGAGGTCGGCGCGGAGCAGGTGCAGTCCGGGCGGGACGAGCTCCGCTCGCGTCGCCACCGCCAGGGCGCGCTCGCAGCGCTCCAGGGCCTGGTCGAGGTCCGCTCTTGCCTGGGAGGACCTGGCGAGGAGCAGCCAGGCGCCGGCTGGATCTCCGCCGAGCGCAAGCGCCTCCCGGCCGGCCTGTTCTGCGGCTTCGACATCACCGCGTCGGAGCGCGATCTCGCCCAGGAGGAGGGTCGCGCGGGTCGGGCTGGCGTTTGCCGCGAGCCGCGCCTGCTGCTCCGCCTCCTCGAGCCGGCCGCGAGACGCGAAGAGACTCGCGAGGGCGAGCGTCGGCGAGCTGGCGCCGCCGGAGAGGCGTGCCGCCTCACGGAACGCGGCCTCGGCGGCCTCCCATTGACCGAGCCGCTCACGCGCCGTGCCGAGCAGTTCCCAGGCGTCGACCATGCGCGGGTTCGCCGCGACGAGTCGGTCGAGGCTCGCGGCGGCGACGGTGAAGTTACGACGGGCGAGCGCTTCCACGGCGCGCGCGTGGTTCTGGAGCGAGCCGATCCCGGCCTTCGGATTCGGCAGCGGACCCGGAGTGAGGACGGAGCTGCCGCCGAGGTAACCGAGCGCCGCGAGCCGGGAACGCGTCTCGTCGTCCGCTTCGCCGACTGGCGGGAGTACGGCAACCGGATCCGCGAGCGCCTTGCGCAGCTCGGCGATCTGCCGACGCTCGCCGGAGGCGAGATCGTCGAGCTCGGCGGGATCGCGCTCGAGGTCGTAGAGCTCCGGCACCGGCCCGTCGATCAGGTGGCGTGGAAAGCGAATGACCGAATGAAGATCGCTCCAGCCGAAATGCAGTCGCGGATAGAGCGTCTCGGCGACGATCGCCCGACGGTCGTCCGGAGGGGAGGACGAGAGGAGCGCGGCGCCGTCGAGGCCGGAAGGTGTCGCCAGCCCGGCGAGCGCCGTCACGGTGGGCAGCAGGTCGATCAGCGCCGCCGGCCGCCGGATCCGCTCTCCACCGTGCGATCCGCCGGGTAGCTTGACGATGAGCGGAACCTGGAGCACTGCACGGTGCAGGAGGATCCCGTGCTCGAGCTCGCCATGCTCGCCCAGGCTCTCGCCGTGATCCGAGAACAGGACGATGAGCGAGCGCTCGTAGAGCGACCTGGCGCGCAGCGAATCGAGCAGAGCGGCGACGCAGGCGTCGACCGCGGCGATCTCGCCCAGGTAGGGATCGGCGTAGCGGTGCGCCGAATCCGGAGGGGGCGAATGGGGTGAGTGCGGCTCGTAGAAGTGGAGGAAGAGGAAGAACGGCCTGCCGTCGGTCCGGTCGAGGAACGGAGTCGCGGCACGGAGCGTCTCGCTGCAGGATCGCTGGCTCGTGCCGAGGCCGCCGCGGACCGAGAGCGGAATCTCGTCGTCGTAGCGATCGAATCCGTCACTCACTCCGGTCTCGGTACGGAGGACGTACGCGGACACGGCGGCCGCGGTCGCATAGCCGTGCTCCCGGAGCAGGCGCGGCAGCCAGGCGATGCGGGCGGAGTCGAGCGGATAGCCGAGATTGTCGTGTACGCCGTGTCGCGAGGGAAGCGTTCCGGAAAGCGCCGAGATGTGCGACGGGAGCGTGAGCGGAACGTGGGAATAGGCGAAGTCGAAGGTGATTCCCTCCTCCGCCAGTCGGTCGATCGCCGGCGTCTCGACTCCCCGGAATCCGTACGCCGGCAACCGGTCGGAGCGCAGGGTGTCGATCGAGACGAAGAGAACGGGGGCGCGGAGTGCCACTCCGTCGAGCGACGGCGGCCGCGAACAGGCGCCGGCGAGAGTCGCGAACAGCGCCAGCCCCGAGCGCGCGAGGATCCGACCAGACCACATCATCGCCGGCCGAGCTCGCGAAGTACCGCCCGGGCCTGCGCGATCTCGTCGCCGTGGCGGCGGGCGGGAACCCGGGCGACGAAGTCGGCGAGCGCCGCCCGTGCCTGCTCGCGCTCGCCGGCCGCCGCCGCAACGAGCCCGAGATTGAGCCGCGCGTTCCACTCGCGCGGGTCGACCTCGATCGCGCGGGCAAAGGAGCGCAGCGCTGCGGCGCGATCGCCGGCCCGCTCCTGCGCGACGCCGAGCCCGTTCCACGACGTCGCGAGGCCGGAATCGAGAGCGAGCGCGCGCTCGAAGAGATCGCGGGCGACGACGACGTCGCTCGATCGCAGCGCGGCGAAACCGATCGCCTGGAGGATGCGCGGATCGTCCGGCCGCAGCGCCTCGGCGCGACGCAGGGCATCGGACGCGGCGTCGGTCTCACCGGTCCGGGAGAGTGCGTCGCCCAGAGCACAGAGGACGTCGGGATCGCTCGAGCCGCCGAACGGTCGCAGGAGCTCCGCCGCCTCGGCGGCGCGGCCGTCGTCGAGCAGGGCATCGGCGAGTAGCGGCACGAGCAGATTCCGGTCGGCTCCGCGTTCGATGCCGAGGGCGAGCCAGCGGGCAGCCTCGGCAATCCGGTCGAGCGCGCGCAGGGCGCGGGCGAGCCCTTCGTAGGCCGCCGCGAGCCGCGGCCGATCGGTGACCAGCGCGGTCGCGAGCTCGACCGCCTGCTGCAGGTCACCGCGCTCGGCAGCCGCGAGAACCCCGTGCAGTCGCCGATCGTCGGCGATACGCCGCTTGGGGTCGTCCTCGAGGCCGGAGTGGAGCGTCGTGGCGGTCGCGCCGGCAAGATAGCCGAGACTTGCCAGCTCACGGACGGCGGTGGCGTCAGGGTCCGCGCGGGCCTGGCGTGCGAGGGTGTCGCGCGGAAGCAGGGCGCGCAGCCGCTGCGCACGCTCGACGTCGAGCGCGGCCAGGTTGTGACTCTCGGTCGGATCGCGCTCGAGATCGTAGAGCTCGGGCTCGGGGAGCTCGATCCACTTGAACCCGTCGACGAGGATTCCGGTGAGCGGGGCCCAGCCGCGCGAGAAACTGGCCGAGAGCGCTTCGAAATAGAGCGGCTTCTCGCGCGCGGGACGGAGGAGAGAGTGGCCGCGGAACGACTCCGTACCGAGACCGGCGCGTTCGAGCAGCGTCGGCGCGATATCGATGTGCTGCGCCAGACGCGGATCCACGGCGGGAGCAATGCCTTCCCCCCAGAGCAGGAGCGGCACGTGGAGGGTCGCTTCATAGGCGAAGACCCCGTGCGTCGTCTCGCCGTGCTCACCGAGCGCCTCGCCGTGGTCGGCAGTGACCACGATCGTGGCCGGGGCGGCCCGGCCTTCGAGATGGGGTTCGAGAAGCGGCGCGAGGTACGAGTCGAGCGCGGCGATCTCGGCGAGATAGGGCTCGTCCGGGTAGCGGCTGGCGAACGGCTCCGGTGCCTCGTACGGTGCGTGCGGATCGTAGAAGTGCAGCCAGAGAAAGCGCGGCTTGACTCGGCTGGAATTCCACCAGGCCAGCGCGCGCTCGACGACGCGATCTCCCCGCCTCTCGGCGGGCGCGCCCGCGTTCCTGGACGCCGCGCCACGGACCTCGTCGTCGTAGCGGTCGAATCCCGCATCGAGCCCGAATCGCCGTTCGAGCGGAAAGGCGCCGACGAAAGCTCCGGTGGCGTAACCGGCATCGTGGAGGAGCGTGGCGAGCGTGGGGATCGCGCGCGGCAGGGCGAACCCGCCGTTGTCGCGCACGCCGTGTTCGTAGGGCAGGCGACCGGTGAGGATGTTGGCGTGCGAAGGAAGGGTAGCGACGTTGTGGGCGTGCGCGCCGGGGAAGCTCACTCCACCGGCGGCGAGCCGATCCAGCCAGGGCGTGGCGACACGTCCGCCGCTCGAGTGGCCGAGCGAATCGGCGCGCAAGGTGTCGATGGTGACGAGGAGGATGTCGCCGTGCGACGGGAGCGCCTTGGTGCGGTCGCAACCGGCCGCCGCGATGAGCAGAGAGGAGATCAGGAGCGCGCGGCGAACGGCCCGTATGCGGAGGGGTGAGAGAAGGGAGCCGGCCGGCGGGCGGGAAAAGCGATGCACGGACGGCTCCCTTCTCGGTGGGTGACTAGCGGAAGCTGATGCGGGCGCCGAGGCGGAAGATCCTCGGACTCAGCACTTCGTCCACGAAGCCTCCGGCGCCGCCGTCGAGATGGGCGCGGCGCTGGAGGACGACGCCGTTGTTCAGGGCATTGAAGATGTCTCCGCCGAGGGTGAGTGCGAGGTCGCCGAACTGCAGCTCCTTCTCGAGCCGCAAGTCGAGGACGTGCACGTCGTCATTGCGCCTCGCGTCGGGGCGGCTGCTCGCCAGGTAGTCCTGCTCGCCGGACGGCAGGTCGGGGCGGGCGCCGAGGAACGAATAGGGAATGGCGTAGCCCTCCCGGCCGTAGGCGGAAGCGGCGACGTTGAACCCCCAGGGACGCTCGGGAGCGATCTGGTAGAAGACATTCGCGCTGTAAGTCCAGCGGGCCGACTGACAGGTATCCTGCTTGGCACCGGAGCCTCCCGAGCACTGCACCACCCGGTCGCCGTCCCGGTTGCCACCCACCGCGTAGTCGCCGTAGTCGTCGATGCCGGTCTGATTGGGATCGTCGATCGCGCTGTCCGGAACCTTCCAGCGCCAGTCACTCAGTGTGACGTTGGCGCGTGCCGACCAGCGGTTCGAGAGCCGCTTGTTGGCGAACAGGGTGAGCCCCTTGTAGACACGCTCCTTGTCGGTGTTGACGGTGAAGATCCCGCCGCGAGTGGTGACTCCGGGACGCAGACCGTAGACGGGCACGGAGGACGTCTGCCCGTCGGGGAAGGTGACATCGACGTTCTCGTAGACGACGTAGTCGTCGCGCCGATGGCGACGACCGCTCTGGGCGAGATTCTCGTCCGCGAAGGCATCTCCGTCGAACACCAGGAGCTCGCTCTCGATCAGATCCCGTTCGAGCCGGTACGTCACGCTCGCACCGACGACGAACTCGGGAAGGAGGGCGTGCTCGACCGCGAAGACGAGCTCGTCCGTCGTCGGCGCGTTGAGCCCTGGATCGGCGAGGAAGTCGATCGACTGCCCGAGATTGCCGTTCTCGTCGGCGCCGGAGAGAGTGGCGTTCGGGAAGAGAAACTCGGTCACCTCTCCGGGTTCGATCGCCAGATTGCCGTTGGTGTCGTACGCCCGGGCGTAGAAGGCCGGATAGTAGTAGAGCGGATTCGTCTTGCCGGCGTCCGCCGCGCCGAGCTGTTCGGCGAATCGGGCGTAGCTCGCACGCACGAGCGTCTTCTTCTCCTCGCCCACGGCGAGAGTCGCGCCGAGCCGCGGGCTGAGTGTCGTCCAGGAGTAGCCGATGTCACCGCCCTTGAAGCAGAGACGCGGCACGAGGTCGGGGAAGGCGGGGTTGGCTTCGGAGCAGCTCGCCAGATGCTCCCCGCCCTGCTCGTCGTAGCGCACGCCGGCATTGAGAGTCCAGTTGCCGAACGTCAGCGTGTCCTGCAGGTAGGCGTTGCGATAGCGGACCTCGACGCTCGGGTGCAGATCGCCGGTGAGCGCCACCGTGTAACGGGTCGGGTCGGGACCGGACTGCACGGCGTAACCCATGCCGGGCCATCGCAGGAAGCTGTCGACCTTGCCTTCCCGCTGGTTGGCGCCGAAGCGCAGCTCGTGGTTAACGTTCGCGCTGTCGACGTAGTAGGAGATGTCCGCCTTGTACTGGTCCTGCGGCCGATCGCTGAGGTACTGATAGTAGCTGTTGTGCCAGACGCGATCGCGATCGCGCAGAGGCCCGGCCTGCGTGCGCGACGTTCCGCCCTGCGGCTCGAATCCGAATCCGCCACCGACCTCCGAATAGAGTACCGTGGCGTACAGGTTCGATCCGAAGATGTGGCTGTCCTCCAGCTTCAGAACGGTCGGACGCTCGCCGAAGAGCTCCTTGAAGAGCACGAAGTTGTTGGGGCCGCTGTAGCCGGACTGATCGAAGGTGGTCTCCGGTGGCCGTGTGGGCGAGGCGTTGCGACCGATCTTGACCTTGTCGTTGCTCGAGGCGAAGAAGGTGAAGCTGTTGTTCTTCGCCACCTGCCAGTTGATCTTTCCGTTCCAGGTCTCGAGAGTGGTGTTGTCCGGCGTATCCGCGCGGGTCAGCAGCTTGATGTTCTGCTCGCCGTACGATCCCCAGACCCAGAGGCGATCCCGCAGGATGGCACCGCCGACCTCGATACCCTGGTCTTCGACGTTGACGATCCGGTTCCCGGACTTGAACGAGGGCTGTCCGGGCCCGAGGTCGCTCTGCTCGAAGCCCGTGTCCGACTGCCACGAGCCGTCGGCTTTCAGATAGCGCGCCGAACCCCGCCAGACGTTCGTGCCGCGCTTGGTCACGAGGTTGAGGCTCGCTCCACCGGTCCGCAGGGTTGCATCGGAGCCGCCGGTCGAGACCTGCATCTCCTCGAAGGCGTCGAAGTCGAAGTAGGAGGACGACGAGCCGATGGCGCCGATGTCGGTGATCTCGACGCCGTCGATCGCGAAGGTCGAGTTGTCGCCGTCGTCACCGTTGGCGACGAAGTCGGACTGCTGGCCGCTCTCGTTGCCGCCGACGTTGACTCGGTCGTTCTGGACGCCCGGGGTCGACTGCAGCACGACCCAGGGATCGCGTGCGGTGGGAATCCGTTCGAGCTCGATCTGATCGATCGTGGCGCCGGTGGCGACCTTTCGCGAGTCGAGAAGCGGCGACTCCGCGGTGATGGTGATGGTCTCCTCCACGGCGGAGGAGAGTGCGAGCTCGAGCGTGGTGTTGCGCCCCACGTTGACGACCACGCTCTCGAAGACGAGCGGACTGAAGCCGTCGAGACCCGCCTCCAATCGGTAGGTTCCGGGAGCGAGCCCCGGGAAACGAACCATGCCCTGCGCATCCGAACTCTGGGTCTGCGGAGCGCCGATGCCGGAGAGCGTGACCGTGGCGCCGGGCAGTGCGGCGCCGGCGGAGTCGGTCACCGTCGCGAAGAGATTGCCGCTCTGGAGCTGCGCCGTTCCGGGGCTCGCGAAGAGTCCCAGCGCGACGAGCGTTCCGAGCACGTACCTTCCTGCTGTCTTTCTCATGAGGGATCCACTTCCTTTCTGCGCGAACCGGAATGGTTGCGCGCTGCGAGGAGGGAGCAACGTGACTGCCACGAAGAGCCGTCGGCGAGCGATCCGGGACGAGTCGCGGCCGAGATGACGCGAGTCGCTCGGGAATGCCGCGAGTCGACGGAGCGCCATGGCGCCCGCGTCGCCGCCGGCCCGGACGCCGGCGGGTTGGGCGGCGAGATGGAGCAGGTTTGGTTCACCAGCTTGGATCCGGCGACGGTTCTTCGAATGTGCCGCTCTCGAATCTTTCGAGTTCGGCGGTTTCGACTCCGGGGAAGAGCGCGTCGAGAAAGCCGCGGCGATAGTTGCGCGAGAGTGCGAGGCGCTCACCGCACGTCAGCTCGAGGTGCAGACCGCCGGAGCTGGTGCGGACGATCTCCCGCACCCGGTCGAGGCGAACGAACGCGGAGCGGTGGACGCGAGCGAACTGCGACGGATCGAGCACGAGCTCGAGTCGCTTCATGGTCTCGCGGAGGAGGTGAGAGGTCTCGCCGCGGTGGACACGTACGTAGTTCCCTTCCGCCTCGATCCAGTCGACCTCCTCGGTGGGGACGACGAGGACGCGCCGCGCGGATGCGATCGCCAGGCGATCGAGGAATCTGCCTGCGGCGGACTCGGCGAGCGGTGGGCGAGCAGGTGCGGCCGGAGGCGCTGAGTCGAAGGCGGAGGTCTCGATCATCGATGTCGATTGCACGATGGGAATCTCCATGTGTGGCGAAGCCTTGGATCCGTTTCGTACCGCTGCCGTCATGGAATGAGTGGCGATCGACCGCCGACGGGTTCACGCAGCCGGTGCGGGCCAACGGGACTCCGGGCCGGGAGGAGCGCTCGGCTACACTCGAGGCGCCTGGAGAGCGAGGTATTGAACGAATTGCACGGCTCGGACCACTCACGGGAGATGAACGAGGAGGAGGCTCGCTTCGCCGACGACAGGAGCCAGGTGAGCCGCTACCTGGCCTCGCGGGAGGAACAGGCGTTCCGCGAGCTCTACCGGGCGCACACGCCTTACCTGTGGAGACTCGCCCTGCGGCTCTGCGGAGGGCGCGAGAGCGAAGCCGAAGAGATCGTCCAGGAGACGTGGATCCGTGTTTCCACTCTCCTCGAGCGGTTCTCCTGGAAGTCGGCCCTGAGAACCTGGATGGCGGGGATTCTCGTCAACTGCTGGCGCGAGAGCCGCAAGCGGCTGCGCCTCGCCGAGGCACTTCCGGACCAGCTCGAAGACGAGGCCACGCTGCCGCCCGGCATCGAGCTTCTGGACCTCGAGCGCGCCCTCGCCGAGCTTCCGGAGGCGAGTCGCGCGGTCGTCGTGCTGTTCGAGATCGAGGGTTACTCGCACGACGAGATCGGCAGGCTTCTCGGAATTCCTCCCGGAACATCGAAGAGCCGTTTGCATCACGGGCGCCGCGCATTGCACGGGACTTTGACTGCCGAGGGAGCGATCCGATGACCGAGTACGGGAGTGGAAGAGAGCTGTTCGGCCGCCTGCCGCGGGAGAGTCCGCCGCCGGCGGCGCTCGAGGAGGCGGTGGTCGCCGAACTGCGGGCACGGGGGGCGTTCGGACGCCGGCGGGCGCGCGGGCAGTGGCTCCCGGCGCTGGCCGCGGCACTCGCCGGTCTCGTCGTCGGACTCGTGCTCGCGCATCGTCCGGCGCCGGCACGACTCCCCGCTGAACCGGGTGGGGTCTTCATGTACATCTTCTCCGGCGGTCCGCAGGTGGGCGACGGCCTTCGCCGCACGATCGAAGCCAACACGGAGTGGGCGAGGACCACGCTCCGGGGCCGAATTCTCGGAGGCCAGAAGCTCCTCGCCGAAGGGGCGAGAATCGGCCCTGACGGTCGTGCCGTCCCGCAGCCGGCGCCGCGGCCCGACGACGCGACACCCACCGGCTTCTTTCTCGTGCGCGCGAGGGATTTCGACGAAGCGATCGCTCTCGCCGGGACCTGCCCGCTGCTGGAGATGGGTTCCAGCGTCACCGTTCGTCCGGTCGACGACCTGCGATGGACGGAGCGCACCGTCACGTTGCCGCGGTCGCGCGGGCGCGACGGGACGCCGACTTCCGGGGAGGAGGTCGCTCTTCTCGCGCCTCCGGGGCGGAGTCGGCTACCCGGCTGACGGCCGCCGGCGGGCGCCACGTTCGACGCGAGCCGACGGCGAAGTGAACCACTTTCGCCCCAGCGGACACTCATGTGGGAAAGCGAGCCGACCGGCGAGCGGGACAAGCCGCTCTCCACTATGCGCGATCGAGCGAACGGACGCCGGACGCGGTCACGGTTCGGGAGGGGTGACTCATGATCCATGAAGCGAAGTGGCGCAGGCGTTCCGGTGCGGGCACGGCACTCCTGGCGGTGACTCTCCTCGCCGCGACGCCGGCCGGCGCCGGCGACGCCGGTGCCACGGCGACGGCCGATGGGTCCGGCGGCGGACGCCGGGAAGCGACGAAGCAGGAGCTCCTCCGCATCGATCGCGAGTTCTCCAGGGTCTCGGGTGAGGTCGGCATCGTCGAAGCTCTCTACCGATACCAGGCCGAGGACTCCTTCCTGATGAACTCCGCGACGACGACCCGGGAAGCGACCCACGAAACGAACCGGGGCCATTTCGACGATCGCCGGATCGTCCACACTCCGCACTTCGCCGAAGTCGCCGAGTCGGGCGATCTCGGGTACACCTGGGGCGACTGGAGCAGCACGGCGCTCGAGCCGGACAGCGACGGCAAGCGCGACACTTTCGGCGGTGCCTACGTCAACATCTGGAAGCGGCAGGGCGACGGCAGCTGGAAGCTCGTGGTCGACGGAGTGACCAGGCTGCCGGCACCGGAGCTCGTGCGCTTCCGCGCGCAAGCCACGCCCTGACGCGTCCGGCAGCGCACGCTGTTCGCCGTCGCGACGGCGCACCGGCGATCCATCGCAAAGGCGTCGCGGGCGGTCCCGCGGCGCCTTTGCGCAACGGAGGACCGGCTTCGAACTTCCCCCGCGACACGCTCGCCCAAGCGATGTGACGGAGCTCCGTGCGCGCGCTCGTCGACGGCCGGCGCACCCACGCGCGACGCGCGATCCAGAAAAACCGTACCGCTCCAGAGCGTTGAAAACGCGCCGTTGAACCGTCTCGTCGCTCGTCCGAGCGAGCTGGGAGGAGTCGTTCGTCGCGAGGTTTCAACGAACGCGACGAGGTGACGGGACGAGCGGAAGAGCACTGCTCGTTCCTGGCACGTCGGTAGCTCTTCCTGCTTCCGGCTCTGCATCGTGTGCAGAGCCACATCGGAAACCAGCAGGAGAAGGAGAATGCGATGAATCGAAGAACGAGAGAGATGGTGGTGGCAGCAGGACTCATTGCACTCGCGCTCGCCGTCGCTCCGCTCGGGGCGCAGGGACTGCAGAGCGGGGAGCTCACCGGTTCCGCGCTGTCCACGGAAGGCGAGGGCCTCCCTGGAGTGACGGTCGAAGTCAGCTCGCCGGCACTGATCGGCGTGCGCTCCACGGTCACCGGAGAGAACGGCAACTTCATCCTCAAGGGACTGCCGCCGGGGCGGTACGTCGCGACGTTCACCCTCGCCGGAGCGAGGACGGTGGAAGTCTCCGCTGCAGTACCGCTGGGTGGCACGGCGCGGGTCGACGCCCGGCTCGAGTTCGAGACCGTGACCGACACGCTGACGGTCGAGGCGACGGCGCCGTCGCCACTGGCTACCGCGACGAGCGGGGCGAACTTCGGCAACGAGGAGATCGACGCGTTGCCCATCGACCGGCAGTTCAACGACATCGCGGACCAGTCGCCGGGCCTCAACGACAACACCCCGAACAGCGGACAGGTCACCATCAACGGCGGTTTCGCCTACGACAACACCTTCCTCGTCAACGGCGTCGACATCACCGAGAACTACTTCGGCGACTTCGATGACCTCTACATCGAGGAGGCGATCGCCGAGACCCAGGTCCTCGCTGCCGGTGTCTCCGCCGAGTACGGCCGCTTCACCGGTGGCGTCGTCAACGCCATCACCAAGACGGGCGGGAACGAGTTCAGCGGCTCGGTGCGCTCCGATCTCAGCCGTCCGGACTGGTCGGACGAGACACCGTTCGAGAAGGATCGCGGCACGAAGCGCGAGGGCGATCTCGGGAAGGTGTTCGAGGCGACCCTCGGTGGTCCCGTCGTACGGGACCGGCTCTGGTTCTTCCTCGCCGGACACACCGAGGAAACCGAGTCGTCGAACGTGTTCAACGACACCGGCATCCCCTACAACACACTGCTCCAGAACGATCGCTACCAGATCCAGCTGACCGGCAACATCGCCTCGAACCACAGCCTGCAGCTGAGCTACACGGACAACGACTCGGCGCGGGAGAACGACCGCTCAAACTCACGTCTGATCGATCCGGCGGGGCTAATCGACCGTCAGTCTCCGAACACGGGCTGGTCCGTGAGCTACGGTGGAGTTCTGTCGCCGAGCCTCTTCGCCGAAGCGCGCTATTCGGAGAAGGAGTTCGGTTTCCGCAATGCCGGAGGAACGAGTCGCGACATCCGAGACTCCCCGTTCAACAGCATCGGCGTGCTCTCCGGACAGCCGGGGAACCGCCACTACAACGCTCCCTACTTCGACGCCACCGATCCCGAGGACCGCAACAACGAGCAGGCGTTCGCCGCCCTCTCCTGGTTCGAGGACTCCGGGCGCGGCGGGACCCACGATCTCAAGGTCGGCGTGGAGCGCTTCGATCTGATCCACGTCGGCGGCAACTCGCAGACTTCGACCGACTACATCTTCTACGCCGACCTGCTTTACGAGAACGGCAGCCCTGCCTTCGACGCGCAGGGACGTCTGATCCCGCGTTTCGTGCCGGGACTCAACATCTACGCGCTGTGGCTCGCCCAGCGCGGTGCGAAGAACGACATCCGCACGGACACCGTGTTCGTCAACGATCGCTGGGCGCTCGGTGAACACTGGAGCTTCAACCTGGGGGCGCGATACGAGGCTTCGAGCGTCGATTCGAACGCCGCCGTCACCACGCTCGACACGAAGACGTTCTCGCCCCGACTGGCGGCGAGCTACGACGTTTCGGGCAACGGCAGGTACAAGATCGACGTGACGTATTCCGAGTATGCCGGCCGGTTCAACAACAACCTGGTCGCTCCGAACTCCAACACCGGAAATCCGTCGGTGGTCGCCGCCTACTACGTCGGACCCGAGGGGCAGGGGATCGACTTCGCCCCGGGTCTCGATCCAGCCAACTACGTCGTCTATTACGGCGGTTTTCCGACGCAGAACGTGCAGATCGCGGAGGACCTGCACTCGGCTGAGACCGAAGAGTGGACGGTCGGCTTCGGAATGCAGCTCGACCACGGCGGCTACGTGAAGGCGCAGTACGTCAAGCGCGGCTACTCGAGCGTCATCGAAGACTTCGTTCGCTACGAGTACGGCAAGACACAGGTCGTCTATCAGGGCGTCGACTACGGGCTGGTCGACAACGTACGGTACGAAAACACCGATCTGCCGCAGCGCGACTACGAGGCGCTGTCGCTGCAGGGTTCGTATCGTCCGCTTTCGAAGCTGGGGATCGGCTGGAGCTGGACGCACCAGTTGAAGAACGAAGGCAACTACGAAGGTGAGGGAGTCAACCAACCAGGTGTCCCGTCGGCCTTCGGCGACTACCCGGAGGTCTTCCGCGCGGAACGGAACTTCCCCACCGGCCGCTTCAACGACTTCCAGGAGGACAAGGTGCGGCTCTGGGCGACGTGGGGACTTGCGCTCGGGGGATTCGGCAATCTCGATCTCGGTCTCATCTACCGGTTCGACTCGCCGCTCACTTTCAGCTACGTCTCGAACGGCGTCCGGTTGACTCCGCAGCAGCGGCTGCGGGATCCGGGGTACGAAGGGCTCCCCACATCGCAGACGCTCTATTACGGCGAACGCGGGCGCGGCGAGTTCAACTCCTCCCAGGCATTCGATCTCTCGGCCCAGTACGGCTTCGACGTGCAGGGTTGGCTCGAGCCGTGGGTCAAGTTCGAGGTGCGCAACGTCCTCAACGACGCCGCCCTGGTCAGCTTCAATACCCAGGTCTCGCCGGACAACTCGGGGCCGAAGGACGCGGACGGACTGCCCACCGAGTTCATCCGCGGCGCGAACTTCGGTCGTGCCACGGGTACGTCGAGCTACCAGACACCGCGCGAATACCGGATCTCGCTCGGAATCCGCTTCTGACAACGCTTCGAAGCTCTCTTGTACCGGGCCGGGGGGGCGTCTTCCTCCCCCGGCCCGCTTTTTTCGCAGGCGCTGCGGTGTCGGCTGCCCTGGCCGTTCTGGCCGTCGCCTGCAGCGGTCCGGAGTCGGCGCCGCCGGCCGGCAGATCGGCGGCGATCGTCCTCGTGACCATCGACACCCTGCGCGCCGACCGCCTCCCCGCCTACGGCTACGACGCCGGCTCGACTCCCGTACTCGACCGGCTGGCCGCCGAGAGCCTGCTCTTCGAGAACGCCTGGAGTCACGCGCCGCTCACCCTTCCGTCTCACGCCTCGATCCTCACCGGGACGATTCCGCCCGTGCACGGCGTGCGGAGCAACCTCGGCTTCCGTCTCGAGGAGGGCGGACCGAGGACCCTTGCGGAGCGCCTTGGTGCCCACGGATACGCGACCGGAGCTGCAGTCTCCGCTTACGTCCTGCGACGATCCGTCGGTCTCGATCGCGGCTTCGAGGTCTACGACGACGCGCTTCTGGCTTCCGGCGAAGTCACCCTGGGCGAGATCCGGAGACCGGGAGTCGAGACGGTCGATCGCGCGGTCGCGTGGCTGCGCTCGGTCGGTTCACGACCGTTCTTCCTCTTCGTTCACCTGTTCGACCCGCACGCTCCGTATGCGGGGCCGGGGAACGTGGCGCATCGCGACTCCTACGACGCCGGAATCACCGCCGCCGACGCGGCGCTCGGCCGGCTGCTCGCCGCGCTCACGGACCTGGGCCGGTACGACGAAGCGATGATTCTCGTCACCGCCGACCACGGCGAAGGGCTCGGAGATCACGGAGAGGCGGAGCACGGCATCCTGCTCCATCGTGAAGTGATGCACGTTCCGCTCCTTCTGAAGCTGCCCTACGGGGAGCACGGAGGAAGGCGGATCACGACTCCGGTGGCGCACGTCGACGTCGCGCCGACCCTCCTGGCGGCTGCCGGGGCCACGGAGAGCGAAATGGCCGGCGCGTCTCTCCTGCAGACGCGGTCGCCCCGGCCGATCTACGCCGAAGCTCTCTACCCCCGCCTGCATCTCGGCTGGAGCGAGTTGCGGTCGATCACCAGCGGACGCTGGCGTCTGATCGACGGACCCGATCCGGAGCTCTACGACATCGAGCGCGACCCCGGAGAGCGCCGCAACCTCTTCGCCGCCGAGCGTCGCGCGGCGGGCGTCCTGCGGCGCGAGTTGGCGCTGATTCCCCTCGCTCTCGGAGATCCGCTGGCGGTCTCGCCGGAAGAGAGGGCCGGTCTCGCGGCGTTGGGCTACCTCGGCGAGTTCCGGCAGGCCGGAGACGGTGCCCGGCCGGATCCGAAACAGGAGCTGCCATGGCTCGTCCGGGTGCGTGCGGCGAGCGACCGGTTGCGCGAAGGAGATCTCCCGACCGCCGAACGACTCCTCGGCGAGATCGTCCGCTCGCGGCCCGAGTCGAGCGACGCACGGATCCTGCTGGCGGCCACGCTGCGGCGCGCGGGACGGGCCGACGAGGCGGTGACGCAGTACCGCGAGGCGGCGCGGCGCGCCCCCTGGCTCGGCGCGTCGGTAGCTCTCGAGCTCGCCAAGACCGAGCTGTCGCTGGGCCATCTGGTCGAGGCGAAGACGGAGGCGGAGCGCGCGCGAACGGCGTTCCGTTCCGAAGCCGAGGTCGTGCTGGGAGAGATCGCCCTCGTCGCCGACGACCTCGATGCGGCCCGTGCCTCCGTCCTGCGGGCGCGGGCGGCGGCGACCGCCACCGGGCCGGCGATCCTGCTGCTCGAGGCGCGAGTCGAATCGCGGGCAGGGAGGATCGCGGAGGCGCTGGCGAGTGTCGCCGAGATCGACGCGCTCGCTGCCGCCCGCGGCCTGCCTCCGGTCCCGACGCTGGACGCGGTGCGCGGCGACCTGCTGGCCCGGAGCGGCCGGCCGGAGGAGGCCGAGGCTGCGTTCCGACGGGAGATCGAGCGTTTCCCGGGGGAGTTCGAAACCTACGCCAGGCTGGCCTTGTTGCTCGCCGAGCGGCAGCGGTTCGAGGAGATTGACCGCGTGGTCGAGCGCGGCCTCGCCGCCTCGCCGCGGCCTTCGAGCTTCGAGCTCGCGGCGCGCACACTCGAGCTCCTCGGCAATCGTGCGGGGGCGGCGGCCATCCGCGAGCGGTCGTCTGCGCATCCCTGAGAGCGCGCTGCACGGGCGATCGATACGGAAAGAGGCACGAACCTTGCTGAGTTAGGCTGGCGAACGCGCCGCATCCCGGGGAGAGCGCCACCGCCATGAGCCTCAGTCGAAAGCTGTTCCTGCTGGTCGGAGGGCTCCTCTGCCTGCTCCTTGCCGGGCAGTGGTGGCTCTTCCGGACCCTTTCACGCGACGTCTCGCAGGACGTGCGCAAGGTCGCCTTCCAGGTCGGCGAAGACATCGTTTCCGGCTTCTCGTTCCGCACCGGGAGCGACGGGTCGACCACCGGGAAGGAGGGCGAGGCCGCCGCCGGCAGGCAGCAGATGCACGTCGTCGTTCTCTCGACCGACAGCCCGGGCGAGGAGTCCGACCAGGTCCTGGCGGTGCCACCGGCGTTCGGCGAGGTCGAGAAGAGCGGACCGGGAGAGCAGCCCCCGGTCCGCTTCCGGCGCGAGCTGCACTGGAAAACCCGGGACGGCAAGCCGGTCACCGAGCTCTTCGAGCGCCGGGAGACGCTCTCGCCGGAGGAGTCCCAGCGCTTCTCGATCGCGGCCGACACGACCGAAGATCGCCTCTTCGTGCGCAGCCCGTCGCTCGAGCGCGCGATTCCGATCCCGCACGACGAAGTCGCTTCGACCCTCGACCGCTTCGGCTCGCGCCTCTTCCTCGGCAGCGTCGCGCTCCTGGCGCTCGGCCTCGCCGCCACCGCCCTCCTCGCCCACCGCATGTCGCGCCCGCTTGCCGAGCTTGCGCACACCGCCGAGCGGGTCGGAACCGGCGAGCTCGGACTGGTGGTGGCGGAGCCGCGCGGCGGAGCGCGCGACGAGGTCGGTCGCGCCGTGGCGTCCTTCAACAGCATGTCCCACCGCCTGGCCGAGCTCGATCACGAGAACCGCAGGCTGGCCGAGGCCGAGCAGCTCTCCGAGCTCGGCGAAGTGGCGCGCGGACTGGCGCACTCGCTGCGCAATCCACTGAACGCGCTCGGCCTGACGATCGAGCGCCTCGGCGCCCGCGCCGGCGACGACGAGAGCGCCAGCGGTCTCGTCGACGGCTCGCGGCGCCAGATCCGCCGCATCGACGGGGCGCTGCGCTCGTTCCTGGCGCTGGCGTCGGCCGGCGCCGCGCAGTCCCAGTCGGTCGACGTCGCGGCGCTCGCCCGCGAAGTGGTGCTCGAGGCGCTGCAGGACGTCCGGCGCGGTGCGCGGATCGAGGTCGACAGCGCCGCCGGCGAGCGCCTCGAAGTTCTCGGCGTCGACGCGGAGCTCAAGGCGGTCCTGCAGGCGCTCGTCGTCAACGCCTGCGAGGCGGCCGCGGCGGGAGGGGACGGCGCGCAGGTGGTCGTGCACCTCTGCGAGCGGCCCGGCGGCGGCGTGCGGGTCGAGGTCCGCGACAACGGCGCCGGTGTCTCCGGGACGGTCCGCGAGCGGCTGTTCGAGCCGCACGTCACGACCAAGCCGCACGGCTCGGGAATGGGACTGTTTCTGGCCCACCGCCTGGCGACGGCGCGCTACGGCGGCGCGCTCCGGCTCGAGGACGGCGAGACCGGCGGCACCGTCGCGATCCTCGAGCTCGGCGATCGTCGGGGAGGTCAGCCGTGAGCCGCGGCGCCGGCTCGCGGCTGCTGGTGGTCGAGGACGAAGCCGATCAGCGCCATCTGGTGAGCGACCTGCTCGCCGAGGCGGGCTACGTCGTGGTGCAGTCGGCGACGATCGAGGATGCGAAACGCGAGCTCGCGCGCGCCCCGGTCGACCTCGTGATCTCGGACTGGCGCCTGCCGGACGGCGACGGCGGCGAGCTCCTCCGGCACCTGCGCGCCGGGGAGGACGACACCGGCTTCGTCATGGTCACCGCCTACGGCACGATCGCGCGCGCCGTCGAGGCGGTGCGGGCCGGGGCCGACGACTACCTCGCCAAGCCGTTCGAGGCGCAGGCGCTGAAGCTCGCCGTGGAGCGCACCCTCGAGCGCCGGAACCTCGCGCAGGAGAACCGGCGACTCGCCGCCGAGATCGGCGCGCGCGACCGGTTGATCGACCTCGTCGGCCGCTCGTCGGCGATGCAGAAGCTGTTCGCGAAAGTCGAGCGGCTGGCGGCGACCCAGGCGACGATCCTCCTCACCGGCGAGAGCGGCACCGGCAAGGAGCTCGCGGCGCGGGCGCTCCACCAGCTCTCGCCGCGGAAGTCGCACCCGTTCATCGCCGTCAACTGCGCGGCGATCCCCGAAGGGCTCGTCGAGTCCGAGTTCTTCGGTGTCGAGCGCGGCGCCTACACCGGTGCCGACCGCGCGCGCCCGGGCCGCTTCGAATCGGCTTCCACCGGCACGCTGTTCCTCGACGAGATCGGCGAGCTGCCGCTGGCGCTGCAGCCGAAGCTCCTCCGCGCCCTGCAGGAGGGACGGGTGCAGCGCGTCGGAGGGGCGAGCGAGATTCCGGTCGACGTGCGGGTGGTGGCGGCGACCAACCGCGATCTCGCGGCCGAAGTCGCTGCCGGTCGCTTCCGTCAGGACCTCTACTACCGCCTGAACGTCGTGCCGCTCGCGCTGCCGCCGCTGCGCGAGCGGCGTGAGGACATCGCCCTCCTGGTCGACCACTTCGCGGCCCTCGCCGCGCGCCGCCACGGCATGCCGGTGGCGCGTTTCCCGAGCACGCTCCGGCGCACACTGTTCGAGTACGGCTGGCCGGGCAACGTACGCGAGCTCGCCAACGTCGTCGAGCGTCTGACGCTGCTCGCCGAGGAGGGCGAGGCACGGACCGCGGATCTGCCGCCCGAGCTCTCGGGCCGCGGCGGCGGCGAAGGCGGGTTCCGTCTGCCGCCGCAAGGGCTGTCGTGGGAGCAGCACGAGCGCGAGGCGCTGCGTCAGGCGATGGAGCTCGCCCAGGGCAATCGCTCGCGCGCGGCGCGTCTGCTCGACCTGCCGTACAAGGCGTTTCTCTACCGCCTCGAGAAGCACGGTCTGGCGGGCGTCGACGCGGCCGCGGAAGAGGAGTCGGCGACTTCCTGATCCCGGGGGCGATCTCCCGATTTCGGGAGGCGGAGCGCTCCGCAAGCCCGCTTTTTCTGGCACCGGACTTGCCATGTGAGAAGACAGGCTCCACCGGAGCCGTGAGACCCGAGATCTTGAAAGGAGACCGGCAGATGTCCGTACGAAACTACGAAAGAGGATTGGCCTGGAGCGGGCTGGTGCTCGCCGCCGCAGCGGCGCTCGGCTTCGCGCTCGTGGCGCGTGCCAGCGCCGCCGGAGAAGTCCGGGAGAAGCAGTCGCGCGTCGAGCTGAAGCTCGACCAGGATGGAGCGATCGAACGCATCGTTCTCGAGGGTCTCCACGAGATGGCGGTCGGTGAGACGCGGACGGTGAGCTCGGAGAGCGGCACGCCGGTTTACGTGACCCGTGACGAGAACGGCTTCGAAGTCGAGCTCAACGGCAAGAAGGTACGTGTCGTCGACCACTTCTCGGGCGAGGATCTCGGCAACGGCACGCGCTTCTTCCGCCACGAGATCCACGACGGAGAGGGTGAGGATGGCGAGGCGCACGCCTTCGTCTTCCACACCGGCGACGGCGAAGCGCGCGATGTCACTTTCCTGCGCGAGTCGGGCGATCTCGGCGAGGGATTCGCCTGGGCGACGGACGGCGCCGAGCTCGTCATCCCGTTCGGCGTCGAAGGAACGATCTCGCGGCTGAACCAGAACGCCGGATTCCTCGAGCTCGACGAGGCGACCCGTGCCAAGGTGATCGCGGCGCTGCGCGAAGTCTCGCCGCACCGGCTGCGGGTCGAGGCGTCGCCGGACGGCAGCAACCGCAAGCGGCGCGTGATGGTGATCGAGTCGCAGGGCGACAACGAGTAGGAACGAACCGCGTCACGCGGGAGTCGGACCCGGGCCGCGGCCCGCGGAGCGCCGGACTGCGGCGTCCCGTGGCCGCGGCTCCTGACTTTCGTGGGTTCCCTCACCTTCGCCGGCTGTCTAACATGACAGCCTCGGCCGGACGCCGGGCGGAGGTAGAGCGATGCGAATTCCCAGGTTTCTCCTGCTTGCGGTGCTGACGGCGGGCGCGGCTCCCGCGACGGCCGAGCGGCTGACGATCGATCCGGCCGGTTCGGTTCTCGCGATCCTCACCCACAAGGCCGGTTTCGCCTCGGGCGCCGCACACGACCATCTCGTCACCGCGCCCGTCACTGCGCTCGAGCTCGACTTCGACCACGCAAATCCGGAAGCGACCCGCGCTTCGCTCGTCGTTCCGGTCGATTCGCTCGAGATCGACCACTTCGCCGCGCGACGCCGCTACCGGGATCGGATGCGCGAGATCGGCTTCGGTCCGGCGGAGCTCGCGCCGGTCGCCGACTCCGACCGCCAGAAGGTCCGCAAGGCGATGCTGGGAGAAAGTCAACTCGACGCGGCGCATTTTCCCGAGATCCGCGCCGAGCTGCTCTCGTTCGCGCGCGCGGCGGAGCCTTCCGGCGAGTTCGACCGCCTCGCCCGCCTGCGGATCACCATCCACGGCCGGACGATCGAGCGCGATCTCGCGGCGCGTTACGAGGCGAACGTGACGGGCGTCCTCGCCGAGGCCTGGGGCGAGCTGCTGTTCTCGGAATTCGGCATCGAGCCCTACTCCGCCGTGCTCGGTGCGGTGAAGAACCAGGACCGGATCCACCTCTACGTCCGGCTCGTCGCGGCGCCCGCGGGGGCCGGCGCCACGACGGTCGCGCCGCCGCCCGTCAGAGAGCGGAGGTGACCTGCCCCCAGGCGCCGAAGTCGCCCCCTTCGTAGCGCTCGATGAAGATCGCGTCGTTCGAGCAGCTCGCCGGAATCTGGGTGTGGGTGACCGAGATGTCGTCGACGTACCAGCCCTCCTCGGTGACGCCGCCGTCGGTGCCGTAGGTCCAGGCCAGGCGCACGTTCTGCCCCGACCAGGCGGCGAGCGAGACCGTCTTCTGCTGCCAGGAGAACTGGTTGACGCTCGAGAAGGCCGGCTTCGAGGGTGGAGCCTGAAGCGCCTGGCAGGCGTTGCCGGACTGGGTCACCAGGTTCGGGTAGAAGCCGCCGCCCGGGTCGACGGTCGTCCAGCTGTTGCCGGCGTCGGTCGAGAGCCGGAGCACGCCGCCGTCGAAGGTCGCCTCGATGTCCCAGACGGTGAAGAAGGTCAGGGTCGAGGTCTGGCCGGCGGTGAGCGTGAGATCGCTCTCGAGCGTCAGACAGACGTTGTCGCCGGGGCCCGAGGCGAAGCTGCGCAGACCGGAGTGCTGCCGCGTCTCCACCGGGTGCCACCCGGCATGTTCGGGGGCGTCGCCGCCGGTGGTGAGGGCACCGTCGACGAAGGTGTCGAGCGGCGGGTCGCCGATCTCGGCGCCGGTCGAGAACGTGCCGTCCACGATCGGGCCGGTGGCGGTGGTCGACCTGCGGACCAGGTTCCCGTCCTCCGCGGCGCTGCCTTCGTCGACCGCGCGGACGATGTAGTAGCTCTTGAACCCGGAGGGGGCGGTGACGTCGGTGTACGCGCCGCCGGCGACACCGGTCGCGATCCGGTTGGCCAGAGAAGGAACGAACAGCTCCTGGCTGTCGCGGTAGACGTTGAACCGCGCCGGGCCGCCGCAGAGCGGCGTCGCCGCCGGCCACCCGAGCTCGACCTGACAGATCGATTCCGCGTCGTTCGCCACCGCTTCGAGTCCGGGGAAGAGCGGCGGCGCCGTGCAGGCGCCGGTCGTCGATGCGGTCGCGCAGGTCGAGGCGCCCGAGGTGCAGAAGCCGGTCGCATCGCTCTCCCGCACCCGGTATCCGTAGGTCACCTGGCCCGAGGCGGTGGTGTCGGAGTACGACGTTCCGGTGACCCCTTCGGCGATCGTCTCGAAGTTGCCCGCGCAGCCTCCCAGGGCACGCTCGATCGTGAAGATGTTGCCGGAAGTGCCGGATCCGACCCACTCGAGGTCGATCTGGTTGTCACCGTTCGGGCCGGCCGAGAGGGGCGCCGGCGCTGCGGGCGTGGTGCAGAGGATCGGGCGCAGGACGAACAGTCCCTCGCCGATGCCGGAGACGATCACGTTGCCGCTCGGGAAGTACGGATAGACGCTCCATGCGCCGCTGAAGTTGGCGCTGTCGTTCGCCGGGTAGATGTCGAAGTAGCCGACCTGGGTCAGCGTGGGAACGGAGAGATCGTCGAGCCGGAGGATGCGCAGCCCGCTCCGGTAGTTCGCCTGGAAGGTGAAGTTCCCCTTGATGTATTGGTTGTGATCGATCGCCGGCGTGGGGGAGGTGAAGTGGCCCACCGGCACGGGGCTTTCGAGGTCGGAGATGTCCCAGACGTAGGTGTAGGTGTTGTGACCGAAATTCTGCTCGTCGAGCTCGTCGTCGACCAGGAAGTAGTGCTGGTCCGCCGTCAGCCACCCCTGGTGGGTGTAGCCGCTTCCGGCGTACGGAGTCCGCGAGATCTGCACCGGCGCCGCCTTGTTGGAGACGTTGACGATGGTCAGCGTGTCCTCGTTGGAGTTGAAGCAGACCTCCTGTCCCGCGTGGCCGCTGTCCGGTCCGGTGTAGTTCACGCACTGGGCGTCGTGGGTGTAGCCGTCGGCGGAGAAGCAGCCCGCCCCGACCGGCGCGAGCGGGTTCTGGATGTTGACGAAGTGCGGTCCGCCCGAGCAGGTCGAGGTTCCGACCGCGAAGGCGAAGCCGGAGCTCTCGTTGATCACGATGTTGTGGGCGTTGCCGAAGCCCGGGTAGTGGGCCGACTCCGTGAAGGTGACCGGCGGGCTCACGACGTTGAGCAGCTGCTCGAGGTCGAAAACCTGCATCCCGTGATTCGACGCCTCGGAGACGATGAAGGCGTAGTGCGAATAGGTCTTGATGTCGCGCCAGGACGAGTTCGAGGTGTGCGTCGGAAGCTTGCCGAGGTAGACCGAATTCTCCGGGTCGGTGATCTCGACGAAGGCGGTGCCGTTGTTGAGCCCCATGAGCGCGAACTCGCGCCCGCTCTTGGGATCGGTCCAGCCCCAGCTGTCGTTGCCCGCGGTGGCGCCCATCGTGGCGAGCGGGATCAGCTCGAGGAGATCGACGTTCTGGCACGGGTAGACCCCTGCCATGTTGCCGACGCACTCGGTGAGGTGTTCCGGCGCGAGGTCTTCGGGCGGGGCCGCATCCGCGAGCAGCCGCTGCATCGTCTCGGTGAGCCGGCCCCCTTCGTCGGGGTCGACGGCGATCGACTGCGCGGAGAGCGCGGTCGTGGCGAGCAGGAGGAGGCCGAGGGCGGAGGAGACGAGCGTTCTGGGCATCATGGGCTGGAAACTCCGGAGTGTCCGCCGACACTACCAAAGCCTCCCCCGCGCCGGCAGTGGAGCGCTGCGCGAGGCCCGAGCGATCCGTTAGGCTCGCCCCGTGCCCGGCTCCGGTCCCGTTTCCGCTCCGCTGGTCCTGGGGATCGAGACCTCCTGCGACGACACCGCGTGCGCGCTGGTCGACGGCGAGGGCCGCGTCCTCTCTTCGGTCGTCTCGTCGCAGCTTGCGGTGCATCGGCCCTACGGCGGGGTCGTCCCCGAGCTCGCGGCGCGCGAACAGCTGAGCGCCTGGCCGCTGGTGTCGGAGGAGGCGCTGGCGCGCGCCGGCGTCGGCTGGGAGCGGGTGGAGGCGGTGGCCGCGACGTCGGCGCCCGGTCTCGTCGGCTCGCTCCTCGTCGGGCTCTCGCTCGGCAGCGCCTTCGCCTGGTCGCGCGGCCTGCCGTTCTTCGCCGTCCACCACCTCGAGGGGCACCTCTATTCGCCCTACCTTCGCGCCGGCGAGGAGGCGGGGGCGCCGGCCGAGCCGGTGCCGGCCGAGTTCGTCGGCCTGGTCGTCTCGGGCGGGCACACCAGTCTCTACCGGGTCCGGGAAGGTGCGATCGAAACGATCGCCGAGACGCGCGACGACGCGCTCGGTGAGGCGTTCGACAAGGTCGGCAAGCGGGTCGGACTGCCCTATCCGCAAGGGCCGCGGGTCGACCAGCTCGCCGAGCTCGGCGACGAGACGCGCTCTCCGATGCCGAGCCTCGCCGGCACCGAGGAGCTCTTCTTCTCCTACTCGGGTCTCAAGACGCAGGCGATCACCGCGATCGAGAAGCTCGAGGCCGCCGGAGTCGAGTGTGTCCCGGGAGCCGGGGAGCCGCCGTTCGCGCAACCGGTGCTCGATCTCCTCGCCGGATTCCGGGCCTCGGCGGTGCGACAGATCCTCGACCGGCTCACCCGCTTCCACCGCCGGGCGCCGTTCGAGCGTCTCGCGGTTTCGGGAGGCGCCGCGGCGAACCGTCTGCTGCGCCGTGCCCTGCCCGAGTGGGCCGCGGCGCGCGGGGTCGAGCTCCGGCTGGTGCCGCTCGTCTACTCGGGCGACAATGCGGCGATGATCGCCTTCGCCGCACTCCGCCGCTTCCGGCTCGGGCTCACGGACGATCCGCTCACGGCGGAGGTCGCGAGCCGGAGGGCGCTCGGAACGACGGGCACGCCGTGAGCGCACGGCGCCACTTCTCCTGGTATCTCTACCTGCCGCTCAACGTGCTGCAGGCGGTCGGGACGATCGTCTGGGGGATCTTCTGGATCAGTCTCGCTCTCCTCGCCACCACCCTGACCCGGCGTCGCACTGCCGCCCTCTGGCTGGCGCGTCACGTCTGGGCGCCGGGCCAGGTGGCGATGGCCTGTGCCCGGCTGGAGGTCAGCGGCCGCGAGCGCGTCGAGACGGACCGCCCGTACTACCTGGTCGCCAACCATCAGTCGTGGATCGACATTCCGTCGCTCTTCGCCGCCGTCCCCGGGCCGCTCCACTTCCTCGCCAAGAAGGAGCTCTCCCGGGTGCCGTTCCTGGGCTGGTACATCGAGGCGATGGGCATGGTGTTCGTCGATCGCGGCGATCGCCGCCGGGCGAGCCGCAGCGTCGAGCAGGCGCGGCAGCTGATCGCGGCCGGCTCGCGCCTGGTCTCGTTTCCCGAGGGGACACGGTCGGAGCCCGGCCGGCTGGCGCCGTTCCGCTCGGGCGGCTTCGGCGCGGCGATCGACGCCGGGGTCGACGTCCTCCCGGTCGCGATTCACGGTGCCGGCCGGGTTCTGCCGCGCGACGGCTTCGCCGTCCGGCCCGGCACGATCCAGGTCCGCTTCGGCACACCGATCCCGATCGCCGGTTACGCGCACCGCGACCGGGCACGGCTGGCGCGGCGCGCGGAAGAAGCGGTGGCGGAGCTGCTCGGCGTGCCGTGTCCGTCGCACGGCGCGACGCCGACGTCGGACTGGGGTGATGCGATGGCGGAGGAGCCGGCATGAGACGTGGGCCGGTAGTTCGGTGCGCGCGGCCGGCGCGGATCCCGATCTTCCTGGTCGCGGCGCTCGCCGTCGCCGGTGCGACCGCGGTTTCCGCGATCGAGCCGCCGCCCGGCTCGCGGCTGCCCGAGAGTTTCGGCCAGGCGACGGCCGACTTTGCGGCCGGGAACTTCCCCGCCTGCCGGCTCGGATTCCTCGTCGCCGCACAAGGGGCGGAGCGTGCTGGCCTGGCAGCACGCGCCTACTACGGCTCCGCCTGCTGCGCGGCGCTGGCGGGACGGAGCGACGAGGCGTTCGATGCCCTGGCGCTCGCGGTCGCCAACGGCTATCGCGAGGTCGAGCGCGCCACGATCGACCCGCGGCTCGCGTCGCTCTACGGCGATCTTCGCTGGAGCGGCTTCCTCCGTCAGGTCGAGGAGCAGCAGCAGGCGTACCGGCTGCGTCTCGATCCGGAGCTGCTCGCGCTCTACGAAGAGGCAGAGCAGGCGAACGACCCGCGGAACCCGGGAACCCCGGACGCCGCCGCGGCCGAGGCCCGCCGCGAGCGGGCGCTCGCCTTCGTCGACAAGGGGCGGATCCGGCATCCCGGCGACGCCTTCCGGGCCGCCGCGATCCTGGTGGAGAGCCCGCTCCTCGAGAACGTCGCGCGAGCCCGCGCGCTCGCTCACCGCGCGCTCGAGCTCGATCCCGATCTCCTCGAAGCCAGACCGCTCTACGCGCAGGCCCTCGACCGCGAGAAGCTCCTGGCGGGCGAGCCGCAGGTCTTCGGGACGCAGCTGGTCTCTCGCGACGGGCGCTGGGCCATCTACGACTGCGACCCGGCGACGACCGACGCCGATCGCGCGGCCTGGGGCGTGCCGAGCCTCGACGAGCTGCGCCGGCGAGGCGACGGTCTGCCGCCTCCCGCGCCGCCCGCCGCGCCGACACCGCCATCAGCGGCGAAGCCTCCCGGAAACTGACTCCCCGGCGGCGCCTCAGCTCCAGCGGAACAGTTTGAGAGCGCCGGCGAAACCGACGATTCCCCACCCGGCCAGGATCGCGAGCTCGGCGCTCTGCGAAACGAGACTCGCTCCCTCGAGCATCACGGCGCGCATGGCGTCGTTGAGCGCGGTGAGCGGCAGCAGCTGGATGAACGGTTGCAGCGCCTGGGGAAAGCGCTCGTTGGAGAAGAAGACGCCGGAAAAGATCCACATCGGGAACATCGCCAGGTTCATCAGACCCGAGACCCCTTCGATGGTGCGGGGGCGGGAGGCGACCAGCAGCCCGAGGCCGACGAAGCTCATCGCGCCCAGCAGGCAGACCGCCGCGACCGCGAGCAGGGAGCCGCGCATCGGCACGTCGAGGACGAGCACGGCGAAGGTGAGGAGCGTGGCGACTTCGAGTGTCAGAAAGACCAGGCGGGCGAGCACCTGCGCTGCCAGGAGCTGCCAGCGCCGCATCGGCGAGGCGATGAACAGCTTGAGGAGCTTGCCGGCGCGCTGCTGGACGAGCGAGAAACCGATCGACCACATCCCGGTTCCCATCAGGTTCATCCCCAGCAGTCCCGGCACCAGGAAATCGATGTAGCGCGCCCCGCGTTCGGTCATCTCGAGGAGGCGGGGCTCGAAGACGTCGGAGCGCCCGGCGGCATGTTCGAGCGCCTGGTCGACTTCGAGCCGCGCGATCCGGCTGTCGGGGCGCGTGGGGTCGAACCAGTAGGTCGGCGGGTCGGTGGCGAGGACGACCAGCGCCAGCTTGCCGGTGGCGAGGCTGCGCTCCGCCTCGGAGCGCAGGAGGATCTGCGGCGCGATGGTCTCGGCGGCGGCGAGGGCGTCGCGCCGGAGCTCGGCGAAGGCGCCGTCCTCGATGCCGACCGGGATCGGCTCGGGCGGCCGGTTGCGGAACGCCACGCCGAGGGCGATCGCCAGGAGGAGCGGGAAGATGAAGACCCAGAAGATCGCCTCCGGCTCGCGCAGGAACTCGCGCAGGCGCGCCAGCGTCAGCTGCACCAGCGGCCAGGAGCGCGGCCCGCGGAACGCCCGCCCGCTCACGCGGCCACCGATCCGCGCGCTCGTCCGCTCACGCGGCCACCGATTGCAGGGCTCGTCCGCTCATGCGGCCTCGCCGTCCAGCGAACGGCCGGTGAGGGAGAGGAAGACGTCTTCGAGCGTCGCGTGGTGCGTGGCGAAGCGCCGCGCTTCGATCCCGTTCTCCGCCAGTCGCGCCAGCAGCGGCGGCACGACGCGGTGCACCTCGCGCACCGTGAGGCGCGCCAGCGTCCCCTCGCGATGCAGATGCTCGACTCCGGGAAGCCCGTCGAGCAGGGTCTCCGGGAGGTTGCCCTCGGTCTCGATCTCGATCACGTGCTCGGCCCCGAGTGATGCCACCAGCTCGCGCGGCGGACCGAGCGCCAGGATCCGGCCGCGATCGACGATCGCCACGCGATCGCACAGGTTGGCCGCCTCCTCCATGTAGTGGGTGGTGAGCAGGACGGTGCGGCCGCGCGCCTTGAGGCGGCCGACGATCTCCCAGATCTGGCGCCGTGCCGCCGGGTCGAGACCGGTCGTCGGCTCGTCGAGGAAGAGGATCTCGGGATCGCCGACCAGGGCGCAGGCGAGCGAGAGCCGCTGCTTCTGACCGCCCGAGAGCTCGCGCACGAAGGCGCGGACCTTCTCCTCGAGACCGACGAGCGCCAGCGCCTCGCGCGGGTCGAGTCCGGTGCGGTAGAAGCTGCGGAAGAGCTCGGCGATCTCGAGCACCCGGAGCTTCTCCGGGAACCGCGTCTCCTGGAGTTGCACACCGATCCGCGTACGCAATCGCTGGCCGTCGCCGGTCCAGCGTTCGCCGAGCACCGAGAGCTCGCCGCCGTCCGGCGCCAGCAGCCCTTCGAACAACTCGACGGTCGTCGTCTTGCCGGCGCCGTTCGGCCCCAGGAGACCGAAGCATTCGCCCTGCTCGACTTCGAGATCGAGGGCATCGACCGCGACCAGGTCGCCGTAGCGCTTGACGAGGGCGCGGCAGTGAAGGGCATGCGGTTCGCTCATCGCGGCTTTCGGGCCGCATCCTACTCGGCGTAGCATCGCGCCGCGACCCCCCGGAGGAACGTCCGATGAAGACCCGTCACGATCGCCTCGTCCTGCCTTTGGCCCTCGCGGCCCTCGCCCTGGCGCCCGCTGCCGGCGCCCAGGGCAACGCCTGCTCGACGCTCGAGCCGGTGCTCCTCGGATCGTCGTTCGTCCTCGTGCAGTCGCCCGAGGCCGGCAGCCGGATCGGACCCGGCACGACGGTGAGCGGCTGCTCGCGGACCCACGAGGGCAACGTCGGCTGGCGTCTCGTCGGGCGGGACGGCCGGGTCCTGAGCGAAGGTCACGCCAGCGGCGGAGGTGTGGACGGCGCCGCGCCGTTCCGTTTCACCGTCGACTTCGAGCTCGAGCGGGCCGAGCGCGGCACGCTCGAGGTGTTCGAGCCGCGAGTGACCGAAGAGGGGTCTCCGCCACCCATGACGGCGCAGCCGTACGTCCTCGCCGCCGGCGCGCCGAAGCTGCCGCTCTTCGGCCGCTTCCTGGGCACTCTGCCGTGCGCCGACTGCGCCGGGATCCGGACCGAGCTCGCGCTCTACGGCGACTTCGGGCCGCAGGCGCGCAAGTACGTGCTGACCGAGACCTGGCTCGGGACTCCGGACGGCGACCGGCGCTACGAATCGCGCGGCGCCTGGCAGTTCACTCCCGGCGCCGGCGAGCTCTCGAGCTCGATCGTCGTGCAGCTCGAGGGGGACGAAGCCGAGCCGCGGTATCTGCTGGTCGAGGGTGGCGACCTGATCCAGCTCGACCGCCAGGGCGGAAAGATCCGCTCGAAGGCCGACCTGCGCCTCGCCCGGCAGCCGTGACCGCGGACCGCGGGCGCTGATCCCGGTGCCTTCCGGCCGCGGAAGATTCTGCTACTTCATCCAGAGTCACCGCGCGAGCGCGCAACTGGCTCGTCTCGTGACGACGCTGCGAAGGGGAAGTCCCGACGCGATGATTCTCGTCGGCCACGACGGTCGGCAGGAGCCGCTCTCCCGGGAGGACCTCCCGGGAGATCCCGGAATCGACCTGTTCCGGGTCGAGGGGCCGGTCGAGCGCGGCGAGCTCTCCCTGCTCTCGCCCTACTTCCAGGCGGTGGAGTGGCTGAAGGCGCGCGGGATCGAGTACGACTGGCTGGTCTACCTCTCGGGACAGGACTATCCGGTCCGCCCCCTGGCGGCGAGCGAAGCGCGGATCCTGGCCTCGGGGGCCGACGGGTTTCTCCGCTGGTGGCTTGCCTTCGCGGCCGAGAATCCATGGGGCCGTCGGCGTCAGGGGGTATTGCGCTATGCCTTCCAGTACCGGAAGGTCGGGCGGCCATGGGACCGCTTCGTCTCCTGGTTGCGCTTCGTGAACGGCCTGCAGTCGCTGCTTCACATCCAGACCACCTACGGAGTCCGGATCGGAGTCCGCTCCCGTCGCACACCGTTCCACGAGCGGTACGCCTGCTACGCCGGGACGCAGTGGACGACGCTGCGTCGGGTCTGCGCCGAGTTCGTCCTGGAAACGCTCCGGGATCGGCCGCAGCTCGCCGCGTACTACTCCCGGACCATCTGTTCCGACGAATCGCTCGTGCAGACGATCCTGGTCAACGCCGGGAAGTTCCGGCTGATCAACGACAACTTCCGGTTCGTCGATGTCGCCGGAACGAGGACAGGCCGGCCGCGAACGCTGCGCGCCAGCGACTTCGAGCGTCTCGTGCGCGGCGACTATCAGTTCGCCCGCAAGTTCGACGAGCGGGTCGATGGAGAGATCCTCGATCGCCTGGACGAAGTCCTCTTCGCGCGGTGAAGTACCGGCGACCGCGACGGGCGGGAATCAGGGAGACGAACCCGCAGGGAGGCCGCGACGGGTCTGTCGCGACCGGCTCGCCGGAAGCAGCAGCGCGCGCGCCCACTCGAATCTCCGTTCGAGCCGACGAGCGAGGGCGGCGCAGCCGCTGCGCCGTCGGCGATCCCTGGCGGCGAGCTCCGGGATCACGTCCTCGAGGAGGTTGCGCCACTTGCGTGCAACGGCGTCCACGGTCCATTCCTCCGCCCGCTGCCGGCCGTTCTCGATCATCGCGCGGTAGAGCATTGGCGAAGATTGCAGGCGATCCAGCGCGTCCAGAGCCTCGACCGGCGTGCTGACTTCGATGTAGTCCAGCTCGCTCCTGCGCAGCGCGCGGTAGGCGGGTTCAGGGCCGAGAATCGCCGGAACGCCGGCGAGCCAGGCGTTGTAGAGCTTCGCCGCCGGCTTGCGAGCCCCCCCGTCGGGGCGAACTCCGAGAACGGCGTCAACGGAGCTGAAGTCGGGCCAGCGCAGTGCTTGCCGGTCGTTGGAGCCGCCGTTCCAGGCGACGGCGTCACACTCCCACTCGAGACCGCGCTGCCGAAGCGCCCTTCTCCACGACTCGCCCCGGAACTCCTCGTGCAGGTTCTCGACATAGCCCTTGTAGGCGACGGTCCGCAGTCGGGCGCCGCGTCCCGTATCGCGCGCGATCAGTCCGGGCTGCGGCCAAGAGGGCAGGAAGAGCCGCCGCCGGTCGTCGGAATGGAGCGGATTCTGCACGATCTCGAAATCGGCGACGCCGGGTCCACCCCGGAGATCGCCGCGGATCGTGACGCGGATCGCGTGCCGGAGACCGATGAGCTGGTCTGCCAGAACCCGCTTGTGCTTGGCGTGGAACAGCACCACCCCGCGGTCCGGTGGGCGGGCGACCAGCTCGACGGGCGCGCCGAGAGCGGCCAGTCGCAGGTATCCCTGGGGAATCCAGGCCTCTTCGCCCTGCTGCAGGGCGCGCCAGTCGCGATCCGGATCGAGACGTCGCATGCTCTCGACGTCGCTCCGGGGGAAACAGAAATAGAGGCTGCTGTTCGCCATGGCGCCAGTCACCTCCGCGTGCCCTACTCTAGAGGATGATGCTACCGGGCGAACGCTTCGTCCAGGTGGCTGCGCGCCTAGTAGACTTGGAAGACATGCATCCGCCTTCGCGCATCCGCAACTTTTCCATCATCGCCCACATCGACCACGGCAAGTCGACCCTGGCGGATCGCATCCTCGAGCGCACCGGTGCGATCACCAAGCGCGAGACGCAGGCACAGATCCTCGACAACATGGATCTCGAGCGTGAGCGCGGCATCACCATCAAGGCGCGCGCCGTGCGCCTCGATTACAAGGCACAGGACGGGCAGGCGTACGTCTTCAACCTCATCGACACTCCCGGCCACGTCGACTTCTCGTACGAGGTCTCGCGCTCGCTCGCGGCGTGCGAGGGGGCCCTCCTCATCGTCGATGCGGCCCAGGGGGTCGAGGCGCAGACGCTCGCCAACGCTTATCTCGCGGTGAACGGCGGACTCGAGCTCGTGCCGGTGATCAACAAGATCGACCTGCCGTCGGCGGACATCGACCGCGCCAAGGAGCAGGTCGAGCAGGTGATCGGCATCGACGCCTCGAACGCCGTGCTCACATCGGCCAAGACCGGCGCCGGCATCGACGAGCTCCTCGAGCGGATCGTCGCCGACGTACCGCCGCCGAAGGGCGACCCCGAAGCGCCGCTCAAGGCGCTGCTGTTCGACTCCTGGTACGACACCTATCGCGGCGTCGCCTGCTTCGTGCGCATCATCGACGGCACGCTCCGCCGCGGCGACAAGATCCAGTTCGTCGCCACCGGCCGGATCTACACGGTGGAAGAGCTCGGCACGTACCACCCCAAGGCGCGCGAAGTGGAAGAGCTTTCGGTCGGCGAGGTCGGTTACATCTACGCCAACATCCGCGATCTGATCCAGGCGAAGATCGGCGACACCGTCACCCACCCCGACCGCAAGACGCTCGATCCGTATCCCGGCTTCCAGGAAGTGAAGCCGATGGTCTTCGCCGGGCTCTTTCCGGTCGTCTCCGAGGACTACGAAGACCTCCGCGACGCCGTCGACAAGCTGCGGCTGAACGACGCTTCGTTCTCGTTCGAGCCCGAGAGCTCGACGGCACTCGGTTTCGGTTTCCGATGCGGCTTCCTCGGCCTCCTCCACATGGAGATCATCCAGGAGCGACTCGAGCGCGAGTTCAACCTCGCCCTCATCACCACCGCGCCCGGTGTTCGGTACAAGGTCAACATCTCGAACGGCACCCAGGTCGAGATCTCGAGCCCGGCGCAGTTGCCCGACCTCTCGCGGGTGGATTCGATCGAGGAGCCGTACATCAAGGCGACGATGGTGACGCGCGACGAGTTCGTCGGCGGCATCCTCGCCCTGTCGCAGGACCGGCGCGGGATCCAGCGCAGCCTCCAGTACGTCTCTTCGGATCGCGTGCTCATCGAGTACGACTTCCCGCTCGCCGAAGTGATCCACGACTTCTACGACAAGCTGAAGTCGGTCTCGCGCGGCTACGCCTCGTTCGACTACGAGCTCTCCGACTACCGCGAGGGCGACGTCGTCAAGCTCGACGTGCTGATCAACGGCGAGCCGGTGGACGCCCTGTCGATCATGGTCCACCGTCAGAAGGCGCACCCCAAGGGCAAGGCGCTGGTCGACAAGATGAAGGAGCTCATCCCGCGGCAGCTGTTCGAGGTGATCCTGCAGGCGGCGATCGGCTCGAAGATCGTCGCCCGCTCGACCGTCAAGGCGCTGCGCAAGGACGTGCTCGCGAAGTGCTACGGCGGCGACATCTCGCGCAAGCGCAAGCTCCTCGAGAAGCAGAAAGAGGGCAAGAAGCGGATGAAGTCGGTCGGCGCCGTGGAGATCCCGCAGGAGGCGTTCCTGGCGGTGCTGAAGGTCGAGGACTGAACGACGAGCACCGTCCGCGTCGCCGCGCTCACCTCCGGCGCCCTCCTCGCCTTCGCCGGCAACTCCTGGCTCTGCCGCGCGGCGCTGCGCAGCCGGTCGATCGACGCCGCGAGCTTCACCGCGGTGCGGGTGGTCGCGGGAGCGCTGGTCCTCGCCCTGCTCGCCTTCCTCCGCTTTCGTCGCGAGCCGGCGCTCCGGCGCGCGGGAAGTCTCGCTTCGGCGGCCGCGCTCTTCGCCTACGCCATCGCCTTCTCGCTCGCCTACCTCGAGCTCCCGTCCGGTATCGGTGCCCTGCTGCTCTTCGGCGCGGTGCAGCTCACGATGCTCGCCGGAGGTTTCCTCACCGGTCACCAGCCGACCGCTGCCGACGCCGTCGGCATCGTCCTGGCGCTGGGCGGACTCGTCTGGCTGACGCTGCCGGGGACCGCCTCGGCCCCTCCTCCGGCAGCCGCCGGCGGCATGATCGTGGCCGGCGTGGCCTGGGGGATCTACAGCCTGCGCGGCCGGCGGGAGAGTGTGCCGGCGCTCGCTGCGACCGCCGGCAACTTCGTCCGCGCGGTGCCGCTGGCGCTCGGGGTGCTGGCGCTCGCCGGACTGTCGTCGCATCTCTCCGCCACGCCGCGGGGAATCGCTCTCGCGATGCTCTCCGGAGCGCTGACCTCCGGCCTCGGCTACGTCGTCTGGTACGCGGCGCTCCCCGGGCTGCGGGCGGCGCAGGCGGGGCTCGTACAGCTCGCCGTCCCCGTCCTGACGGCGCTGGGCGGCGTGTTCTTCCTCGCGGAGCGGTTCACCGTGCGGCTGGCAGTCTCGTCGGTCCTGGTCCTGGGCGGGATCGCGGTGGCGCTCCTCGCGGGTTCCCGGCGGGCGGGCGCGCGGCCGTAGTCGTTGCAATCTTTTCCTTCGTGACGCGTAGATACTCTACGGATCGTCGCATCCCGATCCGGAGAACCCGATGATCGAACGACTCGACCGGCTGCACGCGCAGGCGCGGGCGAACCCGCTGCTCTACCGGGTGACGCTCGCGACCCGCTGCCTCTTCGCCATGGCGTTTCTCCCCACCGGGATGGTGAAGCTCCTCGGCGAGCGCTTCACCCAGATCTCGCCGGACAGTCCGATCGGCGCCTTCTTCGAGGCGATGTATCAGACCGGCGGATATTGGCGTTTCCTCGGCGCGACGCAGATGCTGGCCGGCCTGCTGATGCTGATCCCGCGCGCGGCGACGCTCGCGGCGGTGATCTTCTTTCCCCTGCTGCTCAACATCTTCGTCATCACCGTGGCGCTCGGATTCCACGGCACGCCCTACCTCACCGGCGCCATGCTGGTCGGCGCCACGTCGCTCCTCGCCTGGGACTGGGATCGCCTGCGCGGCATCCTGACCGCCCGGCCGCGAACGCCGCAGGAGGCCGACGGACGCCGCCTCACGGGGCTCGGACCGCGCTGGGAGCGGACGGCCTACGCCGTCGGGACCGCGGCCGGGCTCGCTCTCTTCGGTTTCACCCGCGACTTCGTACCACGGTCGGCCGTTCCGCTCCTCCTCGCTGTCGGTGCGATCGCGGCGCTGGTGGCGCTCGCGGGCGCGGTGCGCGCCTGGCGCGTCAGCCGCCGCCCCGGGTGACGCAGGTGCCGTCGGCGCTGCGCAGGACGGTGAGTGTCTTCCGGTCGGCATCGATCTCGACCACGCCGCCCTCCGGCAGGGTCGCGTTCATCGGGTGATGACCGACGGGGAAGTTCCACAGGACCGGGATGCCGCGCTGGCCGAAGTACTGCTCGAGCACGCCGTTGGTGGTGTAGCGCGGATCGGGATCGCGCGGCGCGTCCTCGCGATCGAACTCGCGCGTGAACTGGCCAAGCACGACTCCCGCGAGATGATCGAAGCGGCCGGCGAGCTCGAGCTGGCGCAGCATCCGGTCCACGCGGTAGGGGGCCTCGCGCAGATCCTCGAGGAGCAGGATCGCGCCCTCCGTCCGGAAAGCGAAGGGTGTGCCTTCGAGCGCCGCGACGAGCGAGAGATTGCCGCCGACCAGCCGGCCGCGCGCCTTGCCGTGACCCCAGCTCTCCGGCTGCGGCGCCTCCGGCGGAATCGCCACCGTGAAGTCGCAGCTCTCGCCCGCGGCCGGCCGGCCCAGGGCGCGGAAGAAGCCGTCCAGCGCGAACGCCGCCGGCGGCTCCTCGCCGCCGAAGAGGTACGCCGGCATCGGCGCATGGAACGTCACGATGCCGGCGCGGCGGACGAGCGCCGCGTGCAGGCCGGTGATGTCGCTGAAGCCGATGAAGATCTTGGGATGGGCGCGGATCGCCTCGTAGTCGAGCCGCGGGAGGATCCGCATCGTGCCGTAGCCGCCGGTGCCGGCGAAGATCGCGTCGACCTCGGGGTCGAGGAACGCCTGCATCAGCTCGGTGGCACGCCGCTCGTCGTCGCCGGCGAGGAAACCCTCTTCGGAGTAGAGATCGTCGCGGGCGACGACGCGGTAGCCGAGCTCTCCGAGACGCTCCTTCGCGCGCTCCATGCGCTCGCGGTCGAGCGCGCCGGCGGGCGCGACGAACATGATCGTGTCGCCCGGGGCGAGGAGCTTCGGCCAGACCATCGGCAGCGGCTGCGCTGTCCGCTCGTCCACCGTGGCGACGGAGGGCTTCGCCGTCGCGGGAGCCGAGGTGCGGCAGGCGCCGGCGGCGAGCGCGAGCGCCGCAGCGAGCGCGAGAGCCGCACGGAGGGAACGACCGGGTGTCGCCGTCAAGGTTCTGGTTCCGCTGCGCCGGCGTCTTCCGCCGGCACTTCGACGCCGATACCGACCTCGAGCGGAACGATCTGCAGCTCCTCCGGGATCGGTTCGCCCTGGAGACGCAGCAGCGCCCGCCGGGCGATCCGCTCCGCCGTCCGCAGGTGATAGCCGGGCTCGTCGCCCGGCTGGACCGTGACGAGGAGCTCGAGATCGCGCCAGCCGACCTTGAGCAGGCGCAGCTCGCCCCCCGCCCAGTAGGCGACGTCGCCGAGGTTCTCGACCGGATGCACGTCGTCCTTGGTCAGGCGGCCGAGAAGCGGGAGCGACGCCTCCATCTTGCGACGCAGCGCCACCGGGCCGGGGTGACGGCGGATCTCGAGCGACGCGACGACGATCGCCTCCCGGCCGTAGCCGTAGGCGCAGCGCGCGAACGTCGTTCCCGACGAGGCGTCGAGCGGTCCGCTGACCTGACCGATCTCGAGGCCGCGGAGCTCGGCCTTCGCTTCGGAGGCCGGGAAGAGCGCGCAGGCGTAGAAATTCGCGGGCCCCTTGGGACCCTCTTCGACCGGCTCGACGCGCGGACCGCACGCGGCGAGGAGCAACAGGAGGAGGGACGGAACGAGGGAGCGGGTCTGCAGGGTACGCCGTGATCGACTCATCCGGTCGAATCTATCGGATCTTTCCGCCGGCGGTTGCCTTAGGCTACGACGCATGAGAGGCGTTCTTCTGCTCGCGGTCGCTCTTCTCGCCGGCTGCGGCGCGCCTGGAGAGCTGCCACCGCAGCGCCTCGAGCTCGCTGCGATC
>JBFWYP010000018.1:0-66462 GCA_050186295.1 Thermoanaerobaculia bacterium | reverse complement strand
AGAGTGGTCGAGATTTGCTTGACCTTGAACGGAGTGAGGAAGCCGTCGTTGATCCCCTCCTTCAGCGAGTAGAGGTAGACCGGTTCGCCGAAGTACTTGTAGGTGTCGACGTTGTCCTGGCGCTTGGGGGTAGCGGTTAGGCCGAGCTGCACTGCCGGGCCGAAGTACTCCAGGATCTCCCGCCAATTGCTCTCATCGTTCGCGCCGCCGCGGTGGCATTCGTCGACGACGATGAAGTCAAAGAAATCTGGCGGGTACTCACCGAAGTAGGGCGAGGGCTTGCCATCCTTAGGCGGGCCCGACATGAAGGTCTGGAAGATGGTGAAGAACAGGCTGCCATTCTTCGGGACCTTCCCCTTCCTGCGGATGTCGGCCGGCGCGATGCGCACCATGGAGTCTTCGGCGAAGGCGGAGAAGGCGTTGTAGGCCTGGTCGGCGAGGATGTTGCGGTCGGCGAGGAAGAGGATCCGCGGCTGGCGCTCCGGCTTGCGGCTCAGGTTCCACCGACTCTTGAAGAGCTTCCAGGCGATCTGGAAGGCGATGAACGTCTTGCCGGTGCCGGTGGCGAGGGTGAGAAGGATGCGCTGCCGGTCGTGGGCTATCGCCTCCATGACCCGTTCGACGGCGATCTCCTGGTAGTAGCGACTCGGGTGCGAGCCGCCCTTGTCCTCGAACGGAATCGCGGCGAAGCGGTCGCGCCAGGCGTTGGCTTGGGCGAAGGTCGCCGCCCAGAGCTGGTCGGGGGCGGGGTAGGAAGCGATCTCGCCCTCTTTGCCCGTCTCCATGTCGATCGAGTAGATGCCCTGGCCGTTGGTGGCGTAGGTGAAGCGCACGGCGAGCTTGGCGGCGTAGTTCTTGGCCTGCGCCACGCCTTCGGTGAGCGCCTGGTCCCACGCTTTGGCCTCGATCACGGCGAGCTTGGTGTTGCGGTACTCGAGCACGTAGTCGGCGGTGAGCGCCTTGCCGCGCTTCCCGTGCGCCTCGATCCGCCCCGGCGCGATCGCGTACTCCCGCCGCACCACGCTCCCCTCCACGACCCCCCATCCCGTCGCCTTCAGCGCGGGGTCGATGTGCTCGGCGCGGGTTTCGGCTTCGTTCATTTCTCGGCTTCCGCCTCTTGCAGTTCTTTGAGCGTCCGTCCGGCCGAATCTTTCCATTCGGTGCGCCCGTTCGAGGCGCGCCCGAGCGCTACCGAAGCGGCCATCGACGGCGAGGTAAATGTGTAGTTCTGAGTAAATCGCAGCATGCCTTTGTCTTCGACGAGGACGCCGTTCTTGCCGAGTTGAGCGCGGAGCTCCACCACCGAAGGGAAGTGCTTTGCAAGGGATGGAGTGTGATCCTTCGTCGCAAGCGAACCGGAATAGACGACGAAACCCTGCGCCGTGTCGCGCCCGCTCGCGACGACGCCCTTCCCCTGGCATTTTAGAAGTGGGCCGTCGCTTGCCACCTTTGGCGAAGACTGCTCGAAGGCGTGGATACCGAGCACCGGGAGCATTCCCAGGATGTTGCCCAGGAAGACATTCATGTCCGCTCGATCGGCCTCGGACAAGGTGGGTTCCGCAGGTGTGTTGCCGTTCTCCAGGGGCACACGCTTCGCGGCCGCTGCTTGCTTGATGAGCTGTGACTCCAGGTACTGGACGTGGGCCTTGTTGAGCTGCCCGGGCCCCGCGACGAAGAAGACCGCCCTGGTCCAGAAATCTTTCTTTGCGTAGTGCTGTTCGAGCCGCGGTCGAACCGGGTCACCTTCGCCGACGTAAATTTGCTCGCCGTCACCCTGCTCTCGAGGGCCGATCAGGAGATAGACACCGGTCTGCTGGAATTCCTCCCGTCCGCGCACTTTCGGAAAAAGCGGGCGAGGGAAGATGACCGCCTTGCCGATCCAGTTCGAGCGCTCGACAAGTCGCAATCCATCCGGGTCCCCGTCGGCGACAAAGATCCGGAGCGAGAATGGTTCAGACTGGCTCATGCCTTCCTCCCGCACCTACAACTCCCCATTGAAAGCTTGGTGTAGCAACGACTTCTTCAGCGAATCTAGCGCGACGAGCTTTCTCTCGTAGACGTGAGCGAGATCTGAGGTAGCTGCAGCCAGTGCATCGATCGTGGTTACGATCCGCTCTTGCTGCTTGCGCGGTGGAACAGGGATCTCTAAACCCCTCAATCCATCAGCATCGATCTTGAGCGTTCCATGGGCAGCGCTGCTGAGGACATTGTCATTTGACTGAATCTGGTGTCTGAGGGCGAAGAGAAGGAATCGAGGAACGAGGTCGGGCCCAGAGTGAATCCCCTTGATGTCCTGATTGAAGGCACAGGGAACCATCAGCTCAGCGATCTGGGGGCCATGCGCTAGACCCATACCGCGCACGAGCAACAGAAGGGATCCTGCCGGCGCCATTCGAGTAGCGGACCTGTCGACAGCAGCTTGCGATATGTGCAGGAACGAATCAGAAAGTCGGGTCGCCTTCATGTCGCGACCCGAGATCCAGGGAATTTTTCCGCTCCAAAAGCTCCGATTGGACTTCGTCGGGGTGCCTCCGCTACTAAAAGTACACAAATCCTCTAGCCGCTTCTCAACCCACCCTTCCCCCTTTTGGCTGAAGATCGATTGGACGTGATCCTCAAACAGAGCCCGGGCGTTTTGGAGGTTCTTTTCGGCGTTGGCTTTGGCGGTGGCGAGGCCCGCAAAGGATTCATCTAAGACGGCGACGATTCGCTGCTGTTCGGGGAGTGGGGGGAGCAGTACCGCGATCTGCAGCAAGGCCGCCGTGTCGATCTTCAACGTTCCATGCGCCGCGGAACTCAGCGCCCGATTCCCTCCACCGTTCACGAAGCAGTTCTTTAGAGCGAGCAAGAGAAAGCGCGGAAGGACGGAGTCGAGCGGTGGGTGCAGCGCCCTAATATCTTGGTTGAATGCGACAGGGGAGACGACCTCGCCGATTTGGATACCGTTCGCCAATCCCATCCCTCGAACGAGCATTAGCAGCGAACCGACAGGAGCAACCTTGGTTGCGGACATTTCAATCGCTTCTTTGGAGATGTGGAGCGTGGAGTTGGCGATGCGCTCCGACTTCAAGTCGCGGGCGGAAACGAATGGAAATTTGCCGGCCCAGTAACGCGGGTTGCTCTTGGATGGCGTCCCACCGCTGGTGAACGCGCAAAGTTCGCCGAGGCTCTTCTTCTGCCATCCTTTCCTCATAGAAGTCTTTTGATCTTTTCCAGGGCTTTGGCGCTCTCGGCGTCGAGGACGGCGATCTCTTGGAGGATGGCGGCTGGCGTGCGATGGGCGATCTCTTCGTTGCCGTTGGGGTCCTTGACCGAGAGGTCGAAGGTCTCCTGGTCGATTGTCTTGGCGTCGACGCTCCAGCTCTTGGGCGAGTCGGCGGAGCGCTTCTGCAGCTTGACGAACTCGGCCAGGTCGGCGTCGTTGAGCGGGTTGGACTTGCCGAGATTGCGGCCGGGGTCGAGCTGGTAGTACCAGATCTTGCGCGTCGGCTTGCCCTTGTCGAAGAAGAGCACCACCGTCTTCACCCCGGCGCCCTGGAACGTACCGCTCGGGCAGTCGAGTACAGTGTGCAGGCTGCAGCTCTCGAGCAGCAGCTTGCGCAGGCTCACCGAAGCGTTGTCGGTGTTCGAGAGAAAGGTGTTCTTGATCACCACGCCGCCGCGGCCTCCGGCCTTCAGGATCTTGATGAAGTGCTGGAGAAAGAGGAACGCGGTTTCGCCGGTGCGTATCGGAAAGTTCTGCTGAACTTCCTTCCGTTCCTTGCCGCCGAACGGAGGATTCGCCAGCACCACGTCGTACCGGTCCTTCTCCTGGATGTCCGCCAGGTTCTCCGACAGCGTGTTGGTGTGGACAACGTTCGGCGCCTCGATGCCGTGCAGGATCATGTTCATGATCGCGATCACGTAGGCGAGCGACTTCTTCTCTTTGCCGTAGAAGGTGCTCGACTGGAGCATCGTGCGATCCTTGGTGGTGAGCTTCCCTCTCGAGGTCAGGTAGACGAACGACTCGCAAAGGAAGCCCGCCGAGCCGCAGGCACCGTCGTAGATCCTCTCGCCGATCTGCGGCTGGACAACCTGGATGATGGCGCGGATGAGCGGGCGGGGCGTGTAGTACTCGCCGCCGTTCCGGCCGGCGTTCCCCATGTTGCGGATCTTTGCCTCGTAGAGGTGCGAAAGCTCGTGCTTCTCGTTCTGCGAGCGGAACCGGAGCTCATCGATCTGGTCGATGATCTCGCGCAGGTTGTAGCCGCTCTGAATCTTGTTCTTGATCTCCCCGAAGATCTCTCCGATCTTGTACTCGATCGTATTCGCCCCGGTTGCCCTCAGCTTCATCTTCTGCAGGTGCGGGAAGAGCTTCGCGTTGACAAAGTCGCAGAGGTCGTCGCCGGTCAGCGCCCGGTTGTGATCGATCTTCCCGTCCTTGCCCTTGGGCGCCGCCCACGACTCCCAGCGAAACTGCCGGTCAAGGATGTATGTGTACTTCTTCCCCTTGAGAGCCGCCTCGTCCGAGCGATCCTGTTCCAGCCCGTCGAGGTACTTGAGGAATAGAAGCCAGGACGTCTGCTCTGTGTAGTCAAGCTCCGTCGTGCAGCCCGCCTCCTTCCGGAGGACATCGTCGATGTTGCGGAAGGCCTGTTCGAACATGACGGGCCTATTGTCGCAGAGCTGAGCCGTGACTCTCTCCTTGGACCTCCAATTCCAGCTCTTGGCCCTTCGTGGCCTTCGAAGCTCCCTCCGCGTGGGCTCGCGGCCCGGCAGTGGGATTCGCCTCAATTCGGCCGCGCCTTGCGCTCCGTCGAGGGCGCTAATTCACAGCAGCTCCCCTTCCTCGCACAACTTCCAAACTGTTCAATCGGTTGGTAATGCGAGGGTGAACGAGACTTCGCACTGGTTTCGATCGGCTGCTCCGGGATTGGTATACGTTAGTTGCTGAGAGCGGGTAGAAACATTCCGCGGTGCCCCTGGTCTCGGCGCACTGCAGCTCCAGCAGAAGCCGGTGCATGGAGCGCCCGGTCGAGGAGCTGGCGATGAACGCAATTGAGCAGGCAACCGCTGCAAACAGCCGCTACTTCTGGATCTACCTGATTGCCTCCGCGGTGGCCATTCTCTTCGGCTACCTCTCCTGGAAAGCAAATAACCGCGCCCTTGACGCTGTCCGAATAGACGCTTCGTCAAAGATCGTCGCGGCAATGCAAGATGCAGAGTACAAGATCGCAGCTGCAAAACTCGATTCCGACGCACGGATCGAAGAGGCCAAACTGGGGGCCGCACAAGCCCAGCTCGTCGCAGCCGCTACAAACGAAAGATCCAGAGCACTTGAATTGCAGGTCGCAGAACAGCGAGAGCGCGCGGCTGCTGCAGAGACGAAACTTCTAATCTTGGCCGAGGACGTGGCGCCCCGCGTTCTTCTCAGAGGCGACCGTGTCGTACTAGTCACCGCTCTTCGTGAGCTTAAGGAGAGATTTCCAGTCACAATTACGGTTAGTGGCGGAAGTGAAGCTGCCGGCTACGCAGCCCAGATTCAAAGCGCCTTCCAGGAAGCGGGCTGGGAAGCGCGGTTGGGAACTACGGTTACTAGCGACTATCGGGAGGGAATGGGGCTCTTTGTAAACAGTCTCAAGTCCCCGCCGAAAGGTGCAGCGTTAGTTCAGGCGGCCCTCCGCGCAGCCGGCATCGATCTGAGTGGCCAAGAACGAGAACTAGTCCCAGACGGCGAGATTGAGATTGAAATCGCGAACAAACCAAGGGTGCTACCGCGAAAGGCGGCTCCGTTGCCGAATCAAGGACCGTGAGCCAACAGGGAGTAGCCCGGAATTCTTGCGGGTCGCGCACATCACGAAAAAGAAAGATTGAGTACGGCCTAGGATCAGAAGAGAATGGTTGACTTCAGAATCAGCCCGAACTACGGCCCGGAGAAACAGGAGACTGGTCAGATCGACGATCTCATCGACGTGTTCGAAGATCGAATGCGAGGGTGGATTCTTGAACCAGCGCGTATTCTTGGGTGCGTCGACTCGCGCTTTGCGCTGCCGAGCGTGCTCATTCAATCGGTGTACTTTGAGTCGATTGCTGCGTATTTGAAAGGCGACGATAGTGGCGCACGCGTGAAAGGCAAGACACGCTCTGCCGAGTTCTTCCAGTATGGCGTCATCGACGTTCTGAAAAGGGATGACATACCACTGGAAGCGGTCAAGACTCTCGCGGCATTTCTTTATCGAGAGGTCCGCTGTCGACTGTTCCATGAAGGCGTTGCTGGTACCGGTTTCTTTACAAAGGTCGGGATGGGCGCCGCGTTCGTCCTAGAATTTCCGATGAAGCCGGACGGCACATTCGACTCAAGCAAGCCGTGCAACTCTGTCGTCGTTGATCCTGGCGAACTTTGGGTCGCTATCGAGAAGCACCTCTCACGCTATTTGGTGCGGCTTCGCGATCCAGATGAGAACGAGCTTCGCACTAGCTTCGAGCGGACCTATCGCCGACTTGTAGCCATGGATGAACCGCCGATGACCGTCTCCTGGCACCCAGATACGTTGCCGCGCAGTTGAGCCCTCAATGAGTGGGAGGGAGCGGAAAGGGCGACCAATAGGAGTATTGGAAGGGGGCGAAGCTCCTCTAGTGCTGCAGTGATGTCTAGCCAGTTCATGTCACCTCAGATCTTTTCTCCGCGAGAGCTAGACGGCGCCCCTTTGAAAAGCTGAACCGTCCGTGTATACTGTGTATGTTGACATGCACAGTGAGTTGACCATCTCCCAGGCCGACGGGCGGCCGATGTACCTGCAGATCATCGAGCAGGTGCGGCGGCGCATCGCCGTGGGCGACTGGCTGCCGGGGCAGGAGATTCCCTCCATCCGCGCCCTCGCCGCCGCCACCCGCGTCAGCGTCATCACCATCAAGCGGGCGTACCACGACCTCGAGCGCGACGGCGTCCTCGTCACCCGCCAGGGGCGCGGCACCTTCGTTGCCGACCACGTCGACCTCGGCCGCGACCTCCGCGAACAGGAGCTCGACCAGCACCTGCGCAAGGCCGCCGACGTCGGGCGCGAGCTCGGGCTCGGGAGCGACGAGCTCCACGGGCGCCTGCGCGACCTCCTGAACCAGCAGAAAGAAGAGCCGCGATGAAGAGCGAAGCGACATCTGCCATCCGACTCGAGGGCGTCTCCAAGCGCTATCCGTTCTTCGCCCTCGACAACCTCTCCCTCGGCCTCGAGCCGGGACAGATCCTCGGCTTCGTCGGGCCCAACGGCGCCGGCAAGTCGACCACCATCCGCATCCTCATGGGACTCGTCCGGGCCGACGCCGGCGAAGTCGAGCTCCTCGGCTGCCGGATGCCCGGCGAACAGGCGCGCGCCAAGCGCGACGTCGGCTACGTCTCCGAAGAGATGCGCCTCTTCGGCCGCGCCACCCTCGCCTGGCACCTCGCCTTCGTGAAGTCGATCGCTCCCGCCTGGGACGACGAGTACGCGGCGCGCCTCCTCCAGCGCTTCCATCTCCATCCGGCGCAGAAGGTGAAGGGGCTGTCGCGTGGCGAGCAGGTCAAGGCGCTCATGCTCCTCGCCCTGGCGCGGCGGCCGAAGCTCCTCGTTCTCGACGAACCGACCGCCGGGCTCGATCCGGTGGCGCGCCACGAGCTCCTCCGCGAGCTCATGGAGGTCGTCCAGGACGAAGAGCGCTCCATCCTCTTCTCGTCGCACAACACCGTCGACGTCGAGCAGATCTCCGATCGCATCGCCTTCCTCGACCGCGGGCGCGTCGTCGCCTCCGACGACAAGGAGACGTTCGTCGAACGCTGGCGGCGGCTGCAGATCGAGCTGCCCGCGGGCGCCGCCGCGACCGGCGCCGTGGCGCGTCTCGCCGCCCTGCCGGGAGTCGCCGAGGTCGTGCCGGGCGGGCGCCTCGCCGTCCTCACCGCCGACCGCTTCACGCCCGAGCTCGCGGCCGCCTGCGCGGAGGCCGGTGGCACCGTCCGCGACGTGCAGCGGATGACCCTCGAGGAGATCTTCGTCTCGAGCGTCATGCAGGGCAGAAAGGAGCGCGGAGAATGATCGTCCGCCGTCTGATCGCCAAAGACCTCTACCTCCAGCGCTGGCTCATCGCCGGCGCCACCGTCGCGGGGGGCCTCTCCCTCGTCCTCTCGCGCTCCGGCGCCGGGAACGCGGGCGACGGCGGCGCGGTCAGCCGCGGCCCCAACCTCGGCTTCCTCCTGTTCATCACGACGATCATCACCTTCGGGATCTTCGTCGCCATGTTCGGCGTCTTCAAGGAGCACCAGGAGAAGTCGCGCCTGTTCGTGCTGAGCCTCCCGGTCTCGCCCGCGCAGTACCTGCGCGCCAAGCTGTGGGCGGCGCTCCTCGCCTTCCTCGCCCCCTGGACCCTCTTCACCGTCGGCGTCGTCGCGGCGCTCGCGCTCCGCGGCGAATCGGCCGGCTCGATCCCGTTCTTCGTCGCCCTGATGGGCTGCTTTCTCGTCAACTTCTGCATCCTGCTCGCCGTCGTCGTCATCACCGCCTCCGAGGCGGCGTCGATCGTCGGCATCCTGGTCACCAACGTCCTCGTCACGCTCTTCCTGATGCGCGTCGGCAGCCTGCCCGGCGTCGCCGCAGCGAACGGCGGCGCCGTGGCGGTCTGGACCCCGACCATCCTCGCCCTGCTGGCGATCGAGGCGGCGGTCGTCCTCCTCGCGCTCGGACTCGCCTTCTACCTGCCGTCGCGCCAGCGCGACTTCGTCTGAAACCCGCAAACCGGATGGAGAACCCGATGAAAACCACCGAACGGTTCCACTCGCTCGACGCCCTGCGCGGCCTGGCGCTCCTGCTCGGCATCGTCCTCCACGCCACGATGTCGTTCTTCTTCTTCCTGCCGGCGCAGGACGTCTCGCAGAGCACGACGCTCGCCGTCACCTTCTACGTCATCCACATCTTCCGGATGAGCGTCTTCTACCTGATCGCCGGCTTCTTCGCCCACCTCGTCTTTCACCGGCGCGGGGCGCGCGCCTTCGTCAAGGACCGGGCGAAGCGGATCGTCGTGCCGATGATCGCCGGCTGGGTGCTGCTCGCGCCGCTGACGATCGGGGCGGTGATCTGGGGCCTCTCCCGCACCTTCCCCGACGCGACAGGCGCAACGTCCGGAGAAGGGCCCGGGGCGCCGCAGGGTTTTCCGCTCACCCATCTCTGGTTCCTCTACTACCTCTGCCTCTTCTACGTCGCGACCCTCGCACTCCGCGCCGGCGTCGTCGCCCTGGATCGCGGCGAGGCGCTCCGGAACGGCGTGGATCGCCTCGTCCGCACCGCCATCTCGAGCCGCCTCGCCCCGCTGGCGCTCGCCCTGCCGACGATCGCCGTGCTGTTCGCGGACAAGGGTTGGGCGGCCTGGTTCGGTATCCACACGCCGGACACCGGTCTCGCGCCGCAGCTCCCGGCGCTCGTCGCCTACGGCAGCGCCTTCGCGTTCGGCTGGCTGCTGCATCGGCAGAGCGACCTCCTCGCCACCCTCGAGCGGCAGTGGCGGGGGAACCTGACCGCCGCCGTCGCCCTCACCGCGGCCTGCCTCGCCTGGATCGGTCCGACGCCGAACCTCCTCGAGCTCACGACGGTCCCCGGTGGCGTCGCCCTGCGCCTCGCCTACACCGCCGGCTACGCCCTTGCGATCTGGTGCTGGACGTTCGGCCTCCTCGGCGCCTCGGTGCGCTTCTTCTCCCGCCAGAGCCCGGCGCGCCGCTACCTCGCCGACGCCTCGTACTGGTTCTACCTCGTCCATCTGCCGATCGTCTTCGCGCTCCAGGTGCTGCTGATGAAGGTGCCGCTCCACTGGTCGCTCAAGTTCCCGGCCATCCTCGCCGTGACCTTCGGACTCCTGCTGGCGAGTTATCACTACCTGGTGCGCTCGACCTTCGTCGGCGAGATCCTCAACGGCAGGCGATATCCACGCATGCCACGGCAGCCGCAGGGCTCGCCGCAAGCCTCCGACGGCGGAGCCACCACCACACCTCTTCGCGCTTCTCGCGCCGAACCGGCCGAAGCGCTCGCCCTCAGCACCGGATCTCCGATCGCCGAGCTGGTCCACGTCACCAAGCGCTACGGGAAGACGGTGGCACTCGACGATCTGTCGCTCGCGGTGCGCCCCGGCGAGCTCCTGGCGGTGCTCGGGCCGAACGGCGCCGGCAAGTCGACGGCGATCGGGCTCTGGCTCGGCACGCTCCAGCCCGACGACGGGGAGCGGACGATCGTGCGGGTGATGGGCGGCTCGCCGCTCGAGGTCGCGAGCCGCCTCGCGGTCGGCGTGATGATGCAGGAGGTGACGCTGGCGCCGATGCTCACCGCGCGCGAGCAGGTCGCGCTCGCGGCGTCCTACTACCGCGACCCGCTGCCGGTCGCCGACACCCTCGCCTTCGCCGGCATCGAGGAGCTCGCCGGCAAGCGCTACGGCAAGCTCTCCGCCGGGCAGAAGCGGCAGGTGCAGTTCGCGCTGGCGATCGTCGGGCGGCCGCGGCTCCTCTTCCTCGACGAGCCGACCGTCGGGCTCGACGTCGCGGCGCGCGAGACGATGTGGAAGAACATCCGCCGACTCGTTGGCGACGGCTGCTCGATCGTGCTCACCACGCACTACCTCGAAGAGGCCGAGGCGCTCGCCGACCGCGTCGCGGTGCTGGCGAACGGCCGGTTGATCGCCGACGGCAGCGTCGACGAGATGCGCTCGCTCGTCACCCGCAAGCGGATCCGCTGCACCAGCGCCCTGGCGCTCGACGAGATCCGCCGCTGGCCCGGCGTCGTCGACGTCGAGCGCAACGAGGAGCACGACGGGCTCGTCGAGGTCACCGCCTCGGACGCCGAGTCGGTCGTCCGCCGGCTGCTCGCCGCCGACCCCGCCCTCGGACATCTCGAGGTGCGGCAGGCGAGCCTCGCCGAGGCGTTCACCGAGCTCACCAAGGAGGCCGCATGAAGACGCCAACGCTTTCCACGACGACTCTTCCCGACACCTTCGCCGGGGAGCGCGAACCCTTGCCGTTCGGCCGCCTGCTCCGCGCCTACCTGCTCGAGGCGAAGCTCGAGATCGTGGCGGCGCTGCGCACGCCGGGGTTCGCCCTGCCGTTCCTTCTGGTACCGGTGGCGATCTACTGGCTGTTCGGCGTCGTCGTCAACGGCAACGCGGCGGCCAACAGCGAGTACGGCCCGGCGCTCAACGACTTCCTCTTCACCGGCTTCGCGGTGATCGCGGCGGCGATGCCGGGGATCTTCAGCGGCGTCATCCTGGCGACCGAGCGCGAGGGGCGACTCCTGGCGCTCAAGCGCGCCCTGCCGCAGCCGCCCGGCGCCACGATCGTCGCCAAGATGCTGATGGCGATGGCGATCACGGCGATCGCCGTGACGCTGGTCTCGATCGTGGCGCTCCTCGCCGGCAAGATCACCCTGTCGCTCGCCGGGCTCGCGATCGTCTGGGTCGTGCTGGTCCTCGGCACGATCCCGTTCTCGGCGATCGGTCTCCTCCTCGGCGCGCTGACCTCGGCTTCGGCCTCGCCCGCCTGGGGGAACCTCCTCTTCCTGCCGATGATCTGGCTCTCGGGTCTGTTCATCCCGCTGCCCAAGTCGCTCGAGCGCTGGGTGATCGTCTGGCCGACCTTCCACCTCGACCAGCTCGCCCTCGGCCTCGCGGGGGTGGAGAAGTTCCGCTTCATCCCCCTGTCGCTCGCCGCCGCCGTCCTCGCCGGCGTCACCGTCCTCTGCGGCGGCCTCGCCATCCGGAGACTCGCGCGCGTCGGCTGAGGCGCGTCCGCTCTTCGCCGGTTGGCCGAAGGCGGCTCAGACGAGCCGGGCGTGAATCTCGGCGGGAACGGCGGCCGCGAGCTCCGGAAATCGTTCGAGGATGCGCGCGATGTCGGCGAGGTCCTTCTGCCGTTTGCTGGGGCGGCGGCTCGCGTCCGAGGCCGCCCAGACCTTTCCCGCGAGAACGTCTTCCAGCCGCGCGACCGGGAGCTCGTGCCCGAGCACCGTTCGCATCTCGCGGCGAGGCACGAACTCCGCGTATCGCGGGTCGAGCTGGAACTGCACCCGGAGATCCGAATCGCGGGACGCCACGTTCAGGCTGTGCTCGAAGCGCTCGACGTCGAATTCGTAACCCAGCTCCGGCAGCAGCCGCTCGAGATCGTTCGCCGCGATGGCGAGGTCCAGGTCGAGCGACACGAGCGGCTCGACGTAGGCGTTGACCGCCTGGCCGCCGATGACGCAGTACGGTACTCCGGACCTCTCGAGCTTGGCGAGAAGCCGCTCGAGGAAGCCGGATTCGTCCACCGTGATCGTCCGCCAGAAGGTCGCCGAACGCATGCGTACATTGTAGCCCTCCGCGTCGTCGCCGATATGCTCCGAAGATGAGCTCCCGGAGCCGCCTGATCCTCCCTTCCGCCACCGCAGTCGCTGCGCTCTTCGCCGTCGGAAGCCTCCTCGCCGCGGAGAGGGACGACGCGGCGGCACGCCGTCTTCAGCACGCCCGGGAGCTCCTCGCCTCGACGATCCTGGTCGACGGGCACAACGATCTCCCCTGGGTGATCCGCGAGTGGAAAGAGGCACCGAGGGACGTCGAGAAATACGACCTCCGCAAGCCGGCGCCGCACGAGACCGACCTGGCGCGCCTCCGCGCCGGCGGAGTGGGCGCGCAGTTCTGGTCGGTCTACGTGCCGGGGGAGATCCCGTCCGGATTCGCCAGGACCCAGCTCGAGCAGATCGACATCGCGAAGCGGATGATCGCCAGGTACCCCGAGGCGCTCGAGCTCGCGCTCACCGCCGACGACGTCGTGCGCATCCACCGCGCGGGGAAGATCGCCTCGCTCCTCGGCATGGAAGGCGGGCACGTGATCGAGAACTCGCTCGGCGCGCTGCGCGCCTACCACGACCTCGGCGCGCGCTACCTCACCCTGACCCACAACGTCACCCTCGACTGGGCCGACGCGGCGCTCGACACGCCGAAGCACGACGGCCTGACGCCGTTCGGCGAGGAGGTGGTGCGCGAGATGAACCGCCTCGGCATGCTGGTCGACATCTCGCACGTCTCGCCGGCGACGGCGAACGACGCGCTCGACGTGAGCGCGGCGCCGGTCGTCTTCTCGCACAACTGCGCGCGCGCCCTGAGCGACCACCCGCGCAACGCTCCCGACCAGGTGATCGCGCGGCTGCGCAAGAACGGCGGCGTGCTGATGGTCACCTTCATCCCCGAGTTCGTCTCGCAGGAGGTCCGCGACTGGTCCGAGCCGTTCGAGAAGCAGACCGCCGGGATCGCCGTCGACGCCGACTACCAGCGCCTGTACACGCAGTACGTCGCCGAGCACGGCGCGCCGCCGCGCGCCACCGTCGCCCAGGTCGCCGACCAGGTCGAGCACGTGCGCAAGGTCGCGGGGGTCGACCACATCGGCATCGCCGGCGACTTCTGGGGGGCGGGCGACGACGTCGTCCAGGGGCTCGAGGACGTTTCGAAGTACCCCGCGCTCTTCGCCGAGCTCGTCCGCCGCGGCTGGAGCGACGGCGACCTGAAGAAGCTCGCCGGCGAGAACGTCCTGCGGGTCCTGCGCGAAGCCGAGGCGGTCGCGAAGCGCCTGCAGAAGGAGCGCCCGCCGTCGATCGCGACGATCGAGCAGCTCGACGGCAAGGCGGCGAAGAGCGACTAGCGACCGAGATACTTCCCTTCGCGGACCACCACGACGTCGCTGACCCAGGCGGCGATGGCGTAGCTGGGGAAGTAGCGCTCGGACAGCAGCTCCAGCATGGTGCCGGCGGTCTCGTCGTCCATGAGCACCTCGATGCGCTTGTTGTCGCCCGGCACTTCGCCGACGCGAAGTCCGCGCGAGCCCCCGCCGCGGGCGTCCGTGATCGTGTATCCGGTGGCGCCGAGGCGCTTGAGATCGGCGAGCACCCTCTCCATCAGGACACTCTCGACCACGATCACCATCAGCTTCATCGCGTGCTGGCTCATCACTCTCTCTCCTCAGCTCTCGAACAGCCTGGCGACCCAGTAGTACACGGGGATACCCACGGCCACGTTGAACGGAAACGTGATCGCGAGCGACGCGGTCAGATAGTAAGTCGGGTTCGCGGTCGGCAGGTTCAGACGCGCCGCCGGCGGTGCCGCGATGTAGGAGGCGCTGGCCGCCATCGCCGCCAGCATCGTGCTGCCGCCCACCGAAAGTCCGGCCAGCCTGCCCAGCCCCGCGCCCAGGGCGCCGTGGAGGAGCGGCATCAGGACGCCGAAGCCGAGGAGAAACGGACCGACCTTGCGCAGGTCACCGATCCGCTCGGCGGCGACGATGCCCATCTCCAGGAGGAACAGCGTGAGCGCGCCCTTGAAGCCGCCGTCGAAGAACGGCGCGATCGACTCCCAGCCCTTGCCGCCCATCAGCAGTCCGACGAGCAGGCCACCGACGAGCAGGATCATCGTGCGCCCCGTCGCGATCTCGTGCAGCGTCTGCCGCGCCGACCGTTGACTGCTCACTTTCAGGGCGCCGATGGCGAGAGCGATGTGGATACCGGGGCTCTCGAGCAGCGTGAGCAGGGTGGGCATGAACCCCTCCGGCACCTCTCCCATCGAGGTGACGAAGGTCTGGGCGGCGATGAAGGTGACGGCCGAGACCGATCCGTAGTGCGCCGCGATGGCGGCCGAGTCGGCGTCGCTGAAGCGTCCGAGATGCCGCAGGACGAGATACGAGCTGATCGGCGTGATGCAGCCGAGCAGGAGCGTCACCGCCGCCGGGGCGGCGATGGCGCCGAGGGAGGCGTGACTCAGCTCCACTCCGCCCTTGAGCCCGAGAGCGAACAGCAGGTAGATCGAGAGCGCCGTGTAGAGGTCCTTGGGCAGCCGCAGCTCGCTGCGCACCAGGCGCGCCGCGATCCCCAGCGCGAAGGCCAGCACGATCGGCGAAAGCATGTTGGCTTTGAGAACGTCGAGCATCGGTTTCAGAGCTCCGTGGCCGTTGGCGAGAAGTCCGTCCGCGGAAACATACGCTACGTGTGTCCTGTATTGCAAGACATGTGTTGAAATTCGCGATTCGAGTAAGTACCATTGCGCGATGGCAGCGGACCGCTGGACCTTTCTCACCAACTACGGCCACGTGCTTCTGTGCATCGCCGCGGATCCCCTGGTCCGCCTGCGCGACGTCGCCACCAGGGTCGGGATCACCGAGCGCGCGGCGCAGCGGATCGTCGCCGACCTGGTCGAAGCCGGCTACCTCGCGGTGACCCGCCAGGGGCGCCGCAATCTCTACGAGGTGAACGACCTCCTGCCCCTGCGCCACCCCATCGAGGCGCACCACCAGGTCGCGGCCCTTCTCTCCCTGATCGGCCCGGCCTCGGCTGCCCGCAAGCGCGGTCGGACCGTGGCGCGAACCCGCGCCCGCTGAGTGGCCGGCACCGCGGCCATGCACGAGACCACGGAATCCGAAGTGCGCACGAGCGCGCTCACCCGGCGCAATCGCTCCCGCCTCGGCATCGTCGGCGGCGGGCAGCTCGCGCGGATGACCGCCATGGCAGCGCTCGAGCTCGGGTGCGAGGTCTTCGTCCTCGAGCGCAACTCCCTGAGCCCGGCGATGTCGCTGGCGCACCGGGCCCTGGTGGGCGACTGGGATCGGGCCGAAGACCTGCTGGCGCTGGCCACGCTGGCCGACGCCGTGACGCTGGAGAACGAGTTCATCGACGCGGCGAAGCTGGCGCTTCTCGAGGAGCGCGGCCACCACCTGCGACCCGGGGCCGCGACCATCGCTCTCGTGCAGGACAAGCTGACCCAGAAGGAGACTCTCTCCGCCGCCGGACTTCCCGTCTCGCCGTTCCGCGCCGCGAGCTCGCCCGACGAGGTCGTCGCCATCGCCCGGGAGTTCGGTTGGCCGCTGGTACTGAAGGCGCGCCGCAACGGCTACGACGGCAAGGGCAACGCGACGCTCCGGGATCCGTCGGATGTCGAGGCGGCCTGGCAACGCCTGGGAGGGGACGAGGGCCGCGCCCTCTACGTCGAAGCCTACTGTCCCTTCGCGACCGAGCTGGCCGTCATCATCACCCGCACGCGCGACGGTTCCGTGGCGACCTATCCGCTGGTGGAGACCGTACAGCGCGACCACATCTGTCACGTCGTTCGCGCGCCGGCCGCGGTCTCCGGGACGATCGCCGGGCGCGCGGTCGACGTCGCGGAGCGGGCGGTCGCCGCCGTCGGAGCCGTCGGCAGCTTCGGCGTCGAGATGTTCCTGACCGCGGAGGGTGAGGTCACCATCAACGAGCTGGCGCCCCGCGTCCACAACTCCGGCCATTACACGCTCGACGCCTGCGTCTGCTCGCAGTTCGAGAACCACGTCCGTGCCGTGTTCGACTGGCCCCTCGGCTCGCCCGCCATGCGGGAGCCGGCGGCGGTCATGATCAACCTCCTCGGCGCCCGCCGTGGCCCCGGCCACGTGACCGGTCTCGAGCGGGCCCTGGCGGTCCCGGGCGCCCATGTGCACATCTACGGCAAGGCGACGAGTCATCCCGGCCGCAAGCTCGGCCACGTGACCGCGGTCGGAGCGACGGTGGCCGAAGCCGAAGCCCTGGCCCGACGATGCGCGGACGAAATCCAGTTCGGGAGCGAAGAATGAAACGGAGCGAGCGTCCCCTGATCGGGATCGTGATGGGAAGTGACTCGGACTGGCCGACCATGCAGCCGGCGGCCGAGGTCTGCGCCGACTTCGGCCTGGAAGCCGAGGTACGCGTCCTCTCGGCGCATCGCACCCCGGAGGACATGATGCGCTACGCCAGGAGCGCCGCCGGGCGCGGTCTGCGCGTCGTCATCGCCGGAGCGGGCGGCGCCGCGCACCTGCCGGGGATGGTCGCCAGCCTCACTCCGTTGCCGGTCATCGGCGTCCCGGTGGAGAGCTCGACGCTCAAGGGACTCGACTCGCTGTTGTCGATCGTACAGATGCCGGGGGGTGTGCCGGTGGCGACGGTCGCGATCGGCGGCGGACGGAACGCGGGGATCCTCGCGGTGCAGATCCTCGGTGCGAGCGATGCCGGCGTGCGGCGCCGTGTCGCGGCCTTCAAGGCGCGGCTGGCGCGGGAGTCGCGGGCCAAAGGGAAGCGCCTGCAGGACGCCCTGTCGCAGAGCTCCGGAACCCGCTCGCGCCCGCCGCACCGGTGAGCCCGGCGCACGGATCGCGGCCAGCGGCTAGAGCGACTTGCCGCGCGCGCTCACCGGCCAGAGCGCCTCGACGGTCCCGCCGCGGACGGCGACGTACCAGTCGTGCAGATTGCAGGTCGGATCGCAGTGGCCGGGAACCAGACGCAGCTTCTCGCCCACGCGGAGGACGCCGCCCGGATCGTCGAGCAGTCCGTGCTCGTCGGCCCAGCGCACGTAGGCGACGTCGTCGCGGCCGAAGACCACCGGCGGCCCGGCGTCGAACGAGCAGACCTTGAGGCCGGCATCGCAGACCGCGCTCCCGTCCTTCGCCCGGCTGACCACGGAGGTGAGGAGGAAGAGCGCATGCTCCCACTCGCGCTCGTCGAGGCGGCGGCCCTCGGCGTCGAGGATCCGCCCGTACTCGTCGTCGAGGAAGGCGTACGAGCCGCACTGGAGCTCGTCGTAGACGCCCGAGTCGGCGTCGAACCGGTAGCTCCCGGTCCCGCCACCGCCGACGATCCCGCAGGAGAGTCCGGCCGCGGCGAGCGCCGTCACCACTTCGCGCGCCCGCGCTGCGGCGGCCGCGCTCGCCGCCCGCCGCTCCTCGAACGGACCGAGGTGCTGCATCTTTCCCTGGTAGGCCTGGATGCCGGCGAAGACGAGTCCGGCGGCCGCTGCGATCGCCTGTGCCAGCGCCACCACCTCGGCGGTCGTCGCGACACCGCAGAGCCCGGCGCCGCAGTCGAGCTCGACGAGGCATTCGATCGTCGTGCCGTGCGCCTTGGCGGCCGCCGAGAGCTCGGCGACGTTCGCCGGATCGTCGACGAGGACGATCGTCCGCGCCCCCAGGAGCGGCAGGCGGGCGAGGCGATCGATCTTCAGCGGATCGCGCACCTCGTGCGAGACCAGGATGTCGCGGAAGCCGGCGCGGGCGAAGCACTCCGCCTCGGAGACCTTCTGGCAGCAGAGGCCGCAGGCGCCGCCGCGCTCGATCTGCAGGCGCGCGACGTCGACCGAGCGGTGCATCTTGGCGTGGGCGCGGTGGCGGATCCCGCGCTCCCGCACGAACGCGCCGAGCTTCGCGACGTTCCGTTCGAGGGCGTCGAGATCGACGACGAGGCTGGGGGTCTGCACCTCGGCGAGCGTCATTCCGGCTCGCGCCGGCAGGTCGTAGCCGATCTCCCCCCCTCCGGGTTCGTACTGTCGCTCCTCGGACACCGCTTTTCTCCGCTCGCGCTGCTCCCCGACGATACGACGACCCGGCCGCTCGCCCCCCCCCCCTTGATTCTTCCCTCCGCTGCAATAGGCTTCCGCCGCCTTCCCGCCCGCGAACGGCGAGCCCCGTGGACTCGCTCCGGTCGCACTCTCCGGCGGAGGGCGTCTCGGGGGAGCCGTCATGTTTCGATCCGTTCGTCCGCTCGCGTCCGTTCTCCTCTTCGCCGCGCTGTTCCTGCCGGGGGCGCCGAGCCGCGCCGCCGCCAAGGCGGCGAAGGCGGCCAAGGCACCCAACATCCTCTACATCGTCTCCGACGACCAGGGCTGGAAGGACGTCGGCTTCCACGGCTCGGACATCCGCACGCCGAATCTCGACCGTCTGGCGGCGACCGGCGCCCGGCTCGAGCAGTTCTACGCCCAGCCGATGTGCACGCCGACCCGCGCGGCGCTGATGACCGGCCGCTATCCGTTCCGCTACGGCCTGCAGACGCTGGTCATCCCGTCCGGACACACCTACGGTCTGCCGACCGACGAGTGGCTGCTGCCGCAGGCGCTCCGCGAGGCCGGCTACGAGACGGCGATCGTCGGCAAGTGGCATCTCGGACACGCCGATCCGAAGTTCTGGCCGCGGCAGCGCGGTTTCGATTCGCAGTACGGCCCGCTGATCGGTGAGCTCGACTACTTCACCCACGAGCAGCACGGCGTCGTCGACTGGTACCGCGACAACGAGGTCGTACGCGAGCCGGGCTACACGACGACGCTCCTCGGCAACGACGCCGTGGCACGGATCACGCGCCACGACGTCGCCAGACCGCTCTTCCTCTATCTCGCGTTCAACGCGCCGCACACGCCGTACCAGGCGCCGCAGGAGTACCTCGACCGCTACGCCGCGATCGCCGATCCCAGCCGGCGCGCCTACGCCGCCGCCATCACCGCCATGGACGACCAGATCGGTCGCGTGCTCGAGGCGCTCGGCAAGCGGGGGATGCGCGACGACACGATCGTCGTCTTCCAGAGCGACAACGGCGGCACGCGGAACGCCATGTTCGCCGGCGAGCTCGACATGTCGAAGGTGATCATCCCCTGCGACAACGGACCGTACCGGGGCGGCAAGGGCTCGCTCTACGAGGGGGGAACGCGGGTGGCCGCGCTGGTGAACTGGCCGGGCCACGTCGAACCGGGCGTCGTCGACGGCATGATCCACGTCGTCGACATGTATCCGACGCTCGCGAAGCTCGCCGGTGCGTCCACTGCCAAGGCCAAGCCGCTCGACGGCCTGGACGTCTGGTCGACGATCCGCAGCGGCGCCCCGTCGCCGCGCACCGAGCTCGTCTACAACATCGAGTCGTTCCGCGCCGGGCTCCGCCAGGGCGACTGGAAGCTCGTCTGGCGCGCACCGCTTCCGTCGCTCGTCGAGCTCTTCGACATCGCGCACGATCCCGCGGAGGCGAACAACCTGGCCGCCGCGAATCCGGAGCGGGTGGCCGCGCTGCAGAGCCGGGTCAACGAGCTCGCCGCCGCGATGGAGAAGTCGCCCCTGCTGATGGCCGAATTCGACGCCATGCGGAAGCGCTTCGCCGTCCCGCCGGCGCTGCCGGGCGAGGAGTTCCTGTTCAACGTCGAGCCCGAGTCGTCCGCCGCGGCCGGAGAGCACTGAGCGTCCCGGAGATCGCCGCAAAAGGAAGAGCCCCCGGCGGACGGCCGGGGGCTCGGGATGCGCAGAATGGCGGAGAGGGTGGGATTCGAACCCACGGTACCCTTGCGGGCACAACGGTTTTCGAGACCGCCCCGATCGGCCACTCCGGCACCTCTCCTCAGGTTCCTGCAGGATTTTTCTGGCGGAGAGGGTGGGATTCGAACCCACGGTAGAGTTTCCCCTACACACGCTTTCCAAGCGTGCTCCTTAAGCCACTCGGACACCTCTCCCGAAAAATCTAGACTTTCAAAGATCCGGGCCTTCGTTCCCGAAGGCCGACGAAGAAGCTCCTGAGGAGCTCTCCGCACTCTTCTGCCAGCACACCGGGGACCAGGGTCACGCGGTGGTTCAGCCGTTCGTCCTCGACCAGGTTCCCCAGCGAACCGCAGAAACCGGCCTTCGGATCCGCGGCGCCGAAGACCACCCGGCGCACACGGGAGAGCACGATCGCTCCGGCGCACATCGCGCACGGCTCGAGCGTCACGTAGAGATCGCAGTCCACGAGCCGCCAGGAGCCGAGCACCGCCGCCGCTTCGCGGATCGCCAGGAGCTCGGCGTGTGCCGTCGGATCCTGGTCTTCCTCGCGGCGGTTGCGCCCGCGGCCGACGACCTCCCCGGCCGGTGAAACGACCAGCGCTCCCACCGGAACCTCTCCGGCCCCGGCCGCTTCCGCGGCCAGCTCGAGCGCCCTTCGCATCCGGCTCTCGTCGTCGCTGCCGATCAGAGCCTCGAGCGCCAAACCGCGGGAGTCTACCCTACGGCCGGGGTCCGATCCATCCTCCGTCGCTTTACACCGCGCCCCCGGCACCTTACGATGCAGAGGCCCGCGAGCCGGAGACGAAGGGTTCGGGTCCTGAGCATCGAGCGGTTCCGAATCTCGTCAGGCCCGGAAGGGAGCAGCGATAAGGTCCTCGTTTCGGGTGCCCCAGGGGTGCCAGAACCCTTCGTCGGCGGCTCGCGGACAGCGGTCCACCAGCGATCTTCCGAGAGTCCACCGCCCATGACCTACCAGGTTCTCGCCCGCAAGTGGCGACCGCAGGATTTCACCTCGCTGATCGGCCAGGAGGCGGTGGTGACGGCGCTCACCAACGCGATCGCCGAGTCGCGGGTGGCGCAGGCCTACCTGTTCTCGGGGATCCGCGGCGTCGGCAAGACCACGGCGGCGCGCGTCTTCGCCAAGGCGCTCAACTGCGAGACGTTCGGCGTCGGCAAGAGCGGCGGACCGTGCAACGAGTGCGCGACCTGCCGCGAGATCACCTCGGGCGCCGACATGGACGTGCTCGAGATCGACGCCGCCACCTACTCCAAGGTCGAGCAGGTGCGCGAGCTCGCCGAGAGTCTCAAGTACGGCCCGGCGCGCGACCGCTACAAGGTCGTGGTGCTCGACGAAATCCACCGTCTCTCGCGCCAGGCGTTCGACGCGCTGCTCAAGATCGTCGAGGAGCCGCCGCCGCGCCTGGTCTTCATCTTCGCCACCACCGAGATCGACGCCGTGCCGGCGACGATCCTGTCGCGCTGCCAGGAGTTCCTCTTCCGCCGCGTCTCGAGCGAGGAGCTCACGCGTCACCTCGAGGCGATCGCGAAGTCGGAGAAGATCGCCGCCAGCCGCGCGGCGCTCGCCCTGATCGCCCGCGCCGGCGAAGGGAGCGTGCGCGACGCGGTCGCCATCCTCGACCAGCTGGCGACGTTCGGCAACGGCGAAGTCGACGAACGCGAAGCGGCCCGCCTCCTCGGCGGCATCGATCTCGCCCTCTTCCACGACCTCCTCGCCGCCATCCTCGCGGGCGAAGCACGCACGGTCTCGGAGATCGCGCGCAAGGCCGAGGAGAACGGCTGGGACCCGCGCCAGGTGCACGCCAACTTCCTCGCCTACTGCCGCGACGCCGTCCATCTCGCGCTCGGCGACTCGACGGCCGCCGTGGCGCTCCCCGAGCAGGAGGGGAAGCTCCTCGCCGAGCTGGCCGAGGGCGCCGGCTACGAGAACCTCCTCCGCCTTCTCCACCACCTCCTGGGGAGCGAGGCGGCGATCCGCAGGAGCGACGCCGGGGCGCTGGCGCTCGAAATCGCCTGGCTCCGCGCCGCCGAGCTGCCGAAGCTGATCGCCATCGAAGAGCTCCTCGCCGGCCGCGCGCCGGCCGCCGGAGCGCCCGCGCCGCGCGCCGCGGCCCGTCCGGCACCGCCGACCCGGCCGCGACTGGTGCGCCCGGCGGAGAGCGCCCCCGAGCCGGTTCCGGCGGCGCCCCGCCTGAGCGTCGTGAAGCCGCCGCCGGAAGAGCGCACGGCACGCGAGGACGAGAGCCCGAGCGCCGCGCCCGGGACCGTCGCCGCCTTCCTCGAGGAGATCGGCCGGCGGCGCGCGAACTTCGCCGCCGTGCTCGAAGGGCTGGCGACGATCCGCTGGGACGAGGAGGAGCGCGCCCTCTGCTTCGAGCCCAACGACCGCCTCGGCGCCGAGTCGCTGGCGCGCGCCAACAACCGTGAGCAGGTCGAGGCCGCCGCCGAGAAAGTCTTCGGCCGCGGCGCGAAGGTGCGGGTCCTGCCGGCGCGCGCCGCCGAGCGCGCCCCCACGGCCGCGGTGCGGGTCGCGGAGGCGAAGAAGGTCGAACTGCTGGAGAATCCGCAGGTGCAGGCCGTGCTCGAAATGTTCGGCGGCGAGGTGTCGGCCGTCGGGAGCGACGACGAGAAAGAGGAAGAGGATCGATGAACATCCAGAAGCTGATGCGCCAGGCGCAGCAGATGCAGGAGCGCATGCAGCGCGAGCTCGCCGAGCTCGAAGTCGAAGCGGCCGCCGGCGGCGGCATGGTCGCCGTGCGCATGAGCGGTCACAAGCAGCTGCTCGGCGTCACCATCGACCCCGAAGTCCTCGACCCGGAAGACCCCGGGATGCTCCAGGACCTGATCCTGGCTGCGGTCAACGAAGCGGCGCGCAAGGTGGACGAAGAGACCCAGGCGCGGCTCGGCGGGCTGGCCGGCGGCCTTCCCGGGATGCCCTGAGCGGACGCCGTCGTCCGTGGCCGATCCGCTCGCGCAACTGATCTCCGAGCTCGCCCGCCTGCCGGGGATCGGACCGCGGACCGCCACCCGGCTCGCCTACCACCTGCTCAAGGTCTCCCCCGACCAGGCGAAGCGGCTCGCCGCCGCGGTGGTCGACGTCAAGGAGAAGCTGTTCCACTGCTCGATCTGCAACTCGATCACCGCCGTCGACCCGTGCGCGATCTGTTCCGACACCGGCCGCGACGCAACCCGCCTCTGTGTCGTCGAGGAGCCGTTCAACATCCAGCCGATCGAGCGCACGCGCGAGTTCCACGGGCGCTATCACGTGCTCCTCGGCGCGCTCTCGCCGCAGCGCGGGATCGGTCCCGGCGAGCTCCGCATCGAAGGTCTCTTCTCGCGCCTCGAAGGGGTCGAGGAGGTGATCCTCGCCACCAATCCGAACGTCGAAGGGGAGGCGACGGCGCTCTATCTCGCGCGGCGCCTCAAGGGGCTGGTGCCGCACGTCTCGCGTCTCGCCTTCGGCATGCCGGTCGGCGGCGACATCGAGTTCACCGACGAAGTGACGCTCGGCCGCTCGCTCGCCGGCCGCCGCGATCTCTGACCGTGCCCCGGCCGCCGCTCACCGGCGCGGATCTGCCGCAGCTCGCGACCGCGCTCCCCGGTCCGCGGAGCGTCGCCCTCTCGGCCGAGCTCGCGCGCGTCGAGGCGCCGGGGATCAACACGCTGGGGGCCGACGACCGGCCGGCGCTGGTCTGGGAGGAGGCGCTCGGCGCCAACGTCCTCGACGTCGACGGCAACCGCTTCGTCGATCTCACCGCCGGCTTCGGCGTCGCCGCGCTCGGTCACCGCCCCGCGGCGGTGGTCGCCGCGGTCGCGCGCCAGGCGGCCACGCTCGTCCACGGACTGGGCGACGTCGCCGCCCACCCGGCGCGTGTCGCGCTCGCGGCGAAGCTCGCCGCGCTGGTACCGGTCGACCGCGCCAGGATCCACTTCGCGATCTCCGGCGCCGACGCGGTCGAGATCGCACTCAAGACGGCGATCGCCGCCGGACGACCGTCGCGGCGGTCCCGGATCGTCGCCTTCGATCCCGGCTACCACGGCATGACTCTCGGAGCGCTCGGCGTCAGCTCGCGCCCCGCCTTCCGCGCGCCGTTCGTCGAGCATCTCGATCCGCACGTCGTGCGGCTGCCGTACGGCGCGCCGGTCGACGACTGCCGCGCGGCGCTCACGGGGGCCGCGGCGGTCGTCGTCGAGCCGCTCGTCGGCCGCGAAGGGGTCGTCGTGCCGCCGCCCGGCTGGCTCGCCGCGCTCGCCGCGGCGACGCGTGCGGCCGGTGCGCTCCTGGTCGCCGACGAGATCTTCACCGGCTTCGGCCGCACCGGCACCCTCTTCGCCGTCGATCACGAAGGGGTGCGGCCGGATCTCCTCTGCTGCGGCAAGGCGCTCGGCGGCGGGTTGCCGATCGCGGCGGTGGCCGGCCGCGCCGAGCTGATGGAGAGCTGGAAGAGCGGTGGCGAGGCGCTGCACACGGCCACCTTCGTCGCTCATCCGCTGGCCTGCGCCGCGGCGCTCGCCCTGCTCGACGAATCCGAGTCCGTCGATCTCCCGGCATGCGCGCGCCGGATCGGTGCGCAGGTCGAGCAGGCTCTCTCCGGACGGCTTCCCGCGGGCGTTCTGCGCGGTCGTGGCGCGCTCTGGGGCCTGGCGTTCGGCTCGCCGTCGCGGGCCGGGGGGTTCGTCGCCGCCCTCCGCGACCGCGGCTTCCTCCTCCTCGCCGGCGGCGCCCACGGCGACGTCGTCCAGATCGTCCCGCCCCTCACCATCGCGCCCGCGCTGCTCGACGCGGCGCTCGCCGCGATCGTCGAAGTCCTCTCCGGACCGGCGGCAAGCGGATGAACCCGGCCGCCACCAACAAGATCGCCTTCATCGGCACCCACGGCGTCGGCAAGACGACGCTCTGCTACGGACTCGCGGCGCGTCTCAAGCGCCGCGACGTGGCGCTCGACATCGTGCACGAAGTGGCGCGCCGCTCGCCGCTGCCGATCAACGCCGAGACCACGGTCGACGCACAGCGCTGGATCCTCCACACGCAGATCGCCGAGGAGCTCGTCGCGGCGGCGCGCTATCCGGTCGTGATCTGCGACCGCAGCATCCTCGACAACTACGTCTACTTCCTCCTCGCCGGCGGCGCCGATCCGGTGCTCGACCGTTTGGTCGACGACTGGCTCGCGACCTACGCGCTCCTGGTCCACGTGCCGATGCTCGCCGCGCCGACTCCCGACGGCGTGCGCGCCGCCGATCCGCGCTTCCAGCGCGCCGTCGCCGACCGGCTCGCGGCCGAGCTCGCGGCGCGCCGGATCCCCGCCCTGCAGCTCGACCCGGCGCGTTCCGGCGACTGGCTCGACGAGACCGAAGCCGCCGCCTGGAAGGTCCTCGAGCCGCCGCAGCTGCCGCTGCTCTGAGACCGGCTCAGCGGACCGGCGTGACGGCGACGAGCGGACCGAGCCCCGGCTCGCCCGGGTAGAGCACGCGCTCGAGAAAGAGTCCCGAAGGGGGAGCGGTCGCCGCCGCGGGCTCGAACCGGGTCGGCTCCCCTTCCCTGAGGCGCGCGAACTCGTCGGCGGAGAGGGCGCCGCTTCCCACCTCGACGAGGGCGCCGACGACGCGGCGGACCATCTTCCAGAGGAAGTGCGAGGCGACGATCCGGAGCAGGACGAGGTCGCCGTCGGCGACGATCTCGCAGCGCTCGACGACGACGATCGTCGAGGTCTGCTCGGCTGGCTTCTCGCAGAAGCGGGCGAAGTCGTGGCGTCCGGCGAGCGTCGCCGCCGCCTCGCGCATGCGCTCGACGTCGAGCGGCCGGCGCACCCACCAGACGAACCGCTTGGCGAGCGCCGTGCGGCGGCGCGAGATCTGGTAGACGTAGCTGCGCGAGGCGGCGTTGTGCCGGGCGTGGAAACGATCGCCCGCCGGCTCGAGCGCGGAGAGATGGATGTCCGCCGGCAACGCCTCTTCGACCTTGCGCAGCAGGTCGTCGATCCTGACGCGGCCGCGGGTCCGGAGGTGCGCCACCTGGGCGAGCGCGTGCACGCCGGCGTCGGTCCGGCCGGAGCCGCCGAGCTCGACCCGCTCGCCGAGCGCCCCTTCGATCGCCCGCCGCAGCTCGCCGGCCACCGTGCGGGCGTTCTTCTGCTCCTGCCAGCCGCGGTAACGGGTCCCCTCGTACTCGATGGTCAGGCGATAAGTGGGCATCGCGGCGCTACAATAGCGGCACTTTGGCCCTCGACGCGCGCCTCGGACAGATGGCGCTGTTCTCCCACTTCCGCCCCGCCGAGCTCCGCGAGCTCGCGGCGATCGGTGTCGGTCGCGCCTATCCCGCCGAGACGACGGTGCTGCGCCAGGGCGATCTCACGCACGATGCCTACGTCGTCGATCGCGGACTCGTCGAGGTGCAGCGCAAGACCCCGTACGGTCAGTTCACCCTGGCGCAGCTCGGCCACGGCCATCTCTTCGGCGAAGCGAGCTTCATCGACGCGGCGACCCGCTCGGGCGACGCCGTGACCCGCACGGCGGCCGAGCTCCTGGCCTTTCCGTTCTCCGCGACGCGCGAGCTCATGGAGCGCGACCCGCGGATCGCCACCGCGCTCTACTGGTCGTTCTGGAAGAGCCTGTCGTCGAAGCTCCGGCGGACCAACGATCAGCTGACCCGCTTCTTCGCCCACGTGCCGCACCCGCCGGCGACGATGCCGGCCGAGGCCCGCCCGGCGACCGGCGAATTCCGCCTCGACATCCGCGAGAAGCGCGAGCTGTTCGCCGAACAGAAGCTCTCGCCGATGGAGATCAACTTCCTGACCACGCTGTCGCGCGAGCGCAAGCTCAAGCCGGGACAGGTCCTCTTCCAGGAGGGCGATCCCGGCGACGCGATGTACGTCGTGCTCGAAGGGCGGATCCTGATCAGCAAGTTCATCCCGGGCGCGGGCGAAGAGGCGCTCGCCTTCCTCGATCGCGGCGACTACTTCGGCGAGATGGCGCTGATCGACGGCGCCCCGCGGTCGGCCCAGGCGCGGGCGCACGAGCGCGGGGCGGTCGTCCTCGCCATCCCGGGCGAGGTGGTGACCGGGATCCTCGACGTGCGCAAGGTCTCGTCGCTGCCGCTGCTCAAGATCCTCTGCGCCCTGGTCACCAAGCGCCTGCGCGAGCTCGACGACAAGATCGTCGGCTGGTACATCCTCGCCGGTGGCGAGGCGCCCTCCTCGATCTAGCCGTCGCGCTCCCGGAGCGCCTCCGCGGCGAACTTTTCTACGATCTTCCGCGCCACGCCGGTCAGGGCGAGCCGTCGCGCCTCGGCGAGCGGGAACCAGCCGCCGTCCGCGCCGGCCAGCCCCTCGCGCACTTCGCCCGGCGCGGTCTGGCGCTCCGCCCGGCGCACTTCGATCGTGAGGGCCCGGCTGGTGATGGCGTGGCGAACCCGCCCGGCGACCGGCCCCAGCGTCCACTCTCCGCCGTAGCGCTCGGCGAGCCCGCGCCGCCCGGCGGCCGCGGACGCCGCCTCGACCAGCGGCAGCTCCCAGAGCCCGGCGAGCTGCCCTTCGTCCTCCCCCCGGCGAACCAGCAGCAGGCGCTCCCCGTCGACGACCAGCGCCGCCAGCTGGCGCACCGCGGTCGGCGGACGGCGCGCCGCCCTGACCGGATAGTGCTCCGGCCGGCCGGCGCCGAAGGCGGCGCAGACGGTCGCCAGGGGACAGTCGGGACAGCGGGGGCGGAGCGGGAGACAGACCGTCGCCCCGAGCTCCATCATCGCCTGGTTGCTGTCGCCCGGGCGCCCCGGGACGAGGAGCCCGGCGGCCGCCGCGAGAAGGCGACGGCGGACCGCCGCCTCGCCCACGCGGCGCTCCTCGGCGACGACCCGCGCCAGAACGCGCGCCACGTTGCCGTCGAGCACCGGGACGGCTTCGCCGAAGGCGATGCTGGCGATCGCGGCCGCGGTATAGGGGCCGATCCCCGCAAGCTCTTCGAGCTCCGCCGCCCGCTCGGGGAAGGCGCCGCGGGCGACCACCTCCTGTGCCGCCGCGTGCAGCTGCCGCGCCCGCCGGTAGTAGCCGAGCCCCGACCAGGCGGCCAGGACCTCGTCCGTGGTCGCCGCCGCCAGCCGTTCGACGGAGGGAAAGCGCTCCAGGAACCGCTCGAAATAGCCGCGGGCGGCCTCCACCCGGGTCTGTTGCAGCATGATTTCCGAGATCCAGACCGCGTAGGGGTCGCGGCGCCGGCGCCAGGGGAGGTCGCGGCGATTCCGCTCGTACCAGGCCAGGAGCTCGCGCCCGGAATCCATGGTGGCGGAGTCTACTCGGCCAGATTTGCGCCGCAGTGCGGCCAAAACGGCCTGTCCCAAAAAGCGATCGGCCCCGGAATCATCCGGGGCCGATCAAGAGAACCGTCGTGCGAGGGGTTCCTAGAAGGTTGGCTCGAAGTGGCTATACCCCTGTTGATAGGGGATTTTGGCTGGGTTTCGAGAGGGGTGGAGATCCTTCCGGATCTCGAAACTTCTAGGTTGGATGGTTTTAGGTGAGTGGAACCTCCTCGGGAACGGTGAACACTCTGTCGTGCTGTGGAGCAAAACAGGTGCCAGCCCTGGTTCATTCCCGGGGGCAGCGACGCGCTATCTTTGCGCCGGGAGAGCTCGATGCGACGACTGGCCTATCTGCTGCTCTTTTTCACCCTCCTGGGCGCCCTCGTGGCCGGGCTCGGCTACTGGCTCCTCGACCGCCCCCACGGCCTCACCGGCGGCGATCGCCGCCTCACTCTGCGCCTCGACTCCCCGCTCGCCGAGCACGACCTGGCCGGCGGGCTCCCGCTGCCGGGATCCGAGCCGCCGCTGACCCTCTCGGTCGCCTATCGCGGCCTCCGCGCGGCGCGCACCGATCCGCGGATCCGCGGCCTCGAGCTCTACATCCAGGACGCCGCCTTCGGGCTCGCCAAGGCGCAGGAGCTGCGCCGCCAGCTCACGTTGCTGCGCGAAGCCGGCAAGAGCGTCGACTGTTACCTCGAGACCGCCGGCGAAGGTTCGAACGGGACGCTCGAGTACTACCTCGCTTCGGCCTGCGGCGACATCGCCCTCGCACCGGCGGGAGAGATCAATCTCCTCGGACTCCTGGCGCAGGGGCCGTTCCTGCGCGGCGGCCTCGACAAGCTGAAGATCGAGCCCAGCTTCCTCACCGCGGGCACGTTCAAGAGCGCCGCCGAGATGTTCACCGAGACCGGTCACTCCCCCGCCGCACGCCTGGCGCTCGACGAGCTCCTCGACGGCTTCTTCTCGCAGATCGTCCGCGGCATCGCCGGCGAGCGCGACAAGCAGGAGGACGAAGTCCGCGCCTGGGTCGACCGCGCGCCGCTCTCGGCGAGCGAGGCGCTGGCCGATGGGCTGGTGGATCGTCTCGAGTATCCCGACGAGTTCCGCGACCGCGTCGAGGAGGAGATGGGAGACGACGCCGAGTCGCTCGCCGACTACGCCGCCCGGGTCGATCGTCGCTCCGCCTCCGGCCGCAAGGTGGCGATCCTCTACGCGCTGGGAGCGATCTACCGTGGCGGCAGCGGCACCGATCCGTTCTCGGGGGAGCTGGCGCTCGGCGCCACCGAATTCTCGCGCCACCTCGTCCGGCTCGCCGAGGACGATTCGGTCGCTGCGGTCGTGCTGCGCATCGACAGCCCCGGCGGCTCGGCGCTCGCCTCCGATCTGATCCTGCGCGAAGTCGAGCGTCTCGTGGAGAAGAAGCCGGTGATCGTGTCGATGTCGGACGTCGCGGCCTCGGGCGGCTACTACATCGCCTCGCGGGCGACCCGCATCGTCGCCGAGGAGGCGACCATCACCGGGTCGATCGGTGTCGTCTCGGGCAAGCTCGCCAGCGGACGCTTCCAGAAAGAGCTCCTCGGCGTCACCTACGATCCGCTCACGCGCGGCGCCAACGCCGAGCTGTACTCCACTCTCAAGCCGTTCGACGAGCGCGAGCTGGCGGTGATGCGGCGCCGCATCGACGAGGTCTACGGCCGCTTCCTCGACCACGTCGCGGCGGGTCGCGGGCTGCCCCGCGAAGAGGTCGAGGCGGTCGCCGGCGGCCGCGTCTGGACCGGCGCCGACGCCCTGCCGCGCCACCTTGTCGACGAGATCGGCGGCCTCGACCGCGCCATCGAGCTCGCCCGGGAAGAGGCAGGGATCGCGCCCGACGCGACCGTCGCCCTCACCTTCCTGCCGCGCCCGGGAACTCTCTGGGACTGGCTCCGCGAGCAGCGCCGGGGCGGTCTCGCGGCGCTCCTCCAGGCGCGGAATCCGCTCCTCGGGCTCTCCCGCCGGCTGCTCGCGCCGCTCCCCGGCGACCTCTCGCTCGACCCCGAATTCCTCTCTCTGGTCCGCCCCGAGTGACCCGTCCGCGCCCCTTCGCCGCCCCTTCGGCGGGCGGGCGGCGGTGCTATGATCGCGCCGCTCCTACGCATTTGCGCCGGGCACCCGACAGGTTTTCCACAAGCTGCGGAAAACCTGTTCAAACTTTTCTGCACCCATGACCACGTCGCCGCGCACATGGAGCCACCTGCAGGAGCGCCTCCGCGCTCTGCTCGAGGCCGACGAATTCAACACCTGGATCGCGCCGCTCAAGCTGCGCAGCGAGAGCGCCGACGGCCTGGTCCTCGTGGCACCCAACGCCCGTTTCGCGCACACACTCGAAGAGAGTTTCCGCGACACGCTCGACCGCGAGGCCGCCGCCCTCTTCGACGAGCTGTTCTCGATCTCGATCGTCACCGAGGAGAGCACCGGCGGCGGCGCGCCGCTCCGCGGCGGCACCGCGGAGCGCCCCGAGGTTCCGCTCGGAGACCGTCTCAACCCCAAGTACGTCTTCGAGACGTTCGTCGTCGGCAGCTCGAACCAGTTCGCCCACGCCGCCGCCCGCGCGGTCGCCGAGAGTCCGGCCCACAGCTACAACCCGCTCTTCCTCTACGGCGGCGTCGGGCTCGGCAAGACCCATCTCCTGCACGCCATCGGTCACCAGATCCTGAAGCGCCAGCCCGACCTCAAGGTCCTCTATTTCACCGCCGAACAGTTCGTGAACCAGCTCATCAACTCGCTGCGCTTCAAGTCGATGCACTCGTTCCGCGAGCGCTACCGCTCGATCGACGTGCTGCTCGTCGACGACATCCAGTTCCTCGCCAACAAGGAGCGCACGCAGGAAGAGTTCTTCCACACCTTCAACACGCTCTACACGAGCCAGCGCCAGATCATCCTTTCCTCCGACTGCTCGCCGCGCAACATCCCGGCGATCGAGGAGCGCCTGCGTTCGCGTTTCGAGTGGGGACTGATCGCCGACATCCAGGCGCCCGATCTCGAGACCAAGGTGGCGATCCTGCGCCGCAAGGCGGACCAGGACGGCGTCCAGCTTCCCGACGACGTCGCGCTCTTCGTCGCGCACCAGGTCAAGTCGAACGTGCGCGAGCTCGAAGGGATGCTCAACCGCGTGGCCGCCTTCTCCTCGCTCACCGGCAAGCCGCTGTCGCTCGAGCTCACCAAGGAGACGCTCAAGGACATCCTTCCCGACGACGGCCGTCGCGCGACCGCCGCCGAGATCATCAAGTTCGTGGCACGCAACTACGGTCTCAAGGTGAGCGAGATCAAGTCGAAGTCGAACTCCAAGCAGATCGCCTTCCCGCGCCAGGTGGCGATGTTCCTCTGCAAGGAGCTGACGAATCTCTCCTATCCGGAGATCGGGCGGCAGTTCAACGACAAGCACCACTCGACGGTGATGTATTCGGTCGAGAAGATCGCCAAGCTGCGCGCGACGGACGCCGAGCTCGACCGCACGGTCGAGGGGATGATCCGCCATTTCGTCTGAAGGAGAAGCTGTCGAAAAGCTGTGAGGATCGGAACGCTGGGCGGAGAGTCGGCGTTTTCTTCCTCACCTTTGCACCCTTCTCCGCAGGTCGCTTTCCGCAGAGCGCCCTCTCGGGAACCCCTTGCGGCCGTGGCCCGGCGGGCCTTTTCCGCAAAGGCGCGGGCAACGATTACCGACTACGGCTATGTTAATCTTTCGCTTCGTTCGTCATCGGAGAGTGAGACATGGAACTGCGGGTTCGGCGAGACACCTTCCTTTCGGAATTGAACCCGATGCAGGGGATCGTCGAGCGTCGCACGACGATTCCGGTCCTCTCGCATCTGCTCCTGGCCGCGGAGGGTGACCGGCTGCGTCTGGCGGCGACCGATCTCGACGTGTCGCTCACCAGCTCGGTTCCGGCCGAGATCGCCCGCCCCGGAGCGCTCGCGGTGCAGGCCAAGAAGTTCGCCGAAATCGTGCGCTCGGTGGTCTCCGAAGAGCTGAAGATCACGCTCGAAGACGAGCGTTCGCTCCTCATCCAGGCCGGCAAGGCGCGCTTCCGCATCCACGGCCTGCCGGCGGCCGACTTCCCGTCGCTGCCGACCGTGGAGGCGAAGGCGAAGCTCGAGATTCCGCTCGCCTCCCTGCGCCGCCTGGTGGGTAAGATCCTCTTCGCCGTCTCGGGCGAGGACTCGCGCTTCCAGCTCTCCGGTGCGCTGCTCAAGATCAAGGGCAAGAGCGTCGAGCTGGTGGCGACCGACGGCCACCGCCTGGCGCTCGTCGAGATGCCGCTCGAAGGCAAGGGCGCCGGAGAAGATTCGGTACTGGTGCCACGCAAGGCGCTGCAGGAGCTGCTGCGCATGGAGGGGGACGACAAGGTCTCGTTCCGTCGCGGTGAGCACCACCTGGCCTTCACGGTCGGCGGGCGGGAGATGACCTGCCGCGTCCTCGAGGGAAACTTTCCCGACTACGAGCGCGTCATCGCGCGCGGCAACGACAAGAAGGCGATCGTCGACCGCAAGGCGCTGCTCGACGCGGTCCGCCGCGTGGCGATCATGACCGGTGACCGCAACCGCGGCGTACGGCTCGAGTTCGGCGACCAGGAGGTGGCGATCGCCGCCGCCAATCCGGACCTGGGCGACGCCTCCGAGAGCCTCGCCTGCGAGATCACCGGCGGGACGCTCAAGATCGGCCTCAACCCCGACTATCTCGGCAACTTCCTCGACGCCGTCGAGACCTCGAAGGTCCACCTCGAGCTCAAGGACGAGAACAGTCAGTGCGTCGGTTCGCCGGTCGCGGCGGAGGGGGAGGGCGTCGCCGGCGAGCGCTACCTCTGCGTCATCATGCCGATGAGAATCTGAACGGCGGAGGCGCGCCGTCCTTCACCGCCTCCGCCTCACCAACTTCCGCAACTTCCGCGAGCTCGACTGGAGCCCGGCCGCCGGCTGGAACCGGATCGAAGCGCCGAACGGCGGCGGCAAGAGCTCGCTGCTCGAGGCGATCTACCTCGTCTCGACCGGCAAGAGCTTCCGCACTCCCGACCTGACCGACTGCCGGCGCCACGGCGCCGCGCCCGAAGCGACCCTGGTCCACGCCGAGGTGGAGCGCGCCGGCAGCTGGGAGCTCGGCTTCGAGCTCGGCGACGAGCTGCGTCGCCGCACCCTCCAGGGCAAGGCGACGACTCTCGCCGAACAGCTCGCGCGGCTGCCGCTGGTGCTCTGGAGCGAGGCCGAGAACGAGCTGGTGCGCGGCGCGGAGACGGCGCGCCGGCGCTTCCTCGATCGCGCGGCGCTGCTCCTCGCGCCGGAGAGCGCGGTGAGCGAAGGGGAGCACGCGCGCGCCTGGCGGCAGAAGCGCCACCTCCTCTCCTCGGGCGGCGGCCAGCGCGGTGACCTCGCGGCCTGGAACGAGCTGCTGGCGCCGCACCTGGTGCGGCGGGCGGCGGTGCGCGAACGCCTGGCGCGCGATCTCGAAGCGACGGTGAACGACCTCCTCGCGCGACTCGCGGCCGATCTGCCCGGTGTCTCGCTGCGCTACGAACCGTCCCCGGCAGCGGCGCTCGTCGATCAGGCGGCGACGCTCCGCGCGCTCGGCGAACGGGAAGGGGAGGAGCGCCGCCGCCGTCTGCTCCTGGTCGGTCCGCATCGCGACCGACTGGCGATCGCGCTCGGCGAGAGCGGCGCCCGGCGCTTCGCCTCCGGCGGCGAGCAGAAGCTCGTCGGCCTGGCGCTCGTCGCCGCGCTGGCGTCACTCCTCGGCGCCCGCGAGCGGGCTCCCGTGGTGCTCCTCGACGACCTCGAATCGGAGCTCGATCCGGCCCGCACCGAGCTCGCTCGCGGGCTCTTCGACGGCGCCGTCCAGGTCGTCGCGACGAGCAGCCGGACGCCTTCCGGAGGGGCCCGGGACGGCGCTCGCTGGCGGCTCGGAGAAGGCGCCCTAACTCCAGCAGATTCAGAGAGTTAGATCATGGACGGCAGGTCCGGGATGTGATAGCTTCCGGGGGTTGGAAAGCAAACCCGGAGATCCCGTTTTGGCCAAGCCAGATTCGACCTATACCGCGGAAGACATCAAGGTCCTCAAAGGGCTCGAGGCGGTTCGAAAACGCCCCGGCATGTACATCGGCGACACCGACGATGCGTCGGGTCTGCACCACATGGTGTTCGAGCTCGTCGACAACTCGATCGACGAAGCGCAGGCCGGTCATGCGTCGACCGTCGACGTCGTCATCCATTCCGACAACTCGGTCACCGTCGAGGACGACGGGCGCGGAATTCCGGTCGACACGCACAAAGGCGAGGGGCGCTCGGCGGCGGAAGTGATCATGACCGAGCTGCACTCCGGCGGAAAGTTCGACAACAACGTCTACAAGGTGTCGGGCGGTCTGCACGGCGTCGGCGTCTCGGTGGTCAACGCGCTGTCGTCGCTCCTCGAGCTCGAGATCAAGCGCGACGGCCAGGTCTGGTTCCAGACCTATCGCCGCGGCAAGCCCGACTCGCCGATCGCGGCGATCGGCAAGTCGAAGAAGAGCGGCACCAAGGTCCGCTTCGTGCCCGACAACGAGATCTTCACCGCGCTCGAGTTCAGCTTCGACATCCTGGCGCAGCGGCTGCGCGAGCAGGCGTTCCTCAACAAGGGCGTCAAGATCCGCCTCAAGGACGAGCGCACGGAGAAGGAGGCGGAGTTCCTCTACGCCGGCGGCATCGCCTCGTTCGTCGAGCACCTCAACAAGAACAAGTCGAGCCTGCACCCGAAGCCGATCTTCTTCGAGTCGATGGAGGTGCGCGAGGGCGTCGAGGAGCGCTGCGAGATCGCGCTGCAGTGGAACGACGGCTACTCCGAGCAGATCTTCTCGTTCACCAACACGATCAACAACCGCGACGGCGGCACGCACCTCGAAGGGTTCAAGGCGGCGCTCACGCGGACGATCAACTCGTACGCCCAGAACTCCGGTCTCGCCAAGCAGATCAAGGAGACGTCGCTCTCGGGCGACGACGTCCGCGAAGGCCTGACCGCCGTGGTCTCGGTGCGCATCCACGACCCGAAGTTCTCGTCGCAGACCAAGGACCGCCTGGTCTCCTCGGAGGTCAAGGGCTGGGTGCAGCAGGTGGTCAACGAGAAGCTCGGCACCTTCTTCGAGGAGCACCCGCCGATCGCCCGGCGGATCATCGAGAAGTGCGTCGACGCCGCGCGGGCGCGCGAAGCGGCGCGCAAGGCGCGCGAGCTCACGCGCCGCAAGGGCGCCCTCGACGGCGCCTCGCTTCCCGGCAAGCTCGCCGACTGCTCGGAGAAGAACCCCGAGTTCTCGGAGATCTTCCTGGTCGAGGGGGATTCGGCCGGCGGCACCGCCAAACAGGGCCGCGACCGCAAGTTCCAGGCGATCCTGCCGCTGCGGGGGAAGATCCTCAACGTCGAGAAGGCGCGCTTCGACAAGATGCTGGGCTCCGAGGAGATCAAGACGATCATCACGGCGCTCGGCACCGGCATCGGCCGCGAGGACTTCGACGTCGCGAAGCTCCGCTACCACAAGCTGATCATCATGTGCGACGCCGACGTCGACGGCTCGCACATCCGCACGCTCATCCTCACCTTCTTCTACCGCCAGATGGCGGAGCTCATCCGGCGCGGGCATCTCTACATCGCGCAGCCGCCGCTCTACAAGGTGGCGGAGGGGAAGAAGGACGCCTACCTCAAGGACGACCGCGAGTACCGAGCCTTCCTCGTCGAGCGCATCCAGAACGGCTGGGAGATGGCGGTCGACGGCGCCAGGCCGATGAAGGGCGCCCGGCTCGGCCAGTTCGTCGAGAAGGTCGAGAGCTTCCGCGAGAACCTCGACAAGCTGATCACCCGCGGCTTCCCGCACGACGCGCTCAAGGTCGCGCTCCTCGGCGGCCTGACGGACAAGAAATCGCTCGCCGACAAGGAGCGCCTGAAGGCGGTGGCGGAGGTGATCGAGGCCTCGGGCTTCCACGGCGTCGAGGTGGGGGAGGACGACGAGCACGGCACCGGTTACATCACCTTCCGCTCGCGCCGCGACGGCGTCGACCGCGACGTGCGCTTCGACTGGAACCTGCTGACGTCGGCCGAGTATCGCGCCCTCGCCGGCAACGCTCCGGGACTCGAGGCGCTGGCGGCGAAGAGGTTCGCGGTACAGAAGTCGGCCGACACCTCGGAGAAGGCGTCGAAGAAGGAGCAGCCGCCGGCCAGCGAGCACGACTCGCTCGACGAGGCGATGGAGACCCTCTACGCCGGCGCCAAGAAGGGCCTGTCGTTCCAGCGCTACAAGGGTCTCGGAGAGATGAACGCCGAGCAGCTCTGGGAGACCACCATGGACCCGCAGCGCCGCCGCCTGCTCCAGGTGCGGATCGAGGACGACGTCGAAGCCGACGGCATCTTCACCATCCTGATGGGCGACCAGGTCGAACCGCGCCGCGAATTCATCGAACAGAACGCACTCAACGTGAAGAACCTGGATGTCTGATTTCCTGCAGCACTGGAAGATTGGCGAGAGACGATGACCGAGAACACGAGCCTTCCCTTCGAGCGGCCGGTGCAGGTCGACATCGAAGAGGAGATGAAGCGGAGTTATCTCGATTACGCGATGAGCGTGATCATCGGCCGCGCGCTGCCGGACGTGCGCGACGGCCTGAAGCCGGTGCACCGGCGGGTGCTCTACGGCATGTGGGAGGCGGGCAACACCGCCGGGAAGCCCTACAAGAAGTCGGCGCGCATCGTCGGCGACGTGATGGGTAAGTACCACCCGCACGGCGACAACGCCATCTACGACACCGTCGTGCGCATGGCGCAGGATTTCTCGCTGCGCTACATGCTGGTCGACGGCCAGGGCAACTTCGGCTCGATCGACGGCGACAACCCGGCGGCGATGCGCTACACCGAGGTTCGCCTGTCGAAGATCGCCGAGGAGATGCTCAAGGACGACATCGACAAGGAGACCGTCGAGTGGGGCCCGAACTACGACGGCTCCGAGGTCGAGCCGCTGGTCCTGCCCTCGAAAGTTCCCAACCTGCTGATCAACGGCGGCGGCGGCATCGCCGTCGGCATGGCGACCAACATTCCGCCGCACAACCTCTCCGAAGTGTGCGACGGGCTCGTCATGCTGATCGACGACCCGGCGATCGGTGTCGACAAGCTGATGAAGTCGATCCCCGGCCCCGACTTCCCGACCGCGGCGTTCATCCACGGGCTCGAGGGGATCCGGCAGGCGTACACCACCGGCCGCGGCATCATCCAGATGCGCGCCCGCGCCGGCGTCGAGACGCAGCGCCGCGGCGACAGGCAGGCGATCGTCATCACCGAGATCCCCTACCAGGTCAACAAGGCGCGGCTGATCGAGAAGATCGCCGACCTGGTGCGCGAGAAGCGGGTGGAGGGGATCTCCGACCTCCGCGACGAGTCCGATCGCGACGGCATCCGCATCGTCATCGAGGTCAAGCGCGGCGAAGTGCCCGAGGTGATCCTCAACCAGCTCTACAAGCTCACCCCGATGCAGTCGACCTTCGGCATCATCTTCCTCGCCATCGTCGACAACCAGCCGAAGGTGCTCAACCTGCGTGAGCTCCTGGTCCACTTCCTCAACCACCGCAAAACGGTCGTCATCCGGCGCACCCGCTTCGACCTGCGGAAGGCCGAGGAGCGAGCCCATATCCTCGAAGGGCTGCTCAAGGCGCTCGACCACCTCGACGAGGTGATCACCACCATCCGCCAGAGCCAGACACCGCCCGAGGCCAAAGAGCGCCTGATGGCGAACTTCGCCTTCACCCAGGTGCAGGCCGAGGCGATCCTCGAGATGCGGCTGCAGCGCCTGACCGGACTCGAGCGCCAGAAGATCGTCGACGAGTACCAGGAGCTCCTGCAGCTGATCGACCGCCTGCGCGCCATCCTCGCCTCCGAGAAGCTCCTCCTGGGCGAGATCCGCAAGGAGCTCGAGGAGATCAAGGAGCGCTTCGGCGACAAGCGGCGCACCGAGATCATCCCCGAGGCGCACGACATCACGATCGAGGACATGATCGCGGACGAGGACATGGTGATCACCGTCTCGTCCTCGGGCTACGTCAAGCGCTCGCCACTCTCGCTCTACCGCGCCCAGGGGCGCGGCGGGAAAGGGCGGACCGGCATGACGATCAAGGACGGCGACTTCGTCGAGCACCTGTTCGTCGCCTCGGCGCACAGCTACGTCCTGGTCTTCACCCAGTCGGGGCGCGTCTACTGGGTGAAGGTGCACGAGATCCCGCAGGCCGGACCGGCCGCCAAGGGGAAGGCGATCGTCAATCTCCTCAACCTCGACTCGGCCGACGAGATCGCGACCACCATCGCGGTGCGCGACTTCCCCGAGGACCGCTTCCTGGTCTTCGCCACCGAGCAGGGGACGATCAAGAAGACGGCGCTCTCCGAGTACGGCAACCCGCGCGCCGGCGGCATCATCGCCATCAACCTGAGCGAAGGCGACCGCCTGCTCGCGGTGAAGAGCACCGACGGCACCAAGGACCTGTTTCTGGCCACGGCCGAGGGCAAGTCGATCCGCTTTCCGGAGTCGGACTGCCGCCCGATGGGGCGCGCGACCACCGGCGTCCGCGGCATCTCGCTGCGCAAGGGCGACCGCGTCGTCGGCATGGAGGTCCTCGAGAAGGAGGGCGCCATCCTCACCGCCGCCGAGAAGGGGCTCGGCAAGCGCACCGACATCGCCGAGTACCGCGAGCAGGGGCGCGGCGGCCTCGGCATCATCAACCTCAAGGTGACCGCGCGGACCGGCAAGGTGGTCGGCGTGGCCAAGGTGACCGACGGCGACCAGTTGATCCTCATCACCCAGGACGGGATGATCATCCGCACCGCGGTCGATTCGATCCGCGAGATCGGACGTTCGACGCAGGGGGTGCGGCTGATCAACCTCGAGGGGGACGACCGGCTGGTGGCGATCGCCAAGGTCGTCGAGCGCGACGACGAGCTGCCCGAAGGGGAGGACGGAGGCGCCCCCGGCGACAGCGAACCGCAGGCGACGATTCACTGAGCGCGGCGGCCGAGAAGGCGCTCCTGCGGAGGAAGCTCGCGGCGATCCGCGACGCCATGCCGGCGCCGGAGCGCGACGCCGCGTCCGAGGCGGTGGCCCGCGCCGTCCTCGAGCTCCCCGAAGTGGCTGCGGCCGGGTCCGTGTTCCTCTGCCTCTCGTTCGGCAGCGAGCTCGACACGCAGCGTCTCGTCGAGCGACTCCTGGACGACGGCCGGCGGCTCTACGTGCCGCGCGTGCGGAGAGGGGAGACCGAGATGCACGTCCACCCGTTCCCCTGCCACCTCGACCAGCTCTCGTTCGGTCTCGTCCAGCCGGCCGAAGGAGAGAGCGAGCTTCCGTCCGAAGAGGTCGATTCGACCCTCGAGGTGGCGCTGGTCGCCGGCCTCGGCTTCGACCGGCGCGGCTACCGCCTGGGCTACGGCGCCGGCTACTTCGACCGCTTCCTCGCCGGCCGCCCCTTTCCCGCGATCGGACTCGCCTTCGAGAGCCAGATCATCGACGAGCTGCCGGTCGAGCCGCACGACGTCCCGATGCAGCTCGTCGTCACCGAACAGCGGACGATCGCGGCCGGCGCGCGAGATCAGGGGAGCGGCAGAGACTGAATCCAGCCGGCGTCCGTCAGGCTCACCCGTTCGAAGTCGTCGGCGAAGATCACCCCGACCCAGAAAGTTCGCTCGCGCACCACGATCTCGCCCAGTGCATTGTGCGAGGTGGCGCGGATCGTCCAGGCACCGCGCCAGGAGGGCAGCAGAATGGTCGGCAGCTGGAACTGCCAGTAGGCGGCGAGCGTGTTCTGGGTCGTGGCGTGGTTGGCGACGAACGAGGTGTGGAGCGTCCCGTCGACCCTGCGCACCTCGAAACTGGTGCCGGACTCCGGGGTCGTGTCGCGGAAGTAGGCACCGATCACCACCGTCTCGTCGGCCGCGAAGAGACGTCGGAAGTGGGGTGACTCGACCTCGGGACAGGGAGGGATGGTCGGCGTCGAGGAGTGGGTCATGAGATCGACCAGCGCGTAAGGCCGGTATCGAGGCTGCTCGACCCACCACGACTCGATCCCGCTCGCCTGTGCGTTGCACAGACCGGCGTAGGGTTCGATGAGCTCCTCGAGATCGTTGCGCGCGGCGAAATGCAGATGCGGGGCGGTCGAGTTTCCCGAGCTCGCGACCAGGCCGAGCCGTTCGCCGCGCGCGACCGTGTCGCCGATCTGCTTGGCGGTGACCGAGCCGTTCTTCATGTGCCGGTAGTAGCTCTTCGAGCCGTCACCGTGGGCGAGCACGACGGTGTTGTGGACGCCGCCCGCGAGGGAACAGCTGTCGTCCGGATTGCCGTCGATCCGGTCGACGATCTGGCCCGCCGCAGCGGCGACCACGGCGACTGTTCCGCGGGCCTTCTGGCGCCAGGGAAACGGCCAGAGGGCGATGTCCACCCCGGTGTGGTTGTAGCCCTCGGTGGTGTCGTAGGTGCGGTTGCCGCAGGCGTAGTCGAGGACCTGGTTCGGCCAGGCCGGATCCTGATCGACGAAGTTGCCGACGAACCACGGTTCGAAGCCGCCGGAGCGGATGTCCTCGAGAGGCCAGTCGAAGAGCGGGTGAAAGAGCCCGTCGCCGACCGCGGGCGGGAGATATCTTCCCGTCTCGCGGAGCGTCACGATGTTGGCCTGCACGCGACGTTCCTCTTCCGCGAGAGTGAAGGGATCGTCGTGATCGACTGCCGCCGGCGCGATGCCGGACGGTGCCGCGAGGGCGATGGCGTCGACCGACCAGGCGTCCGGACCGGGCAGAGAGTCGGCGGACGCCGACCGGATCAGCGAGAGAATGAGCAGGAAAAGGACAGTTGGTCGCATCGAACCTCCTCCCCGGGAAGAACGGGAGAGGGTCCGATTTCGTGACACGGCTCGATTCCGGACGGCTAGGATCGGCGGGTGAACGGGTCGTCGGTCGAACCGGAGCGCCCCCCCGGAGGGTCCGGAGCGCGTGCGCCGCGACACCGGAGCTTCTACCGGATCGCGAGCACCTTCTACCTCGTTCTCGCGGTTGCCGGGCTTCTCTGGATCGGCGTCGCGCGGGGACGGATCGATCTCGCGCTCTTCGTCGTTCCGGCGACGTTCTGGATCGATCTCGGTTCAGGGCTGGCGGTCGCGGCCCTTCTCCTGGCGTTCTGGTGGGCGCTCCGTTCGGTCTCGGCACTGGCGCGCGAGCTCGAGCAGCTGCTGGCGCGGCTGGTGGCGCCGCTCACGCGGAGCGAAGCGGTCGCCCTCGCCCTCGTCTCCGGGCTCGCCGAGGAGCTCTTCTTCCGCGGCGCGCTGCAGCACACCATCGGCCTCTTCCCGGCGGCGCTGGTCTTCGCCCTGCTCCACTCCGGCCCCGGAAAGGCGTTCCGCGTCTGGGGCCTGTTCGCCCTCGCGGCCGGCCTCGCCTTCGGGATCCTCGTCGCCTGGCGAGGGGCGCTCGGCGGCGCGATCGTCGCGCACGTGCTCGTCAACGGCGTGAATCTGCTCCGCCTGGCGAAAGGCTCGAGCGCACCGGCGGGCGGTCCGGCGGCCGGCGATGTGAAAAACTAGCCGTCGACCATGCGCGAGACAACGACGATCGGAGCCCTGCTGCTGTTGTTGACGATGGCCTGCGCGAAGCAGGAGGCGGAGCCCGCTGCGTCGACAGCAGCGCCGACACAACCGTCCAGCACCGGCGGCACGGCCGGCTTCGCCCTGCAGCGGGCGCACGGGGAGGAGAGCACCGGGGCCGCCGCGAGCGGGCTGACGTTCGATCTCCCGGCCGCCTGGCAGCGTGACACCCCTTCGTCGGCGATGCGTCTCGCGCAGGCGACGGTTCCCGGCGCCGGCGGAGCGGGCGAGCTCGCGGTCTTCTACTTCGGTCCCGGACAGGGGGGCGGCGTCGAGAACAACTTCGAACGCTGGTTGGGCCAGGTGCAATCCGACGGCGGCGCAAAGCCGGAGCGCGGCAACTTCGAAGCCGGCGGATTTCGCGTCTCCTGGATCGACGCACGTGGCACTCTCCTGCCGTCGGGGATGGGCTCGGGTCCGGCGACGCCGCAACCCGGCTCGCGCCTCCTCGGCGCCGTCGTCGAGGGCGAGGGCGGCCCCTGGTTCTTCAAGCTGACCGGTCCCGACGCCACCCTCGCGGCCGAACGCGAGGCGTTCCTGGCGCTGCTGCGGAGCGTTCGCCGGCCGTAAAGCGAGGGCGGCGATCCGGTTCGCCGGCGCCGCGAGCGCGCCGCTCACCGGTTCCGGTTTGCTAGACTTCGGATCCCGCTGGAAGGTACCCGCGGCGGACCTCAAGAAAGAGCCATGACCACGGATTCCAAGGACGTATTCGCCCGGATCGAGCGGGAGCAGGACGGCTATCTGGACGAGCTCAAGGAGTACCTCCGGATCCCGTCGATCTCGACCGATCCGGACTACGCCAAAGAGGTCGATCGCTGCGCCGGCTGGCTGGTCGGCAAGCTCGAGGCGGCCGGACTGACGGCCGGGAAGATCGCGACCGCCGGGCATCCGCTGGTCTACGCCGAGAATCTCTCCGCCGGTCCCGACAAGCCGACGGTCCTCTTCTACGGCCACTACGACGTCCAGCCGCCGGATCCGCTCGACGAGTGGCGGAACCCGCCGTTCGAGCCGACCGAAGAGGGCGACCTCCTGGTGGCGCGCGGCGCCACCGACGACAAGGGGCAGTCCTTCTGCCACGTGAAAGGGGTCGGCGCGGTCCTCGCCGAGCGCGGCCGGCTGCCGGTCAACGTCAAGTTCATCGTCGAAGGGGAGGAGGAGGCCGGCGGCGAGGCGATCGAGAAGTTCGTGCGCGAGGACGGTGGCCGGAAGCTCGCCGCCGACTGCGTCGTCGTCTCCGACTCGTCGATGTACGCCCCCGGCGTTCCGGCGCTCACTTACGGCCTGAAGGGGCTGGCCTACTTCGAGATCCGCGTCCAGGGGCCGAACCGCGACCTCCACTCGGGCACCTACGGCGGCGGCGTGGCGAACCCTGCCAACGCCCTGGCGACGATCGTCGCCAGCCTGCGCGACCCGAAGAGCGGCCGCTGCCTCGTCCCCGGCTTCTACGACGACGTCGAGCCGCTCGCCGACTGGGAGCGCAAGGAGTTCGCCGCACTGCCGTTCGACGAAGCCGAGCAGCGCGCCGATCTCGGCGTGTCGGCCCTGCCGGGCGAAGAGGGCTACTCCTACGTCGAGCGCACCTGGGCGCGCCCGACCTGCGACGTCAACGGAATGTGGAGCGGCTATCAGGGCAAGGGGGCGAAGACGGTGCTGCCGGCGCGCGCCGGTTGCAAGGTCTCGTTCCGCCTGGTCGCCAACCAGACGCCGGCGAAGATCGCCGAGGCGCTCAAGGCGCATGTCGCGGCGGTGACGCCTCCGGGGGTGAAGGTCGAGGTGGAGTTCCTCCACGGCGCCAACGCGGTCACGGTCGACGCCACCGGAGCGATCGCAGACGCGGCGCTCGACGCCCTCGAGGACGTCTACGGCCGGCGGCCGGTGCGGATCCGCACCGGGGGATCGATTCCGATCGTCGGCACCTTCGCCAGCGTGCTCCAGGTACCGGTCCTCCTCCTCGGCTTCGGGCTCGAGGACGACCGGCTGCACTCGCCGAACGAGAAGTTCAACATCAGTCACTTCCGGCTCGGCATCCGGGCGGTGGCACGATTGTTGGATCGGCTCGGTAGCCAATGACCGCCGCGACGAAGAAGCCGTCGATCGAACGCGAGCTGAAGTTCGCCGGCGTCGATCTCGATCAGCTGCGCTCGCGGCTCCTCGAGCTCGAGTGCGAGCGGGTCGGCCCACCCTCGGACGAGGACAACTGGCTGCTCGATCGCGGCGGTGAGCTGGCCGCCGCGAACGGCGTGCTGCGCGTCCGCCAGGACGGCCAGGGAGCGCTCATCACCTTCAAGGGGCCGGCCGCGTTCGAGGGCGCCGTCAAGGTGCGCAAGGAGCTCGAGATCAAGATCGAGGACGCCGAGGAGGCGCTGGTCCTGTTCCGGGCCCTGGGGTACGAAGTGACACGGCGCTACCAGAAGATCCGCGAAGAGTGGCGTCTGGGGTCGGAGACGATCTGCCTCGATCACACGCCGATCGGCGACTTCGTCGAGTTCGAAGGCTCCAAGGCCGAAGCGGTCGCCAAGCGCTGCGGCTTCGACGTCGAGAAGGCGGTGCGGAAGAGCTATCTCATGCTCTACGAGGACCATCTCGCCGCCCACCCCGACGCCCCTCGCGACATGGTCTTCGAAGAGTCCAGGTAGGAAGACAACCCACAGATGCCGGCCCCACGCCTGCGCGCGCTCGTCCTCGCCGCGGGGCGCGGGGAGCGGCTGCGCCCGCTCACCGCGACGGTTCCGAAGCCGCTCCTGCCGGTCGCCGGCCGGCCGCTCGTCGCTTGGACGCTGGCGCGCCTGCGCGACGCCGGGTGCGAAGCGGTCGCTCTCAACCTGCATCACCTCGGCGAGCGGATCCGCACGACGTTCGGCGATTCGTTCCGCGGCATGCCGCTCGTCTGGTCCGACGAGCCGGAGCTCCTGGGTACCGGCGGCGCCCTGCCGCCGCTCCGCGACTTCTTCGCCCCGGCCGACGAGGTCGCGGTGGTCAACGGCGACTCGCTCTGCCGCTGGCCGTTCGAGGCGCTGCTCCGCGAGCATCGCAAGCACCGGCCGGCGGCGACGCTTCTCGTCGCGCGCAACATCGCTCCGCGGCCGTTCGGCGGCGGCGTGGCGATCGAAGGGCGCGGGATCGTCGCGTTCCGGCCGACGGCACTCGCCCACGCCGGGGCGCGCCGGCACCGGGTCTTCGCGGGGGCGCAGATCGTCGCCCGCCCGCTCCTCGAACGCCTTTCGCCGGGACCGAGCGATCTCGTCTCGGCCTTCTACGAGCCGCTCCTGGCGGACGGAGCGCCGCTCCTGGCGATCGAGACGGCGCGCCTCTGGCACGACCTCGGAACGCCGGGGCGTTATCTCGAAGGGGTTCTCGACTTCGCCTTCCGTGGCTCGACGAAGGCGTGGCGCGCCGTCCGGGGGGCGGAGGTCGGGGAGCGCGTCGACCTCCGGCGGACGGTGGTCGAAGCCGGCGCACAGGTGGCGACCGGGGCCCGGCTCCGGAACTGTCTGGTGCTTCCCGGAGCGACGGTCGGCGCGGGCGCGCGCTTGCGCGGCGCGATCGTCGGCCCGGGTGCCGACGTGGCTCCGGGCGTCCGCGCCGACGACACTCTCTTCACCCGCGCCGCCGCCGACCAGCCGACGATCGCGACGCCGATCCGCTGAGGGCTACTTCTCCGCCGCTGCGGCGAGGACCCAGCCCTGCGGGTCGACTTCGACCTCTGTCCCCGGCGCGACGACGATCTCGGCGCGCCCGCCCGCCATCTCGACACGGCGGATCTCCTCGCCGACCCGGACCGGCAGCGGCATGGCGAAGGTCGGATCGCTCCACTCGATGACCACGCGCTCGATCTCGCCGCTGGCCTCGGGTGCCGCCTGCTCCGCCGGACCACCGGCTGTGCGGGTGACGCGGTAGGTGGGGAGCTTGGCGGAGTAGAGGTAGCGCTGCCAGAACCAGGGGATGGCGTGTCCGAGCCGCGCTTCGACGAGGCCGGTGAAGTCGCTGGTCGACGAAAGGCGGTAGGCGAAGCGCTCGTCGTTGGCGAAATCGTGGATCGCGGCGAAGAACTCGTCGTCGCCCATCAGATAGCGCAGCGTGTGCAGCACCAGCGCGCCCTTGCTGTAGATGTCGCCGATGTACGCCTGGCCGGCGGTGATGTCGCGCCCCTGGACGATCGGCTTCCGGTTGCGGATGTGGCGCCGCCAGCGCGCCGCGTACTCGAGGTACTTGTCGACTCCCAGCGTGTCGTTGACGAACACCCCCTCGGCGTAGGTCCCGAACCCTTCGTGCAGCCAGAAGTCGCCCCAGTCGCGGGCGGTGATCTTGTTGCCCCACCACTCGTGCGCGGTCTCGTGGAGCAGGAGACTGTCGAAGCCGTACTCGGTGTCCTTGAACTTGGCGCCGTAGGCGACGATCGTCTGGTGCTCCATCCCCAGGTAGGGAGTCTCGACGACCCAGTACTTGTCGCGGAAGAACGGATACTCGCCGAAGCGACGGCCGAGGACCTCGAGCATCTTCGGCGCCTGCTTCCACATCGTCCGCGCCTGCTCCTCGTGCTCGGGCAGGGCCCAGAAGAGGATCGTCTCGTCGAGCGTACCGTCGACGCCGTGGTACTTCTCCTCGATCGGTACGTACGGCGCGATGTTGACCGTCACCAGGTAGTTGTTGATCGGGTAGGAGACGTTCCACCGGGTGGTGACGGTGCCGTCGGCGTTCGTCGTTTCGCTCACCTTGCGACCGTTGGTGAGGCCGACGAGATCGCCCGGCACGGTGAGGGCGATCGTCATCCCTTCGTCGGGTTCGTCCGAAGGATGGTCCTTGCACGGCCACCAGTCGTCGCCGCCGTCTCCCTGGCTGGTGACGCCGACGAACGGCCGGCCGGAAGGGGTCTCCTCCCAGACGAAGCCGTCGTTCCAGGGCGGATTGCGCGACACTTTCGGAACACCGGCGTAGACGATCTCCACCGCGTGGCGTTCCCCCGCGACCCACGGCGTGCCGAGCGCGACCGTGACCAGACCGTCGTCGTGAGCGAAGGTCGCGGCGGTGCCGTCGACCTGCACCGCCGAAACCTTCATCCGGTCGTCGAGCTGGAGCTCGAAACGAGCTAGCGCCGCGGTCGCGAGGACCGTCGTCAGGTTGCGACCCGAAATGGAGCGCGTCGCCGGATCGACCGCCACTTCGAGGTCGTAGCGCTGGACGTCGAACGCCGCCTGCGCCGGCCGGATCGGCCCCCCCGAGTCGAGATCGGTGGTGCGGAACCGCCAGTAGAGGTAGCCCGCCGCGGCGGCGACGAGGAGGGCGAGAACGACCACGATCCAGAGCGAGACGCGGAGCCAGCGACGCATTGCCATGCGCGCGATTCTACGTGGCCCGGGCCCCGCGGTCAGCGCCCGGAGAGGAGCGAGTGCGACACGAACCAGTCGCGTCCGTCGCCGTGCGCGAAGAGCTCTTCGCAGGCGAGGAAGAAGAGCCGCCAGCGGCCGTACCAGCGCGAAGCCTCGGCGCCGTAGACCGTGCGCAGGATCGGGATCACCTCGGAGCGGCGCCGCTCGAGGTTCTCGCGCCAGGCGCGCGCCGTGCGCGCGTAGTGGCGGCCGTCCACCTCCCACTGGCGCAGCACCTCGAGGTCGCGATCGAAGCGGCGGACGAGCGCCGGGGTCGGCATCAGCCCGCCGGTGAAGAAGTGGCGCGCCATCCAGTCGCCGCGCCCGGTCTCCTCGAAGAGATAGGGCGCGTCGCGGTGACAGAAGACGTGGAGGAAGAGCTTGCCCGCCGGGGCGAGCCAGGAGGCGATGCGGGAGAAGAGCAGCGGCCAGTTGCGCATGTGCTCGAACATCTCGATCGACAGCACGCGATCGAAGCGCCGCTCGGTGCGGAACAGGTTCATGTCGGCGGTCTCGACCTCGAGGTTGCCGATGCCGAGATCGGCCGCCCGGCGCTCGATGTAGGCGCGCTGCGGGGCGGAGTTGGAGACCGCGAGGATGCGTGCCCGCGGGAAGCGTGCCGCCAGGAAGAGCGAAAGCGAGCCCCAGCCGCAACCGAGCTCGAGGATCTCCATCCCGTCGGCGACGCCGGCGCGCTCGACGGAGAGCTCGAGCATCGCGACCTCGGCCTCGTCGAGGCTGCTCCCGGGTCCTGGAAAGTAGCAGCCGGAGTACTTGCGCCGCGCGCCGAGGACGAGACCGAAGAACTCGGGCGGCAGCTCGTAGTGCTGCGCGTTGGCCTCCTCCGTGGCGATCGCCACCGGCGACCGTGCGAGCTGGTCGGCGAGGAGCGCCGTGCGCAGCGCGACGGCGCCGGGCCCGCCGGCCTCGATCTCGTCGAGCCGGGCCGCGAGGCTGGCGCGGACGCCGCGGCGCAGGAGCGGCAGCGGCACGAAGCCGCGCTCGGCGAGGGCGACCGCGAGGCCGTCGCTCACGCCGCGACCTCGGCGCCGGGGCGCCGGAAGAGCAGATGCACGTCGCCGATCACCCGCTCGGCGAAACCGCCTTCGCAGTAGGAGAAGTAGAACTCCCAGAGTCGCAGGAGCCGTTCGGGGGTTCCCGCGCGCCGGAGCTCGGGAGCGCGGGCGGTGAGCCGTTCGCGCCAGTGGCGGAGGGTCGTGGCGTAGTGCGGCGTGAGCTCTTCGAGATCGCCGAGCTCGAGGTCGGTGGCGCGGGCGGTGCGGGCCAGCAGGTCGGCGACCGAGGGGAGGAAGGAGCCCGGGAAGACGCGCCGCTGGATGAAGTCGGCGCCGCGCCGGTAGTCGGCGTAGAGCCGGTAGGGAACGGTGATCGCCTGGATGAGGGCCCGCCCGCCCGGCTCGAGCAGCGCCGCGACCGTCTCGAGATAGCGCGTGAGGTAGCGCTCGCCGACCGCCTCGATCATCTCGATCGAAACCAGTTTGGGAAAGCGCCGGCCGAGCGCCGGGAGGTCGCGGTAGTCGCGATCGAGCAGCTCGATGCGGTCGGCGACGCCGGCCTCGTGGAAGCGGCGCGCCGCGAGCTCGCGCTGCGCCGGCGAGATGGTGGTAGTGACCACGCGGCAGCCGTACTTCGTCGCCGCGTGGAGGGCGAAGCCGCCCCAGCCGGTACCGATCTCGATCACCCGGTCGCCCGGGGAGAGCTCGAGCTTGCGACAGACGAGGTCGAGCTTGGCGAGCGATGCCTCCTCGAGGGTCGCCCCGGTGTGCTCGAAGAGGGCGCACGAATACATCATCGTCTCGTCGAGGAAGCTGGCGAAGAAGTCGTTGCCGAGATCGTAGTGCGCCTCGATGTTGCGCCGGCTGCCGCGCCGGCTGTTGCGCCGGAGGGCGTGCGCCGCGCGCTCGACGAGCGCCACCGCGCGACCGACGCCGCGGTCGAGCCCGCTGTGGATCTCGCGCTGGCGGGCCATGATGCGGATGAGCGCAGGGAGATCGGAAGCGCTCCACAGCCCGTCGGTGTAGGCGTCGGCGGCGCCGATGGTGCCGCCGAAGACGATCTGCCGGTAGGCGCGCGGATCGTGCACGCGGACGCGGCTGGCGAGCGCGTTCCCGTCGGCGGTCCGGCCGCCCGGCCCGAAGGTCCGCTCCGGCTCGCCCGCCTCGCTCCAGACGACGCGGCCCTGCGCGAGGCGCTCCAGCCGCGAGAAGAGGAGCCGGCGCGCCAGCTGGTCGAGGAGCGACCTCCGGACGGAGATCCGCTCCGGCTCCCCGGCGAGGTCGCGGACGAAGGCCGGTTCGCTCATGCGCCGGGAGTCTCGGCGGCGCGCGACGGCGCCGTGTCGTCGCCCCCGGTCCTCCGGGCGGGATGGGGATGGAACGGCACCCGCTTCCACCAGAGACGGAGCGCCTCGAAGTGGATCGCGGCGAGCACCTGGACGGTCATCAGCGGAAAGCGCAGGAGCGCCCCGGCGAGCGTCGCGCCGCGGATCTCGCGCCGCCGTAGGTCGAGAGTGGCGTCGAAGAAGCGCTCCCCGTCGCGCCTGTTGTCGACCTGGACGGTGAGCCGGTCGCCCGGCAGCGTGAAGGTCCAGGTGTAGTCGACCGCCATCGGCATGAACGGCGAGACGTGGAGCTGCTTGGCGCTGGTGAAGCGCCAGGCGTCGCCGACCCGCTCGCCGCGGTGCGCGTCGAGGACGTAGACGTGACGCTCCTTCCACGGCGTGCTGGTGACTTCGGCGAGCACGGCGGCGAGCGTCTCGCCGTCCGGCTCGAAGCAGAAGTAGAAGCTCACCGGATTGAAGACGTGGCCGAACATCCGCAGGTGCGTGAGCAGCCGGACCGGGCCGGCCGGTCGCCGGCCGGTCTCCGCCGCGACCCGGTCGCGCGCCGCCTCGGCCAGAGAACGCTCGGGATCGCCGAAGTGGTCGCCGCGGCGCAGCCAGGCGAGCGCCGGCCGCTCCGCCGACCAGAACCAGCGCCGCCGGAGCAGTGCGGCCGCCTCGTCGAGATCGAAGTAGGAGAGGAAGAGCGGGTAACGGAACGAGTGTTCGACCGGCGTGAAGCGCCGGTGGCGGATGCGGCCGAAGTAGAGGGCGGAGGAGACGCTCATGCCGCCACCTCGTAGCTCAGGGCGCGCGCCACGGCGTGCGCCGAGACGAGACCGTCTTCGTGGAAGCCGTTGCCCATCCAGGCGCCGCAGTACCAGGTGCGGCGCGCGCCGTTGCGTTCGGCGATCCGGCGCTGCGCCGCGGTGGCAGCGAGGTCGTAGCGCGGGTGAGCGTAGCGGAAGCGCGCCAGCACCGTCTCGGGAGCGATCGCCTCGTCGCGGTTCAGCGTCACCAGGAGCGGCGTCCTGGTCGCCAGGCCCTGCAGACGGCTCATGTCGTAAGTGAGGCGCACCAGGTCGTCGTCCGGACCGCCGGCGTGGAAGTTCCAGCTGGCGCGCGCCGCCCGGCGGCGCGGCAGGAGCGAGATGTCGCTGTGGAGGGTCACCGCGTTGGTGGCGTAGCGGATGGCGCCGAGCGCCTCGCGCTCGCCGTCGTCGGCGTCCTCGAGCAGCGCCAGCGCCTGATCGCTGTGCACCGCGAAGACCACCTGGTGGAAACGCACCCGGCCGCCCGCTTCGGGCACGATCTCGATCGCGTCGCCCAGACGGCGCACCGCGCGGATCGGAGTCGACACCCGGGGTGGCGTGCGCAGCTTCGCCACCAGGGCATCGACGTAGCTCCGCGAGCCGCCCGTGACGGTGCGCCAGGGGAGCTGGCCGTCGACCGACAGCATGCCGTGATTCTTGAGGAAGCGGACGAGGAAGAGCGCCGGTGCGTCGAGCATCCGGCCCGCCGGAGTCGACCAGATCGCCCCGACCATCGGGGTCAGGAAGTCGTCGACGAAGGCCTTGGAGTAGCGCTCGTGGGCGACCAGGTCGCCCAGCGTGGCGCGCTCGCCGAGGCGCTCGGCGGCCGCCTCGACGGTGCGGTGGAAGCGCAGGATGTCGACGAGCATGCTGTGGAAGCGCGGCGAGAACAGGTTCCGCCGCTGGGCGAAGAGCGTGCGGAAGCCGGAGCCGCAGTACTCGAGGCCGGTCCGTTCGTTGCGCACCGAGAAGCTCATGTCGGAAGGACGCGTCGCGACCCCGAGCTCGGCGAACAGCTCGACCAGCCGCGGGTAGGTCGTCTCGTTGTAGACCACGAAGCCGGTGTCGACGGCGTGGCGCCGCCCCTCGTGCTCGACGTCGACGGTGTGGGCGTGGCCGCCGGCAGTCGCCCCCGCTTCGAACAGGGTGACCTCGTGCCGGCGTTGCAGCAGCCAGGTGGCAGCCAGGCCGGAGATCCCGGCTCCGATGACGGCGATTCTCACTCTTGGCTTTACGCTCGCAGCTGCGTTCCGGATGGTCGGAACCGGGTCGCTCCGGGGGTGGGCGCGCTGCCGCCGGCAGAGCGGCGGCCGGGGCCGTAGAATCGTCCGATGGACGGCGAGCGGATGGTGTCGGGCGAACGGGGCGAAGAGGAGCTGGGAGTCGAGGCGACGCTCCGCCCCCGCGCCCTGGGCGAGTACGTCGGACAGCAGCGGATCGTCGACAACCTGAAGGTCTTCATCCGCGCCGCCCGGGAGCGCGGCGAGCCGCTCGACCACGTCCTCCTGTTCGGCCCGCCCGGTCTGGGGAAGACCACCCTGGCCCACATCCTGGCGCACGAGATGGGGGCGCCGCTGCGCACGACCGCCGGCCCGGTGCTCGAGCGCGCCGGCGATCTGGCGGCGATCCTCACCAACCTGCAGCCGGGCGACCTCCTGTTCGTCGACGAGATCCATCGCCTGGGTCCGACGGTCGAGGAGATCCTCTATCCGGCACTCGAGGACTTCAAGCTCGACCTGGTGATCGGTCAGGGACCGGCGGCGCGCACCGTCAAGATCGATCTGCCGCGCTTCACGCTGGTCGGAGCGACGACCCGCGCGGCCCTGATCTCGGCGCCGCTCCGCGCCCGTTTCGGCATCGTGCACCGGCTCGATTTCTATCCGCCGCCCGAGCTGGCGCAGATCCTCACCCGCTCGGCGACCCTCCTCAACGTGGTCGCCGAGGCCGCCGGTCTCGACGAGATCGCACGCCGCAGCCGCGGCACCCCGCGCGTCGCCAACCGCCTGCTGCGGCGGGTGCGCGACTTCGCCCAGGTCGACGGCAGGCCGTCGGGGATCGACCTCGACATGGCGCGCAAGGCGCTCGCCCTGCTCGAAGTCGACGAGTTCGGCTTCGACGAAGTCGACCGGCGCCTGCTCAGCGTGCTGATCGAGGTCTACGGCGGCGGCCCGGCCGGGATCCAGGCGATCGCCGCCGCGGTCGGCGAAGATCGCGGCACCCTCGAGGATCTGTGCGAGCCGTTCCTCCTCCAGGAGGGGTTCCTGCAGCGCACTCCGCGCGGCCGCGTGGCGACGCGCCGCGCCTACGATCATCTCGGCTACCCGCCGCCCGCAGGCGGTGCGCCGAACGGTACCCTCTTCTCCTAGCCTGCGGCGAGCCGGGCGCGGCGCGCGAGCTGCACACGCGTCCGCTTGAGCCGTTCGGACTCCTCGCGGCCGTAGATCTTCTCGAGCGCTTCCGCGATCCGGACTTCGAGCGCGAGTCGCGGCCGGACCTTCCTTCCGGCCACGGCCGTGAGCTCGTCACGCAGCACCAGATCGGTCGGATCCATCATCGCGACCTCGAGCTCGCCGCTCTCCGAGCTGCCGAGCGGGGCGGCGTGGGCGTGGAAGGCGGCACGCTCGGGAAGCAGGCGGGCGTTCTCGCGACCGACGTCGTCGAGGCGTCCGGGCGGGACGACTTCGACCCCGAGCTGCGTGCCGAGAGCGGCGAGGAGGGTCTCTTCGTCGAGGAGGTGGAGGTCGAGGAGGCAGGTGCCCAGGCGGCCGCCCTCGCGTGCCTGCCGGGCGAGGGCGCGTTCGAGATCGGGGTGCGAAAGCAGTCCGAAGCGCTCGAGCAGCAGGCCGAGTGCCGGCCGTGCCGTGCGGGAAGCCGAGGGCGTCGTCGGAGTCGTCATGCTTCCTCCTGTCTTCTATCGCGCAAAAAGCGGGAGATGGGGGCCAGTTCGCGGAAGGTTCAGGGGCAGGTGGCGAAGCCGATGGTGTCGAGCTCGGGGGCGAACGGGGTCCCGAGAGGACGGAAGTAGCTCTTCGTGACGTGCGCGACGGTGTCTTCGACGACGAGGTTCACTTCGACGTCGGTCGTGCCGGCGGCGAACAGCCAGTAGTTCTCGAAGCCGGCGAGTCCGCAGGCGTCGATCGACTTGACCACGAGCTCGACGTTGGCGGGGGAGAAGAACCAGAACGTCCCGGTGTCGGCGGTGAGCGGGGCGGCATGGGCGGAGCCGCTGGCTCCGGCGGCGGTCCGCCAGGTGGCGGTGACGCGGAAGCGATCGCCCAGGCAGAGCGCCTCCGGCCCCGGCGTGCAGCTGCCGCCGGCGGTGGAGGAGAGAGTCGCGGTGCCGGAGCGGAAGTCGCCGTCGAGCGGACTCTCCGATCCGGCCGGGGAAGCGCATTCGAGGAACGCGGAGTCGAGGAGCGGCGCGAACGCCGTCGCCGGCTCGCTCTGGTAGGTCCTGCCACGGCCGGTGAGGGTGTCGGTGAAGGTGAGATCGACCGCGAGATTGGTCAGTCCGGCGCTGTACTGCCAGACGTGGTCGTTCGTGCCGCATCCGTCGAGAACTTTGGTCAGCAGCTCCACGTTCTCCGGCTCGAAGAACCAGAAGTAGCCGCTTTCCGGGGTGAGCGGGACAGCGTGCGCTCGGGCGGTCGATCCGTCCGCGAGCTGGAAGTCGGCTTCGACCCGATAGCGTCCATGGTTGAGGCAGAGGGAGTTCGCGGACGGAGTGCACGCCGCGGCCCCTCCGGCCGTGAGAACCCGCTGCCAGAGCGCGTCGAAGGAGAGCCCCTCCCAGCTCGCCAGACCGAGTCGCGACTCTTCGGTGGCGATCGCCCGGGCGAGGGCCGGAGAGCCGGCGGCCTTCAGGCCGTCGAGGACCCGTCTGAGACCGTTCAGCATCGGGCCCGAGACCGACGTCGTCGACCCCTGGCCCGCAACCAGCGATCCGGCGCCCTGGATCCAGGCGGGGGCGGTGGCCATCGCCTCGGCGAAGATCGCGGGATGGCGGAAGGCGGCGACGATCGCGTCCTTCGACCAGGTGTAGTAGAGGTTGACGTAGTAGCGGCCGGCTTCGGAGCTCGCCATCACCTGGTCGCGAAAGGCGCGCAGCGTGGCGGTCATGGAGTCGAGGGAGGCGTCGGACGGAGGGGGTGCTCCATCGAGTGGAGCGAGTTGCGGGTCGACCGGATTGCACGGAATGACCTCTTGCGAACGGAAGAGCTGCACGAGGATGTTCCAGAGACAGTAGATCCCGGCGTGCTCGTACGGATCGACGGCTCCGTTGCTGCCGAAGCGGCGGTCGATCACGTAGGTCTTCGTTCTCGCGGGTTGGAGGATCGGGATTCCTCCCGGAGTCTCCTCGAGGGTCGCGGTGAGGAGAGTGTAGGAGCAGAGATCCGGCGAGAGGACGAACTCCGTCAGACTCTGCTCGGAGACCCCGGCCGGCCAGGTGACGGTACGGGTTCTCGTGGGGAACGGGTGGGTCTCGATCCGCAGCGCGTGGCTCGTCGGAACGGAGAGGTCGCCGCGCCGGAGCAGATGGATCTCGACCTTCGAAGTGCTTTCCGACCCTTCGCCGAACCCGTTGACCCAGCTGCCGTTGGGGCGCTGGAAGTAGCGTCGCAGGTCGAACGTCACTCCGTCGAGGCGCGGGGCGTTTGCGGTGTGGACGTCGACGACGAAATCATCGAGGTCGGCGCGGACGGCGCGGATCCGCTCCGTGGCGCAGCTGAAGAACTCGACGCCGAAGGTGTAGGAGCGACCGTCGGAGACCGTTCCGTAGCCGGGGATCGCGAGCGCTCCCGACGACACGTACTGGCCTCCTTCTCCCGGCGGGATGTAGCCGAAGCTCGGTCCGAGGTACCAGGATCGTCCGCTCTCTCCCAGGCGGACCAGCGGATCGACCCTCAGTCCGGCGGAGGTTCCCGGGCCCCCGTCGTGGGATCCGCGGACCCGGTACGAGAAGGTGAAGCCGAGGACCTCGCCGAGATTGGACGCGTCGATCGGGTCGCGGAACCAGTGCCGGCTCGTCTGGCAGAGCTCTCCTTCGCGAAAGGGATCGTGGACCAGCCGGAGGTAGGAGTCGGCACCCCGGACCGGCATCGTCTCTCCGCCGCTGGTGGCGCCGTCGTCCGACCAGTCGAAGATCTCGAAGTCGTGACGCTCGACGAGCTGCGTCGTGACCTGCGCCTCGAGTCCGGAGACGGCGAGCCAGAAGATCCAGAATCCGCAGCACCAGTTCGATCGCTTCACAGCACGCTCCTTTCGCGAGAGCCGCCGAATCCGGGAACCCGGCGGGGAGTGAATCTCCCGCCGAGCGCTCCTTCCGGTCCTGAGGAACCGCGGAGGGGACGCTGAGGGCGCTCGAAGGGAGCGGTTTTCCTGTGAAACAGTTCATTCGGCGGGCGATGCCGGACCTCCGCCGCGCCGTACAATGCGCACCCGGCCCTCCGATATGCCTGCCTCCGGAAACGTCCCGCCGCTCCGCATCGGCGACTTCGTCGCCGATCCCGGCCTCGACACCCTCACCGGGGCGGGCGGCGAGAGCCACCTCGAACCGAAGATCATGGAAGTTCTCCTGGTGCTCGCCCGCCGCCGCGGCGAAACGGTGAGCCAGGAGGAGCTCCTGGCGGAGGTCTGGGAGGGGAAGTTCGTGGTCGAGGCGGTGGTCACGCGGGCGGTCTCCGAGCTCCGCAAGGCGTTCGGGGACGATCCGAAGGCGCCGCGCTACATCCAGACGATCGCTCGTCGCGGCTATCGTCTGATCGCTCCGGTCGAAGTGTGGGAGGCAGGTGGCGTGGAGGCCGCGGAGAAGACGGCGTCGGCCGAGCCGGTCGCGGCGCCGCCGACGAGCGTTGCGGCGTCCGCCGAGCCGGTCGGGCCGGAGTCGCGGCAACGATCGCCGCGCCGGGAGCTCGTCCTCCTCGGGCTCCTGATGGTGGTCGCCGCGTTCGCACTCTGGCCGAAACTGCGTCCCGCGCCGGGCCGCAGCGCGGCCGCCGCGGTTCCGCCCGAGGCGTTCCGGCTCTATTCCTCGGCGCAGCAGGCGCTCGCGGGAGGAAGCTGCGTCGCGCACCAGGCGATCGCCGATCTCGAGCGGGCGCTGGCGCTCGCCCCGACGTTCGCCGAGGCCTGGGAGCAGTACGGCTGGGCGCAGTACAACCTGGTCTCGTCGTGCGGCGAGTCGGGGGCGTCCTACGCCGATGCCATCCGCGCCGCCGAACGGGCGCTCGAGCTCGCACCCGGGAGCACCCAGGCGCTCGCCCTCAAGGCCGCCGTCCTCGTCGAAACCGGGAGAGCGGAGGAGGCCTGGGCGCTCGCCGCACCGCGCACCGTCGAGTCGCCGCAGATCGCCTTCCTCGCGGCGTACGCTGCGACCTACGGCGGTGCGCTCGAGGCGGCGCGCACGCGGATCGACGCGGTGGCGTCGACGGACGCCACCTTCTTCGCGCGCGAAGGGTGGACACCGAACGCGCTGCTCTACCTCGGCGACGTCGACCGTTTTCTCGCCCTGTTGCCCGAGGCTTCGACGCCACTCGTCCGCTTCTACCGCGGCTACGCGCTGTGGCGTGGTGGCCGCTCGTCGGCGGCACTCCAGGAGCTCGCGCCGGCGTTCCGCGAACGGCCGAGCGACCCGTTCGCACGTCTCGCCGAGGGACTGGTGGCGGTGATCGAGGGGCGCGCGACCGACGGTCGTCTCCTGCTCGGTCAGCTCGCGCTGCAACGCACGCGACTCCTGGCGACCGACGGCGAGCTCACCGCACGGATCGCCGAGCTCCTCGCCGCGGCGGGAGATCGTGAGCTGGCGCTGACCGAAGTCGAGCGCGCCGTCGCCCAGGGATTCTTCTGTTCGCGCTGCTTCGAGAGCGCGCCCGCTCTCGGGTCGATCGCCGGGGAGGAGCGCTTCCGGAAGGCGCTCGAGCACGCGCGCCAGAGGGAACAAGAATTCGCTGCGCTCGTCGCCGCGCCGGCGGTCGCCCTTTGAAGCGCCGCGCCGCGCTGCTCTTCAACCCGCGCGCCGGCGCGCACCGCGCCAAGCGGCTGGAAGCGATCCGCGCCGCGCTGTCCGGGGCGTTCGACCTGCGATTCGATCCGACCGACAGTCCGGAGCACTGCCGCACGCTCGCCGCCCGGGCGAGGAGCGAAGCGCTCGACGCGCTCTTCGTCCTCGGCGGCGACGGGACGCTGCGCGTGGTGGCGAGCGTCCTCGCCGGGAGCGGCGTGGCGGTCGGCGCCCTGCCCGGCGGGACCACCAACGTCGTCGCGCTGTCGCTCGGACTGCCGATGGATCCGGTGGCGGCGGCGCGCCTCCTGGCGGCGGCGACGCCGCACGCGACCGACCTCGGCCGCTGCGGCGACCAGCCGTTCCTGATGCAGGTTTCCGGTGGCCTCGACGCGACGATCATGGCGGCCGCCGACCCGCGCCTCAAGAAGCGGCTCGGCAAAGGGGCGATCGCCATCGCCGGCTTCCGCGAGTGGCGGCGCTACCGCTTTCCGGAGATCGGGCTCGAGGTCGACGGCGAGCGGCTCACCGCGACCGGCTTCGTGGTGAGCAATCTCGCCCAGTACGCCGGCGGCTACGAGATCGTGCCCGGCGCGCGCGCCGACGACCGTCAGCTCGAGATCCTCCTCTTCCGCGGCCATCGCCGTCGCGACGCCTTCGGCTTCGCCATCGACCTGGTGCGCGGCCGGCACGCGGCGCGCGCCGACGTCGAGATCCGCCGTGTCGGCCGCGTGCGCGTCCTCTCTCCGGCCGGACAGCCGCTGCAGTACGATGGCGACCCGTTCGTTCCGTCGCTGCCGATCGACGTCGAGCTCGCCGACGAACGACTCCTGCTGCTCACTCCCTGAGGAGATTCCCGTTGCCGCGAAACCGTACGGACCGGACGACGTAGGGCTCCGGATGTCGGAGACCGTCCTCGAGATCGAAGCCCTCACCAAGACCTACCGCAACGGCCACACTGCGCTCGCCGACGTCCACCTGCGTCTGGGACCGGGGGTGGTCGGCCTCCTCGGGGCGAACGGAGCGGGAAAGAGCACCCTGATGTCGATCCTGGCGACGGTCACGCGACCGACCTCCGGCACGTTCCGCTGGCGCGGGCGGGACGGCGTGCGCGATCCGCTGGCGGTGCGGCGCGAGCTCGGCTACCTGCCGCAGGACTTCGGCATCTACGAACGCCTCACAGCGACCGAGTTCCTGCTCTACCTCGGACGGCTGAAGGGCCTCGGCGGTCGGTCGCTCGCCGCGCGCGTCGAGGGGCTGCTCGAGCTGGTCAACCTGCACGCCGCCGCGCAGCGGCCGCTCGGCGGCTTCTCGGGCGGCATGCGGCAGCGGGTCGGCATCGCGCAGGCGCTGCTGGGCGAGCCGCAGCTGCTGATCGTCGACGAGCCGACCGTCGGCCTCGACCCGGACGAACGGGTGCGGTTCCGCAACCTCCTGGCGGAGATCGCCCACGACCGCGTCGTGATCCTCTCGACGCACATCGTCTCCGACGTCGAAGCGGTGGCGACGACTCTCGCCGTGCTGCGCGAGGGCCGGCTGCTCGCCGTGGCGACCCCCGAAGAGCTGCTGGCGCGCGCGCTCGGGCACGTCTTCTCGCTCCGCGTCGCTTCCGACCGGCTCGCCGAGCTGCAGCAACGCGTCCATGTCTCGAGCCTGGTGCAGCGTGCCGACGGCGCTCACGTGCGCTTCGTCTGCGCCGGCGAGCCGCCGGCTGGCGCGGTCGCGGTCGATCCGACGCTCGAAGACGCCTATCTCTGGCTGCGCCGCGAGGGGAGCGCGGCGTGAGGCAGGAGCTCGCGGCCCTGGTCGGGACCGAGTTCCGTCTGCGACTCCGTTCGGGCGCCACCTGGGTGGCGCTCGCCGCTTTCGTCGCCGGCTTCTGGTTCTGGCTCCCTTCGGCGGACGGCCACTCGGTCAACCTGTCCTGGCGGACGATCGACGGCCAGCTGCAGACGCCGTTCCTCACCTCCCGGCTGGTCGGCATCGCCTGCGGCCAGCTCTGCGGGGTGATCCTCGGACTGGTCGGCTTCTACCTGATCGCGGGCACCGTGAAGGGCGATGCGCGCCGCGGTCTGGGACCGATCCTGGCAGCGACGCCGCTGCCTTCCTGGACCTACCTCGCGGGCAAGAGTCTGGCGCACGCCGCCTATCTCGCGACCCTCGCCGGCTTCGGCGTCCTCACCGGCATCCTGACTCTCGCCGTGCGCAGCGACGCGCCGATCGAGCCGCTCCATCTCGTCGAGCCGGCGATCTGGACCGCCCTGCCGATGGCGTTGCTCGTGGCCACGCTGGCGATCCTCTTCGACGTCACGCCCGGTCTGCGGGGAGCGGGCGGATGGGTGGCCTGGTACTTCCTCTTCGTCGGCCTGATGCTGGCGCTGCCGGTGGTGACGACGATCGTTCGCGAGACGCGGGCCCCGGCCGAAGCGCGAGTCGCGCGCCCGATCGTCTGGGACCCGACGGGGATCGCCGGCCTCACCCGACTGGTCACGGAGTCGCTCCCCGAGGCCGCGCGCGGCACGGTGTCGAGCGGACTCGTCGTCCACAGCGAGGCGCCCGAGAAGGTCGAGTGGCCGGGCGTCGAGCTTTCCGCCGGCTTCCGCCTGCAACGACTCGGCACGCTGCTGCAGGCGCTCCTGCCGTTCGGGCTGGCGGTGCTGTTCTTCGATCGCTTCGACCCCTCCCGCCGGCGCGGCAAGAGAGGCGGTCCGGAGCCGGCGATCGTGCCGGCGCGGCACGCGGCGGAGCGCGGGCCGGTCGACGCGACGACCGTGCACCACCGCGGCCTGGCGGCGCTGCCTCCGGTCGTCCTCGCCCCGTCGACCCTGCGTTCGATCGCCGCGGAGATCCGGCTCACCTTCGAAGTGCTCGGGCGCTGGCGCTGGCTGGTGCTGGCGCTGGCCCTGGCTCCTGCGGTCGTGCCGGGGATTCCGCTGCGTCTGCTCCTGCTGCTCGCGGCGACGCCGATCCTCGCGGTGGCGGGAGCGCGCGAAGCGCAGAGCGGCACGACCGCGCTGCTGCGCGCTCAGCCGGGTCTGCCGCTCTCGCTCGTGCTCTGGAAAAGTGCCGGCATGTCCGGCTTCGCCGTGCTGCTCGTCGCGCCCACGGCTCTCCGACTGGCCTCTTCCGCTCCGCTCGCCGCGGCGAGCGCCGTCGTCGGGGCGGCGCTCCTCGGCTGCTTCGCTGCCGCCTGCGGGGCGCTCACCGGTGGCGCCAAGCTGTTCGCGGTGCTCCAGCTGACCGGTCTCTACCTGGCGCTCAACGGTCTGCCGGGCGGCGACGTGACGGGTCTCCTGCGGATGCCCGGCGTCGTGGCCGCCGGGCCCTTCGCCCTCGGACTCTTCGCCCTCCTGGTCGCGGCGACCGGCGCCGCGGCCCTGGCTCTGGAGAGGCGGCGGCCCGGGCAGCGCTGAGCCCGCGCGCCGGCCGCGGGTCTACTTCGCCGGCTTCGCGGCGGACCTGGCGGCTTCGATCAGCGGCACGAACGCTTCGATCGGCTGCGCGCCGTTGACGAACGTGCCGTTGACGAAGAAGCCCGGAGTTCCGGTCACGCCGTGCTGCTGGCCGAAGCGGAGGTCGGACTCGACCGCCGAGGCAGCGGCGCGGTAGCTCTCGGAGCCGCTGTTCTCGGCGCAGGCGGACCAGGCCGCCATGTCGACGCCGGAGCCGGCGAGATAGTCGCGGCTCCGCGCCAGGACGTTCTCCGGAGTGAGCTGCTGCTGCGCGCCGAAGTAGCCGTCGTGCAGCTTCCAGAACGCCTCTCCCGACTGCGCGGCGGCGCACTCGGCGGCGATCGCCGCCGGCCGCGCCCAGGGATGGAAGTCGAGCGGGAAGTGCTTGAACACGAATTTCACGTCGTCGCCGTAGCGGGCGAGGATCTCGTGCACGGTCTGGGCGGCGCGCGAGCAGTAGGGGCACTGGAAGTCGGAGAACTCGACGATCGTCACCGGTGCGGCGGCGCCGCCGCGGAACGGTTCCCCCACGATCGCCGCCGTCAGCTCGGCGACGCGGGCGGCGGACTCGCGCGCCGCTTCGGCGGCGAGCTCGCTCGCCGAGCGGCTGACGTCGATCGCCTCGGAGAGGAAGTAGAGCGCCTTGTTGTCGCGCGTGACGAAGAAGTTCTGCACCTGGACGCCGTCGACGGTGAACGAGCCGCGGTCGAGGCCGGCATAGGGGCTGGCTTCGATCGGACCCATGACCACGTTGCGGGTGGCGAGGCCGGGAAAGGTCTGCCGCAGGTTGGCGAGGATCTGCTCGCCGCGAGCGGCGGGCCCTTCCGTCGCGCTCGCCGCAGCGGGAGCGACGGCGGCGAGTGCGAAACCGAGGGCGAGGGCAGCGAGAGTCCGGAGCGTTCGGGTCATGGGGTCACCTGGAAAGGGGTTGGCGGGGAAGAACGGCGTTGCAGTGTCGCCCGAGCGGGGCCGGGCTGTCAATCGCGGGCGCTCCGCCGCCGGACTACCCGTCGGTACGGTGTGGCGGGCGCCCGAGCGCGATAGGTTGGCTCCGTCATGAGCTCCTTCGACGCCCTCTTCCGCCCGTCGTCGGTCGCCGTGGTCGGTGCGTCGCGCGACCGCTCGTCGATCGGCTATTCGATCGTCCACAATCTGGTTCGCGGCGAGTTCACCGGCGCGATCTATCCCGTCAATCCGAAGGCGAAGGCGATCCACTCGCTGCGCTGCTATCCGTCGCTCGCGGCGATCCCGGACCCGATCGATCTCGCGGTCGTCACCGTGCCGCGCGCGCTCGTCCAGCAGGTCGTCGAAGAGGCGATCGCCCACGGCGTCGGCGGCCTGGTCGTCATCACCGCCGGCTACGGCGAGACCGGCGCCGAGGGCCGGGCGCTCGAGGTCGCGCTCCGCGACACGGTTCGCGCCGCCGGGATCCGCATGATAGGCCCCAACTGCATGGGGATCATCAACTGCGATCCGGCGATCTCGCTCGACGCCACCTTCGCGCCGACGCCGGCCAAGCCCGGGTCGGTCGGCTTCGTCAGCCAGTCGGGCGCCCTCGGCGTCGCCATCCTCAACGTCGCCGCCGAGCTCGGCATCGGACTGACGCAGTTCGTCTCGATGGGGAACAAGGCGGACGTCTCGGGCAACGATCTCCTGGAGCTCTGGGAGAGCGATCCGGCGACGCGGGTCATCTGCATGTACCTCGAGTCGTTCGGCAACCCGCGGCGCTTCACCGAGATCGCCAAGCGGGTGACGCGCAGCAAGCCGATCCTGATCGTGAAGTCGGGGCGCACGGCGGAGGGGGCGCGCGCCGCGTCGAGCCACACCGGCGCGATGGCCGGCACCGACGTCACCGTGTCGGCCTTCCTCGAGCGCTGCGGCGTCCTCCGGGCCGACACGATCCAGGAGCTGTTCGACGTCGCGCGGGCGCTCGATCACTGCCCCCTGCCGGCGGGCGGGCGGGTAGCGATCGTCACCAACGCCGGCGGACCGGCGATCATGGCGACCGACGCCTGCGTCAATCTCGGACTCGCGCCGGCGGTGCTCGCCCCGGCGACCGAGGCGCAGCTGCGGAGTTTCCTCCCGGCGTCGGCGTCGGCCGTCAATCCGGTCGACATGATCGCCTCGGCGACCGCCGCGCAGTACGAGAAGACCGTCGCGGCGGTGCTCGCCGACGATGGCGTCGACGGTGCCCTGGTGATCAACGTGACGCCGCTCCTCTCCGATCCGCGCGACGTGCTCGAGGCGGTGGCGCGGGCCGGAAACGGTTCGAGCAAGCCGGTGCTGGCGGTGATGATGGCCGAAGAGGGCTTCTACGACTGGCTCAAGGGGCGCGAGGACCTGCCGCCGGTCTACCGCTTTCCCGAGTCGGCGGCGCGCGCCTTCCAGCAGCTCGTCCGCTACGCCGAATGGAAACGCCGGCCGGACCGCGAGCCCGCGGACGCGGTCGACGCGCAACTCGCCGCGATCGGCCGCGAGGAGATCGGCGCCCTGCTCGCCGGCGCCGGGGCCGACGGCTATCTCGATCCGGGCGCGACCTGCCGGCTCCTCGAACGGATCGGGGTTCCGGTCGTGCCGTGGCGCGTGGTCGCCGACGCGCGGAGCGCCGTCGCGGCGTCGGCGGAGCTCGGCTACCCGGTCGTGCTCAAGGCGATCTCGCCGGGGCTCGTGCACAAGAGCGAGGCGAAGGCGATCGCGCTCGATCTCGGCGACGCCGCTTCGGTCGAGCGCGCCAGCGTCGCCTTCGCGGAGCGCTTCGCGGCCGCCGGACTGCCGCTCGCCGGCTTTCTCGTCCAGAAGATGGCGGCGCCGGGGCACGAGACGATCTTCGGCATCTCGACCGATCCGCGCTTCGGTCCGGTGCTGATGTTCGGCCTGGGCGGAAAGTACGTCGAGGTCTTCCGCGACGTGCGCTTCGGAGTGACGCCGCTCAGCCGGTCCGAAGCGCGGGAGATGATCCGGGGCATCCGCGGAGTACGGCTCCTCGACGGCGTGCGGGGCGACGCGCCGGTCGACTTCGCCGCGCTCGAGGAGACACTCCTCCGCCTCGCCTGGCTGGCGCAGAGCTTTCCCGAGGTCGTCGAGCTCGACATCAATCCGTTCGTCGCCGTCCCCGGTGGCCCCGGCGTCGCCGTCGATGCCCGGGTGCGCGTCGCCCGCTAGGCATCCGGGCGGGTCGCCACGGAGCCGCGCCGGAGGCGGACCGCGTTCGAGCGCACCGGCGCCGTGACGAAGCGCGTGCCGACGATGGCGAGCGCGTCGACCCGGTAGCGGATCGAGTAGTCGCCCGCCGGGCGGAAGTCGTAGAGCCCGGAGAGCCGGACCCGCCCGGAGACGCTGCCTCCCGGGGGCAGCGTCACGAGCTCGTGCGGCTCCGGCCGGTGCCGCGGCGGCGGACCGCCGCGAAAGCGCACGGGACGGCCGTCGAGCTCGACCTCGAACAGATCGGCTTCGAGCGGATCGAGCGGGAACTGCCAGGACGCCAGCGGCAGCGCGGCGCCGCCGAGATTGCGGATCGTCCAGCGGACCGTGATCTCGCCGGCCGCGGGCGGCGCGCCGCCGGGCGCCTCGAGGAGCACCTCGAGCGGCAGGGGAGCGTCCTCGTCCGCGGCCGCCGCAGGGGCCGCCGTACGGCCTGTTCCCTCGGGAAGCGGCGCGGCGAGCAGGAGGCCGAACAGCGCGATCTCGGCGAAGGGCATCGTCTCTCTCCGTTCCGGCGCCGGCGAACGGCCGGCGCGCGGAAGAGATGGACGTCAACGGGGCCGCGAACCGTGCGTCAGCGGATCGTCTTGCGGAACGCCCGGCTCGAGGCGAGCACCAGCACGGTCGAGATCGCTGCCAGGGCGGCGACGTGCTCCCAGAGGTCCTTGAAGGTGGCGGCGCGCAGGACGATGCCGCGGGTGATGGCGATGTAGTGCGTCGCGGGCAGGACCTGCGAGATGACGCGGATCGGCCCCGGCAGCGCCGAGAGCGGGAAGATGTAGCCCGAGAGCAGCACCGACGGCAGCATCACCGACATGGCGAGCTGGATCGCCTCGGCCTGGGTCTTGGCGCGCGACGAGACCAGCATGCCGAGCGAAAGGAGCGCCAGGAGGTAGACGAACGACAGCACCAGCAGCAGCGTCAGGCTGCCGTGGATCGGAACCTGGAACGCCGCCGTCATCAGGAAGAGGATCAGCCCGAGCTGCACGTAGGCGAGGAAGAGATAGGGGACCAGCTTGCCGACCACCACGCCGAGCGGCGACACCGGGGTCACCATCAGCTGCTCGAGCGTGCCGCGCTCGCGCTCGCGCACGATCGCGAAGGCGGCCAGGATCGTGCCCGAAAAGGTGAGCAGGATCGCCACCAGCCCCGGGACCAGGAGGTTGGCGCTCCGCGAGTCGGGATTGAACAGCATCACCGGATGCGGCAGGAGCGGCGGGTCGCTCAGCCCGGCCTTCCGCATCGCCTCCTCGAGCGAATGCGACAGGGCGAGGCCGGTCGCCGCCGAGAGTGCCTGCGAGGCGACCGAGTTGTCGGAGCCGTCGATCAGCACCAGGAAGTCGGCCGACTCCCCGGCCAGTCGCCGGCGCGCGAGGTCGGGCGGGATCTCGATCCCGACCTGGGCGTGGCCGGCGATGATCTCCTGCCGCAACGCATCGCGCGAGGCGACGTAGCGCTTCAGTTCGAAGAGACTCGTGCCGAGGAGCTCGTCGACGAGCTGGCGGCTCTCCTGCGTCTTCGATTCGTCGAAGACGGCGGTCGGCACGTGGCGCACCGTGGTGTCGATGACGCCGAAGAGGATGAGCTCGAAGACCGGCACCAGCAGCGCGAAGACGAGGGTCGTCCGGTCGCGCAGCATCTGCAGGATCTCCTTGCGCAGGACGGCGACGAATCCGTTCACCGGTCACCTCCCGTGGCGCCAGCCGTGACTCCGCCGTTGCCGTGGGTCGCCGCGAGCTGCTGGATCCGCGTCAGGCGCACGAAGACGTCCTCGAGCGACGGGGCGATCGGCCGCACCGAGACCGGCGAGCCGCTCGCCCGGCTGAGGTCGCGCTCGACCGTCGGATCGTCGACCCCGCTGCGCAGCAGGAGATGGAGCGCGTTGCCGAAGATCGTCACGTCGTCGACGTAGGAGAGCTCGCGCGCGCTCGACATCACGGCGGCGGCGCCGCCGGCGCAGGCGGCCTCGACGCGGCGCATCCCTTCGGGGGTGACCTCGGGCAGCGCCAGGAGCTCGTCGGGTCGTCCGGAGACGAGGAGCTTCGACAGGTAGAGGTAGGCCACCGTGCCGCAGCGCTCCGCCTCGTCCATGTAGTGCGTGGTGACGAGCAGCGTCACCCCTTCGGCCGCGAGCGAGAAGAGAAGATTCCAGAGCTCGCGGCGCGCCACCGGATCGATGCCGGCGGTCGGTTCGTCGAGGAAGAGAACGCGCGGCTCGTGCATCATCGCCGCGGCGACCGAGAGGCGCTGCTTCCAGCCGCCGGAGAGCTGGCCGGCGAGGC
>JBFWYP010000017.1:0-74024 GCA_050186295.1 Thermoanaerobaculia bacterium | reverse complement strand
AGGCCTTCTTGGTGGCGACGTTCGCCACGTCGTGGGCCACATCGTGGCACTCGAGACAGCTCGTCTCACCGGCGGCGAGCGACTCGAGGTCGTCGGCGTGCATCGAGTTCTCTTCGTACGATCTCGCGCCGCCGTGGCAGTGGAGGCATTCGCGGTTGTTGTACGGCTCGTAGAGCTCGATCGTCTCCGGCTTCGTGCCCAGGTAGTTGACCCATACGTGCTTCAGGCCCTTCAGCTTCGCCTTCGTGTTGCCGAACATCGTGTAGGTCGTGTGGCAGGTGAAGCAGGCCTCTTCGCGCGGGATCCGCGCGTTCTGGAAGTGCGCCGCGACGAGGCTGTCGGAGTCGTCCGCGAGCAGGCTCCTGCCGTACGGCTCCATGATGTGACACGAGAGGCAGAACTCGGTCTTCTTCGAATGCTCGATGTGGCTCTGCAGGCCGAGGGCGGTCACCAGCGACGGGAGCAGGAAGAAGGCGACGAAGGCCAGTGCCTTGCCGCCCGGCCCGGCGGTCACGCCGGGCCGGCGGACGACGACCAGGATCAACAGGACCGAAACGAGGACGAGGGAGATCAGGACGTAGGCCACTTCGGGCGCTCCGTCAGCCCTTGGTCTGCGCCCACAGCCAGTCGATCAGGGCGTTGAGCTCCTCGTCCGTGCCCTTGAACTCCTTGGCGTGCTTCTTCCCCTCGAGATCGACCTTTTTGTGCAGGAAGTCGGCGATCCAGCTCTTCTCGTGTGCCTGGACGACGTCGACGAGGTCGGGACCCTTCATCTTTTCGGACTTCGTCGTCGCCTCGATCCCCTGTGTCGAAATCGAGTGACAGGTGTTGCACTTCTGCGCCAGGAAGACCTCCTTGCCGTCGACGGCAAACGCGGGAAGCGCCGACCAGAGGACAACCAGTCCGAGAAGCAGCATGGTTCGAGATGCGGTCCGGTTCATGAGCTCGTTCTCCTTGGAAGTCGTTAGCGTACCCGCCGTCCGGCCGGAGTCAAGTCTGTGCGAGAAAGTGTACCCGACGCCCCGTCCGGCGGGACGGCCGGACGCGTCCCTCGCGACTACCCTGTGGGGTGGCGGAACCGACCCGGCTTGTCGATAATCTGCACACGGTGAAATCGGATTCACGGTCCGCCCCGAACCGGCGGACCACGAGAGGGAGGACGAAGATGACGAGAACGGGAACCGCGATCGCAGCTTTCGCCGCGGGAGTGGTTCTGGCGTCCTTCGGGCCCGCGTACGCGGGCGAACCGACGTACGTCGGAACGGAGACCTGCGTCACCTGCCACGACGACAAAGAGGCGAGCCTGCAGGGCACGCCGCACGGTCAGGCGGGTTTTTCGAAGTTGTCGCCGCTCGGCTGCGAAGCGTGCCACGGGCCGGGCTCCGAGCACGCCGACGATCCGGACAACGAGGCACTGCAGCCGAAGCTCGCGCGCTGGAGTGCCGACCGGCGTTCGGAGATCTGCACCAACTGCCACACGGGTGGCAAGCAGTTCCTCTGGAGCGGCAGTGCGCACGCCACGCAGGGAATCTCCTGCACCGACTGTCACAGCGTGCACTCTCCGGTCTCCGAGAATTCGCAGCTCCAGCGGGCGAGCGAGACCGAGCAGTGTCTCTCCTGTCACAAGGACGTCCGGGCCGACCTCTGGAAGAACTCGCATCACCCGGTCCGCGAAGGCCGGATGAGCTGCGCCGACTGCCACAACCCGCACGGCGGACAGGGGCCGAAGATGCTGCAGCAGGCCTCGGTCAACGACCAGTGCTACGAGTGCCACACCGAGAAGCGCGGACCGTTCCTCTGGGAGCACGCACCGGTGCGTGAGAGTTGCGTCAACTGCCACGCGCCCCACGGGTCGAACCACCTGAAACTGCAGAAGACCTCGGTGCCCTATCTCTGTCAGGAGTGTCACGCGAACACCCGGCACCCCGGCTCGCTCTACGACAACACCACACTCGCCGATGCCGCACGGGCCAGCAACCGCATCTTCAATCGGGCCTGTCTCGACTGCCACGCGGCGGTGCACGGAAGCAACGATCCATCGGCCCCTTATCTGGGTCACTGAGGAACGGGAGATCGCCATGCGCGCAAACGCGTTCAGCCTCATCCTCGTTCCGGTGGCGGCGGCTCTCCTCCTCGTCGCACCGGCAACGGCGGACGATTCCGGCAGTGGAGGATTCCATTTCGAGATCGATCCTCTGACCGTTTCCTACGAGAGTGTCGATGTCGACACCGACTCGGCGAAGTTCAACGAATACCGCGACCTCGATGACGGCGTCGTGCTCGAGGATCTCCGGGTGTTCGGCGCCAGTGCCGACGGGGACCGCAATCTCCGGTTCGCCGCGACTCGCGGCGGCCGGCGCGACGCCAGGTACTCCTTCGACTATCGGGCCGAGGGCTCCTGGGATGTCGAGATCGGGCTCAACCGGATTCCGCATCGTTTCGGCAACGACGGGCTGACGATCTTCGAGCGCACCGGCGGCGGACGCTGGGAGATCGCCGACTCGACGCAGCTCGCCCTGCAGACCGCGATCGAGAATCAGTACGCCACGAACCGGGCGGGAGTGAACTACAACTTCCTCAACGGGCTGATCCGGCCGTATCTCGCGGTCGGGAACCTGATCGACATCAGCCTGCAGCGCGACCGGAGTCACGCCGCGGTGGATCTGGCCAAGGGGCGAGACCTCTCGTGGCGCCTGGCCTTCGACCACGAGAAGCGCACCGGGACCCGCCCCTACGGCGCGTCGTTCGGCTTCAGCAACGTCACCGAGCTGCCCGAGCCGATCGACTACCGGACCTCGTCCGGGCTCCTGCGCGGCGAATGGAAGGGCAAGCGGGGAGGGCTCCAGTTCGGCGGCCGCATGTCGAGCTTCGAGAACAACAACGACATCATGGTCTGGGACAACCCGTTCCGCTTCACCAGCGCAACGGATGGCTCGGCCTACTCGGCCCCCGGTTCCGGCTCCATCGGCGGGTCGGCGCTGGGACGGGCGACGCTGGCTCCCGACAACGACGCGCTGACCCTGTTCGTCAACGGGCGCGGGAAGTTCGGCGCCTGGACGATGACGGGGAGCCTGAGCTGGATCCGCATGGAGCAGGACGGCACGCTGCAGCCGTACACCCTGAACGACGCCATCGTCGGGGTCGACGAGCACGGCGCGACGTTCGACGCCACCAACCGGTCGTTCCTGCCGCAGTCCTCGGCCGACCGCTCGGTCGACGTGCTCTCGTTCTCCGGCAGCGCCGCCGTCCGGCTCGGCGACGCCTGGAAGCTCGATCTCCGGGCCCGCCGGTACGACTACAACAACAACTCCGACCGGGTCGAGTTCCCGGGGTACGTCCGGTTCCATGCGGTGTGGGAGGAGGTCGGCCGCATCACCGTGCCGTACGAGTACGACCGCACCGACCTCTCGGCCGACCTCGGCTGGAACCTGACGAAGCGGACGCGTCTCGGGTTCGTCGCCGGCCTCCGCGACATGAACCGCGCCTTCCGCGAGATCGAGGGCTCCCAGGAGGTCTTCGGCCGCTTCGACGGCTCGAGCCACCTGGGTGGTCTCTGGCTGCACGGTCATCTCGAGTACGGAGACCGCTCGACCGACACCTACCACGTGGAGGCGCAGCACGACAGCTTCACCGAGCCCGAGGACGTCAACAATCAGCCGCTGCTGCGCAAGTTCGACGAAGCGGAGCGGGACTACGTCGACTTCCTCGCGCAGGCCGACTGGTCGCTCTCCGACGTGGTCGATCTGGCGTTCGGTGTCGCCGGGCGGGCGGAGGACTACAACAAGAGCCGCTTCGGACTCGAGAGTGACGACACGGTGCGGGTGAACGCCGAGATCAACTGGCGTCTCGGGGAGAAGGGGAACTTCTACCTGTTCGCGAACCGGATCGACCGCGAGGTCGTCCAGAACTCGCGGCAGTCGGGAGCGACGCCGTCCACGAATCCGCTCGACGACTGGTCCGTCACCTTCGACGAGAAGAACGACGTGGTCGGAGTCGGACTGACGCTCGAGCCGGCGGAGAGCTGGAAGATCGACCTCTCCGGTCGCTGGTCACGCTCCGACGGCGAAGCGGACATCTACAGCCCGCCCGGCGGGACGCCGAACCTCGGATTCGGGTTCGACGACTACGAGGACATCGAGCTCTTCGCGGCGATCGTGAACGTCGACTACCGGATCAACGATCGCTTCGGAGTCGGACTCGGCTGGCGCTACGAGGACTACGTCACCGAGAGCTTCATCAACCGTGGATTGGACTACTACCTCCCCGGTTCCCTCCTGCTGAATGCGGACAACGGCGACTACCAGGGTGACGTCCTGACCCTGCGCTTCCACGTCCGCTACTGAGATCCGCTCCCCGGGCGGCCGCCGATCCGGTGGCCGCCCGGCGCGACGCCGGCGGAGGCTCGCCGGCCCGTTTCTTCCGCCGATCGAGCCCGCAGCATGCGCCCGGCCCTTCGGGCGCTGCCCGATTTCGGATAAGGTTGGGCCGAACGGAACTGCCTGTGAGGACCCGAGATGGCGACTGAAGTCGTGATGCCGCAGATGGGCGAGTCGATCGCCGAAGGAACGATCACCAAATGGCTGGTCAAGGTGGGGGACACGGTCGAGCGTGACCAGCCCCTGTTCGAGATATCGACCGACAAGGTGGACGCCGAAATCCCCAGTCCGGCGGCCGGTGTGATCACCGAGATCCGCAACCAGGCCGGGGAGACCGTTCCGGTGAACCAGGTGGTGGCAGTGATCGGCGGCTCCGGCGCGGCAGAGGGCTCGTCGCCCGCTGCGGAGCCGAAGCCCGAGGCAGCACCGGCCGCCCAGGCCGCAGCGCCCGTCGAGCGGCCGGCTGCGCCGCCGCCGGTCGCTGCTCCCGCGCCTGCCGCGACGCCGAGCACTCCTCAGGCGTCCTCCGGGTCGCTCGAAGAGCGCGTCCGCACGCTCTCGAGCCCGCTGGTCCGTTCGATCGCCCGGAAGGAAGGTGTCGAGCTCTCGGAGGTCCCGGGTACCGGCGTCCATGGCCGCGTCACCAAGCAGGACATCCTCGACTACATCGCGGCGGGCAAGCCGCGGCGTACGGCGACCCCGGCGCCGGCGGCAGCTTTCGCCGCGAAAGTCGACACCGGATTCCACGTGCCGGCCTACACTGCGGGCGAGAACGTCACGATCGAGCCGATGTCGAAGATCCGGCAGATCACGGCCGCGCACATGCGCTACTCGAAGGACACTTCGGCGCACGTGACCACGGTCTTCCACATGGATTTCACCAAGGTGGACCGGGCCCGGGCGCGCGCCAAGGACAAGTTCTTCAAGGTGAACGGCACCAAGCTCACCTACATGCCGTTCATCTTCAAGGCGGTGGCGGCGGCGCTCAAGGCGCATCCCAAGGTCAACGCCTCGATCGACGGGACCAATGTCGTGTTCAAGAACGACATCAACATCGGCATGGCGGTCGCCCTGGACTGGGGTCTGCTGGTGCCGGTGATCCGGAACGCCGACACGTTGAACCTCCTCGGTCTGGCGAAGACCGCGAACGATCTCGCCGACCGTGCCCGCTCCAAGAAGCTCGGACCGGACGAGCTCAAGGGAGGGACGTTCACGATCACCAATCCGGGCGTCTTCGGGTCGCTCTTCGGGACGCCGGTGATCAACCAGCCCCAGGTCGCGATCCTCGGAATCGGCGCGATCGAGAAGCGTCCGGTGGTGGTGACCGACGCCGACGGCTGCGACACGATCGCGATCCGCGTCATGTCGTACTTCGGGATCACGTACGACCACCGGCTCGTCGACGGAGCCGACGCCGATCACTTCATGAATTCGGTGAAGAAGATGATCGAGTCCGACGCCTGGCCGGAGCTCGAGCCCTACCAGTAGGTCGTCAGCTCTCCGCGTCGAAGCGCAGGTCGGGCTGGGTGCGGACCTTCTGCAGGTAGTCGCCGAGGCGTCGGAGGAGCGAAACGGTGACGGCCTCGGCCCGGGCGGCGCCCTCGAACACCATCAACGCAGCGCACGCCTCGCGCGCCACGCCGAGGCGGTGGAACACCGCGACGAGATCCGCCGCCAGGGGTTTGAGCTCCTGGGTTCGCCCGCTCTCGGCGAACAGGACAGCGAGGTCCAGTGCGACGGTCGCCGCTTCGTACGGGATCTCGGCCTCCACGAATCCGGTGTGGGCCTCGCGGAACCGGGCTTCGGCGGCGGGGAGGTCGCCCTGCAGCCGCAGGATCCGCGCCTCCATCCACTGCAGGCGGAGGAGATTCATGCGGTCGCCGTACGCGTGGTAGAGGGGCCGGAGATCGGCGAGCTCGCGCATCGCGTCGGAAGCACGACCGGCCGCCATCAGGAACCAGACGACATTGTGCCGTGCGGCGAGCGCCAGTCGGCCGTCGCGTCGCGGATCGACCTGTGCGACCGCGAGGCGGGAGACTTCGCACGCCTGCTCGAGGTCACCGCGCAGGTCGTGGATCATCGCCTCGCAGAGCATCGAGCGGCCCTCGAGGTGCGGATCCTGGATCATGCGGTAGATGCTGCGTGATTCGCGCACTGCGGCGAGCGCTTCGTCGAACCGGCGCTGGGCGCGCCGGAGCGAGGCCTTGAAGTAGAGGAATTCGGCTTCGCCGAGGGGCTCGCCGGAACCCTGCTCCAGGTGCTCCGCGGCGCTGGCGAGAGCCGCTTCGGCACCCGTCAGATCGGAAGTCGCGCGCAGCGAGTTGGCGACTCGGCCCCAGGCGCGGGCACGGAGGTCGAATCCGGAGGAGCGGCCGTAGTCGTGCGGTGCGATCCGCTCCGCCACGGCGAGGGCCATCCGGTTGTACTCGAGGGCGGCGTGCGGATCGTCGTAGACGGCGGCCCAGCCCGCCTCGAGCAGCAGTTCGGCGAACGCCCAGGTGTCGAAGCGGGCGCTGTTGCGCAACAGGGTCCACTGCCGCTGCGGGGGGTGGCGCTGGAAATCGGTCCAATGCTCTTCGGCGGTGTGGCGTTCGGCAGCCAGTCGTTGCTCGAGGTCGGCGACGTTCGCCAGGACCCGTTGCATCGAGAACGTCGAGTCGGAACGCTCTTCGAGGAGCTGGAAGCGGCCGCGCAGGGCGCGCTTGCAGCTCTCGCACCCGCCGAGCAGGTGATTCAGGACCAGGAGGCGCTCGGCCGGAGTCACGTCGCCGTCGCCGAAACGCTCGACCAGGGCGCTTTCCAGATCGCAGGCGGCGGTGGAGAACTCGTGCGGTCCGATCACTTGGCGGCCTCCAGCGGCTGCGCCGTCGAGAGGATCTGCCCGGTCAGTGCCGAGAGGCAGCGCGAAGCGATCTTGCGCACGCTGGTGGCGCTGTAGCCGAGCTTTTTCGCGATCTCCGGCATGTCGCAGTCGAGCCCGTACCGCAGGCGCAGAAGCGACTGGCAGCGCTGCGGAAGATGGCGGATCGCGCTCGACAGGTCACGGCTGACGTCGTCCCGGTTCTGGCTCAGCTCGCCGGGGGTCGCGAGCTCCTGGAGGAGCCCCTCGTCGATCGACTCCATGATCCGGCGGCGCCGCGTGCGCCAGAAGAGGATGCAGCGCATGCGCAGCGTACCCGCCAGCCAGGCGGCCGGACTCTCGATTTCGTTGCGCTTGGTGAGAAAGAGGACGACCAGGTCCTGAACGATGTCTTCGGCGTCCTGGGGAGGGATCTGGAACCGATTCAGGATGCGCGAAAACTCCCCCTCCAGCTGATGGAGCAGCTCCGGAAGATCATCCGTCTTCGGGTCCCGATTGACGATGTTCATCGTCCCCTCGTGCTGAGTGGACGAATTCTAGCACTGCCCGGCAGGGCGGGCCAGCGACGCTCGTCGAATCGATCGTGCTACCGGGAGCCGTCCCGGGGCCCCCGGAGCCCTCGCTCAGGGAGCGATGCCTCCGTGATCCTCGTCGAAGAGGCTCTCGAGCCAGGACCAGAAACCCTGGAGGCTGCCGCTCAACCAGCTCCCGGAGGCGCTGTCGGAGGCGTTGTGGGCCACTTCGCCCGGGGCAGGGGCCGCCGAGCGGAGGGCGTGCACGGGTGCTGTCGCCAGGACGAGCCCGACGACGAGGGTCGCAATACGGTTCCGGAATCTCATGTCGTTCTCCTCACGAAGGGTTATTTGGCACACCGGCATGGTGGTCAATCTCCCCCTTCACACTGTTAGTGCCCGGAGCGGCCCGAAACGTGACAAATCGGGCGATTTTTCTCTCCCCGGCCTTTTTTAGGCCTCTTTGTCACGTTTCGCGGGGGTCGGAGCACTAAGTAGAAGAGGAGGCCTTCTCGCTCGAAGGCCGGTTCGGAGAGGTGTCGTTTTGAGCAGTTTTCTCGAGAGACGCGTGCGCGAAGAGCAGGACGGATGGACGTCCGTCGTGGCGGTCGGCCTGTCCGACGAGGAACGTCACCTCCTGACGACGTTCGCCGGGGAGATCGGCTTCGATCGCGGGGTCCGACTGCTGATCGCCACGACGGTCGACGGCGGTCTCAATCGAGTCGCTATTCTGCGCGGCCACCGCAAGAGCTGTGTCGGCCTGATCAGTGCCCGTCTCGGGGCGCGGGAAGTGGTGCGGTTCGTGCGCTGGTTCGCCACCTCCGACGGACTGGCGCCGGTGGTCGTGCTCGGGGGCCGCGGCGACGAGGAGACGTTCGCCCAGGCCCTTGCCGCCCGCGCCTGCGACGTACTGCTGCGGCACGAGCTCGACGTCGACCGTCTCCTCCGTTCGCTCCGGATCGCGCGCGAGCTGGCGCGGCGCGACCTCGTGGAGGCCGCTGCCGAAGAGCGCTGGAAGGAGAGCGAGGCGTTGCTCGACACGGTCTGGGACACCGTCGAGGAGGGGCTCCTCCTGGTCGACGAGCAGCATCGCGTGCAGCGCTTCAACGGACCCGCTGCCGACCTGCTCGACCGTCCGGAGCGACCGATCCTGGGCGCTCCGTTCGGTGCCCTCGGCTGGGCGCCGGCCGAAAACACCGACCTCGCGGCGAACCGTTTCGCTTCCACCGAGCTGCTCACCGAAGTCGAGGGGGCGTCGGGCGAGAGGGAGAAGGTCGGTGTCCGCGTGCGGCCGGTGGAACGGTCGCGTTCCGGGGGGCGGGACCGCGGCCGGCTGGTCTTCGTCCGCCGCCGCGGTGAGAGCCAGGAGATTCGGGCGACCCTGTCCGAGGCACGGCACTTCGCGGGGCTCGGACGGTTCGTCGCGGGAGCGGCGCACGACGGCAGCAACCTGCTGACGCCGCTCATGGGATACAGCGAGCTGCTGCTCGCGAAGCTGCCGCCGGACTCGAACCTGGTCCACTACGCCGAAGAGATCCAGCGCTCGGCGCGACTCGCGACCGAGCTGCTGCGCCGGCTGCGTGATCGTGGACAGAGTCAGCCGATGCCCGACCGGCCGGTCGTCGCGGATCAGTCGCTGGTCGAGCTCGCCGGACTGCTGCAGTCGCTGGTCGGGCGGAACATCGAAGTGAGTCACGACCTCCAGGCCGGATCGCTCGCGGTGGCGACGAGGGGAGGGGAGATCGAGCAGATCGTCCTCAACCTGGCGGCGAACGCGCGTGACGCCATGGCGCTCGGCGGACGCCTGATGCTGCGCACGCGCAACGAGGGCGACACGCGCTGGGTGCTCGAGATCGAGGACACCGGAGCCGGAATCCCGCGCGAGAACCTGTCACGGATCTTCGAGCCATCGTTCACGACCAAGGCGCTGGGAAAGGGCACCGGGCTGGGCCTCTGGATCGTGCGCTCGATCGTCGACCAGGCGGGCGGTCGGGTCGAGGTGCGCAGCGTCCCCGGGAGCGGGACGGTGGTGCGGGTGGAGCTCCCGGCGACGAGTCCCGCAGAGTCGCCGTCGGAGGGCGCCGACCTCTCTTAGAATGGGAGCGTGACGTCGCGGCGCCTGACCTCGTGGAGCTGGCTCGGAAGGATCGGATACAGCGAAGCAAACGAGCTTCAGGTGAGGTCACGGGAGGCGCTGCGGCGGGGAGAGGGGCCGGAACGACTCCTGCTCCTCGAGCATCCGCCGGTCTTTACCCTGGGACGCAATGCCGGTCAGACCGACCTCCTCTGGTCGCCTGAGGAGCTCGAGCGGAACGGGGTCGAGGTGCACGAGAGCGACCGCGGCGGGCAGGTGACCTACCACGGTCCGGGCCAGCTGGTCGGCTACCCGGTGCTCAACCTGGACCCCGACCGCCGCGACCTGCGGCGGTACGTCGCCGATCTCCAGCAGACGCTCGTCGACACTCTGGCCGATTTCGGAGTCCGGGCCCAGGGCGGTGAGCGCGAGCGCATCGGCGTCTGGACGAGCGGCAGGAAGATCGCCTCGATCGGAATCCATCTCTCGCGCTGGATCACGACCCACGGCTTCGCGCTCAACGTCGATCCCGATCTCGGTCACTTCGCCGGCATCGTCGCCTGCGGCATGCCGCAGGTCGAGATCACTTCGATCGCGCGCGAGACGGGGGTGCGCCCGGAGCTCGAACAGGTGGCGCGGCGTTACTGCGAGCATTTCGCCCGGCGCTTCGACCGCGATCTCGCCGAGGCGGCGTGAGCGCGGCGGTCGAGGTCGGCCTGGCGGCGGTCGTCGTCGCGGTCACGGCGGAACAGCCGCGCGTGCTGACGGTCGGGCGCCCCGGTGGGACCTCGTTGCCCTCCGGTCTCCTCGACAGCGGTCGCCACCGGACACTCGAGCTGGCGCTGCGCGACACGGTGCTCGCCCAGACCGGCTACGACCTCGGCTACGTCGAACAGCTCTACACCTTCGGCAACCGGTATCGCGATCCGCGCGAACGTTCCGGCGGGCCGCGTGCGGTATCGGTCGCCTACCTCGCGCTGGCCCGCGAGGTCGCCGCCAAGGAGACGACGGCGGAGTGGATCGGCTGGTACGACGGGCTGCCCTGGGAGGACTGGCGTCGCGGCCGCCCGGAGCTGCTGGCGCGGGTGATCGAGCCGGCGATCGACCGCTGGATCCGCGCCGCCGGCGAGCGATCCGCGGTCCGGGCCCGCCGCGAGCGCGCCGATCTCTGCTTCGGCCTCGGCGGTGTGCCCTGGAACGGCGAGCGGGTTCTCGACCGCTTCGAGCTGCTTTACGAGATCGGCCTCGTCGCCGAGTCGGACCGCGAGCGCCGCGGGCGGACGGCGCCGGATGCTCCACGGCTCGGACGGGAGATGGCGCTCGATCACCGGCGGATCCTGGCCAGCGCTCTCGGACGGCTGCGGGGCAAGCTGCGTTACCGGCCGGTGGTCTTCGAGCTCCTGCCGCAGCGCTTCACTCTGCTTCGACTCCAGCGCACCGTCGAGGCGCTCGCCGGACTCCCGCTGCACAAGCAGAACTTCCGCCGCCTGGTGGAGGGAGCTGGACTGGTGGAGGGGACCGGACGCGTCGATGCCCGGACGGGGGGGCGGCCGGCGGAGCTGTTCCGCTTCCGGCGCGAGGTGCTGCGCGAGCGGCCGGCTCCCGGGGTCGGCCTGCCGGGGTTGCGGACGAGCGGCTGAGCCCGAACCCGGCCGGACGGCGTCCATTGACAACCCTTAGGCTCATCTCTAGGATAAATCGAGCCGGCGAAAGCCGGCTTTCCTGGGTCCTGAGTATTCTCACTTTGAGCATAACGAGACGCCGATGAGCCTTGCTTCACTGCCCTACACCCCGGAGGTCGCCGCCGCGACGGCGGCGGCCCACGAGCGCATGCGCCGCGTGGTGCCCGAAGTCGAGTGGCGGGTCCACGCCCCCTACATCGCGGCGATCGAGCGGCTGAAGCGGGAGCGCGGGGCGGTGATCCTGGCGCACAACTACCAGACGCCCGAGATCTACCACGGGGTCGCGGACTATGTCGGCGACTCTCTCGGGCTGGCGCAGGAGGCGGCGAAGACCTCGGCGGAGATCATCGTCCAGTGCGGCGTGCACTTCATGGCGGAGACGTCGAAGATCCTCTCGCCGGAGAAGACGGTGCTGATCCCCGACCTCCGGGCCGGCTGTTCGCTGGCCGCGTCGATCACCGGTGCCGACGTCCGGCTGCTCCGCGAGCGCTATCCCGGTCTGCCGGTGGTCACCTACGTCAACACCTCCGCCGACGTGAAGGCGGAATCGGACATCTGCTGCACCTCGGCGAACGCGGTCGAGATCGTCGAGTCGCTCGGCGTGCCGAAGGTGATCTTTCTGCCCGACGAGTTCCTCGGCAAGTGGGTCGCTTCGCAGACCGACGTCGAGCTGGTGCTCTGGCGCGGCCATTGCGAAGTGCACGAGCGGTTCACCGGTGACGAGCTGCGCGCGATCCGCGCCACCGATCCGACGGTCTACATCCTGGCGCATCCGGAGTGCCCGCCCGACGTCCTGGAGGCCGCGGACTACGTCGGTTCGACGGCGGGAATGATCCGCGAGGTCGGAGCGTCGGGCGCGCGCCGGGTGGTGATGATCACCGAGTGCTCGATGAGCGACAACGTCTCGACGGCCCATCCGGACGTCGAGTTCGTACGGCCGTGCAACCTCTGCCCGCACATGAAGCGGATCACGCTGCCCAAGATCCTGCACAGCCTCGAGAGCCTGGAGTTCCGGGTGGAGGTGGAGCCCGCGATCGCTACCCGGGCCCGCAGCGCCGTCGAGCGGATGCTCGCGGTGGGACGGGGACCGAAATGAGCCCCGATCGCACGACCTGCGACGTCGTCGTGGTCGGAACCGGCGTCGCCGGTCTCGCCTGCGCCCTCGAGCACGAGGGCTGCCGGGTGCAGATCCTGACGAAGACCGGCCTGGCCTCCGGCTCGAGCCTGTGGGCGCAGGGCGGTGTCGCGGTGGCGATGGGCCGCGGCGACTCCCCGGAGCTGCACGCCGCGGATACGGTGGCCGCGGGAGCCGGCCTCGTCGAGCCGGAGGTCGCGAAGCTCCTGACCCGCGACGGAGTGCGGGCAGTGCGGCGGCTGATCGAGCTCGGCGCCGAATTCGACCGCGCGCGCGGTGGCCGGCTCTCCTTCGGCCGCGAGGCGGCACACAGCCGCCGCCGGATCCTGCATGCGCACGGCGACTCGACCGGCGCCGAGCTCGTGCGCGCGCTCGCCGAGCGGGTCAGGACAGCACCGTGGATCGAAATCTTCGAGCATTCGTTCGCGGCGGAGATCGTGGTCGAGAAGGGCGCGGTCCGGGGCCTGATGGCCCGCAGCGCCGACGGATCGCTCCGCTTCCACGAGGCGCCGCGGGTGGTCCTCGCGACCGGCGGGCTCGGCCAGCTGTTCCGTTACACGACGAATCCTCCGGAGTCGACCGGCGACGGCCTGGCGCTCGCCGCGGCCGCCGGGGCGCGCCTGGTGGACGTGGAGTTCGTGCAGTTCCATCCCACGGCGCTCGCGGTCGATCGCGACCCGTTGCCGCTGCTGACCGAGGCGCTGCGCGGCGAAGGGGCGATCCTCGTCGATGCCCACGGCGAGCGCTTCATGCCCGCCGAGCATCCCGACGCGGAGCTCGCGCCGCGCGACGTCGTCGCGCGGGCGATCTGGCGCCGCGCGGCGACGGGAGGCGCCGTCTTCCTCGACGCACGGAAGGCGATCGGCGCGCAGTTCCCGGAGCGCTTCCCGACCGTCTTCGCGCAGGCCACGGCGGCCGGGATCGATCCGCGCCGGGATCTGCTGCCGGTCGTGCCGGCGGCGCACTACTACATGGGCGGTGTCGCCGTCGACGAGTGGGGCGCGTCGAACGTCCGCGGGCTCTGGGCCTGTGGCGAAGTCTCGGCGACCGGCGTGCACGGCGCCAATCGCCTGGCTTCGAACTCGCTGCTCGAAGCGCTGGTCTTCGGCGCGCGGGTGGCCGAGGCGATCGAAGGATCCGCGATCCCGACCCATGGTCGCCCGGTCGCACTGCGCTCGCGGAGCGCGATGCTGCCGGATCCGGTCGCAGCGGCGCCCGAGGTGCGGGTCGAGACGCGGCGCCTCGCCTGGGAGCACGCCGGTCTGGTGCGCGACCGGGCAGGCCTCGAACGAGCCGGCGCGCGCTTCGCCGAGCTTCTCGCGGAGCTCCCGGCCGGGGCGTCCGAGGTGCGCAACCTGCTCGTCGCCGGAGCCCTCGTCGTCGCCGCGGCGAAGCGTCGGGAGGAGAGCCGGGGAGCGCACTTCCGCAGCGACTTCCCCGCGTCGTCCGAGGCGTTCCGCCGGCGTCAGTTCCTGGTCGCCGAGCTGCGGGCCGGCGAGGTCGTGGCGCATTTCGAAGATGCGGCGAACGGGGCGTCGGACCGGCGACAGGCGATCGCGTGACGATTCCCCGGCTTCCGGTCCTGCTCTGGGAGGAGACCGTCCGACGCGCCCTGCTCGAGGACCTCGGGCGTGCGGGCGACATCACCACGGATGCGGTGATCGATCCTGCGTCGTCGGCAGCCGCCCGCCTCGTGGCGCGCCGCGGCGGCACCATCGCCGGCCTCGAGCTCGTCCGCGAGACCTTCCGCATGGTCGATCCCGAGGTCGTCTGCGAGCTCGCGGCGGCGGACGGAGAGCGCGTGGAGGCCGGGCGGCTCCTCGCCCGCGTCAGCGGTCGATCCCGATCGCTGCTCACTGCCGAGCGCACCGCGCTCAACTTCCTCGGGCACCTCTCCGGCGTCGCGACGGCCACGCGGGAGCTGGTCGACGAGGTCGCGGGCACGACGGCGAAGATCGTCTGCACGCGCAAGACCCTTCCCGGACTGCGCACCCTGCAGAAGTACGCGGTGCGTTGCGGCGGTGGCGCCAATCACCGGTTCGGGCTCGACGACGCCGTGCTGATCAAGGACAACCACCTCGTCGCCGCCGGAGGCGCGGCCAGTGCCGTGGCGAGGGCCCGCGCGGCCGCGGGACACCTGGTGAAAATCGAATGCGAGGTCAAGGACCTCGACGAGCTCGACCAGGCACTCGCCGCCGGCGTCGACGTGGTTCTCCTCGACAACATGGAGCCCGCGATGCTGCGCGAAGCCGTCGGGCGGGTCCGCGGCAGGGCGGTGACCGAGGCCTCGGGCGGCATCACCCGCGCGACCGTGCGCGCCGTGGCCGAGACCGGCGTCGACTGCATCTCGGTCGGATGGATCACCCACTCGGCGCCCAATCTCGACGTGGCGCTCGACTTCGAGGAACCGGCGTCGGGATAGGATTTCACGCGTGACGGAGTCTCTGGTTCAGATCGGCGGGGCGCGGACCGCGGCGGGGGAGCCGCGGCGCGAAGCGCGCCCCGATTGGCTGCGGATCCGCCTCTCGACGCCGGCGCGGTACCACGAGGTGCGCTCGCTGGTCGACCGGCTGCAGCTCAACACGGTCTGCAAAGAGGCGCGCTGTCCGAACATCTACGAGTGCTGGGGCGAGCACGGCACGGCGACGATGATGATCCTCGGAGAGATCTGCACCCGGCGCTGCGGGTTCTGCGCCGTCACCTCGGGCCGCCCGCGCACGGGGGTCGACGAGAAGGAGCCCGAGCACGTCGCCGAGGCGGTCGCGGTGATGGGGCTGCGGCACGCCGTGATCACCTCGGTCGATCGCGACGACCTGCCGGACGGCGGCGCCCGTCACTGGGCGAACGTGATCCGCGCCATCCACGAGCGCAACCCGGGCTGCGCCGTCGAGGTCCTGACTCCCGATTTCCGCGGCGTACCGGAGGCGCTCGACATCGTCCTCGCCGCGGCGCCGGAGGTCTTCTCCCACAACACCGAGACCGTGCCGCGCCTGTACCGCAAGGCGCGACCGGGGAGCCGCTACGACCGCACGCTGGCGCTCCTCGCGGACGCCGCGCGGCGACGGGACGAAGGCTCGTGGGGCGGCCGGGTGAAGACCGGCATCATGGTGGGGCTCGGGGAGAGCGACGACGAAGTCGCCGAGACGATCCGCGAGATCCGTCAGGCCGGGGTCGAGGTGCTCACCATCGGGCAGTACCTCCAGCCGACTTCGAAACACCTGCCGGTCGATCGCTACGTCACTCCGGGAAGCTTCGCCGCCTACAAGCGACTGGCGCTGGAGATCGGCTTTGCGCACTGCGAGTCGGGCCCGCTGGTGCGCTCTTCCTACCACGCACACGAACACGTGCCGGCCGGCGCGCCGGCTCCCGCGAGTCTCTCAGCAATCCGCTAGGCGACCCGCCAGGAAGCGCCGCTCGGGCTCGGTCGCGACCAGCTCGAGCGCCTCGGCGAAGGCGCGACGCGCGTCGTCCCTGCGGCCCAGGCGCAGCAGCAGATCGCCCTCGACGGCGGGCAGCAGGTAGTAGGCCGCGAGCCGGCCGTCCCGCCGGAGCCGCTCGATCTCCGCCAGAGCCGCGTGCAGGGGCGCTTCGCCCTCCTCGTCCGCGGTGGCCGCGAGCGCCACCGCCCGGTTCAGCGCGACGACCGGCGACGGCTCGACGGCGAGGAGCAGGTCGTAAAGGCCGACGATCTCGCGCCACTCGGTTTCGGCGGCCGTCGCGGCGCGCGCGTGCACGCTGGCGATCGCGGCCTGGAGGGCGAACGGACGCGGCCGCTTTGCGAGCCGGAGCGCCTCCTCGACGAGCGCCAATCCTTCGCGGATCGCATCACGGTCCCACAGCGAGCGATCCTGCTCCGCGAGGCGGATGAGGTCGCCACGGCCGTCGAATCGTGCGGAGCGCCGCGAATCCTGGAGCAGCATCAGCGCGAGCAGACCGATCGCCTCCGGACGCCCCGGCAGGAGCGCCGTGAGTAGCCGACCCAGACGGATCGCTTCGTGGCAGAGGTCGACGCGCACGAGATCGCTCCCGGCTGACGCCTTGTACCCTTCGTTGAAGACCAGATAGATCACCTGAAGGACGGCGTCCAGGCGCTGCTCGATCTCCGACTCGCCTTCCGGGACGCGGTAGGGAATACGGGCGTCGCGGATCTTCGACTTGGCGCGGACCAGCCGCTGCTGCATCGTCGGCACGGGGGTCAGGAAGGCGCGGGCGATCTCCTCCGTGGAGAGACCGCAGAGAGTGCGCAGGGCGAGCGCGATCTGCGCCTCCGCGGCGAGCGCCGGATGACAGCAGGTGAAGAGCAGGCGGAGCCGGTCGTCGGTCGCCTCGAGCGGCGAGTCGGGCGGCAGCTCGGGTGCCGTCACGGTGCTCTCGATACCGGGCGCGAGCCCGGACAGCTTGCGCGCCAGGTTCGCGTCACGCCGCAGACGGTCGATCGCCCGGTTCCGGGCGGTGGCGATCAGCCAGGCGCGCGGATTCTGTGGCGCGCCGTCCCGCCTCCAGACGGTCAGAGCGACGCTTGCCGCCTCCTGGAGCGCCTCCTCGGCGAGGTCGAAGTCGCCGAGGAGGCCGATCAGGGTGGAGAGCATCCGGCCGGACTCGCGGCGGAAGGTCTCTTCGAGAGTCCGGCCGGGGTCGCTCAATCGAAGATCTGGATCGGCCGCACTTCGACGGATCCCTCGCGCGCGCCCGGGATCCGCGCGGCGATCGCCAGGGCGTCGTCGAGATCCGCCGCATCGACCAGATAGAAGCCGCCGAGCGACTCCTTGGTCTCGGCGAACGGCCCGTCGGTCACCACCGTCCGGCCGTTCCGCACTCTCACGGTGGATGCCGTCGCTGTGGGCTGGAGCGGCTCGCCGTGGATCATCTTCCCGGAGGCGCGCAGGTCGTCGGTGAACGCCATGTAGTCGCCGAGCAGCTCGGCGAACTCGCTCCGGGTCTTGCTCGACATCACCGCTTCGTCTTCGTAAATCAGGAGCAGGTATTTCATTCGGTCTCTCCTTTCGAGAGGGGTTCGACAGGTAGACGATCCGGCTCGTCGGAGATCGACAGTTTCGGCGGCGAAGTCGGCGGAATGGCGCGCGCCTGCCGCACGACGACCAGGCCGGCGGCGATCAGCAGGAAGCCAACCCCCTGATTCCAGGAGGGTTTCTCTCCCAGCAGCGGGATCGCCACCAGGATCGTGAGGAGCGGCTGCAGGGTCGTGAACGCGGCTACGACCGAGGCGTCGGTACGCCGGCTGGCCCAGGAGTTGAGCGAGAAGGCGAGCGCTGTCGGCACCAGGGCGATCCAGAGGACGCCGGCGATCGTGACCGGCTGCAGGGCCCCCCAGCCGGTCGCGAACAGCGACGCGGCGGTCCAGGGCAGCGCTCCGAGGGTCCCGAACAGGAAGGTCCAGGCGATGACCGTCCGCCAGGGAAGACGCAGCAGGACCGGCCGCTGGACCACGAGATAGACCGAGTAGGAGAGGCAGTTGAGGAGGATGAGACTGTTCCCGAGCACCGCCCGCGTGCCGGACTCGAGGTGGCCGGGATCGAGCAGGACGAGCGCCCCGAGCACGGCCAGGGTCACGCCGCCGAACCGCGGCCACGACCAGCGCTCGAGACCCAGGATCACCGCCGCGCCGGCGGTGAAAACCGGGATCGAGGGCATCAGGACCGACGCCGACGAGGCACTGGTCAGCGACAGGCCGGAGAGGAAGAGGAGCTGGTTGGCGGTGATTCCGAACAGTCCGAGGAGGGCGAGTGTGGGCCAGTCGCGCCGCGGCGGGATCAGTCGGTCGCGCCGCCAGGCCAGGAGAAGCAGGACGGGCGTCGCCAGCAGGAGGCGCATGCCGGCGAGAGCGAACGGCGGCAGCTCGCGGAGCACGATCTTGCCGACGAGATGGAGGCTGGAGAAGCAGAGCTGGACGACCAGGAGAGCAACCAGGACACGACGGTGCAGATCCGGCTTCTCGGCGTGCATGGCCGCGGCACGGTACCATGGGCTGCTGGAGGTGCGGGCGCGCTCCGCCCGGCTTCACCTATCGTTGCCGACAGCGTAGGATTCCACTGCCGATGACCGATTCCGCCGCCTCTCCGACCATCCGCTCGCTCACCGAACTCGACATGGACGGAATCGTCCGGATCGCCGAGAAGACCACCGGCAGGTACGAACCTGATCTGTGGGAGCAGCGAGTCACGTACTACCTCAGGAGGGCTCCCGAGGGCTCGGTGGTCGCCGAGCTCGACGGCGAGGTCGTCGGATTCATGCTCGGCGACGTGCGATCGGGCGAATTCGGAATCGAAGAGCGCAGCGGCTGGATCGAGGTCATGGGGGTCGACCCGGATCTCGGCGGCCGCGGAATCGGCAAGGCGCTCGCCGAGGAGATCCTCTCGCGTTACCGGGCGGTCGGTGTGGCGTCGGTCCGGACCATGGTGGACCGCTCGATGCCGGAGCTCGAGAGCTTCTTCTCGCGACTGGGGTTCCGCGAGGACAGCCTCCGCCCCTACTCGAAGCGGCTGGACTGAGGAACCGAATCGAAATGACGACGACGACGACCGAGATTCCGAAAAAGTTCCACGACGCAGTACTCAAGTGGCGTGAAACCTATCTCCCGGACTTCGACTACCTGATCGAGAACTGGGACCGCTTCTTCCCGCGCGACCAGACCTTCCGCCTCTGCGCCTATCGCGAGCAGGGAATGCCGTGCGCCATCGAGTGCGGTGAGGACGCCGGCAAGCCGAAGTTCCAGCGCGCCTGCGAGATGAAGCCCGAGGCGGCGCAGCATCTGGTCGCCGCGATCCGCGCCCAGGCGTCGACCGAGTTCGGTTCGATCCAGCAGCACCAGCTCACCCTCGCGCGGGCACAGGACGAGGAGGAACAGGCGATGGTGCTGCGGATGATGGCCGAGGAGCTGCGCCACGGCTACCAGATGCTGCACCTGCTGACCGACGACGACTGGAAGCCGATCACCGGGCAGACGAGCGAACAGACGGTGGAGGAGATCCTGTCGATGAAGACCGGCTCCCACGTGCTCGGCGCCTTCAACATCGATTTCGAGTCGTTCGTCGACAACATCGTCTTCTGCGGCCTGATCGACCGGGTCGGGAAGTACCAGTTGGCGATGCAGAAGGTCTCGGCCTATCAGCCGATGGCCGACTCGATGCCGCAGATGTTGCGCGAGGAGGCGTTCCACCTCGCCACCGGCGTCGTGCCGCTGCGCCGCTGGGCGGTCAAGGCGGCCCAGGGCTCGGCGACGATCACCATGGAAGTGATCCAGAAGCACCTCAACAAGTGGGTGCCCCGCGCCTACGAGATGTTCGGCGACGAGCGCGGCGGCGGGACCAACGTGAAGTGGGGTCTCAAGCCGATGAAGAACGCCGAGGCGCAGGACAACTACTCCAAGGAGATCGGCAAGGTGGTGCGGGATCTCAACATGCGCTACCTGCGGGCCCGCCTTCCGGAGCTCTCGCTCGGCGAGGCCGAGGCGGCGATGGTCGAGCTCGAGCGCGATCGCGGGAGCTTCCGCGGAGTCCGCTTCGACGAGCTGCTGCGGCTGCCGCATCGCGAGTACGCGCGGCGACGTGGCGTCCCTGCCTTCACCAAGGTGGGCGTGGACGGCGAGAAGTTCGAGCGGCTCGAGGATTTCCTGGCGCACCTCGTCAAGACCCTGCCGGACGGCTATCGCGCGACCCGCGATTTCCAGGACTACGTCACGAACCTCACGGCGGTCGAGAACGGCGAGAAGAGCGTCGAGGAGGCGCAGAGGTTCATGCCGCAACTCCGGCGCGTCGGCGGGGTCTGTCCCTGCTCGAAGTCGGTCCGCTGGGTCGCCGACGAGGCGATCGAGATGCCCGCGGGCGCCTGAGCCGGACCTTCCACCGGTCGCCGAGCTTTCCCTCGATGAAACTCTCGAGCTGGCTGATCGTCAAGGGACTTTCCCTGGTCCCGAAAGCGATCGTGCGTCGCGTGGCGCGACCCTACGTGGCCGGGACGACGCTGGCGGATGCTCTCGGCGTCGTCGAAGCGCTGGCGCGCGACGGTGCGATGGCGACCCTCGATCTCCTGGGCGAGGAGATCCACGAAGAGCAGCGCGCGCTCGCCGCGGTCGACGAATACGTGGGCATGCTCGACGCGATCGCCGAGCGGGGGCTCCCGTCCAACGTCTCGATCAAGCTCTCGCTGCTCGGTCTCAAGATCGACGAGGAGTTCTGCCGCGCGAACGTCGAACGTCTGGTGGTCGCCGCGGCGGCGCACGGGAACTTCGTCCGCATCGACATGGAGGACGCTTCGACCATCGACGCCACGTTGCGGATCTACCGCGAGATCCACACCCGGCACCACAACATCGGCGTCGTGCTGCAGGCCTACATGCGACGGACGCTCCGCGACATCTCGGAGCTGCCGCGCGAAGCGGCGAACGTGAGGCTGTGCAAGGGGATCTACATCGAGCCCCGGGCGATCGCCTGGAAGGGCTACGAGACGGTGCGGCACAACTACCTCGCAGCGCTCGAGAAGCTCTTCCAGCGCGGGGTGTACACCGGGATCGCGACGCACGACGAACATCTCGTCTGCGGCGCGATCGCACTCGCCGACCGGCTCGCCGTGCGGCCCGAGCGGTTCGAGTTCCAGATGCTCCTCGGCGTGGAACCGGAGCTGCGGCGCATTCTGCTCGCCGCCGGCCATCGGCTCCGCGTCTACGTGCCCTACGGCCGCGACTGGTACCCGTATTCGACCCGCCGCCTGCGCGAGAACCCCGAGATCGCGAGCCACGTCCTGAAGGCGATGTTCCGTGAGCGATGACGCCGAGCTCGGTCTGCTGCGGATCCTGGTGCTGCAGATCCGCGACGATCCGGCGGTCGAGCTCCAGGAGCGCGACTGCTTCGTCGAGCTGTCGGGTCTCTCTCCCGATCAGTTCCGGTGGCGCAATCTGGTCGCCGAGCCGCAGATCTCGTGGATGGACGTCGAGGGGTTCGACGCCGTCGTCATCGGCGGGGCGGGGGCCCATTCGGTCACCGAGGAGTATCCGTTCACCGCCCCTCTCGCCCGTGTCGTCGAGCGTCTGGCGGCGGCGCGGCGTCCGCTCTTCGGCTCCTGCTGGGGCCATCAGTTCATCGCCAAAGCGCTGGGTGGCGAGGTGCTCACCGACCTCGAGCGCAAGGAGCTCGGTACGCTCCCGATCTCGCTCACCGAGGAGGGGAGCCGCGATCCGTGGCTCGCGGGTCTGCCGCGCAGCTTCGGCGTCCAGCTGGGCCACCACGACCGCGTGACCCGGCTGCCTGCCAACGCGATCGAGCTCGCCTTCTCGGCGCTCTGCCCCAACCAGGCGTTCCGCCTGGCGGACGCGCCGGTCTACGGCGCGCAATTCCATGTCGAGCTCGACAAGCCGAGAATGCTCGCGCGGGCGAAGGTCTACGGCGAGACCTACCTCTCCGAAGCCGGCGATCTGGCGAAGCTGGATGCCGCGCTCGGCCCGACTCCGGAGTCGGCGACGCTCTTCTCCCGCTTCCTCGAGCGGGTGGTCGTCTCGGCGACCTGAACCACCGGATCCGCGGGTTCCGGTCAGGATTGCCGGCCCGCGGCATGCGGTAGTACCATCCCGCCGAGTGGCACGTTCCAGGCACAGGCTACCCTCCACCGACAGCTTCCGGATGGAGCAGCTCGACTCCCGCGAGCGGACGGGCACGATCACCGTTGCCGGCAGCGACGACCCCAACGAGCCCGATCGGCTGGGACGGGAAGCGAACGTCATCCTCATCGCCCATCCCGAGCATGCCCGCCTCGGCACACGCTACCGGCTGGTTCCGAACACGAACGTCGAGGTCGGGCGCTCGGAGTCGGTCGAGATCAGTCTGCCGGAGGTCCGTTCGGTCAGCCGCTGCCACGCGCGCCTGCGCTACCAGGGGCGGACGGTCTCGATCGAGGACGCCGGGTCCACCAACGGGACGTTCGTCAACGACGAACGCGTCGTCGGTACGGCCATCCTGAAGAGCGGCGACCGCTTCCAGGTCGGCTCGGTGCACTTCAAGTTCCTCCACGAACAGGACGTCGAGCACGCCTATCACGAGGCAATCTACGAGATGGTCATGCGCGACGGGCTGACCGAAGCGTTCAACCAGCGCAAGTTCAGCGAGGAGCTGGCGCGCGAGTTCGCCCGCGCGCAACGCCACGAACGCCCGCTCTGCCTGGTGATGATCGATCTCGACAGCTTCAAGGAGGTCAACGACACGCACGGCCACCTGTGCGGCGACATGGTCCTCAAGCAGGTGTCGGCCTCGGTCCGGGAGCTGCTCCGGCCCGAGCAGGTCTTCGCCCGCCTCGGCGGCGACGAGTTCGTGATCCTCTGCCCGGAGACCGGCGCCGAAGGGGGAGCAGCGATCGCCGAGAAGCTGCGCCAGCGCCTCTCCGAGCTCACCTTCGCGCGCGAGGGCGAGCAGTTCTCCGTCACCTGTTCGTTCGGCATCGCCGAACGTCAGAACGAGATGGAGCACGAGAACCAGCTGTTCGAAGCGGCCGATCGCGCGCTCTACCTGGCCAAGGGAGCCGGTCGCAACCGGGTCGAGAGTCCGGAGACTCCCGCCGGCTGATCCGCCCGCGATCGCCGGCCTGCGGCAGCGCATCGCATTCCGTTCTAGAATCCCCGAATGTCGAGCGGGCCGCGTTTCTACAACTGTTCCAACTGCCCCGCGTACTGCTGTTCGTACGATCACATCGAGACGACCCCTTCCGATATCGAGCGTCTGGCGCGGCACCACGGTGTCTCGGCCGCCGTCGCGAAGAAGCGTTTCACCAAGCTGGTCGACGGCGGGAGCATGCGGGTGCTGCGTCACAAGAAGGACGAGATCTTCGGTACCGTCTGCCAGTTCCTCGATCAGGAGACGCGGCAGTGCGGCATCTACAACGGCCGTCCGACGATCTGCCGCGAGTATCCGGGAGCCGTGCGCTGCGGCTTCTACGACTTCCTCTCGGCGGAGAGAGCGTCGCAGGACGATCCGGAATACGTTCCATCCTTCACTCGTGGCTGAGGCGGAGCCCGGGGACGGCAGCGGGAGACTCTTCGGTGCTGCGCAGCCTTCAGGTGAGGAATCTGGCGGTCCTTGCGGGCGGTGACGTCGCGCTCGGAGAGGGCCTCAACGTCCTGACCGGAGAGACCGGGGCCGGCAAGTCCCTGGTCGTCGACTCTCTCGGCCTCCTCGCCGGTGCGCGCGCCGATTCCGACTGGATCCGCGAGGGTGCGGACGGACTTTCCGTTGCCGGGACCTTCGATCTCGGCCCGGAAGTCGAAGCACGGCTGCGCGCCGCCGGCGTCGACTGCTCCGGCGAAGAGCTCCTCGTGCGGCGCGAGATCACCCGCGAAGGGCGCAACCGGGTCTTCGTCAACGATCAGCCGGTGACGCTGCGCCTGCTGGCGGAGCTCGCTCCCCATCTGCTGCGGATCCACGGCCAGCGCGAAGAGCAGGCGCTCGCCGACTCCGGCCTGCAACGTCGATGGCTGGACCGGGTCGGCGGCGAGGCAGCGGTCGGGCTCGTCGCGGAGGTCGAGAGGGCGTACAGCGACTACCGCACCATGGCGGACCGGCTCGAGCGGATGCGCGGCGATGACCGCCTGCGCAGCGAGCGGATCGAATTCCTGCGTTTCCAGATCGAAGAGATCGACGGCGCCCGCCTGCGCGCCGGCGAAGAGGAGGAGCTGCGGCTCAGCCGGGATCAGCTCCGGCACCGCGAGGCGATCGCACGCGGACTGGGGGCGGCTTTCGAGGCCCTCTACGAAGGAGACGGAGCGGCGGCGGAGCGCCTCGGAACGGCGCGACGGGAGCTGGCGCCGATCGCCGCCTGGGAGCCGACCGCGAGCGCGGCGCTGCCCGAGCTCGACGAGCTGCTGCAGCGGGTCGACGAGCTGGCGCGTGAGCTCTCGCACCGGATCGAGGATGCCGATGGCGATCCCGGCCGCCTCGACGGAATCGAGGAGCGGCTGGCGCTGCTCGAACGGCTGATGCGCAAGTACGAAGGCGGCACCGCGGAGATCCTGGCGCACCGGGCGGCGCTCGCCGAGGAGCTCGCCGACCTCGGCGCCTCGCAGGAGGATCGCGAAGCGCTGGAGAAGGCCGCGGAAAGCGCGCTTGCCGTCTACCGGGAGCGGGCGCTCGCGCTCTCCGGCGCCCGGGCCGGATGGGCCGCCGACCTCGGGCGGCGCCTCGAGAAGGAGCTCGCCGAGCTGGCGCTCGGGAAGGCGCGTTTCGAAGTCGGGCTGGAGCGCACCGCGCGCCCGGGCAGCGAGCTTGTGCTCGACGGGCAGCCGATCGAATTCGGAGCCCGCGGCATCGACCAGGTGGTCTTCCGCTTCGCGCCGAATCCGGGCGAACCGATGCAGCCGCTGGCGCGGATCGCTTCCGGTGGCGAGCTCTCGCGCGTCTCGCTGGCGCTGCAGCTCGCGACCCGCGGCGACGAGGAGGCGTCCGGACCGACGCTCGTCTTCGACGAGGTCGACGCCGGGATCGGCGGGGCAGAGGGAGCGGCTCTCGGCAAGAAGCTGCAGCGCCTCGCCCGGAGCGGGCAGATCGTCGCCGTGACGCACCTGGCGCAGGTCGCGAGCTTCGGAAACCTCCACCTCAAGGTAAGCAAGAGGATCCGCTCCGGTCGGACCTTCGCCGAGGTCGTCGCGCTCGACCGGGCGGGGCGCACGGGGGAGATCGCCCGCATGCTCTCGGGCGACAAGGTGACGGCGCTCTCACGTTCGCACGCGGAAGAAATGTTGGCGGCGGCGGGGGCGGCATGACGCCGGAAGAGGCCCGCCGCATCGTGGCGCAGGCAGCGCGCGCGACGCTCGATCAGGGAGGTGTCGTGGCGTACGCGACCGAGTCGAGCTACGCGCTCGGCGTCGATCCGCGGAGCCGGACGGGAGTAGAAGCCGTCCTGCGCATCAAGGGGCGCGAGGAGGGCAAGCCGCTCCCGGTCGTCGCCGCCGACACCGACCAGCTGCGCATGTTGCCGCTCGCGCCCGGATCCGCGGCGCTGGCATGGGGCGCGAGCTACTGGCCCGCCGCCCTCTCGGTCCTGCTGCCGTTGCAGTCGCCTCTCCCCGCGAGCCGGGGAGCGGACACGGTGGCCGTCCGGATCCCGGATCGACCGTCACTGCGGGATCTTCTGAGCGCGATCGGGCTGCCGCTCACGGCGACCAGCGCGAACTCGTCGGGCACTCCGCCGCTGGTCGATCCGCGCGCCGTCGGCGCCTGGCTCGAGCAGAGCGGAGCGCTCTACTGTCTGGTCGACGAAGGCATCCTGCCGGGCGGCGCGCCGTCGACCCTGGTCGAGCTCGTCGACGGCCGGCCGAGGGTGCTGCGACAGGGGCCGGTGCGTGTCGACTAGTCGGCGCCTCGGATCGCCCCGGGCGGCGAAGGCCCTGGTGGCGATGGCGCTCTGCTGCGCCACCGCAGGCGGCGCCGTGGAGGCGCCGACCATCGGTCTCGACGAGATCCACAAGGGGATGTCGGGGTACGGCCTCTCGGTGTTCTCCGGTGCGGAACCGGAACGTTTCGAGGTCGAAGTCCTGGGGGTCCTCGAGAATCTGCGACCCGACGCCAGTTTCGTCGTCGCCCGACTCTCCGGCCGGAACCTGGAGGAGACCGGTGTCATCGCCGGCATGAGCGGCAGCCCGGTCTACCTCGACGGCCGTCTCGCCGGTGCGGTCGCCTTCTCGTGGCCGTTCGCCAAGGAGGCGATCGCCGGCATCACCCCGATCCGCGACATGCGCGCCATCGGAAGCCCGGGCTCCGGACCCGCGGGCGACGGGGCAGTGCGGCCGACAGCGCCCGCGCCGGAGGCGACCGACTGGAGCTCGCTCGCCGATCCGTCCGCGATCGACGGCGAAGCGGCCCTCGAGAAGGCGCTCGCCGCCTTCGGCCGTCGACTCGGCGGTGAGCGGGAGCAGGGGCTCCTCTGGACGCTGGCCGGATTCGGCGGCGGCGCCCGCGAGCGGCTCGCGGCGGCGCTGCCCAACCTGGCGCCGCTCTCCGGCAGCGCAGCGGGAGCGCTCTCGCCGGCGGGCGGCGATGCCTCGCCCGGCGCGCTCGTCCCGGGCGGCTCGGTCGCGGCGCTCCTCGTCGACGGCGACCTGCGGATGGCGGCGACCGGAACCGTCACCGATCGCGACGGCGATCGCCTGCTCGCGTTCGGACATTCGATCCTCGGCCTCGCCGGGATGTCGATTCCGCTCGCGACGTCGGAGGTCATCACCGTCTTTCCGAGCAGCTACAACTCGTTCAAGCTCTCGACCGTGGGCCGCGTCGTCGGCGCCTTCGTGCGCGACCATCCGGCCGGCGTCGCCGGGGTGATCGGGGCGCACGCCGAGACCATTCCCGTCGAGCTCGCGATCACCGGAGACGTCGAGCGCCGCTATGCGCTCCGCGTCGCCGATCTTCCGTCCCTCGTCCCGTCGCTGGTCGCGATCTCCTGCCTCGGCGCGTGGGATGCGGCGACCGGTTTCGCCGAAACGAAGAGCGTCGATCTCTCGCTTCGGCTCCGCTTCGTCGAGCGCCCGCCTCTCGTGCTCGAACAGTCGTTCGACGGGACGGGCGCCGCCGCCGGTGCGGTGAGCTACGTCCTCGCGGTGCTCGCGTTCCTCGAGCAGAACGATCTCGCGCCGGCGGGTCTCCGCGGCATCGAAGTCGCGACCCGACTCGACTCTTCGTCGCGCGTTGCGCGTTTCGTTTCCGCTCGTCCCGACCGTACCGTCGTGGCGCCGGGTCAGGCTGTCGAATTGGCGATCGAGCTCGAGCAGTACGACGGGACCAGATCCCGTCGCACGGAGCGGGTGGTCGTCCCGGCAGAGCTCCCGGACGGCAAGTATCAGCTGCTGGTCGGCGACGGCGCTTCGATCTCGGCGGCGGCGCTGGCAGCGATGCCGGCCGCCCCGGTGAATCTCGACCAGGTCCTGGAGCTCCTCGAGTCGCTGCGGCCGGCGCGTGAGCTGGGGATCCTCGGGCTGCTCTCGTCGCCGGGAGTCTCGTCGGGCGGCGAAGCGCGGCCGCAGCTTCCGGTCTCCGTGCGATCGCTCTGGGCACGCGCCGGAGCGCGCACCGCGGCCGGGCTCAAACAGGCGATCGTGCAGCGCGAGTCGGTCGCTTCGGATCGTCCCCTCGCCGGACTCGTCCGGATCGATCTCGAGGTGCGGCGCGACAGGAAGGGGGAGGGATGAAACCGCGAACGTCCGTGATCGCGTCGGCGCTGTCGGCGATGCTCGTCGCCGGGGCGCTCCCGGCGACGACGGTCAAGATCTTCCAGATCCAGGGTCCGCCGGCGTTTCTCTCCGGAACTTTCGAGGGCGTGCGGCTCGACGACGAGGGAGGGCTGACCCTCGGAGCGGAGCGCGAGCGGCTCGCGGGAATCGCCGAGCCGTTCGCCTACTCCATGGTGCCTCTGCCGGACGGCTGGGCGGTCGGGACGGGAAGCGACGGCAAGGTGTTCCGCGTCGGCCGCGACGGCAGCTCGGTCGAGCTCCTCGACGCCGTGGAGCCCGACATCTACGCCCTCTGGGCAGACGAGGACGGCACTCTATTCGCCGGGAGCTCGCCCCACGGCAAGGTCTACCGCATCCGGAACGGCCGCGCCGAACCGTACTTCGACCCGCAGGCGACCTACATCTGGGCGATCGCGCGCGATCGCGCCGGAGCGCTCTGGGTGGCGACCGGGGTGGAGGGAAAGCTCTTCCGCGTCGACGGGAACGGCCGCGGCGAGGTCGCCTGGGATTCGTCCGAGCCGCACCTCCGCGCGCTCCTGCCGCTCTCCGACGGCGACCTGCTGATCGGGACGGTCGGTGAGGGCAGAGTCGTCCGTCGCGCCGCCGCGGACGGTGCCGTGACGACGCTCTTCGACTCGACGCTGGCGGAGGTGGTGGGGCTGGCGCGAGCCGCCGACGGGACGATCTACGGCGCGTTCCTGGCCTCGGAAGCGAGTTTCGTGGACCTCGATTCGCGGGCGGCCAAGGACGCGGCCGACACGGAAGCCAGAGGGGAGGGCGCGACCTCGACCCAGGAGAGCGACGACGCGTCCGCCGGCAGCGTGGCGGCCGGGACCCGTGCGGCGGGCGCGCGCGGCCCGCGAAGCGAGCTCGTGCGTCTCGACGGCGCCGGCATCAGCACGTCGCTCTGGAGCTCGCAGGAAGAGACGCTCTATGCACTCGCCGCCGACGGCGGCCGCCTGTGGATGGCGACCGGTGCGGCGGGGCGGCTCTACTCGTGGTTCGAAGGCTCGGTCCGCTTCGAGCAGGAGTTCGACGAGCGGCAGATCGTCGGCCTCGCCCCGGGCGTCGACGGCCCGACGATCCTGACGACGAATGCGGCGGCGCTCTATCGCACGGTCCGGCGCAGCCGCAGCAACGGAACGTTCACCAGCAGCGTCGCCGATGCGGCCCAGCCGGCGCGCTTCGGAGTGCTCCGCTGGTTCGGCCGGAAGCCGGCGGGCAGCGGCATGCGCTTCTCCTTCCGTGCCGGCATCAGCTCGCAGCCCGACGAGAGCTGGAGCGACTGGACTCCGGCCGCCGAAACGGAGACGAGCGACGGCGGCGAGCTGGCGATTCCCGAGCGGGTCACGGGCCGCTACGTCCAGTGGCGTGTCGAGCTGTCGGCCCGAGCGGGGGGTGCGGCGCCGCGTCTCGACTCGGCGGAGCTCTCCTATCGCCAGGTCAATCAGCGGCCGAAGATCGATCGATTCGGCGCGATGGAGCCGGGCCAGATCCTCGTGCCGGCGAACTTCAATCCGTCCGACCAGGTCTACGAACCGGCGACGCCGAACCGCGACGGCATCTTCGTGCCGCTGCAGCCGGCGACGAGCGGTTCCGACGCCCGGACCAAGACGCTCTGGAAGCGGGGAATGCGGACCCTGCGCTGGCGGGCGACCGATCCCAACGGCGACTCCCTGCGTGCCAGGCTCTCCCTCGGCCGGGACGGTTCCCCGGCCGATGGGCGAGAATGGGTGACGATCGTGGACGACCTCGACGAGGACTCGTACGGATTCGACGCCGCCGCGCTTCCCGACGGCCGCTACCGCTTCCGTCTCGAGGTGAGCGACGCGGAGGACAATCCGGACGGAGGAGCGATGACGACGACCGAGATCAGCGATCCCGTGGTGGTGGATCACTCGCCGCCGCGGCGTCGCGGAGTCGACCGCCGGGGCGGCGGGCTGCGCCTCGAGGTCGCCGACGACTGGAATCCGCTGCGCCAGGCGCAGGTGTCCGTCGACGGCGGCGAATGGCGCGACATCGCGCCCGTCGACGGGCTCCTCGACGGCCGCTCGGAGACGTTCGCTCTCGACGGACTGCCCCGGGAGGCCCGTTTCGTCCTGCTGCGCGTCACCGACGCGGCCTGGAACAGCGCCACCTTCGACCTCGGTCCGGAGCTCGGGAAGTGAGCCGCGACAGCGCGCGCTCCGGCCGGGTCGCGGTCTACCCGGGATCGTTCGATCCGATCCACAACGGTCACCTGGACATCATCGAGCGTTGCCGGCCGATGTTCGACGACGTGGTGATCGCCGTGCTCCACAACGAGGAGAAGAAGCCGCTCTTCTCGGTCGAGGAGCGCGTCGAGATGATCCGCGAGCTGGTCGACGGGGACCGCAGGTTCCGGGTCGAGAGCTTCTCCGGGCTGCTGGTCCAGTTCATGGAACGGATCGGCGCGCACACCATCGTGCGGGGACTGCGCGCGGTCTCGGATTTCGAGTACGAGTTCCAGATGGCGCTGATGAACCGCCATCTCGACGCCAGGATCGAGACGGTCTTCATGATGCCGAAGGAGGAGTACAGCTATCTCTCGAGCCGCCTGGTGAAGGAGGTGGCGCGCTACGGTGCCGATCTGAGCGGGCTCGCCCCCGAAGCGGTCCTCCGGCGACTGTCGCGCAAGCTCCGCCCGGAGGAGCACGCCGGGTGAGCCTGGATTCGTTCCTCCGTGCGATTCCGAAGGCGGAGCTGCACGTCCACCTCGAAGGGGCGATGCGGCCGCGGACGCTCCTCGAGCTCGCCCGCCGGCGCGGCGTCTCCCTCCCCGCCGACAATGTCGAGGGGCTCCGCGAGTGGTTCCGGTTCCGCGACTTCGACCACTTCGTCCAGATCTACGTCACCTGTTCGAAGGCGGTGCAGCACCCGGAGGACTTCCAGACCCTGGTCCGCGACTTCGCGCAGGATCAGGCGGCGGAGAACATCCGCTACTCGGAAGTCCACTTCACGATCGGCACGCACTGGCTGAACGGGGTCGCGATCGACGAGGTGCTCGACGCGATGACCGAGACGATCCGCGAGATGGAGCGCGACGAGGGCGTGACCGTCCGGCTGATTCCCGACATCGTCCGCGACGTCGCGGCGAAGACCGCCGACCTGACGCTCGACTGGGCGATCGCCGCGCATCGCAAGGGGGTCGCGGTGGCGCTGGGAATGACCGGCCGCGAGGCGCTCTTCCCGTCCGAGCCGCTCGGGGATCACTTCGCCGAGGCGGCCCGCCAGGGTTTGCATTGTGTCGCCCACGCGGGCGAGCTCGCCGGTCCCGCGTCGGTCCACTCGGTCCTCGACTCCTGCCGCGCCGAGCGCATCGGCCACGGCGTGCGCTCGATCGAGGATTCCGGGCTGATCGCGAGGTTGCGCGACGGAAGTGTCCCGCTCGAGGTCTGCCCGAGCTCCAACGTCTGCCTCGGCCTGTTCCCCGATCTCGCGCATCATCCGCTCGACGATCTGCGGCGGGCCGGACTCCGGGTGAGCATCAACAGCGACGATCCGGCGCTCTTCGACACCACGCTCTCCGACGAGTTCCGCCGCGTGGCGGAGACCTGGAACGACACCCCGGAGACGCTCGCCGGTCTCGCCCTGGCCGGCTTCGAGCACTCGTTCCTGCCGGACCCGGAGAAGCGGGCGGCGATCGAGAGCGCGCGAGCCGCCATGCGCGAGCTCGCGCCGACCCACCTCGGACGCGAGCTCGCGATCTGAGCCGGCCGGCTCCCGCCGGGCCGGCCCCTCAGTTCTTCTCCGCGAACTCGGAGACCACGCGCTCGATGCGGCGATCCGGAATGAGCCAGAGGAGCGCGACGAGAACGTAGAGCGCGAGCGACAGCCAGCGCGAGACGAAGGCGCTCGGGATGGCGGCGAGGTAGCAGAGCGGAGAGAGCTTCCCCTTCCAGTCGCTGCCCAGGGCGACGCGCAGCACGGAGTCCGGTCCGTGTGCGGCGAGGATCTGCCGCTGCAGTAGGAAGTAGGCGATCGCCGCCATCAGCAGATCGAAACCGTAGAGGGCGGCCGGGGTCGCGGCGAAATGGTTCTCGCCGAGCCAGGCGGTGGTGAACGGCACCAGCGAGAGCCAGAAGAGCAGGTGCAGGTTCGCCCACAGGATCGGCCCGTTGACTCTCCTGACGGTGTGCAGCAGGTGGTGGTGATTGTTCCAGTAGATCCCGAGGTAGACGAAGCTCAGGACGTAGCTCAGGAAGACCGGCCAGAGCGGGGTCAGGGCCGCGAGGTCGCCGCCGTGCGGCACCTTGAGCTCGAGGACCATGATGGTGATGACGATGGCGAGGACGCCGTCGCTGAACGCTTCGAGACGGTTCCTCCCCATCAGCGCTTCCTCGGCTTGCGGGACTTCCGCTGCGTCCGCGCCGGCGCGCTCTTCCTGCGCGGCGCGGCGGTGCGGGAGCGGGCGGGCAGATCGACGAACGGGGCGAATCCGCCGTAGGCCATGCGGCCCGGATCGAACGGCATCGAGTCGAGGTTCACCTTCGCGAGCCGGGGATCCTTGATCGCCAGGGCGTTGACCCGGTCGCGGTGGCCGCGCGACTTGAAGCTGATCCAGGAGAAGACGACGGTTTCGCCGCGCCTGCATCCGGCGAGCGTGTGGAAGGAGGCCACCCCCTTGATCCGCAGGTCGTCGCCGGCGCACTCCCGGTACTCGAGGGCTCCGTGTTCGAGCCAGACCTTTCCGGCCAGGCGGGAGAGCTTGCGGTAGTCGGCAAGCCGGCTCTTGGGAATGGGCAGCACGAATCCGTCGACGTAGCTCATCGCACCTCCTCGCGGTCGTTGTCGTTCGTCGGCGTACCGTCGAGTCTAACCGGAGCGCGGCAACGGGACGCACCGCCGTCGCGGCTGCGGGTCGCGCCGCCGGTGCCGCCCGGAGCCGATGCCGCTCGCTCTAGGACGGCTCTTCCGGGGGATCGCCGGCGGTCATCTGCAAGGCGACGATCAACTGGCGGGCTTCGTCCCGCAGGTGCGGCAGACGACGGGCGAAGATCGCCGCACCGACGAGGCAGACCGCCCCGCCGGCGGCGACCGTGGCCGGCGCACCGATCTGCGTCGCGAGAGATCCGGCGAGCAGCGCGCCGAGCGGCGCCATGCCCATGAACATCATGGCGTAGACCGACATGACGCGGCCGCGCATGGCGTCCGGCGTCAGCGACTGGATGAGCGTGTTGGAGCTCGCCATCTCGCTCATCATGAAGAAGCCGACCGGCACGAGGAGCGCCGCCGAGAGCCAGAACGAGCGCGAATAGGCGAAGCAGGCGAGCGCAATGCCCATGCCGGCCGCGGCGAGGGCGACGAACGATCCGAGGCCGCGGACACTCCGGCGGGTCGCCAGGACGACCGCGCCGAGGAGCGCCCCGAGCCCGGAAGCGCCCATCAGCAGGCCGAGCTCGCGCGCACCGCCGCCGAGGATCTTCTCGGCGAAGACCGGCATCAGGACGGCGTACGGCATGCCGGTGAGGCTCACCAGGCCGAGGAGCAGGAGGAGCGCCCGCACCGGTCGCTTCGCGACGACCCAGGCGAATCCTTCGCGCAGACTCTCCAGGTTGGAGACCCGCGCCGCCGCCGGCGGCCGGGCGGCGATGCGCATGGCGGCGAGGCTGCCCAGGACCGCAACGTAGCTCACTCCGTTGGCGAAGAAGCACCAGCCCTCGCCGATCCTCGCCACGACGAGCCCGGCGACCGCCGGTCCGAGGACGCGAGCGCCGTTGAAGATCGACGAGTTGAGGGCGATCGCGTTGACCAGGTCGTCACGCCCGACCATGTCGACGGCGAACGCCTGCCGCGTCGGAATGTCGATGCCGTTCACCAGTCCGGAGAGCGCGGCGAGCGTGAGGATCCAGGGGACGGAGATCCGGCCGCCGAGCGTGAGCGCAGCGAGAACGAAGGCGAGGAGCATCGAGGCCGCCTGGGTCGCGAGGAGGACCGAACGGCGCGGATAGCGGTCGGCCACCAGCCCGCCGACCGGGGAGGCGACGAGCGCCGGAATCTGGCCGGCGAAGCCGACGATTCCGAGGAGCGCCGCCGACTGCGTCAGCCGGTAGGCGAGCCAGGCCTGTGCCACCGACTGCATCCAGGTCCCGGTGAGCGAGATGAGCTGACCGCCGAAGAAGAGCCGGTAGTTGCGATGGCGAAGGGCGCGGAGCGCGGCGGGAAACGTCAGGCCGGCCACCCGTAAGCGATCCGGCGGGGGAGCGGCTTCGTTCGTTGCGCGCGGAGATCGGGGCGAGGGCGATTTCGGCAGGTGATCAGCATCCGGTCGTTCGCGGGACGGGGTCCCGGGGGGAGGGAGGCTACTACGGCAGGAGAGCGGGGTCCGGGCTCGGGCCGGGCGCGGGGCCGACACAGGCCGGACGACAAGCCCGCTTGACAGAGGCGAAGCGGCTATGTAAAGTCGACTTCACATGTCGTCGATCCGGAATCGCGTGAAGGAGCTCCGTGACGCCCGCGGGTGGACCCAGCAGCAGCTGGCCGATGCCGTCGGTGTTTCGCGTCAGAGCATCAACTCGATCGAACGGGGCCGCTACGTCCCGAGCCTCGAGCTGGCGCTGACCTTCGGGCGTCTCTTCCGTCTCCCGACCGACGAGATTTTCGCACTGGAGGAGAAGAGATGAGCTTCATCGACGAACGGTTCCTCGCCCACCGGCTGCGCTCGACGAGCCTGGCCGGCATCGTGAGCATCGTCCTCGCGACGCTGCTCTGGTTCTACCGCTACGCGCACGACCAGCGCTGGGACGGCGATCTGTTCGCCGTCGCGGTCACCGGCGTCGCGGTCAAGGTAGGGCTGATGATCTGGTTCCGCTTCACCGACTGAATTCCGGAGAGATCCCGTGAACAGAATCGAAAACGCCTCGTCCCGCCGGCTGCTGCGCCTCGGCTTCTCGGCGCTCCTGCTCTTCTTCGTCGCCCGTTTCGCCGCCGAGCGGCTCGGCCTGCTGTCGACGGAGTTCGTCGACCCGGTGAGCGGGCTGTTCCTCGGCGTCGCCATCGGCACGATGATCGTCGCCCTGCGGCGCCACCGCGCTCCGCGGCCCTAGGCTCCGGCCTCGGCACCCCCGGGCGCGGCGTGGCGTGCGAGCCGGAAGCGGAGGTGGCGCTCCACGGCCGGCCATTCCGCAGCCAGGATGCTGTAGAGGACGGTGTCGCGCACGCTGCCATCGCGTCGCGGATAGTGATGGCGCAGGACGCCGTCCTTCTTCGCGCCGAGCGCTTCGATGGCGCGCTGCGAGGCGAAGTTGAAGGCGTCGGTCCGCAGGCCGACGACCTTGCAGCCGAGGGTACCGAAGGCGTGGGTGAGGAGGAGGAGCTTGCACGTCGTGTTGACGTGGCTCTTCTGGAACCGCCGCGCGTACCAGGTGTAGCCGATCTCGACCCGGTCGGCGGCGGCGACGATGTCGTGGAAACGGGTGCTGCCGATGATCGCGCCGCTCGGCAGATCACGCACGACCCAGGGCAGGAAGCGCCCTTCGCGCTGCCCCTCGAGCGCCGCGGCGACGTAGCTCCCGGCCTCCTCGGGGGCGGGCACGAACGTGTACCAGAGCTCCCAGAGCCGCCCGTCCGAAGCGGCTTCGCCGAGGGCGGCGGCGTGCCCCGGTTCCATCGGCTCGAGACGGACGCCGTTTCCTTCGAGGGCCGCCGGTTCGAGGTGGATCATCGCGGTCGGATTCCGGCGGGGCGGTCCGGGTCGGGCGGCGCGGCCGCTTCGCTCTCGACCGAGTCGTCCCTCTCGTCGAGCAGGATCTCGATCCTGCGCTCCGGCTCGAGCTGCTTCTGCAGCTCGAGGAGGCCGGTGCGCATCAGGCCCCGCCGCCGGCTCCTGCCGTAGAGCCGCTCCTGGCGCCGGCCTTCGAGCACGATCCAGACGACGACTGCAAGGACGATGGCGACGAACCACCAGGAGGCAGCCATGGAGCGTTCAGGATCCCGGTGAAGTGGCGCGCTTCGCGTTCGTCACCGCCCGGCGGAGCTCGCGCTGGATCGCCGACTCGACCTGGTCGCCCCAGCCCGAGTAGCGGAAGACGATCTTTCCCTCGTGATCCGCCAGGATGTAAGTGGGGTAGCTCGAGACGGACATCGAACGGACGATCTTGTGATCACGATCCCAGACCTGCGGCCAGCTCATGCCGTGCCCCGAGATGAACTCCTTGAGTACGACGTCGTCCTGATCCGTGGCGATGCTGATGACCGTCAGTGGCGACTTCGTCGAGCGTTCGACGAGTGCCTTGAGACTCGGAACCGCCATCCGGCAAGGCTCGCACCAGGTTCCCCAGAAATCGAGCAGGACGACCCTCCCGAGGAGGTCCTCGTTGGAGATGTAGTCGCCCGTGAGCGTCACGAGCTCCAGGGACGGCAGCATCCGTTCTCGGGCCCGGCGCGGATTCTCCAGCATGTCGCGGGCTGCATCGGCCTTGGGTGAGCCCGGCGCCTCGCTCAGGAACGCCTCGAGCTCGGCGGCGCCCTCGGTGTCACGCCCCTGTCGGAGCAGGACGACCCCGAGGTTGAAGCGAACGATGGGCGCCGGGTCGAGCTCGTAGACCTTGCGGAACGACTGCTCGGCGACGGCGAGCTTGCCGGCGTCCGACTCGGCAGCCGCGAACTGGGCAAGCGCCTTCTGATTCCAGGCGACGGCGAGGAGGTTGCGCTCCTTCGCGCGGCCGATCGCGGCCTCGGCGCTCTCGATAGCGTTCTTGTGTGCCCCAAGGCCGTTGTAGGCACGGGCCAGTCCGATCTGACAGAGGGTCCAGGATTCGCCGGCCGACTTGAGCGCCTGCTTGTAGAGCTTGATCGCTTCGGAATAGTCGCGCCGCTCGACTTTCTCGTCGGCCGCTTCCCGGAGCGAGTCGGCGTCGGGAGTCGCCAGAGCGCTCCCCGGGCAGGCCAGCAGAAGGAGCAACGGAATGCGTCGGACGAGGTGCAGATCCATGTCGCTCAGGGCTCCCGGCGGGCCGCGGCGAGGGCCGCTTTGCGCGCCGCTTCGAATTCGTCGCCCGGATTCCAGGTCGGCATGGCGTCGGCGTTGGCGATCTCGAGGCCGACGGCGAAGGCGAGGCGCGCGTCCTCGATCATGCCGTCGAAGTTCCAGTCGTCGCCGAGTTCGTCGCACGGCTGGTGATAGCAGGTCGAGTCGTAGCTCTCCTGCCGCTGCCGCTTCCCGGCGGCGTCCGGCTCGAGGAAGTCGGTGCCGGGATCGAGGTAGACGGCGGGGACGCCCTGGCGCGCGAAATTGAACTGGTCCGAGCGGTAGAACGAACCCTTCTCCGGCGCCTGGTCCCCCTTGACGGTGCGACCCTGTGCCGCCGCGGCGCGGTCGACGACGGCATCGAGCGTCGATTTGCCGTAGCCGACGTAGGTGATGTCGCGGGTGCGACCGTAGATGTTCGCCGAATCGAGGTTGATGTTGGCGGCGATGCGTCCGGCGGGGAAGGTGGGGTGGGTCGAATAGTGCTCCGAGCCGAGCAGCCCCTGCTCCTCCGCGGCGACGAAGAGGAAGAGGAGCGAGCGGCGCGGGCGTGCCGCGGGCGGCAGGGCGGTGAAAGCCCCGGCGATCGCCAGGATCTCGGCCGATCCCGAGGCATTGTCGACGGCGCCGTTGTAGATCCTGTCGCCGGACTCGTCGGCGTCGCCGATGCCGAGGTGGTCGTGATGGGCGGTGTAGATCACCGCTTCGCGCGCCAGCGCCGGATCCGATCCCGGGAGCAGGCCGGCGACGTTCGCCGTCGCGACGCTGCGCATCCGGTTCGGCAGGACGAACGACGTCGAGACGCCGAGCGCCACCGGACGGAAGCTCTTCTTCTTCGCGGCGGCGACCAGGTCGGCGAGCTTCTTCCCGGCGAGCGCGACGAGATTCTCCGCCGAAGCCTCGGTCACCCAGCCTTCCACCTGCAGGCGCGGCTCGTCGCCGGGCGGCAGCTCGAACTTCTCGCCGCTCCAGCCCGACTGCACCACCTGCCAAGGGTAGGAGGCCGAAGGCGTCGTGTGGATGATCAGGGCGCCCGCGGCCCCCTGTCGCGCGGCGCTCTCGTACTTGTAGCTCCAGCGGCCGTAGTAGAGGCGCCGCTTGCCGGCGAAGAGAGAGTCGTCCCAATCGGGGTCGTTGTTGAGCATCAGCAGGACCTTCCCCTTGAGGTCCATCCCCTGGAAGTCGTCCCATCCGTACTCGGGCGCCTGGATTCCGTAGCCGACGAAGACCAGCTCGGCGCTCTGCAGCCGCGATTCCGGTTTGTGGACGCCGGTCGTGGCGACGAAGTCGTCGCTCCGGCGCAGCACGAGCTCCCGCCCGCCGCGTCCGAATGTCCAGGTCGCGGGCGGCTCCGACTCGATCCCGACCATCGGGAACGGCTGCATCCAGGAGCCTTCCAGTCCACCCGGCTGGAGACCGATCGCCTCGAGCTCGGAAGCGAGGTAGGCCTGGGTCAGGAGGTCGCCCCGGCTGCCGGGGCCGCGCCCCTCGAGGGCGTCGGAAGCGAGGAAGCGGATCGCGCCGCGGAGCTCCGCGGCCGTGATCGTCGCGGCCGCCTGTTCGGCCGGCGAGGTCTGGCCGTAGGCGACGGCGGATCCGGAGAGCACGAGGGCGAGAGCGAGCAGCTTGCGGGGCATGGACGACTCCTTTTCGGGGAACGAGACTATCGCGACGACCGGGGCCGGCCGGGGGGTGGCCGCGGGACGCCGCGCCGCCGCTTGTACGCCGGCGCGAGACAGGCTACTTTCTCTCCCGTGATCCTCGAGACCGCGCTGGCGGACGCGCTCTTCCTCAACTGGGCGATCCCGCTTCCGGCGCTGCCGGTTCTCCCCGGCACCCTCTCCTACGAGACCCGGGGGCAGGGCGGCCGCGCGGTCGGCTTCTTCTCGCTCGTGCTGTTCCGCCAGATCGGTCTCCACGCGCGTGGCGCCAGCTGGCTCGCGCTCTCGTATCCGCAGGCCAACGCCCGTCTCCAGGTGCGGGACGCCGCCGGGATTCCGTCGACCTTCCTCCTGCGGCAGCTGGTGCCCGGCTGGGTGGTTCCGATCGCGCGCGCCGTGGTGCGGCAGCCGCTCTCGGCCGGCGTGCTCGACTTCCCGCGCACCGGCGCGGAGGCGGCGGACGGCCGGCGCTGGCGCCTCTCGGCGGGGAAGGGGCTCGAGCTCACGGCGCGGCCCGGCGATCCGTCGGCCGCCGAGCCCGCGTTCGCCGACTGGCCGGCGACGGTCGCCTTCTTCCGCGAGCGGCGCCGCGCCTACTGGGCCCGCGGCAACTCCCTGCGGCGGGTCGAGAGCGAGCCGCCGTCCGCCGAGGTCGTGCCGATGCGGGTCGAGCTCCTGCGGACGGACTGGCTCGATACCTTCCTCTCCTTCGCGCCGGCGGGCGGCTGGAGCGATCTCCATTCCGCCTTCCTGGTGCCCGAGGTCCGGCTCGCCTTCGTCTTCGGTCGCGAGCGCGAGCTGGCGGCACCGGCACCGGTCGCCGCCGCCAGCTGAGCGGGCGACCGGGGCGGGAGGCCGGTGCTACGATTTCGCCGACGATGAGCCGACCGGCACCGAGAGACCAGCGCCCGCAGAAGATCGCCATCCTGCCCGGGGACGGGATCGGCGTCGACGTGACACGGGAGGCGGTGAAGGTCCTCGAAGCGGCGGCGGAACGATGGTCGCTGCCGCTCGAGCTGGTGCCGTTTCCGTATTCCGCGGACCACTATCTGGCGACCGGAGTGGCGCTGCCTCCGGGACAGATGGAGGCGTTCCGCGACGAGTTCGCGGCGATCTTCCTCGGTGCCTTCGGCGATCCCCGCGTCCCCGACATGCGACATGCCGCCGAGATCCTGCTCGGCATCCGCTTCCAGCTCGACCTCTACGTCAACTTCCGCCCCTGCAAGCTGTACGACGCCCGGCTCTGCCCGCTGAAGGGGAAGAGCGAGGACGACGTCGACTTCGCGGTCTTCCGCGAGAACACCGAGGGGGCGTACGTCGGCATGGGCGGCAACTTCAAGAAGGGGACCGCCGACGAGGTCGCCGTGCAGGAAGAGGTCAACACCCGGAAGGGGGTCGAACGGATCTGCCGCGCGGCGTTCGACTGGGCGGTGGCGAACGGCCGCACCCGGGTCCTGATGACCGACAAGTCGAACGTCATGCGCTTCGGACACGATCTCTGGCAGCGGGTCTTCTTCGAGCTCGCGCGGGAGTATCCGGCGATCGAGGCTTCGCACATGTTCATGGACGCGCTCTGCATGCAGCTCGTGCGGGTGCCCGAACAGTTCGAGGTGATCGTCGCCAACAACATGTTCGGCGACATCCTCACCGATCTGGGCGCCGCCCTCCAGGGCGGCCTCGGGGTCGCGGCGTCAGCGAACCTCCATCCCGGCCGCGTCTCGATGTTCGAGCCGGTCCACGGTTCCGCCCCGGACCTGGTCGGCACGGGCCGGGCCAATCCCGTGAGCGCGGTGCTCTCTGCGGCGCTGATGCTCGCCGAGCTCGGTCATGCCGAAGCCGCCGCCGAGATCGAGCGCCAGGTCGCTGCCTCGATCCGCGCCGGACGCACCACGAGCGATCTCGGCGGTACGCTCACGACGTCCGAGGTGGGCGACCAGCTGGCGCGCGAGATCGCGCGCTCGGCCGTCGTCTCCTCCTGATCCATTCATTTCTCCAGGGGATTTCGCGATGAAGTTCGAAGAGTCGGAACTGATCTACGACTGGAATCTCGCCGACGGGGAGGTCACGCCGGCGCGCGGACAGGTGGAGTTGAACGACGAGACGCTGCGCGACGGTCTGCAGTCCCCTTCGGTGCAGACCCCGCCGATCGAGCAGAAGCTCGAGATCCTGCACGCCCTGGCCGAGATCGGCATCGACTCGCTCAACATCGGCCTCCCCGGGGCCGGGCCGCATGTCGTCGCCGACGTCACCCGGCTGGCGCAGGAGATCGTCGACCGCAAACTGCCGCTCGCCGCGAACTGCGCCGCGCGCACGCTCGAGGCCGACATCCGGCCGATCGTCGAGATCTCGCAACGCACCGGTCTGGCGATCGAGGCGGCCTGCTTCCTGGGTTCGTCGCCGATCCGCCAGTACACCGAAGGCTGGGAGATGGAGAAGCTCGAGAAGCTCACCCGCGACGCGGTCGGCTTCGCGACGCGCGAGGGGCTGCCGGTGATGTACGTCACCGAGGACACGACGCGGGCCCGGCCCGAGGACGCGAAGCGCCTCTACGGCGCGGCGATCGAGGCCGGTGCGCGGAGGATCTGCATCGCCGATACCGTCGGGCACGCCACGCCGGCCGGAACGCGCGCCCTGGTCCGTTTCCTGCGGCGCGTCGCCGACGAGTCGGGGGAGAGGGTCGCGGTCGACTGGCACGGTCACAACGATCGCGGACTCGGGCTCGCCAACGCGATCGCCGCGGCGGAGGCCGGGGCCGACCGGATCCACGGCACGATCCTGGGGATCGGCGAGCGCGTCGGCAACTGCGCGCTCGACCAGCTGCTGGTCAACTTCGAGCTCCTCGGCTGGAGCCGGCGCAACGTGGCGCCGCTCGCCGCGCTCTGCGACCTCGTCTCGCGCGCCACCGGCGTCGCGATTCCCGAAAGCTATCCGGTGATCGGGCGCGACGCCTTCCGCACCCAGACCGGCGTCCACGCGGCGGCGATCGTCAAGGCACGCGCCAAGGGCGACGACTGGCTGGCCGACCGTATCTACTCCGGGATCCCGGCCGCCATGGTCGGGCGCCGGCAGGTCGTCGAGGTCGGACCGATGAGCGGCCAGGCGAACGTCCAGTACTGGCTCTCCGAACACCGGGTCGAGTCGACTCCGGAGCTGGTGCAGGAGATCTTCCGCGCGGCGAAGAGCGCCACGGCGACGCTCTCGGAGGACGAGATCTTCGCCGTCTGCCGTCGCCACGGCGCCGCCGTCTGAGCGACCCGTCGCCGGGCGACCGGTAGAATCAGCGTCGCATGCTGATCGAGAAGCTCACCGTCGGCCCCCTGGAGGAGAACTGCTACCTCGTCGGTGTCGAACCGCGCTGTGCGGTCGTCGACCCGGGTGCCGAAAGTGCGCGGATCTTCGCCGCGATCGAGCGCCGCGGTCTGGTGCCGGAGCGGATCCTCCTCACCCACGGGCACGTCGACCACATCGCCCACGTCGCCCACGTCGCCGAACGGTACGGCATCGAAGTGCAGATCCATCGCGCGGATCTGCCGTACCTCGAACGTCCGCAGTGGCCCGAGCTCGAGGCGATGCTCGGGGCGCGCCCCTGCCCGACTCCCCGGCACTGGTTCGAAGAGGGGACTCCCGTCGAGGTCGCTGGACTCACCCTCCGGGTGATCCACACTCCGGGCCACACTCCGGGCGGCGTCTGCCTCGTCGACGAAGCGAGCGGCTCGGCGCTCGTCGGCGACACCATCTTCCATCGCGGCGTAGGACGCACCGATCTTCCGGGGGGCGACTGGGAGACGCTCGAGCGCTCGATCCGCGAGCGCCTCTTCCCTTGGCCGGTCGATCTCCGGCTCTTCCCCGGACACGGACCCGAAACCCGGCTCGACGACGAGCGGCGCGAGAATCCGTTCGTCGGCCTGTCGGCGAGATTCGCACCGCTCCCGTGAGCGGCGGACGTCCCGGCGCGCCGGCCACTCCGCCCGAGCCGCTCTGGCGACGACGGCTCGAGCGCTGGCTCGAGGACCTCCTGGTCGAACGCGGGCTCTCGCCGCGGACCGTCGAGGCCTACCGGACCGATCTGCTCCGCTTCGCCGCCTGGCTCGAGGGGGAGAAGCGCGGCGAGCTGCCGACGGCGACGGCGGACGCGGTGGCTTCCCACCTCCGCTGGCTCGCACGACGCGACATCTCGCCGCGCTCGGCGCGCCGGGCGATGGCCTCGATGCGCGGCTTCTTCGGGGAGCTCGTGGCGACGGGCGAGCGGCCGGACGACCCGCTCGAGCATCTCGAGGCGCCGCGTCTCTGGAAGGCGCTGCCGCGGGTCCTCTCCGAGGAGGAGGTCGCGAGCCTGCTGGCGGCGCCGGACCTCGCGACGCCGCTCGGGGTGCGCGACAAGGCGATGCTCGAGCTGCTCTACGCCACGGGGCTTCGCGTGTCGGAACTGGTCGGGCTGCGCCTGGCCCAGCTCCACCTCGACGCGGGCTACCTGGTCGCCTTCGGCAAGGGCTCGAAGGAGCGCGTCGTGCCGGTCGGGGAGGTGGCCGAGGGCGCTATCGCCCGCTATCTCCGGGAGGTGCGGCCGCAGCTGGCGGAGGGGCGCCACGACACGCTGTTCGTCAACGCGCGCGGCCGGGCGATGACGCGCCAGGGTTTCTGGCAGCTGATCAAGAAGTACGGCCGTCAGGCGGGGATCCGGACGACCCTCTCGCCGCACGTCGTGCGGCACAGCTTCGCCACCCACCTCCTCGAACACGGCGCCGACCTCCGCGTCGTCCAGACGCTCCTCGGCCACGCCGACATCTCGACCACGGAGATCTACACGCACGTCCACCAGGAGCGCCTGCGCGGCCTCTATGACAAGTTCCATCCCCGTGCGTAGAACAAGCGGAATGCCCCGCCTCCGTCTCGTCACCGGCCTGCTCACCCTGGCTCTCGCCGGACTGTCGCCGGCCCCGGGTGCCGCCGAGCTCGTCGTGCTGACGGATTCGTCGGTCCTCAAGGTGACCTCGTTCGCCGTCGAAGGCGACGAGGCGGTCCTCACGTTCGCGATCGGCGGCGCGATGCGGATGTCGATCCTGCGGGTCGAGCGGGTGGTGGACGACGAGGTCCTGCCCGAGCCCGAGAAGGGCGCCGCAGCCCTCGAGCGGAGCGGATACGACTTCGCGGTGCACTTCGACGAAGGGCAGTCGGCGCCGACCTCGGCCTACGGCGAGCTGATCTTCGCCGCGGCCCGCCGGCACCGGCTCAATCCCGAGCTCGTCGCGGCGGTGATCCGCGCCGAGTCGGCCTTCAACCCCCGGGCGCTGTCGCGCAAGGGTGCGCGCGGACTGATGCAGCTCATGCCGGCGACCGCGCGGCGCTACGGGGTCACCCCTTCCGAGCTCTGGAAACCGGAGCGCAACATCGAGGCGGGGGTGCGCTACCTCGCCTTCCTGGCGGACAAGTTCGAGGACGACCTGCCGCGGATCCTCGCCGGTTACAACGCGGGTGAGGGATCGGTCGTGCGCTACGGGGGCATTCCGCCCTACCGGGAGACACAGGGGTACGTGCGGCGGATCTTCGGTTATCTCGGGCTCGACGCCGGGGCGGCGCTCGCTCCGGCCCGCCCGTTCGACGCCACGTAGCGCATCACGACCAGAGTCCGGTCGTCGTCCGCCGGCCGACCGCCGGTGTGGGCGCGGAGTCCGGCGAGGAGGCGGTCCCGCACCTCCGAAGCGCTCGCCGCCGGTCCCGCGAGCGCCTTGCGCACGCCGTCGAAACCGAACTGGCGATTCAGCCGGTCGGTCCCCTCGATCAGTCCGTCCGAGAGCCAGACCACCGAGTCGCCCACGCCGAGCCGCGCCGTGAGAACACCGGGTGTTCCGGACATCACGCCGAGCGGGACGCCGGGGGCGAGGAGCTCGTCGACCTCGCCGGCGGTGCGGACGACATAGCTCGGAGGGTGCCCTGCGTTGGTCAACGTGAGGGCCCCGGTGGCGGGGTCGAAGATGGTCAGGCTGGCGGTCACGAAGCTGCGCTCGCCGGAGCGCTTCTTGAGCAGCCGGTGGAGGCGTTCGAAGATCTCGGACGCGGCGACCTCGTCCTCGATCTGCAGGGCGACGCCGGCCTTGACCAGGGCCATGCGCAGGCCGGCTGCGAGTCCGTGGCCCGCGACGTCGGCGATCACGACCGCGAGCCGGCCCCGCCCGTCCTCGAGGATGTCGTAGTAGTCGCCGCCGATCGCCGCCGACGGCTCGAAGTGGGTGGCGAACTCCACCCCCGGGAAGTCGGCGATCTCCGCCGGCAGGAGGTCCTGCTGGACCTGGCGCGCGAGGGCCAGCTCCTTGTCCAGGACCTCCTTCTGCGCCGCCGTCTGGACCAGCTCCTCGAGGTGCTCGCTCATCGAATTGAACGAGCGCTGAAGGTCGCCGAGCTGATCCGTACGCCGCACGGGGATCCGGGTGGAGAAGTCGCCCTGGCCGATCGCCTCCGTGGCGCGGGAGAGGCGGTTCACCGCACGCGAGAGGCCGAAGATCATGAAGATCGCGATCGCCGCGGCGACGAGATAGATCTCGGCGAAGAGGACCGAAAAGCCGGCGAGGGCGATCCAGGCCGCGGAGTCGACCTCCGCCGAGGTCGAGAGCAGGGCACGGAACAGGGTCGACGGACTCGCCGCCATCGACGCGGTCAGGTCTTCGACCTCGGGCTTGCCGTCGGCGAGGCGCGGCAGCTGGCCGGTGGACTCCATCCAGAGGATCAGCGGCCGCTCCAGGAACGAGGCGCCCTGGTCAGAGCGCGGCGGATTGAGACGGTAGTACTCGGCGCTCTGCTCCGGCGTCCGGGTGAGCATGAGGCCGCCGCCGAGCCGGATCTCGCGTCCGAGGAGCGAGATCCGCGTCGTCGACTTGCGGCGCGGATCGTCGTCGCGCAGCAGCTCGAGCCAGACCCGAGTGCGGCGGCGGAGCTCGGACGAGAGGTCGCCGTCGTAGAAGACGAGAACTCCGCGCTCGCCGCTCTTCGCGGCGGCGGCCGCGGTGACGGCGCCGTTCGCCAGCGCCACGAAGAGCGGTGCGGCCGGGTCGGGCGCCTCGGCGGCGGCGGCGCCGGTGGCAGTGCGCGTCGCTGGCTGGGGCGCCGGTGCCGGCTGAAGCCACGCGGGCCAGGCATCCGGCGCTTCCGGATCGCCGGAGATCTTGCGTCCGTTGCGATATTCGGCGAAGGCGAGCGGACCCTCTTCGGCGAGCACGCGGTCGGCGACGCGGGTGCGGCGGGCGGTGTCGGTGAGACGGGTTTCAGCGGCCGCGACCATCTCGTCGGAGAGCTCACCCACGGCGTCGCGATAGAGGTGTCCGAGGAGGAAGCCGCCGAGCAGATAGGCCGAGAGGATCGCCAGGAGCGCCAGCATGGCGAGGGGCAGGACGCCGACGACGAAGTAGGAGAAGGCCAGCCTGCGGCCGACCCGCCAGAAGAACTTCCGCCAGACGACGCGGAAGAGCCAGACGAGCGAAACCAGGACGATGCAGGAGAAGGCGAGGCTCGCCAGGGAGCGCAGCGCCAGGGAGTCGAACAGGGCCGCCAGCGACCGCAGCAGGACGTAGAGCGCCCCGGCCACGAGGAGGATGGTGGCGGTGACGGATCGGGCGGCTCGTTTCACGGTGGCAGGGGGGTACGGTAGGACCTACGCGTGCGGAAGCGCGCGGTTTCGTGCGGTAAGATGAGGCCACGCTACGACGTACGAGGAGGGGCTCGGTGTCACGACTGCCACGGTCGCAAGAGTATCTGAAGACGGGATTCAACGCCGAAGCCGCGAGCGCCGCGAAGTACCGCGCCGCCGCGGTTCGCGCCGAGAAGGATGGCCGCCCGAAGCTCGCCAAGGCCTGGCTCGAGCTGGCGTCCGAGAAGGACGAGCTGGCGCGGATCCAGCTCGAAGCGGCGGGGCAGGTGCGCGGCGAAGCGCACGACCTCGAGGCGGCGCTCGCCGAGGAGCGGTACGAGAACGACTCGCTCTACCCGCGGATGGCGCGGGAGGTCGATGCGGAGACCGCCGAGGTCTTCTCCCGGGTGGTTCTCGAACAGCAGGGGCACATGGCCCGCCTCGAGGCGTTGATCGAGGCGTTCGTACGCTCCCAGGGCGACATCTGACCCCTTCGTCCGGCAGCTCCGGCGGGCGTTCCGTCCGCCGGCCTCAGCGGAAGGGCGCCATCCGACTGCGATAGGATCCCTCCCATGGAAGTTCAAGGCGAATCCTGGCTGACCACGCGTCTCGACACCATCGCCGAGTGGGCCCAGCGTCACTCGTTCTGGCCGCTGCCGTTCGGCACCGCCTGCTGTGCGATCGAGTTCATGGGGACGGTCTCCTCCCACTACGACATGGCCCGCTTCGGCTACGAGGTGGTGCGCTTCTCGCCCCGGCAGAGCGACCTGATGATCGTCGCCGGGACGATCACCGACAAGATGGGGCCGGTCCTCAAGCGGATCTACGACCAGATGCCCGATCCGAAGTGGGTCGTCTCGATGGGAGCCTGCGCCTGTTCCGGCGGCTTCTACCGCGCCTACCACGTGATGCAGGGGATCGACGAGATCATTCCGGTCGACGTCTACGTTCCGGGCTGCCCGCCGTCGCCGGAAGGCCTGCTCTACGGCATCCTGCAGATCAAGGAGAAGATCGAGCGCGAGCGCAAGTCGAAGAACCGGAAAGGACGGGGAAAAGGTGATCGCGGAAGCTCCGCCGCTGCTTGAGGGGATCGCCGCGGGCGCCGCGGTGCTCCAGGACGGGCCCGATGCGCCGACCGACCAGCCGACCTGGATCGTCGAGCGCGACGCCATCGTCGACGTTCTGCGGACCCTGCGGGACGATCCGCGTCAGCGCTACGACCTGCTGCTCGACATCTGCGGCGTCGACTTCCCGGACCGCGAGCAACGCTTCGAAGCCGTCTACCACCTCTACTCGATGTCGCGCGGTGCGCGGCTGCGTCTCAAGGTGCGCCTGCCCGAGGCGGATCCCGTCCTGCCTTCGGCGGTCGGAGTCCACAAGGGGGCCGACTGGTTCGAGCGCGAGGCGTACGATCTCTTCGGCTTCCGCTTCGAAGGCCACCACAATCTCCGCCGCATCCTGACCCACGACGGCTTCCAGGGGCACGCCCTGCGCAAGGACTACGACCCCGCGCGGCGCTGGATCCTGACCGAGGAGAACATCTACCAGCCGAAGCTCGAGGCGCCCGAGAACAGCGATTCGATGTTCGAGCGCATGACCGTCAACATCGGTCCGTCGCATCCGGCGATGCACGGCACGTTCCGCCTCATCGCCATGCTCGACGGCGAGTCGATCGTCGCCTCCGAGCTCGAGATCGGCTATCTGCACCGCTGCTTCGAGAAGATGGCCGAGACGCACACCTGGCAGCAGGTGATTCCGTACACCGACCGGCTGAACTACTGCTCGTCGTTCATCAACAACGTCGGCTACTGCAGGACGGTGGAGCAGATGCTCGGGGTCGAAGTGCCGCCGCGGGCGGTCTGGGCACGGACCATCCTCTCCGAGTTCTCGCGCATCATGGATCACTGCGTCTGCAACGGCACGACGCTCGTCGACTGCGGCGCGCTGACCAACTTCTGGTACATGTTCCAGCCGCGCGAGGAGATCTATTCCCTCCTCGAGTCGGTGACCGGTGCCCGGCTGACCGTCTCCGGTACGCGGATCGGCGGCCTGATCGCCGACCTCCCGGCCGATTTCGTCGCCCGCTGCGAGCACCTGCTCGAGTTCATCCCGCCGATCCTCGACGATGTCGAGAAGCTGATCCACAAGAACCGGATCTTCATGGACCGTTCGGTGGGGATCGCCGCGGTTTCGGGCGAAGAGGCGGTGAACTGGGGCTGGACCGGACCCTGTCTGCGCGCCTCCGGCGTCGCCTACGACGTGCGCAAGGCCCACCCCTACGACCTCTACGACACGGTCGACTGGGAGGTCCCGTCCCTTCCCGGTGGCGACGTCTTCGACCGCTTCCGCATCCGCATGCTGGAGATGCGCCAGTCGCTGGCGATCATCCGCCAGCTGCTCGACCGCGGCATGCCGGCCGGTCCGATCATCGTCGACGATCCGCACATCGCGCTGCCGCCGAAGGACGCCTGCTACAACCAGATGGAGTCGATGATCTACCACTTCAAGCTGATCATGGACGGCATCCAGGTGCCCACCGGCGAGCACTACGGAATGGTCGAGGGCGGCAACGGCGAGCTCGGCTTCTACTGCATCTCCGACGGCGGCGGCAAGCCGTACCGGATCAAGGTGCGGCCTCCCTGCTTCCCGATTTTCTCGACCTTCACCACGATGCTGAAGGGGCACACTCTCTCCGACGCGATCGCGACGCTCGGCGGGCTCAACGTGATCGCGGGGGAGCTCGAGCGATGACCGTCTCTCAGAAGGCCCTCGAGCTCCCGGGAATCCAGGAGCATCCGAAGACCACGGCGCCGAAGAAGCTGACCCTGGCCGAGCGGCTCTACCTGCCGCTGCTCTCCGGGCTCGGCGTGACGATCCGGCACATGATCGTGAACCTGCTGGGGATGCGCAAGCGGGTGACGATCCAGTATCCGGAGGAGCGCCGCGAGTACAGCCACCGCTATCGCGGCCATCACATCCTGACCACGCGGCCCGACGGCTCGGTTCGCTGCGTGGCCTGCTTCCTCTGCGCCACCGCCTGCCCGGCGGAGTGCATCCACATCGAAGCGGCGGAACATCCGGACGTCAACATCGAGAAGTACCCGGTCGTCTACGAGATCGACATGCTGCGCTGCGTCTTCTGCGGCTACTGCGTCGACGCCTGCCCGGAAGAGGCGATCATCATGTCGAACAACTACGACATGGCGTATTACAGCCGCGAGCAGTCGGTGGTCGGCAAGAGCGACCTGATGAAGCCGTTCACCGTCGATCCCGAGCGGCTCGGTTACCGGCCGTACTACCCCGAAGAGGACGCCGCGCACGCGGCGATGCGCAACCAGGCGTTCGACCTGGTCGCGGCGGCCCGGGCCAAGGCGGCCGGCGGCGCCGAAGCCGCGCACTGACGCAGGAACCGGACCTCAGGCCGTAGCCGCCGACGCGCTCTCCGCGGCGGCGGGACGGAGCGTCGCCTCGAAGCGATTTCGCCCTGCCTCCGCGACGTAGCGGGTGACGCCGCCGTGCTCCTCGGCCGCCCACCGGATCACCGACAGGCCCAGCCCGCCGACGCCGCCGCGCGCTCTCGCGCTCGGCCGGTCGTAGCGCTCGAACAGACGGTCGCGCTGCTGCGGCGGGATCGGCGCTCCCTCGGTCGTGACGGCGAGGAGGACTCCGTCGCCGTCGGGCGAGACTTCGAGCACCACCGGGCGCCCCTCCGGTCCGTGCTTGAGCGCGTTGTCGAGCAGATTGAAGAGAATCAGGCGCACCAGACGGGGATCGCAGTCGAAGTCGAGACGGCCGGGGGAGCGCACCTCGATCGCCGCGTGGCGCTCGGCGGCGACGGCGTCGAAGCGCGCCGCCGTCTCGCTGGCGGCGCGGGCGAGATCGACCGCCTCGCGCTGCAGGAGACCGTTGCGGTCGGGTCCCGAACGCGCCAGCCAGAGGAGTCCGTCGAGGGTCGACTGCAGGCGGCGGATCTCGTCCAGGTTCTCGGTCAGGAGGGCGCGGTACTCGTCGCCGGTACGCTCGTGGCGCAGGTGGACCTCGAGCCCGGTACGCAGGACGGCGGGCGGGTTGCGGTTCTCGTGCGAGGTGTCCTCGGTGGAGCGCCGCATCGTCTCGAGGTTCGAGTCGAGCCGGTCGAGGACGTCGTTGAACGATTCGGAGAGATGCGCGACCTCGATCACCGATCCGGGCGGAACCGTGAGCCGCTCCGAGGTGTCGCTCTCGGACAGACCGCGGATCTCGGCGACGAGCCCGGTGAGCGGGGCGAGCGCCCGGCGCGCCACCAGCCGGCCGATCCACGTGGCCAGCGGAATCATCAGCGCGGCGAGCAGAACGAGGCCGACCCCGAGCCGGCGCTCGAGGAGCCGCACGGAGCCGATGTCGGCGATGGCGACTACGGTGACCTCGTCGCCGAGGCCGGTCACGGGCCCACCGACGGCATGGCGCAGGACGAGGAGCGAGTCGGCTCCCGGGGCCGGGCGCCAGTACTTGACCTCTTCGGTGCTCTTCGGCGCACGACGCGGCGGATCGGGGCTGCCGGGAGTCTCGGCGAGCACCCGGGAGCCGTCCGTGATCCGCATCCAGATGGGAAACGGCTCCCGTTCCATCTCGGCCAGTTCGGATGCGTCGAGGCGGCCGCTCGCGGCGACGTACGAGGCGACGGATTCGGCTTCGGTCTTGAGGGCCAGCGTCGCGAATTGCCGGCCGTTCTGCCGGGAAGAGCTCCAGACACCGATGGCGACCATGCTGTACAGCGCGACCAGTGTACCGGCGAAGAAGCGGCCGAGGCGGTCTTCCAGCGAACGGTGCCGATTCACGGGGCGGGCTCCGGCGCGGACAGCGCCCAGCCCGTGCCGGTTACGGTGCGGAGTCGACCGCGCTCGCCCGCCGCCTCGAGCTTCTTGCGCAGGCGGCTGACGAGGACGTCGATGACGTTGCTGCGCGCCTCGTAGCCGTCGTCCCAGACGTGCTCGGCGAGCTCTTCGCGCGAGACGGCGTTCCCTTCGCGGAGCAGGAAGTGCTCGAGCAGCGCGAACTCCTTGGCGGTGAGGATCAGCGGCGTCTCGCCCGCCGTCACGGTGCGCGCGCCGCGGTCGAGGCGGATCCCTCCGGAAGCCAGGATCGGCTTCGGCGGTGTCGCGCGACGGCGGAGCAGCGCACGGACGCGCGCCAGGAGCTCTTCGAACTCGAACGGCTTGGTGACGTAGTCGTCCGCGCCGGCATCGAGGCCCTCGATCTTGTCTTCGAGTCGATCGCGGGAAGTGAGCACGAGCAGGGGCAGGATCTTTCCTTCTTCGCGCCACTCGCGGATCAGGTCGAGGCCGGAGCCGTCGGGAAGCTGCAGGTCCACGAGGGCTAGGTCGTAGTCGCCGACGATCGCGGCGTCGCGTGCGGCGGTGACCGACTCGTGATGGTCGACGGCGAACCCTTCTTCCCGGAGTCCGCGCGCGAGGTGTGCCCCCAGCCGGCGCTCGTCTTCGATGAGCAGAAGGCGCATGACGACACTCTAGCCGAGAGCGGGTCCGGTTCAGAACCTGTTCAAACGGGTTCTCCAGAATTCGTTCGTCCGGAAGATCCGGACGACGAGAAAGGGGAACCCATGCGAACGAATCTGCGGAACGGATGGTTGGTCAAGGGAGCGATGCTCGCGCTTCTGGTCGGGTGCGGAGCGACCGTCGCCGGAGCCGAGTCGCGGCAGCTCACGCTCGACGCGTCGAGCTCGAGCATCCGCTTCGAACTGCCGGCGACGGGGCACGACGTCCACGGACTGTTCCAACTGCGGAGCGGGGTGATCGCCTTCGATCCGGTCGCCGGGACCGCCAGCGGCGAGATCGTGGTCGATGCCGGCTCGGGAAGCTCCGGCAACGGCTCCCGCGACAAGACCATGCGCGAGGATGTCCTCGAAGTCCCGAAGTTTCCGGAGATCCGCTTCGTCGCCGAGCGCTTCCAGGGCGAGCTGCCGGAGTCCGGCGACGGAAATGTGGAGCTTGCCGGGAAGATCTTCGTGCACGGGGCTTCGCACCCGTTGACCCTGCAGGCGAAGGTCCAGACGAAGGGCAACCAGGTCGTGGCCGAAACCGAGTTCCCGATCGCCTTCCTGGACTGGGGGATGAAGGACCCGAGCTTCCTGTTCCTGCGCGTCGATCCCGTGGTCCACGTCAAGGTTTCGGCGCACGGGGAGCTTTCGTCGCCGGCCGGCGCGGCAGGAGGTGTATGAGCCCCGGACTTTCTTCGGCGACTCGGTCGCCCGCCGTGGCGCCGATCCGGCTCGCCCTCCTGCCGCAAGACGAGTTCGAGTACCTGCGCGCAGCGCTTCGTGATCTCGTCGATCTGCCGTACGGGATCGAGCGACGGTTGCGGGCGGCGGTCGCGGCGACGCTCGCGACACCAGGCTCGCTCTGGCGCGCACAGCTCGCCTGGGCCTCGGCGCGCGCTTCCGGCCTCGACGAACGGAGCACACTCGGCCTGGCCTGTGCCGTCGAGTCGTTTCACGTCGCGTCCCTCCTGTTCGACGATCTTCCGGCGATGGACGACGCTCTGACTCGCCGCGACCGTCCCTGCGTCCACCGGGTGCACGGGGAGGCCGCGGCGATTCTCGCGGCGCTGGCGTTCGTGCACGAGGGCCACGCGCGTCTGTCTCAGGCGCTCGACTTCGCCTCCCCGGACGCGCGTCGCGAGGCGCGCGCACTGTGGGTCGAATGTCTGGGCCTGCGCGGCATCCTCGACGGTCAGGCAAGGGATCTTGCGCCGCAGGAGCGGGTGGCGAATCGCGAAGAAGTCCTGCGGCAGGCGGCGGGGAAGTCGGTGCCGCTCCTGCGTCTGGCGCTCGAGCTGCCGGCCGTCGTCGCCGGTGTCGCGGCCGGAACGCGGAGCGCCCTGCGCCGACTCTCCGAGCACCTCGGGCTCGCGTATCAGCTGCTCGACGACATTGCCGACGAAGCGACGATCGACGCCGCGTCCGGGCTTGCCAACGCCCGTCGCACTCTCGGTGCCGGAGCCACCGCCCGGCTCGTGCGGCTCGAGCTCGGACGAGCGCGGGAAGCGGCCGGCGAGATCGCCCGCGAGCTGCCGCTGCTCGTGCCGGTGCTCGAGGCGACGGTCGATCGGCTCGACGGCTCGCTCGCCGACGTCGCGTGACCGTCGCGAGCGGGGGGTTCGGGCCGTCGGCGGGGCGGGAGGTCGCGCGACACGCACTCTTCTGGCTCGGCGTGAGCACGACCGTGGGGCTGGGGCTGGCGACGCTCCTCGCCTTTCCGCGCCTCGGAGAGCTCCTCGCTCCGTTCGGGTACGGCCGGTTCATGGCGGTTCACCTCGAGCTCTCGCTCTACGGATGGACCGCGTTGCCGATGCTCGGCCTGCTCCTCGGATTCTTCGAGATCGACCGGCGGCGCGGAGCGGTCCGCGGCATCCTGACCCTCTGGTCGGCGACCCTGGCGGCAGGCACCGTCTCCTGGCTGCTGGGTCGAACCTCGGGGAAGCTGTTCCTCGACTGGACCGGCGGCGCCCGCCTCGTCTTCCTCGGGGCGCTCGTCCTGCTCTACGGGGTGCTGCTGGTCACGGCGATCCGCGACTGGCGGGCGTCCCGACGCCCGGCGGGCCTGCGGATCGCGACGCTCGTAGTCCTCGCCTCCGTGCCGCCGATCCTCGCTCTCGCCACCGGAAGGAGCGTCTATCCGCCGATCGATCCGGCGAGCGGTGCGCCGACCGGCGTGAGCCTCCTCGGCAGCACCCTGGTCCTGGTCCTCGTGCTGCTCGCGGTGCCGCGGCTCGCGGCGCTTCCTCGCCGGGAAGGGAGACGGCCGCTGGGCGGTTGGCTCACCGGGGCGCTGATCCTGCACGGTGCCGGGTGCCTCGCGCTCTTCGGTCCGGACCGCTGGAGCGACGAGCCGATCGAGCTCCTGGCGCTCGCCTCGGTCCTGCCCTGGGTCGTGCTGGTGCCGCTCGACTTCGCGACCTTCGACTGGCCGCCGGCCACTGCGCGCTGGGCCAGAGCGGCGATCGTATGGGGATCGATTCTGGCGGTGAGCGGAGTCGTGCAGTTCCTGCCGGAACCCCTCGCGGCGGCACGGTTCACGCACCTCCTGGTGGCCCACGCCCACGCTGCCATGGCCGGGTTCACGAGCTCGTCGGCGTTCGTTCTGCTCGAGCTGGGCCGGGCAGGCGATCGGGGAGCGGGAGAGCCGATCGGTGGTGGCCGGCTCTTCGCGCTCTGGCAGGGTTCGACGATGCTGCACGTGGCGGCGCTCGCGACGGCCGGTGCCCTCGAGGTGCAGGATCCGGCGGCGGTCCTGCGCGGATCGGCGCTGCTCTCGGCGATCCTCGCGGTGCGCTGGCTGGCGGGCGCCGGCATGGGGATCGCGGCCTGGACCGGATTCGCCGCGACACGGGAGCCGCTGTGAGCCGGCCGTCCGGGCGCCGCCCGTCCGCACGCGTCGTGCTGGCGATCAGCGCCACCTACGTCGCCTTCCTCCTCACGGCGCAGTACGGCTTCCTCGATCAGGTGAAGGCCGCGACCGGAGGCGATCCGCTCGCCGCTCGACCGGTGCTCCTGTGGATGGTGATCGCCGGACTGCTCGCGAGTACGGCTGCGGCCGTGACAGGCCGCCGGCTCGCGGCGCCACACGCCGTTCGGGCCGGTCTCTTCGCGACCGCGATCGTGACCGGGCTGTCGCCGCTGGCCGGCAGCTCCAGCGCCCTGCGGATCGCGGCGGGTACGCTCGGTGCAGCGCTCGGATGGCTCACCGTTTCGCTGGCCGGTCGGCTTCCGGAGCTCGCGCCACGCGGATCGGTGGGGAAGATCGCCGGCTGGGGCACCGGGATCGCCTACCTGATCTCGAATCTGCCGCCGCTCTTCATGGCGTCTCCCGGTGGACGTGCCGCCGCAGGTGCGTTGCTCTGCGGTCTCGCCGCGTGCTTCGGTCCCGTGGAGGTCGCGGAGGGAGAGAGCCTTCCGCGACGCAGCGGGAAGCCTCCGCGCGCGGCGGCCGTGCTGCTCGCGCTGCTGGCGCTGGTTCTCGTCGATTCGGCATTCTTCGCGGCGCTGCAGGCGTCTCCCGAGCGACTGGCTCTCACCTGGGGAGCTCCCGGGCTTTCGCTCCGGCAGGGTGCGGTGCACCTCGTCGCAGCGGTGGCTGCGGGGGTCGCTCTGGACGCAGGAATGCTCTCCGGTCTCCTCGTGCTCGTCGCCCTGCTCTTCGGTCTCGGGATGCCGGCGATCTGTGCATCCGGCGATTCGCCGGCCGTGGGTGCGCTCGGCGCGATCGCCTATGCCGCCGGGATCGCCGCTTACAGCGCCGCGCTCGTGGCGGCGCCGACGCTCGTCGCCGAGAAACGGTCACGACGGCTCGGCTGGGCGGCCCTGATGTACGGCGTCGCCGGCTGGATCGGCTCGACCGCGGGGGTCGGCGCTGCGCTGGACGGATCGTCGCGCCATGCGGCCCGAGCCGGACTGGCCTGCTTCCTCCTCGCCGGAGCGATCGCGATGGGAGATCGTGCGGCGCTCCGGCGTGGGTGGCGGCCGGTGGCCGCCGCCCTGTTGCTGACGCTCGTCGTGCTCGGAATCGATGCTTCGCGCCGGATCGCGGAGGCGGCGCCCTTTGCCGTCCCTGCGGCGGAGGTCCTCGCCGGTCGCGAGGTCTACCTCGCCGAGGGCTGTCAGTACTGTCACTCGCAGTACGTCCGGACGGGCACGCACGACGAGGAGTGGTGGGGTCCGCCGCGGCCGTTCGACCGCAGGGAACGACCGCCGACTCCCGGCAATCGCCGGATCGGCCCGGACCTCTCCAATGTCGGTCTCCGTCGCGGCGCGACCTGGAACGAGCTCCACCTGCGCGACCCGCGCGCCGTCTCTCCCGGATCCCGGATGCCGTCGTACGGGTTTCTCTTCGACGACGGACGGGGCCCTGCGCTGGTTGCCTACCTCGCGTCGCTCGGGGAGAGCGCCCGCCGCGAGCGCGAAATGGAGATCGCCGCGCTCGTCGCGCAGTCGCCGGCCGTGGCCCGGGGCTCGATCGAGCGCGGGGCAGCGCTCTTCGCACGACACTGTGCTCCGTGCCACGGTTCGAGCGGCCGTGGCGACGGCGCCGCGGCCGTGCGGTTCGCACGCCCCACGATGGATCTCACCCGCGGCGGACTTCCGCTGCTCGGCCCGGTCGGGAACGCGGCCGAGCGGCGCAGCGCGATCGCCGGAGCGATCCGGTTCGGCCTTCCGCCGGGGCTGATGCCCGGGCACGAGTGGCTGAGCCGATCCGAGGTCGCCGACCTCGTCGCCTTCGTCGAGTCGATCGGCGGGGAGAAGGGGCCCGCGTGAGCGGCGGCGGCGAGCGGTTCTGGACGCACATCCTCGGCGGAGCGACACGGGCGGCGGTGCAGCGACCGCGAGCCGCGCTGCTCGCTGCGCTCGTTCTCGCCGCGATCTCCGCCGGCTCGATCGCGCTGCGGCTGGAGGTCCGGAGCTCCAATCTCGATCTGCTCGATCCGGGGCTGCCCGAGATCGTCGCCTTCCGCTCCTTCGCCGCGAAGTTCGGTACGCCCAACATGCTGATCGTCGCACTCGAAGGGGGGGAGACGACGGACCGGGATCGCGCCGTCGCGCTCGTCGCGGCGGCGTTGCGAGGGGCACCGGGAACCGCCCGGGTTCTTTCGCGTCCGCCGTTCCGCGACGACCTGCTCGCCGCCTTCTCGCTGCCGCCGCGATTCGCCACGCGGGACGGCGCGGTGACCTACCTGTTCGTGCAGCCGACCGACGTCGAATCGGCCGCGACGACGATCGCGCCGTTCGTCGAGGAGGTGGCACGCCGGATCGCGGCGCTCGGCCTCGAGCGGTCGGGGATCCGGGTCGGCTACACGGGATTGCCGCGCTACGCGCTCGACGACCGGGATCTGATCCGGGGCGACATCTCGCGCGCGTCGGTCCTGTCGTTCCTCGGCGTGCTGGCGCTCTTCGTCGGGGCGTTCCGCGGGCTGCGCGATCCGCTCCTCGCCATGGCGGTCCTCGCCTTCGCGGCGCTCGTCACGGCCGGCATCGGCGCCTGGGTCCCCGGACACCTGACGCTGGTGTCGGCGTTCTTCTTCTCGATCCTGTTCGGGCTCGGAATCGATTTCGGGGTTCATCTCCTCGACGGCGCCGAGGAGCTCGAAGCCGGAGGGGTCGACCGCCACGAAGCGCTGACGGGTGCGGTGGCGCGCCTGGCCCCCGGTCTGGGGACCGGCGCCGCGACGACGACGGCGTCGTTCTTCGTTCTCCTGTTCTCCGGATTCCGCGGCTTCGCCGAGCTCGGACTGCTCGCCGGGGTCGGCGTCGTCGTCGCACTCCTGGCGATGATCACGCTGCTGCCGGCGCTCCTCGTCCTGCTTCCTCCGTCGCGTCGCCGCCCGCGGCCGCTCGCCGAACGCCGGAGCGGAGCCTGGCTTGCAGGGGTCCAGCGGCCGGTGCTGGCACTCGTCCTCGCGACCTCGGCCCTGCTCCTGGCGAGCGGCGGACCACCGCCCTTCGACGGGGACTACCTGAATCTGCAGGCGGTCGATTCGGAAGCGGTCCGGATCGAGCGACGGATGGTGCGGGATTCGGACGTGGCGCCGCAGTTCGCGGTCTTCCTCCGGCCCGACGCGGCGTCCGCGTCCCGGCTCGCCCGGATGCTGCGCGACGAGCCGACGGTCGCGTCGGTGCGGGAGCTCGGCGACTTCGAGCGTGCGGCCGCGTACGGCACGACGAGTGCGGAGGAGTGGCGGGCCTTTCGGGCGCTCTACGCGGCCCAGGACGGAACGCGGGCGGTCTACGCCTTTCCGCGCGGCGACATCTGGGACGGCACGTTCCGTTCGTCGTTCCTGGAAGCGATGCGGAGCCACGACGCGCGAGTGACCGGCATGCCGGTCCTCGCCGAACTGTTCGAGACACGTTCGCGCCGCGCCCTGCGGGTCGCGACTGCTCTCGCGGTGCTGTTGCTGCTCGGTCTCGTGCTCGCCGACTTCGGCCGGCCGCTGCGAGCGGCCCTCGCGCTCCTGCCGACTGCTCTCGCGGTCCTGGCGATGATCGGGCTGCAGCGGATCGCCGGGCTGGCCTTCAATCCGCTCGATCTGCTGGCTCTTCCGGTCGTCCTCGGAGTCTCGGAAGACGCCGGAGTGCACCTGGTCCACCGCTTCGTGCGCGAGGGGGGCGACCTTCGACGCACGCTCGCGGGTGCCGGCCGCTCGATCGTCATTTCGGGAGCGACGACCATCCTGGGATTCGGAGCACTGTCGTTCGCGGCGCACCGGGGTCTCGCCTCGCTCGCCCGCCTCCTGTCGCTGGGGATCGGCCTGTCGCTCCTGTTCACCCTGTTCGTGCTGCCGATGGCGCTGTGCGCCGTACCGCGGAGGTGGCTCGGACTTCCGGAGGTCTCCTCATGAACCGGCGCCTCGCGGTCTATCTCGAGATGGTGCAGTTCGAGAACTCGGTCTTCGCCCTGCCGTTCGCACTCGCCGGTGTGGCGCTGGGCGCCCGCGGCCGGCCCGCCGCGGCGACGGTGATCCTGGCGATCGTGGCGGTGGTGGCGCTCCGCACCGCCGCGATGGCATTCAACCGGATCGCCGATCGCGCCTTCGACGCGCGCAATCCGCGCACGGCCGGCCGGGCGCTGGTCACCGGTGCTGTCGCGCCGCTCCGTGCGGCGTGGCTCTGCCTCGCGGGCCTGGTCCTCTTCTTCGCGGTCGCGGCGGCCATCGGCCGGCCGACCCTGGCGCTCTCTCCGGTCTTCGCGGGACTCGCTCTCGGCTACTCCTGGACCAAGCGATTCACGTCCCACTCCCACTTCGTGCTCGGCACCGCCCTCGCGCTCGCTCCGCTGGGCGGATGGGTGGCGACTTCGGGCGCCATCGTGGGCTATCCCTGGCCGCTGTCGCTCGGAGTGGCGCTCTGGGTCGCCGGCTTCGACATCGTCTACGCCTGCCAGGATGCAGCGGTCGATCGTGATCTCGGGCTGCACTCGGTACCGGAGCGCTGGGGTGTGCCGCGAGCCCTGGCGGCCGCACGCTGGCTGCACGTCGGTGCGGCTCTGGCCTTGCTGGCGGTCGGGCCCTGGGCCGGACTCGCCTGGCCGTACTACGCCGGCTTCGTCGTGCTCGCGGGCGTCCTAGCCCTCGAACATCGGGCGGTCAGCGAGAACGACTTCTCCCGGATCCGCTTCGCCTTTTTCACCGCCAACAGTCTGGTCAGCACGACGCTCCTCGCCGCCGTGGTCGTCGCGCTGGCGGTCGAACGATGAACGGCACGCCGCTCGCTGCGCCAGGAGCCTCGCCGGTCGACCCGTACACGCGCTACCTGCGCTCGTTCTTCTCGCGCTGGAGTCCGCTCTACGACGCTTTCGCTGCGCCCATCGGATTCGCCTATCGCGCGGCCGTCGTCACCGCTGGAGCGGCAGCCGGGCGCTCCCTGCTCGACCTCTGCACGGGCACCGGCGAGCTTGCGCTGCGTGCGGCGCGACGCGGTGCCGAGGTGACCGCCGTCGACTTCACGCCGTCGATGCTGCGACGGGCGCGACGCAAGGGGTGCGGGAGGGTAGCGGGGGCGATCCGCTGGCTGGAGATGGACTGCCGGTCCCTCGCCTTCGCCGATCGCTCGTTCGACGTCTCGGTCCTCTCGTTCGCGCTCCACGACATGCCGCGCACAGTGCGGCGACAGGTCCTCCTCGAGGCTGCCCGGGTCGCGCGCGACGGCGTGGTCGTCCTCGACTACGACCCGGCGGTCGAGAGCGGCCCGGGGAGGGCGGTGCTGCGCCTCCTCGCGACGTTCGAAACCGCCTACCTGCGCGGCTTCGTTCGCAGCGGCGGAGCGGAGGTCGCGCTGCGGACGGCAGGACTCGACGTCCGGGCCCGATCGCGTCCCGTACCGGGTCTGTTCGGTGTCTGGAAGGCCGTGCCTAGGAGCGGGAGCTGAGGGCGAGCTAGTCTTGGCGCCATGGAACTCCATGCTCCGACGGCAGGGACCGCGTCGTCCCCTCCGTTGCGCCGTCGCCGGTGGCGCTGGATCCTCCTGGCGCTGGCCGGTGTCGTGGTGCTCGGCGCGGCCGTCGGCTGTTCGATGCTGTCGGAGTTCCAGCCGGCGATCGACACACCGGAGATGCGCTCCAGCGGGCTCACCAGCGGCTTCGTCGAGACGGCCTCCGGCCGGATCCACGTCGTCCGCTCGGGTCTCGCCCCCGGCGCTTCCCGCGTTCTGTTCGTCCACGGCTCTCCCGGCACCTGGTCGGCCTGGGAGGGGTGGATGGAGAACGCCGCCCTGCGCTCCGCGGCGCGGCTCCTGGCGCCCGACCGGATCGGTTTCGGCGGTTCGGAGCGCGGTACGGCCGAGCCGTCGCTCGCGCGTCAGGCGGCGAGCCTCGCGGCGGTGCTCGAGGCCGAGCCCGGTCCGCCGGCGGTCGTGGTCGGCCACAGCCTCGGCGGGCCGATCGCCGTGCGCCTGGCGATGGACCGCCCCGACCTCGTGGCGGCGCTCCTGCTGGTCGCCCCCTCGATCGATCCCGCGCTCGAGAAGCACCGCTGGTACAACGTCGCCGGGGCGACCCTCGCGGTGCAGCTCTTCCTGCCGGTGGACTGGACAACCTCGAATCGCGAGCTCTGGCCGCTCAAGCGCGAGCTCGAGGCGATGATGCCGCTCTGGCGCGGGATCGACTGTCCGACCGTCGTCGTGCAGGGAGAGGCGGACGATCTCGTGCCGGCGGCCAACGCCGACCTCGCCGAGCGGCAGCTCGCGCACCTCGGAGACCGCCTCGAAATCCGTCGCTATCCGGGGATGGGGCACTTCATCCTCTGGCAGCGGCCGGAGACCGTCACCGAGCCGCTGCTGGAGCTCCTCGGTGCGGGCCATTCCGGTGATGCCGGAGAAGGAGGAGCCCCGTGATCCGGAGCATCCTGACCGTCCTCGTCGGCCTGCTCGTCGGCAGTCTCGCCGGCTTCCTCCTCGGCCTGCTGGGGAATCGCCTGGTGCCGCCGCCGGCCGGACTGAATCTGGCGAATCCGGAGGCGCTGGCGGCCTACGTGGCGAGCGCCCCGCCGGTGGTCTTCCTCAAGATGATGGCGGTCTGGGCGGGCGGTGCGTTCGCCGGCGGCTTCGCGGCGGCCCTCCTCGCTGCGCGGCAGCGCTCCTGGCACGCGATCGCCGTCGGCGCGATCCAGATGTTCCTGGCGCTCGCCCAGATGGCGATGATCCCGCATCCCGCCTGGGTCGTCGTCTCGGGAGCGACCCTGTTCATCCCGTTCGCCTGGCTGGGCAGCCGCCTGCTCGTCGGCACGCCCGACGCGCCGCCCGACGCACCGGAGGTCATCTGATCGGGAGGGGAGCCGGGCGCCCGCCGGGCCGTCACCCGATGGTAAACTTCGTCACGCGCTCTCCGGTAGCGGTGGGCGCCTTCCGCTCCCTCCCCTGATATGACCCTACCGATCCTCGACGATTCCTCCGGGCCGTCGCGCGCCGTCGCGCGCGAGCGTGTCGACGACGTCGTCATCCGTTTCGCCGGCGACTCCGGCGACGGGATGCAGCTCGTCGGCTCGCGGTTCACCAACGCCTCGGCGCTGCTCGGCAACGACCTGGCGACGTTCCCCGATTTCCCGGCCGAGATCCGCGCCCCGCAGGGGACGCTCGCCGGGGTGTCTGCATTCCAGGTGCGGATCGCCGACTACGACATCCACACGCCGGGCGATGCGCCGGACGTTCTGGTGGCGATGAATCCGGCGGCGCTCAAGGTGAATCTCCGCGATCTCAAGGCGGGCGGTGCGCTGATCGTCAATCTCGACGAGTTCGACGAGCGCAATCTCAAGAAGGCCGGCTTCGCGGCCAACCCGCTGGAAGACGGATCGCTCGACGGCTACCAGGTGTTCAAGGTCGAGCTGACGACGCTCACGCGTCGCGCGCTCGAGGACTCCGGTCTCGACGCGAAGTCGCAGGATCGCTCGAAGAATCTGTTCGCGCTCGGCATGGTCTACTGGCTGTTCAGCCGGCCGCTGGAAGGGACCGTCGCCTGGCTCGAGAAGAAGTTCGCCGCCAAGCCGCAGATCGCCGAAGCGAACGTCAAGGTGCTGCGCGCCGGGTACAACTTCTGCGACATCACCGAGCTCTTCCACACGCGATACGAAGTGGAGCCGGCGAAGCTGCCGGCCGGGATGTACCGCAACATCACCGGCAACGCGGCGCTGGCGCTCGGCTTCCTGGCGGCGTCGCGGAAGAGCGGCCTGCCGCTCTTCCAGGGCGCCTATCCGATCACCCCGGCCTCCGATCTGCTGCACGAGCTCGCGATGTACAAGAGCTTCGGTGTCACGACGTTCCAGGCCGAGGACGAGATCGCGGCCATCTGCGCCGCGATCGGCGCCTCCTTCGGCGGCGCGCTCGCCATCACCTCGAGCTCGGGTCCGGGGATCGCCCTCAAGACGGAGGCGATGGGGCTGGCCGTGATGGTGGAGCTGCCGCTTGTCGTGATCGACATCCAGCGCGGCGGTCCGTCGACCGGCCTGCCGACCAAGACCGAACAGGCCGACCTCCTGCAGGTGATGTTCGGTCGCAACAGCGAAGCGCCGCTGCCGGTCCTCGCCGCGTCCTCGCCGGCCGACTGTTTCGCGCGCGCCTTCGAGGCCTGCCGGATCGCGGTGCGTCACATGACGCCGGTGGTCCTCCTTTCCGACGGCTATCTGGCGAGCGGTTCCGAACCGTGGCGCCTGCCGGACGTCTCCGAGCTGGAGGACTTCGCGCCCGAGTTCCGTCGCGAACCCGAAGGGTTCCACGCCTACGACCGCGATCCGAAAACCCTGGCGCGGCCCTGGGCGATTCCCGGGACCCCGGGACTCGAGCACCGGATCGGCGGCATCGAGAAGCAGGACGGAACGGGGAACATCTCCTACGACGCCGCCAACCACTCGCGGATGGTGCGATTGCGCGCCGAGAAGGTGGAGCGCGTCGCCGGCGACATCCCGGATCTCGTGGTCGACGGCGAACCGGAGGGAAAGCTTCTGGTCATCGGCTGGGGCTCGACCGAGGGGGCGATCACCGGCGCGGTGAATCGCGCGCGCAGGGAAGGTCTCGCCGTCAGCCGGGCGCACCTGCATCACCTGAATCCGTTCCCGAAGAATCTGGGCGAGGTCCTGTCGAAGTTCGAGACCGTCCTGCTGCCGGAGATGAACCTCGGCCAGCTGGCGCTCCTGCTGCGGGCGAAGTACCTGCGCGAGATCGTCAGCTACACCAAGGTCGAAGGAAAACCGTTCTACCGCTTCGAGGTGCTCGACAGGATCCGCGAGCTGCTCACGGAGCCGGGGGCCTGACGATGGCGGAGACGACGGGCATCGCACCGCTGACGCGCAAGGATTTCCAGACCGACCAGGAGGTGCGCTGGTGCCCGGGTTGCGGCGACTACGCGATCCTCGCCGCGGTGCAGGGAGTGTTCCCCGAGCTCGGGATCGCACGCGAGCGCTTCGTCGTGGTCTCGGGGATCGGCTGCTCCTCGCGCTTCCCCTACTACCTCGACACCTTCGGCTTCCACACCATCCACGGCCGCGCGCCGGCGGTGGCGACCGGGCTCAAGATCACTCGGCCGGACCTCGAAGTCTGGATCGCGACCGGCGACGGCGACGCCCTGTCGATCGGCGGCAATCACCTGATCCACACGCTGCGCCGCAACGTCGGGGTCAAGATCCTCCTGTTCAACAACCGCATCTACGGCCTGACCAAGGGGCAGTACTCCCCGACCTCCGAGGTGGGGAAGCGCACCAAGTCGACGCCGTTCGGATCGGTCGACTATCCGTTCAACGCCCTCTCGGTCGCGATCGGCGCCGGGGCGACCTTCGTGGCGCGCTCGATCGACGTCCACCAGAAGCATCTCAAGGAGACGCTCAAGGCGGCCGCCGCACACCGCGGCACCGCCTTCGTCGAGATCTACCAGAACTGCAACATCTTCAACGACAAGGCGTTCGCCCCGATGACCGACAAGGAGACCAAGGAGGAGACGGTCGTCGACCTCGTCCCCGGTCAGCCGCTGGTCTTCGGCAAGGCGAAGGACAAGGGGATCCGTCTCGCCGGCACCGAGCTCGAGGTGATCCGCTTCGCCGACGGATTCGGTCCCGACGACTGCCTGGTCTGGGACGAGACGCGGATGAATCCGGCGATCGCCTTCATGATCGCGCAGATGGGGCCGCCGCACTTTCCCACCCCGATCGGGGTGCTGCGTCGCGTCGACGTGCCGAGCTTCGAGTCCGGGATCATCGGCCAGATCGAGCGCGAGAAGGAGCGCAAGGGGGTCGGATCGCTCGAGGATCTGCTCCGGGCCGGCGACACCTGGACAGTCCATCCGGACGGCAAGATCTCCTGAAGCGTTCGACGCCCCCCGACGCGACGGTCGCGCCCGCCGGAGCCGCCTCCGGCCTGCCGGCCGGGCTCGGGGTGCAGCGGACCGCCGCAGGACACCGCTTCTCTCTCTTCGCAGGACCGGCCGAGCGCGTCGAGCTCGGCGTCCATCCCGGGAAACGCTTCGCTCCGTTCCGCGAGTTCGTCGCCCTCGAGCGGGTCGGCCCCCCGGACGCTTCCGGGTCGGTCTGGACCACCGAGATCGCCGGACTTCCGGACCTCTTCGAGTACGCCTACCGGGTCGACGGTGGAGCCGAGCTGATCGATCCCTGCGCGCGTCTCCTGAGCGGCGGCGAGCTCTGGGCGGACCGTTCGTGGAGCGAGCGCGGCCTGCCGTTCCGTCCCTACCGTTCCCTCTGGTCGGCGCTCGAATCGCGTGTCACCGGCCGCTCGCGACCCGAACGGCCGCAGGTCGCCGACGCCGAGCGGGTGATCTGCGAGCTGCACGTCCGCGGCTTCACGCGCCACTCGTCGTCCCTCGTCTCGCGGCCCGGAACCTACCTCGGGCTGATCGAGAAGCTCGGGTACCTGCGCGACCTCGGCGTGACGACGATCGAGCTCCTGCCGGTCTTCGAGTTCGACGAGACGGAGAATGGCCGCCGCAATCCGGAGACCGGCGAGCAGCTGCTCAACTTCTGGGGCTACAGTCCGGTGAGCTTCTTCGCGCCGAAACGGTCGTACGCCGCCGGCCGGGGACCGGGCGCCGAGCTCGAGGAGCTCGCCGAGCTGGTCGACGCCTGTCACCGTTCCGGCCTCGAGGTCGTGCTCGACGTGGTCTACAACCACACCGCCGAGGGCGGTGGTGGCGCCGGCGATCCGCTGCGCTCGTTCCGCGGCCTGGCCGCGGAGGTCTACTACATCCGCGACCCGCGAACCGGGCGTCCGTTCGACTGCACCGGCTGCGGCAACACCGTGAACACGAACCATCCCGTGGTGCGGAGGATGATCCTCGATTCGCTGCGCTTCTGGGCCGGGGGAGTGGGTGTCGACGGCTTCCGCTTCGATCTCGCCTCCGCCTTCCATCGCGGGCTCGAAGGGGAGAAGCTCCGGCAGTCGCCGATCGTCGACGAGATCTCGGCCGACCCGCTGCTGCGGGAACGGCTGCTGATCGCCGAGCCCTGGGACGTGACCGGCTTCTCGCCGCCGTCCGGCTTTCCGGCCCCCTGGCGGGTGTGGAACGGGCCGTTCCGCGACGACGTCCGCCGATACCTGCGCGGCGACACGATCGCTCCGCACCGGCTGGCCCTCCGGCTCGGCGCTGTTCCGGAGCCGCCGGAAAGTGGTACCGGGAAGGCCGGCGCGTTGGTCGATTTCGTGACCTGCCACGACGGGTTCACGCTCGCCGACCTCTTCTCGTACGACGAGAAGCACAATGCGCCCAACGGCGAGGGAGGTCGCGACGGTTCGAGCTTCCACCTGTCCTGGAATCACGGCGCGGAGGGTCCCACCGCGGACCCGGAGATCCTGGAGCTCCGCGCCCGGCAGGCGAGGAACGCCCTCGCGCTGCTGCTCCTGACGCGGGGGACGCCGATGCTCCTCGCCGGCGACGAGCGCGGCCGGAGCCAGCGCGGGAACAACAACGCCTGGTGTCAGGACAACGAGGTGAGCTGGATCGACTGGTCGCCGGACGAGGCGGCCGCGGAGCTGGAAGAGCTCGTCCGGCGCCTGCTCGCCCTGCGGCGGGAGATCGGGGGCACAGGCCGTGACCGGTACGCCGTGCTGTCACCGTTCGCCTCGACCACGGCGCCGGAGACCGGCAGTGCCGTTCCCGCGGCGCTCCTGTTCCGCGGGGACGACGGCGACGAGGCGGACGACGGCGGCAGTGCGATCCTCCTGGCGCTCAATCCCTCCGCCCTGCGGGCGCGGCTGCCGGTGCCGCGGGCGGCGGCGTTCCGCCCCTGGGTTCTCGCCGTCGACACCGCCCGTCCCGGTTCCGAAGCGGTACCGGACCCGGCCTCCCGGCCCGAGCTGGCTCCCGACACGGCCGAGCTCGAGCTCCCGCCACGAACGCTCCGCCTCTTTCTCGCCGGCGAACGGATCCGCACGAGCTCCGGGCGCAGCGGACTCTAGCGGCACGCCGGGTCGCGCGCAGGGCGGCGCCCGGCGCGCGAGCTCTAGAAGCTCTCCTTCGTCACCCGCTCGTGGGTCTCCGGCACCAGCATCAGGCCGGCCGAACCGTAGTACTTGTGGTACTCGGCGACCATCTCGCCGCGCACGATCACCGGGTCGGTGGCGACCAGCTTCGCCGCCGCTTCGATCTCCTTCTCCGCGAAGACGAACATGCCGCGCCAGCCGTCGACGCCGTCGAGGGGGCCGGCGGCGATCAGCTTGCCTTCCGCGGCGAGCCGCTTCATGTTCGCGAAGTGACCGGCGAACATCGCGTCGCGCTCCGGGCCGTCCGGGACTCGCGTCGGGCCGGTGCGCAGGATCACCAGCACGTAGCTGCGCATCCCGTGCTCGTCGGCGCCGAGGCGGGCGGCCAGGGCGGCGTCGTATCCGGGTCCAGGTTGCGGCTTCTCCGGTGGCGTCTCGGCCGGGAGCGACGACGCGGCGAAGACGAGGGCGACGGCGATCGTTTTCCAGTGCGGCATGTTTCCTCCTCGTATCGGCGGCGATCGTAGCAGTGCGCCGCGCGGCCGCATCGCCGGTGCCGCAGTAGACTCGCGGGGAACCCGGTACGAAGGGGAGCGCGATGGAAGTGAGGGCGGCCCGGCCCGAGGATGTGGAGCAGCTGGCGAGGTTGTGGTTCGACGCCTGGCACGACGCGCATGCGGCGCTGGTGCCCGCGGAGCTCACGCGGCACCGCACCGTCGAGAGCTTCGCCGCCCGTCTCGTCGATGCGCTTCCGCGAGTGCAGGTCTGCGGGCCCTCAGGCGCTGCGGCCGGCTTCTGCACCGTTCGCCGCGACGAGATCCACCAGCTGTTCGTCGCGCGGGCGAGCCGCGGCACCGGCGTCGCGGCGGCGCTGCTCGCGGCGGGCGAGGCGCGGCTCGCGGCCGAGGGAAGCAGCCGGGCCTGGCTCACCTGTGCGATCGGCAACGAGCGCGCCGCGCGCTTCTACGAGAAACAGGGCTGGCAGCGGGTGGGCAACGTCATCGAGGAGCTGGCGACCCCGGGGGGTCCGATCTTCCTCGAGGTCTGGCGGTACGAGAAGAGTCTGACCGTGCCGCCGGATCGCGAAGAGGGTGCGGTGTCCGCTGCCCTTCGGCAGTCGAAGGACGACGGTGTAACCTCGAAAGCAGAACGAACGACAGGGAAAGGAGACCAGAGCATGTCCAGCAAGGATCAGTTCCTGCGCGCCTACCAGGAGGAACACGAGCGGACGATGCGCGTGCTGCGCGCCTACCCGTCGGAGAAGTCCGAGCTCCGCCCCCACCCGAAGTGCAAGTCGGCGCGCGAGCTGGCCTGGATCTTCGTTCTCGAGCGCGGCCTCGGAACCGCGGTGATGAACGATGGGCTCGCCTCGGGCCCTCCGGGAGCGATGCCGCCACCGCCGGACTCCTGGGACGACGTGCTCTCCGCCTTCGAGAAGGCGCACGCCGACTTCGGGGCGCTGGTCGCCGGTCTGAGCGACGAGGCGCTCGCGGGAACGGTGAAGTTCTTCGACGGACCCGGCAGGCTGGGGCACTGGCCGCGGATCCGCTTCCTCTGGTTCCTGCTCTCGGACGAGATCCACCATCGCGGTCAGCTCTCGGTCTACCTGCGGATGGCGGACGCGAAGGTGCCGTCGATCTACGGGCCGAGCGCCGACGAGCCCTGGTACTGAGGTGGCGTCCGACAAGGGGCAGCTCGCCTTCGTGCTGGAGCAGATGAGCGGGGCCGGCGAGGTGCGTGCTCGGGCGATGTTCGGTGAGTACGGGATCTACTGTGACGACCGGATCGTCGCCCTGTTCTGCGACGACCGTCTCTTCGTCAAGCCGACCGAGAGCGGCAGGGCGCTGCTGGAGGAGGTCGTCGAGGCGCCGCCCTACCCGGGGGCGAAGAGCTACTTCCTGATCGAGGGGGAGATCGAAGACCGGGAGCGGCTGAGCGAGCTCATCCGACGCACGGCGGCCGAGCTTCCGCCGGCGACGAAGCGTCGCGGGGGAGCGCGTCGGAGAGGTGGACGCGCCGCAGCGAAACCCTGACTCGGAGAGGATCTCGCGGCGTGCCGAGGGGGATTCGGCGGCAGATCGGACCCGTGTTCCGGATCCCCGAACACCCTCGCGTTCGCAGCGAAGAGCACCGGACCGGAACTAGAATTCCGCTCCCATGAGCCCCGTCGCCTGGACCGTGCTGTTGCTGACGCTGAGCAACGTCTTCATGACCTTCGCCTGGTACGCGCACCTCAAGGAGCTCCACGCCCGCGCCTGGTGGGTGGCGGCGCTCGTCAGCTGGGGGATCGCGCTCTTCGAGTACCTGCTCCAGGTCCCTGGGAACCGGATCGGCCATCAGGTCCTGAGCGTCGGGCAGCTCAAGATGCTGCAGGAGGCGATCACGCTCGCGGTCTTCGTGCCGTTCGCGATCTTCTACCTCCGGGAGCCACTCCGGCTCGACTATCTCTGGGCGGCGCTCTGTCTGCTGGGAGCGGTCTTCTTCATCTTCCGCAGCCGCTGGTTCGGCGCCTGAGCGCCGGACGACGGATCGGCCGCCGGGATCCCGGCGGTTCCGGCCGTCACCAGATCCGGATGCGCTCCGCCGGAGCCAGATAGAGCGCCTGCCCGGGCCGGACCGAGAAGGCGTCGTACCAGGCGGCCAGGTTGCGGACCGTGAAGGAGCGGTACTTGCCCGGGGAATGTCCGTTGGTGAGGAGCGAGTTGCGCAGCGCCTCGGGACGCGTCTTGCTGCGCCAGATCTGCGCGAACGAGAGGAAGAAGCGCTGGTCGTCGGTGAGTCCCTGGCGCAGCGATTCCGGGGTCGGGCTCTTCGCCACCTCGGCCCGGTACCCGTCGTAGGCGGCCGAGACGCCGGCGACGTCGGCGATGTTCTCGGACAGGGTGAGCTTGCCGTTGAGGTGCACTCCGGGAAGCGGCTCGTAGGCGTCGTACTGCGCCACCAGACGGGTGGAGAGCTTCTGGAACTCGCGCATGTCGTCCTCGGTCCACCAGTTCGCCAGCCGGCCGCGGGCGTCGAAGAGCGCGCCCTGGTCGTCGAAGCTGTGGCTGATCTCGTGTCCGATCACCGTGCCGATGCCGCCGTAGTTCTGTGCTGCGTCGGTCGAAGGGTCGAAGAACGGCGGCTCGAGGATCGCGGCCGGGAAGTTCATCGCGTTCTGCAGCGGAAGGTTCACCGCGTTGACCGTCTGCGGCGTCATCCACCATTGCCCCTTGTCGGCGGGCTTGCCGATCCTCGCGATCGCGGTGCGGTAGTCGAACAGCTGCGAGCGCTGCTGGTTGCCGTAGGCGTCGTCGCGCCTCACCTCGAGACCGCCGTAGTCGCGGAACTCGTCCGGATAGCCGAACCCCACGCGCAGGGTCGCGAGCTTCTCCCGCGCCTGCGCACGGGTGGCCGGCGACATCCAGGAGAGCTGATCGATCCGCGCCCGGAAGGCGTCGATGATGTTCGCCACCATCCGCTCGCCGCGCGCCTTCGCCTCGGGCGGGAAGTAGCGGGCGACGTACAGCTTTCCGACGGCGTCACCGAGAGCTTCGTTGGTGAGGTCGACCGCACGCTTCCAGCGCTCGCGCTGTTCGGTGGCGCCGGAGAGGGCGGTGCCGTAGAAGGCGAAGCTCTCCGTCGCGAACGGCTGCGAGAGGAGCGGTGCAGCGCGATTGACGGTGTGGAACGAGAGATAGTCCTTCCACACGGCGAGGGGCTCGCTCGCCACGAGCGCGGCGATCCCGGTGACGGCCGAAGGGTGCCAGACCCAGAGCGCAGGCAGCTCGCCGAGCCCGGCGGCGGCGAAGAAGCTCTCCCAGTCGAGGCCCGGCGCCTTCCCCGGGAATTCGCTGGAGAGCCACCGGTTGTGCGCCCTGTGGACCTCGAGCGACTCGGTGCGGTTGACGTGGACGGTGGCGATCTTCTTCTCGAGCTCGAAGATGCGGCCGGCGCGCAGCGCGGCGTCCTTCTTCGATGCGAGACCGGCGAGCTCGAGGAGGCTCGCGATGTGCTCGCGGTACTGCCTCTGCAGGCGGACACTCCGTTCGTCGCTCCCGAGGTAGATCTCCCGGCTGGGCAGGCCGAGGCCGCCCTGGAGGAGGTAGCCGGCGTTGCGCTCCGGGTCGTCGAAATCGGGCGACACCCAGAAGCCGAACAGGTGGGAGGTGTTGAAGTCGGTGGCGTTCAGCGGGTCGACGTCGGCCCGGAGCTGGCTGCCGAAGAGCCCGGCGAGCGTCGCCTGGTCCGCTACGGCGGCGATCGCGGCCAGCTCGGAGCGCAACGGTGCGACGCCCCGCGTCTCGATCCCCTTCTCGTCCATGAAGGCCGCGTAGTAGTCGGCGATCAGCCGCGCCTCGGCGGACCCGCCCTTCGCCGCGGCGTCGGCGTTGCGGATCAGCCCGGCGGTGCGCTCCGTGGCGAGCTCGTCGAGGAGGACGAACGTCCCGGTCGAGGCGCGGTCCGCCGGGATCTCCGTGCGGGCGAGCCAGGTGCCGTTGGCGTAGTCGAAGAAGTCGTCGCCCGGCGCGACCGTCCGGTCCATGCCGGCGAGATCGAGCCCGGGCATCGCCTGCAGCCGCACCGGCCCGAGGAACCCGACGGCGAGCGCCGTGGCGAGGAGGAAGAGGGGGCGGCGGAGGCGGGCACGGTGCATCATGACGTCCATCCTTTCGGCGGTCGACGACGGAGCAGGAACCGATTGTAGCCGGATGGATTACGAAAGAAGGGCCGTCCGGGTTCTCGAGGGGGAGAGTACCCGGACGTGCGGAACGCCGGTCTCCGTGCGGAGCCAGGTGCGGAGCGTCCGCGGCGGCTTTGCCGCCGTTCCCGGCGGCGGCGTGGGGCGACGACGAAGTGGGTCGGTGAAGTCTCGATACCGATGCCGGCGGAGGCGCTGGAACGACGATTTTGCTTCGTCCGTCGCTCAGGCGGCCAGGATCTTGACCGTGCGCCCCACGGTATCCAGCAGCTGGCGCAGCTGGTCGTAGTCGGGATGCCGGAACCGCATCCAGGCGTTGACCATGTAGCCACCCTCGGGGCCCGCGGTCGGGGAGCCGACCGGCGGCAGGTGGGAGTCGATCATCCACTCGCCGTAGAGCTGCTCGATCTTCTCGAGCCCCTCGTAGGCGCGGATCCGGCCGTCGCGATCGGGGCGCAGATTGATCATGCCGCAGGAGAAGCGGCGCGACAGCCGCTGCGCCGGTGCGCCGTCGACCACCGCGTGGGCCCACTCGCGATAGATGTCGAAGTCGTTGGCGGCGGCGTAGAGATCCCAGACGCCGACTCCCGGCGGGCGGCAGCCGATCTCGGAGAACTTGAGCCCCTTCGGACCGAAGAACCACTCCATGTGGGTCGCCGACGTGCCGATGCCGAGCGCCTCGATCACTTTCTGGCCCATCTTCCGCAGGTCGCCGTAGCCCGGAGCGTCGACCCGGTTGGTGGTCACGATCTGGGGCGAGATCCAGCGCGTGCGCATCGCCTCGAGGACGTTCGGGTAGTAGTGCGAGATGAACTCGTGGACGACCCGGCCGCCGATCGAGATGGTGTCGTAGAACCCTTCGTGGCCTTCGATGAACTCCTCGGCCGCGACCGAGGCGCCGCGGTCGAGTCCCTGCTCGACGATGGCGCTCTCGAGCTCGCGGTCGTTCGAGACCCGCTGGGTGCCGGCGGCGCCCGCGGCGGCGCGCGGCTTGATGATGATCGGGTAGCCGACCTCGGCGGCGAACATGCGGAGCTCCTGCGGGCTGGAGACGCCACGCGACTGGGCGCAGGGGACGTCGGCTTCGCGGAGGGCCTCCTTCATCGCCGGCTTGTCGCGGCAGAGGAAGGCGGTCCGGACCGAGGTCCCCGGGATGCCTGCCGCCTCCCGGACCTTGGCGGCGGGAAGGATGTGCGCCTCCACGGTCGCCTCCAGGCGGTCGACCCAGCCCCGCGACTGGATCCGCTTGACCGCGTCGAGCATCGTGCCCTCGTGGACCACCGTCTGGACCTGCTCGTAGCCCACCATCCAGCTCTTGAGCTCCTCGTCGAACGAATCCCAGGAGCGCTCGCCGACCCCGGTGACGCGTGCCCCGGCGGCGTGGAGGCCGCGCACGAACTCCCTCTGATTGAAGGGAAACCTCGGTTCGACGAAGATGACGTGCATGGCTTCTCCCCGATGGCGACCATCCAGCCGGTGGCGGCGTGGACTCAAGGCTCGCGAATTCCTAGAATTCTAGCTTATGCCTTCCATCGTGCTCCTCGGTCCGCAGCGATTCACGCCCACTCTGGGCGAGGCAGTGACGAGGGCGGGGATCGCCGGCCGGCTCGCCTCGGTGACCGCGGGCTGGCAGGAGCGCGAGGCGGAGGACCTCGAACTGCACGAACATCTCGGGGAGCGGACCGAGAACCTGATGCTCTACGCGCGGTCGGAGGACGTCCTGGAGCGCGACGCCGAGTTCCGGGCCGCCTACCGCGAACGCCAGGAGCAGCTGCGCGAGCTGCAGCAGCTCTACCGGGGGCGCCTGGCGCACACCCAGGCGGCCTTGCGCGAGCTCGAGCTGCTCGACGGCGATCCCGCGCTCCTCGGGCCCGAGCGCGTCGCGGCACTCGAGGCGATGCGGACTCTCGACGCCCACCACCTGGCGAGGATCCGGGCGATCCATGACGATTTCGACGCCGCGATGAATCCCGCCTCACGGGGGGCGATCGAGCGCCACGCCCGCCAGATCGACCGTCAGCTGGCGCGTGTCGAGGCGGTGGCGATCGCCGGCGGTCACGTCGCGATCCTGCTCAATCGCCTCCGCCTGTTCGATCTCGGGCGCCGGCTCCTCGAGGGCGGCCGCTCGGTGATCGCCTGGTCTGCGGGCGCGATGGCGATCTCCGAGCGCGTCGTTCTTTTCCACCACTTTCCGCCCCAGGGGTACGGCAACACCGAGGTGGTGGAGGCCGGGCTCGGTCTGGCGCGGGGAGTCGTGCCGCTGCCGCACGCGAAACGCCGGCTGGCCCTGGACGACCCCGACCGGATCTCGCGGCTCTCGCGGCGCTTCGCGCCGGCCGTCTGCGTGGCGATGGCCGACGGCTGCTGGATGCAGTGCGATGCCGTACCGCCGGAAGGAGAGGCACCGGCCTGGCGCTACGGCCCGGGAACGCGCGAACTCCTGCCGGACGGACGGCTGCGGCCGCTGGAGGCGGCGTGACGCTCTCGATCTCCGGACTGATCTCCGATCCCGGACTCTCGCCCGCCAAGGTCGACGCCTTCCTCGCCAGTCACCCCGTCCCCGTCGTCGACGGCCGGACGGTGACGTTCCTCTACCGGGGGCAGGCCGACGCCGTCTATCTCCAGCACTGGATCTTCGGCCTGCCGTCGGCCCAGCCGGTCACGCCGGTCGCGGGCAGCGATCTCTGGTATCTCACGCAGGAGATCCCGGAGCGCTCCCGGGTCGAGTACAAGCTCGAGGTGCAGCGCGGCGAGACCAGCCGCCTGA
>JBFWYP010000016.1:0-81807 GCA_050186295.1 Thermoanaerobaculia bacterium | reverse complement strand
CGAGCTCCTGGCACCCGATCGCGAGGCGCTCGGCCGTCTGATCCGCAAGGAGAACTAGCGCGCGGAGCCGGTCAGCGCGGGAAGATCAGGACGGCGTCGCCGTTCGCGCGGTCGCCGCTCTCGTCCGACGGGTGATTGACGGTCTCGCCGCGCACGATCATCGTCGACGATCCGCCGCCATCGAGATTGACGGCGTCGCTGGCGCCGAGCTCGAGCAGCAGGCCGGCGAGCTCGGCGAGCGTCATGCCGACGCTCTCGGCCGGGCGCCGGCCGTCCACGACCACGAAGAGCAGCGTGCCGTCGGATCGCACCGCCGCCGCCGTGCGCGGGTGGCGCGCCTCGGCGAAGACGCGCGAGATCGCTTCGCGCGCCGGATCGAGCGCCGAGCGGCCGTCGCGGAGGAGCAGCGGCCCCGCGCCGAGTGCCGAATGCGCTCCCGCCCAGAGATCGGCGTCGGCGCCCGACTTCGGCACCAGCCCGGTCTCGACTTCGACGGCGACCCCGGACTCGATCCCCGGCGGCAGCGGAGCCGCGAACGAGAGCACCAGTCCGTCGTCCGGGATCCGCGTGCTCCCCGCCTGCGGCCGGACCTCGCGCACGACCCCTTTCTCGACCACCACCTCGGTTCCGTCCGGACCGGTGAGCGTCGTGCGATGGAACGCCGGCGTGTAGAGCACGAGCTCCCCCGGACGGCGTTCGCGGTCGATGCCGTCGATCGCCACGCGGGCGCCGCCGTCGAATCGCGCCTCGCCGCGGAAGTCCAGGCGATCGAAGACCGCCCGCTCGCGTCCGCGATCGCTGACGAATCCGACGCCGGCGCGGCCGCGATCCGGCTCGGAGAGCAGCACGCCGTCCATCTTGAGCACCCCTTCGCTGTCGCCGGCGAACGCCCCCTTCATTCGGAAGAAGCCGCCGTTGATCGCCGCGAGGGCGCCGTGCCGGCGCGCCACCTCGCGCGTCGGCTCGAGATCGATCGCCGTGTCGTAGGCATGCGCCACGCGGACCGTGACCGAACCGGGCGCCGCTTCGAGAACGTGGACCCGGAGCGGCCCGGGACAGCCCAAGCAGACGCCGTCGCTCTCCCGGACCGGCGCCGTCGCGAGCCCGACGGCCGAGAGGGCGGCGCGCGCCGCCTCGGCCTCCTCGCGCGACGGGAGCCCGACGATCTCGATCGAATACTCGTCGTGCGAATAGACCGGCGTTCCTTCGAACCCCGCGGACTCCACGGCGGCGAGGATCCGATCGCACTCCTTCTGATCCTTCGCCGAGCCCGCGACCACCACGAATCGTCCGGCGCCCGTCGGTGCCGCGCGCACCAGCGCGAGATGCGTCAGACCGGGAGCGAGCTCGTCGCGCTGTACCTTCCACCGATCCGACAGAGGAAGGGCGCCGGCGGGCGGCAGCGCGGCCGCGACCAGGGCGAGCAGCGCGAACGTCCAGCCGCGCCTTCGCGGCCGCGGCCGGCTCATCGCGCCGCCAGGATCGCGCGCACCAGCTCGGGGGCGAGCTCCGGCGGCGGCGCCTCCTTCTCCTTCTGCAGGGCGATCCGCCCCAGGCGCACGGTCTGCCGGTAGGTGCGGAGGTAGGCGAGGCAGGAGGGACAGCGCGCCAGATGGCGCTCGAAGTGCGTCTCCTCCTCCGGCGAGAGCTCGCGCGACAGGTATTCGAGGAGAAAGCCGAGGATCTCCTCGCAGGTGAGGTACTCCTCGCCTCCGGAGACCACGGTCTTGCCGATGCGGCTGATCATGCGAATCCCCTCTTCATCACCGGATCCAGCTTCTCGCGCAACGCCTGGCGGGCGCGGTGGAGCCGGATCTTCACGGCATTGGTGGTCACCCCGAGGAGCTCGGCGGTCTCCGCGGTCTCGAGCTCCTCGAGGTCGCGCAGCAGGAGGACCGTGCGGTAGGTCTCGGGCAGGCTGTCGATCGTCCGGCGCACCAGCTCCGCGTTCTCCTTGCGGTCGAGGATCTCGTCCGCGATCTCCGGCCAGTCGCCGTATACGGTCGCCGAATGGCCGTCGGCGTGGAACGTCGGCAGGAACGGTTCGATCGACTCCTCCGGGCGCGACCGCCGCCGCCGCAGTTTCATCAGGGCCGCGTTCACGACGATCCGGTGCAGCCAGGTGCCGAGCCGGCTCTGTCCCTCGAACCGGTCGAGAGCGCGGAAGGCGAGCAGGAATGCCTCCTGCACCGCGTCGCGCGCCTCTTCGTCGTCGCGCAGGATGCGCCGGGCGAGCGCCAGCATCCAGCCGCCGTGCTGCGCGACGAGCGCCTCGAACGCCGCCTCGTCACCGGCCCGGAGCCGGGCAAGGAGCTCGTGCTCCTCCGGGCCGGCCGTGGCCGGTGCTCCGTTCCCGGTTCGATCGTCGCTCCCGCTGGGATTCGCTCCGGACATGGTCGGCTGGTCGCGGGAAATACCCTACCGCGATCGAACGATCTCCGAGCCCCCCGACGATCTCCAACGATCCCGCCCTCTCTCCGCATGCCGGCTCCTCGACTTCTGGATGCGCCGGAGCGCCCGTGGTTTCGGGATCTCCGGCGTTCCGGCCGCCACGTTGCCGAAGATCGCCTTGCAGAGCACGCCGTCGGCGGGCAGAATCGGTTCTCCACCGAACCGGAAGGAGCCTCGTGAGACACGCCGCCGCCATTCGACTCACTGCTGTCGTTCTGCTCTCCGGCCTCGCCGCCCCCGTCACCGCGCAGCGCTACTCCGGCGACGCGCGCGAGGCATGCCGTCGCGCGGCCAGCGTGCTGGTCAACCAGGAGGCCCGCTGGGACGACTCCTACAGCCGCGAACGCTCCGTGGGCAACGATCTCCGCTGGCGGGCGGCCGACGGCACTCGCGGCACCTGCGAAGTCGACTCGCGCGGTCGGGTCTACGGCGTGCGCGTCGAGCGCTGGGGCTCGAGCTACGGCGACATCGACGTCTGGCCCGGTTCGGGCTACGGCGAGTCGTACCGGACCCTGCGCTGCGAGTCCGACCGCGGCCGTCGCCAGGAGTGCGCGATCCCGCGCGAAGCGCGCGTGCGGCTGGCGGAGCGACTGAGCGACACCGCCTGCATCCAGGGACGCAACTGGGGCTATTCCCGCAGCCACATCTGGGTCGACGACGGCTGCCGCGCGATCTTCGAAGTGCGCTGGTAGCAGGCGAGCGGGAACGAGGGGAGGCCGGCGACGCGACGGGTCAGGCTGTTCATCGCCGCCAGTCTCGACGGCTGCATCGCGCGGCGCGACGAGTCGATCGACTGGCTCTTCCGCGACGCCGACTACGGCTATTCGGAGTTCTACGCCGGCGTCGACACTCTCGTCATGGGCCGCAACACCTACGACGTCGGCCTGACGCTCGATCCGTATCCGTACCCGGGAAAGCAGGTGCTGGTCCTTTCGAAGAGCCGTTCGGGCACCGACCAGAACGGTGCGACCTACGTCGATCGGGAGCCGTTCGACGTGGTGCACGAGCTCCGCGGGCAGCCGGGAGGCGACATCTGGCTGGTCGGCGGGGGGCTCGCGATCCGCTCGTTCCTCGCCGCGGGCCTGATCGACGACCTCGACCTGTTCCTGCACCCGATCCTGCTCGGCGACGGGCTGTCGCTCTTCCCGCACGGATTTCCCGAGACGGCGCTCGAGCTCGCCTCGACGGAGCCGTTCGCGAGCGGCCTCGTCCGGCTGTCGTATCGCCGGCCGGCCGGCTGAGCGCTCAGTTCCCGGCGAGCAGTTTCGGCCAGTTGGCGTCGCCCTTCACGATCAGGCCGTCGGGATCGGCGAGCCACTTCTTCTGCACCTCGAGATCGTAGTTGAGGTACAGCTTGCCGTTGCGGACCGTCCAGGCGTCGGGATCGATCCCCGCGGTGTAGCCCTGCGAAACCGCCCAGGCGCAGTATCCACCGTACTGCGGCGCGTACTTCTCCGGCGCCGCCGTGAACAGATCGCGGTGCTCCGCCGAAGCGAAGCGCCAGGTGGCGCCCTGCCAGCTGGTCGCGAACTCCTTCTTCCCCTCGACCGGCCTGCCATCGAGGAAGTAGGCCACCGGATCGTAGCCGTCGATCGCCAGACCACCGAACAGGGTGCGGTTCACGGGTGAGATCGCGACCGCCGGAACGACGGCGGTGAAGAGCGCGATCAGGAAGATCGCGCGGGTCGATTGCGAGCGCTGCTGCATTCCAGGCCTCCTTTGCCTCTCCCCTTTCGGATGCGCGGCAGGAGACGGCGGTTTCAGCGTCCCGCGAAGCTCCTTCACGCCTCCGGAGTCCCCACGTCGGACTCGCCGCTCACGGCCCGGGCCTTCTCGGCCAGGGCCCGGTAGCGCTGGCGGAAGGCGTCGAGCTCTTTTTCCTCCAGCTCTTCGAGATCGAGCAGGACGTTGTGCGCCCCCTTCGTCGAACGGATCAGCTCGTCCAGCTTGATCTGGATCGCCTCGGTGTCGCGGTTCTGGGAGTTCTGGATCAGGAAGACCATCAGGAACGTGACGATCGTCGTGCCGGTGTTGATCACCAACTGCCAGGTGTCGCTGAAGTCGAAGAGCGGCCCGGTGACCAGCCAGAGGACGATCGTCGCGACCGCGAGATGAAAGGCGATCGCCCGGCCGGTGAAGCGCGAGATCGTCTTCGCTGCACGGGAAAACCAGGAGTTCCGATTCATGGCCAGCCTCCGGGAGTGTCGGGATCCGGCAGTTCCCGGCGGAGTATCCTCCAGATCGTGGTCCGTTCGATCCCACGCTGGCTTCCGGCGGGAGTCGCTGCCCTGGCCCTCGCCGGCTGCGCCGCCCGCGAGCAGTGGACCGAGCCGGTGACCGGGATGCAGTTCGTCCTCGTTCCCGCCGGCCGGTTCGTCATGGGGAGCCCGCCCGGGGAGCGCGACCGGGAAGCGCAGGAGGTCGCCCACCCGGTCGACATCGCCGAGCCGTTCTGGGTCGGCCGGTACGAGGTTACCCAGGGCGAGTGGGTCCGGGTCATGGGGTCGAATCCGAGCCGATTCGCCGACTGCGGCGTCCGCTGTCCCGTCGAGCAGGTGAGTCACGACGACATCGAACGATTCCTCGAGCGGCTCGCAGACCTCTCGGTGCAGCGCTTCCGCCTGCCCACCGAAGCGGAATGGGAGTACGCCTGCCGCGCCGGAACGACGACCGCGTTCGCCTTCGGCGAGGAGTTGAGCTCGACCGACGCCAACATCGACGATCAGCCCGGCGACCGGATCGGCGCGCCCGGACCGGGCAACGCGACCGTTCCGGTCGGCAGCTTCCGCGCCAACGCCTGGGGACTCCACGACTTCCACGGCAACGTCTGGGAGTGGACCAGCGACCGCCACTGTCCCTATCTCGCGAGCGCCGACGATCCGTCCTGCGACGATCTGCTGGTGATCCGCGGCGGCAGCTGGCACTTCGGCGCCGACAGCGCGCGCTGCGCGCTGCGCTACACCCACGCCCCCGAAGATTCGGGCCCGAGCCTCGGTTTCCGCCTCGTACGGGACCGCAGGCCGGCCGTGCGCTAGTTCACATCGCGCGCCGGGCGATCGTCCTAGGGTCGACAGTCGGAAACCGGCATGCGATCTCCTCTCGTCACGGTGGCACTGTCCCTGGCTCTGGCCGCAACGGCGGCCGGCGCGCAGGAGATCTTCTCGGACGGGTTCGAGTCCGGGACGCCCTGGGCCTGGTCGCGCCTGCCGGGCGGCACCGATCCCCGCGCCGTCTGCACGCCGCCGATCGCTCCGGTCGACATGACCGGCGCCACGGTGGTCGGCAACGGCACGTCGCAGAGCTGCACCGAAGGAGCGCTCGATGCGGCGATCGCGACGGCGCTTCCTCCCGGCAGCGGCAAGATCGCGTTCGCCTGCGGTCCGGCGCCCCACACGATCGTCGTCACCTCGGAGAAGGCGATCCCGGCGTCGCTCGTCCTCGACGGCGGCGGACTCGTCACCCTCTCCGGCGGTGGGACGACCCGGATCCTGGCGCTCCGTCCGCCGTTCGGCACGACGCCGCTCCCCGTCCTGACGCTCCAGAACCTGACCCTGCGCGACGGCTCTACCGCGGCGCTTCCCGGGACGACGATCGTCAACGGCGGCGGCGCGATCTACCGCGAGACCGGCGGGCACCTGCGCATCCTCGACTCGACCTTCCTCGACAATGCGGGTCCCGCCGTCGGACAGGACGTCGCCGGCGGCGCCGTCTACTCGTTCGGCGAAGGGACGACGACCATCGTCCGCAGCACGTTCACCGGCAACCACTGCTCGTCCGGCGGCGCGCTCGGCGCGCTCGGAACGAACAATCACCAGCTCCTGATCTACGACAGCCTGATCGCCGGCAATGCCGCGACCGGGACCGGCGGCAACCCGGGGAACGGCGGCAACGGCGGCGGGATCTACATGGACGGCAACAACCAGACGGTGACGATCTGCGGCAGCGTGCTCTCCGCGAACGACGCCAACGCGCGCGGCGCCGGCCTCTTCCGGGTCTCCAACAACGGCGTCGGCCCGATGACGATCGACCGCAGCTCGGTGCTCTGGAACCGGAGCCCCGCCGGCCCGGACAGCCAGGCCGGAGGCCTCTACCTCCAGGGGCTCCAGCTCACGATCCTCGACTCGACGATCGCCGGCAACGTCGCCAGCAGCGCCGGCGGCATCTTCCTGTGGACGAATCCCGGGACGCAGACAGCGCAGATGACCAACGTGACGATCGCCGAGAATCACGCCCGCGGCAGTCTCGGCGCCGGCATGTCGGTGGCGAGCGGCGTGACCGGGACGCTCCGTCATCTGACGATCGCCCGCAACTCGAACGAGGGAGCGGCCTCGTTCGCGAGCGCCATCGCCGGCGGCGCCGGTCTCTCTCTCTCGAGCAGCCTGGTCACCGACAACAGCAAGGTGTTCGAATGGGAAGACACGAGCTGCAACGTGACGCACGCCGGAGACGTCGTCTTCCAGTGGCCGGAGTTCAACGAGGAGGGGGAGAGCGAGCGCCCCTGTGCGCAGTCGACGACCTTCCTCGACGCCGGGATCGGCCCGCTCGCCTGGTCCGGAGGCCCGACACCGACCATTGCACCTTCGCACCCGGCGCTCGACGGAGCAGCCGGTTCGAACTGTCCCGCGACCGACCAGCGCGGCGTCCCGCGCGGCAGCTCCTGCACCCCCGGCGCCGTCGAGATGCCCTGAGCGCGATCGACCGCTGACGTAGGCCAGAGGCTCCGACTGACGAAAGTCGGTGGATCGCGCCGCCGCATCGCATCATCCTTCTCCCTGCTCCGGCCCCAGCCGGGATCCTCCACACGACCGCCGGAGCAAGGGAGACCGCAATGACCAGCTATCGCACCGAACTGCCGCAGCTTTCCGACCGCCTCTTCCTCACCGACGGCGGCATCGAGACCACGCTGATCTTCCAGGACGGCATGGAGCTTCCCGATTTCGCCGCCTTCGTGCTGCTCTCGAGCCCGGTGGGAGAGATCGCGCTGACCCGCTATTTCCTGACCTACGCCGAGCTCGCCGAGCGCCATCGCGCCGGTCTCGTCCTCGAGAGCGCCACCTGGCGCGCCAGCGCCGACTGGGGTGCGCGCCTCGGCTACGACGCGATCCAGCTCGCCGAAGTGAATCGCAAGGCGATCCGCATGCTCGACCGGATCCGCCGCGAATACGAAAGCGCGACCGGCCCGATCGTCCTCAGCGGCTGCGTCGGACCGCGCGGCGACGGCTACATTCCGGCGGCGCGCATGACCGCGGAGGCCGCCGAGGCGTACCACCGCGCCCAGATCGAGACGTTCGCCGGCACCCGCGCCGACATGGTGACCGCGATCACCATGAACTACGTCGAGGAGGCGATCGGCATCGCCCGGGCGGCCCGGCGCGCCGGAATGCCGGTGGCGATCTCGTTCACGCTCGAGACCGACGGCCGCCTGCCGAGCGGGCAGACCCTCGCCGCCGCCATCCGGCAGGTCGACGCCGAGACCGGCGCCGGTCCCGCCTACTACATGATCAACTGCGCGCATCCGACCCACTTCGCCGGCATCCTCGAAGAGGGTGCCGCCTGGACGCGGCGGATCCGCGGCCTGCGGGCCAACGCCTCCTGCCGCAGCCATGCCGAGCTCAACGAGGCGGCGGACCTCGACTCCGGGAACCCGGCGGAGCTCGGCGCCGCGTACGCGGAGCTCAAGCGCCGCTTCCCCGAGCTCGTCGTCCTCGGCGGCTGCTGCGGCACCGACCCGAGACACGTGGACGCGATGGCGACGGCGACGCGGCTGCTCTTTCCGCGCGCGACGGCACCGGCCCGGCGCCGGCCGGCGGCCTGACCCGGGCCGGCAGGGCGCGCGGGATTCGCGGGCGTCGAATGTCGTAACCTCGGCGCATGAAGAGCCGATTCCGACTGTTCGCCACGACGATTCTCGCCGCCGCGCTACCGGTGCAGCTGCTCGCCGCGGAGAGCGCCAACGAGTGGACCGCCGAGCAACGCCGCGCGGTCCTCGATTCGACCGTCACGATCCGCCTGGCGCCCGACCTCGCGCGGCTCACTCCGGCCGAGAAGACGGCGGTCGCCGAGCTCCTGGCGACCGGCCGGCTGCTGCAGTCGATCTACGAGGACGAGCGCCATCCGCAGGCCGCAGCGATTCGCACCCGCCTGGCGCAGGAGCCCGATTCGGACTTCTCGACCCTCTACCGGCTTTTCCAGGGGCCGATCGCCACCACGCTCGACAACCGGCGCGAGCCGTTCGTCGCCGTCGCCGCCGAGACCCCGGGGAAGAACGTCTACCCCTGGGGGATCGAGGCCGCCGAGATCGACCGCTACCTCGCGGCCCACCCCGGCGCCCGGAGCGAGCTCCTCGACGATCGCACGGTCGTCCGCCGCGCGACACCGGAGGCGCTCGCCGCCGATCTCGCGACGCTCGACCGCTACCCCCTGATCGCCGGGCTCCATCCGTTTCTCGCCGCCCGCCTGCGCGCCCTCGCCGCAGCGCCCGATCCCGCCGCTCTCTACGCGGTGCCCTATCCGGTCGCCCACGCCGAGGCGCTCTTCGCCGCCTACCTCCACCTGATGCGCGCCGGCGACGCTCTCGCCGGCGAGGACGTCGAGTTCGCCGGCTACCTTCGCAACCGCGCGCGCGATCTGCTGTCGAACGACTACGAGAGCGGCGACGCGTCGTGGACGTCCGGTCGCTTCGGGCGGCTCAATGCGCAGATCGGCTCGTACGAGACCTACGACGACGCGCTCTTCGGAGTGAAAGCGTTCCACTCGCTCTCGCTCCTCCTGCGCGACGAGGAGGCGACCGCCAAGCTCGGGCGCTCGCTCGGCAGCCTGCAGGAGATCGAGGATGCCCTGCCGTATCCGGCGCCGAAGAAGAAGGTGCGCTCCGACATTCCGGTCGCCGTCTACGAGGTGATCGCCGACTTCGGCCAGGCGCGCGGCACCAACACCGCCACCAACCTGCCGAACGACCCGATGCATTCGCGCAAGTACGGCCGCACCATCCTGATGCGGGCCAACATCCTGCGCAACGCGACACTGAGCGAGCTCTCCCTGCGTCGCTGGCGCGCCGCGGTGAACCCGCGCTTCGGCTCGGACTACTCCGGCGAAGGAGGTTTCCAGCGCACGCTCTGGCACGAGATCGGCCACTACCTCGGACCCGACACGACGCGCGACGGCCGCACTCTCGACGAGGCGCTCGGCACCTGGGCGGACGCCTGCGAGGAGATGAAGTCGGACCTCGTCTCGCTCTTCGCCTACCACGAGCTCGCCCGGCGCGGCCTCGTCACCCCGGAGGCGCTGCGAGGCGTCCAGGCGTCGGGGGTCCTGCGAGCGCTGAATTCGCACCGGCCGCGCCGCGATCAGCCGTACCAGACGATGCAGCTCGCCCAGTTCAACTACTTCGTCGACCGCGGGCTGCTGGCGTTCGACGCCGACGGCCGGCTCGACATCCGCCACGAACGGTACGCCGCGACCGTCGAAGGGCTCCTGCGCGAGGTCCTGCTCGTCCAGTCGAGCGGCGATCCGGCGGTCGCGGAATCGTTCTTCGCCCGCTGGACCGCATGGGGCGAACCGCACGAGGGACTCGCCGCCAAGCTTCGCGAGGCGGAGGGACCGCGCTACCGGCTGGTGCGCTACGGAGCGCTCGGGGAGTAGGTCGCCGGCCTCTTCCGCCGCCGGCTCCGGCGCCGCGGTGCTACGATCCCGCCGGTTCCCGCAACGATTCCGCCGGACGTCGCCGGCGACTGGCCGCCGGCGAACGCTCCGTCTCTCGAAGGAGGTTCGCGATGATTTCGCTTCCCGCGCTGTGGATGCCGATCGTGCTCTCGGCAGTCGCCGTCTTCATCGTCAGCTCCGTGGTCCACATGGTGCTCGGCTACCACAAGGCCGACTACAAGAAGATCCCGAACGAGGCCGAAACCCTCGCCGGACTCGCCAAGGCGGGGCTGCCGCCCGGCTACTACCACTTTCCCCACTGCGACTCGATGAAGGAGATGGGCTCGCCCGAGCATCTCGAGAAGCTCCGTCGCGGTCCGGTCGGCTTCCTGGCGCTCGCCCCCAACGGCCCGACCTCGATGGGCAAGTATCTCGGCCTCTGGTTCGTCTACTGCCTGATCGTCAGCTACTTCACCGCCTACCTCGCGAGCCGCTCGATCCCCACCGGCCTCGACTATCTGCAAGTCTTCCGCTTCGTCGGCACCACGGCCTTCATGGCCTACGGCGTCAGCTGCCTGGTCGACTCGATCTGGCGCACGATGCCGTGGAGCAACACCTTCCGCTCCATGTTCGACGGGCTTCTCTACTCGCTCGTCACCGCCGGCGTCTTCGGCTGGCTCTGGCCGCGCTGACCGAGCAGCGCGATCGGGCGGCTGGCTCGCGTCAGAGCCAGCCGCTCCTCTTGAACGCCCGGTAGAGCAGCAGGCAGAGCAGCGCCATGCCGCCGAGCACGAAGGGATAGCCGAGGCGCCAGCCGAGCTCGGGCATGAAGCGGAAGTTCATGCCGTAGATCCCCGCCACCATCGTCGGAACGGCGATGATCGCCGCCCAGGAGGCCAGCCGCCGGGTCTCGTCGCCCTGCGCGATGGTCAGCAGCGAGAAGTGCGCCTCGAGGGCCGACGCCGACATCTCGCGCAGGTTCTCGAGCATCTCGTGCATCTTGAGCAGGTGGTCCTGGACGTCGTGGACGTAGACCCGGATCTCCTCCGGCATCAGCGGACCTTCGAGCCGCTCGAGTCTCTGACAGACGTCGATCAGCGGGAAGACCGCGCGCTTGAGATAGACCAGATCGCTCCGCAGGTCGTAGATCCGCTTGGTCGTCTCCCGTTCGGACTGGCCGTCGAAGACGTCGACCTCGATGCGCTCGAACTGGTCCTCGAGCTGCTCGAGGATCGGAAAGTACTGGTCGACGACGAAATCGAGCAGCGAGTAGAGGACGTATCCGGGCCCGAGAGCGAGGTCGCCGGGCTCGGCTTCGCAACGATCGCGCACGCCGAGGTGCGCCTTGCGTGAGCCGTGCCGCACCGTGACGACGTAGCGCCTTCCGGCGAAGACGTGGGTCTCTCCGAACTCGAGCCGTGTCCCTTCGCCTTCGAACTGCGCCGTCCGCAGCACCAGGAAGAGCGAGTCGCCGTAGCGGTCGAGCTTCGGTCGCTGGTGCGCACGATGGGCGTCTTCGATCGCCAGATCGTGGAGCTCGAATGCGCCCTGCACGCGCTCGAGCAGCGCCTCGTCCGGTTCGTACAGGCCGATCCAGACGAAGACTTCCGGATCTTCGAGTGCGGCCGCGATCTCCTCGATCTCGAGCGCCCGGACCCGGCGCCCCTCGCGGTAGGCGATGCAGTTGATGATGCCGCTCGTGGGCGCAGCGTTGTCGGCGAGGACTCCCGGACCCGGTTCGTGGTTCGCCATCGCAGCGATCCTACCCGCCGGAAGCCGCCGGCGCGCCCTCGTCTTCCATCGAGGCGTCCTCGACGATCCGCCACGTCCCGTCGCGCCGTTCGAGCACGATCAGAGTCGGCCCGGAGCGCGCCGGCGCACCGTCGTCGCGGGTCAGAGTCCAGCGGGCCAGCACCCGGGCGCCGTGGACCCGGCCGGGGACGGCGTCGCCGAGCATCGAGACTTCGCCGCCTGCCGTCAGCCGGACGTCGGAGAGCTCGAGACGCAGCCTCCCCATCGCCTTGCCGTCGGGATAGCGCCGCCGGTAGCGCGCCAGCACTTCGCCGCTGCCCCGGGTCACGCCGGACGGCGAGACGAAAAGCGCCTCGTCGGCGTACGCAGCGACGAACGCCTCGAGGTCGCCGCGGTTCCAGGCCGCGACCTGGTTCTCCAGCAGGGCCCGAACGGCCGCGTCCGCTTCCTGCCGCCGGCGCTCGTCGACGATGCGGTCCCAGAGTCCCGGGCCGCGCGGACCGAGGAAGTGCGGTGGCCGCTCGTAGGCCGGATCCGCCAGCACCTCGTCCGCCGAGGCGAAGCGGAACCCCTCCCCTTCGAGCCAGGTGAACAGCCGGTCCCATTCGGCGGCGCCGATCGCCGTCCCGTGCAGGAGGAGGATCTGCGGCACGTCACGGTCGAACAGCTCCCGCGCCGTCTCGCGATGGTGCCGCACCGAGAGGTGGAGCGACTCGTGGTACGCCGCGGCGACGCGGGCCGCTCCGGCACGGTCGCCGGAACGCGACGCTTCGACGTACGGCCGCTCGAACGACCAGTCCTGATCGTCGATCGTCACCGGCAGATTGCGCTGGCCCGTGCTCGCGAGATACGCACGCGCGGCGTCGAGCTTGGCGTCCGTGTCCCCTTCGCGCAGGAACGGAAAGCGGAAGAAGCGCAGCGGCGGTCTGCTGCGCGCCGCGAGGAAGGCGGCAATCTCCGACCGCGAGCGCTCGACGTCGGCCAGCCAGGCGTCGGTCCCGGTGCGGTGATAGTCGAGGTGGCGGTCGGAATGGTTCCCGAGCTCGTGGCCGCCGGCGAGCCAGAGCTCGAGCAGACGCAGGTCGTCCGCTCCGTGGACATTTCCCCAGGTCACCAGACCGACGGCGGGAACCCGGTGGCGCGCGAGCGCCGCCAGCATGCCGCGCGTCGCCGCCTCGCGGTCCCCCGCCGTGGCGTGCAGGCTGCCGCCGGTGAGCGGCAGGTCGTCGACGGTGACGAGGAGCGGCACGCCTTCCGACGCCGTCGCGACAGCGGCCGCGAAGAGGCAGCAGAGCCCGGAGAGCGCCAGGGCGAACGGATTCCGCTTCGCGCGATCGGATCGACTCATCCGGCAAAGATAGCAACCGGCCGCGGGCCCGACGGAGTCAGTCCCAGCGCGCGAGATCGCCGCGCTCGAAGTCGTCGCGGAAGATGCAGCCCGGGCAGCGCTCGAAGGCACCGAGATCCCAGCCGGCGCCCTGCGGACGCGGCGTCCCGGCGGCGTCGACGGCCGGCGCGAGGACATCGCTGCCGGCATCCTCGGCAGCGCTCCCCGGGAGAAGGCGAACGTCGAACGGAGGGGCGACGAAGAGCGCCGCCGCGTCGCTGAACTCGAGATTGTGATCGGCAACGATCGCGGTCCCGGCGAGCGAGTAGTCGGCCGCCAGGTTGTTGCGCACCACGACGTTCTGCGACGGCGTCCCCCGGTTCGAGTTGGTCATGATCCAGGGCGGGCCGGGCTGGCCCGGTACGGCGTCGATCACCGTGTTGTTGACGATGCGCGAGTCGACGGCGCCGTAGAGGCTGATCCCGTGCCAGTGGTCGGTGATGACGACGTTGTTCTCCACCGTCCAGTGGACGAACATCCCGTCGAAACAGCCGATCCCCTGGAGCGCGGTCCTGAGCTCCGGCGGCGGCCCGCCGACCGGCGTGCTGTTGATGAACAGGTTGCCGCGCAGCACCACGTCGCGCACCTCGCCGGTCCCGACTCCGCCGGGACCGAACGACCAGCTCTGGAAGCCGTCGTCGTGGTTGCCGTCGGGCGGATCGCCGACGTAGCTGTTCTGGACGAGGTTGTACTCGAAAACCCCGCCGTCGCCCAGCCCGCGCAGCCCGTCGGCCGAGAAGCCGTCGATCCGGTTGAAGGCGACGAGGGCGTCAGCGCCACTCACCGAGATGCCGAAGCGCACGTTGCGGAGATCGTTGCCGCGCAAGACGACCCGGTCTCCGTCGACCGCGATGCCGCTCGACGCCGCGTTCACCCAGTCGCCGGCGCTCCAGCCCGACGCATCCGCGACCGAATAGAGCTCGCAGCCCTCGACCACGATGTCCCACGACGGCCCGTGCCAGGAGTGGTTCTCGACGTCGATCATGGTTTCCGGTGGGAGCGGCGGCAGGGCGTGCGAAGGGCTCACCGCGAGACCGCGCACGATCCAGTTCTGGGCCGCGGAGAGGACGATCCGGGTCAGTCTCGGCCGTGCTCCCGGCGCCGCCGCGATGGTGATCGGAAGCTCGTTGTAGGCGCCGCGAACGAAGATCTCGCCATGGTCGCCGGTGCGCAGCCAGATCGTGTCGCCGGCCTTCACGGGAGCGCCCGGATGGACCGTCACGAAGCCGAGGCCGGGGACGTACGGGAGCGACTCCCAGTGGCGCGTCTCGATCCGACCGTCCTCGATCACCTGCTGGATCGTCTGCCACGGGCTGCCCGCGCTGCCGTCGCCGGCCGGGCTTCCGAGCACGGGATCGACCCAGAAATCGGTCGCACCGGCGCCCGCGGGAAGAACCATCGCGAGGAGGAAGAGGGCGCGCCGCAACATCGTCCCGACGATAGGACTCCCCTACCTCACCGGCTGTGCAGCCGTTCACCCGCGGTCATCGCGAGGGGCCGACGATTGCGGCGATCTCCCCGCCCGGAAGGAGGCCGCGGACGGCGGCGAGCTCGGCGTTGAGGAGACTCGCGCCGGCGGCACCGCGTTCGGCGTTGTGCCCGACGAGGGTCAGCTTGATGCCGGAGACCGGGCAGGTGCGGATCCGTCCGACGTGAACCGTCATCCCGTCGCTGCGCCGGCCGGTCTCCGCGAGATCGAGGCGCGGCTGCGGGCGGTCCGGGCGCTGGTGCACCGCGAGCGGTACCGCGGGCGCCGACGGCAGCCGCTCCCCTTCCGCCGCGCCACGGAAGCCGGCCAGACAGTCGCTCACCTGCGCCGGCGTCGGTGTCCCGCCGAGCCGCACGCTCAGCGCCTCGGTGTGGCCGTCGAGAACCGCCACCCGGTGGCAGAGGGCGGAGATCGGCGCGGGATGGGGCCGCAGCGAATCGCCGCTCCGGCGGCCGAGGAGCTTGCCGGTCTCCTCCTCGACCTTCTCTTCCTCTCCGCGGATGTACGGGACGACGTTGCCGACGATGTCGAGCGACGGAACGCCCGGATATCCCGCCCCGCTCACCGCCTGCATCGACGACATGACCGCCGCTTCGACACCGAATGCGCGGTCGAGCGGCGCCAGCACCAGCGCCAGGAGCGTCGCCGTGCAGTTCGGATTGCAGACGATCGCGCCGCGGAACCCGCGCTCCCTCTGCTGCCGTTCGACGAGGGCGAGATGGTCGGGGTTGACCTCCGGCACGAGGAGCGGCACGTCCTCCGCCATGCGAAACGCCGAGGCGTTCGAGAAGAGCCACGACCCCGACGCCGCGAACGCCGGCTCGAGCTCACGCGCCGACGCCGCGTCGAGAGCGCTGAAGACCACCGGCGCCGCGGCGGCGACCGGTTCCGCCGGCACCAGGATGCGGTCGCCGAGCCCGCCGTACGCCTCCCCCGCGAGCCGCCAGTCGCAGGCGTCCGCGTACCGCCTGCCGGCCGAGCGCTCGCTCGCCGCCAGATGCGCGATCTCGAACCAGGGGTGATCCACCAGGCGGCGGACGAACCGCTGCCCCACGACGCCGGTCGCCCCGAGGATGGTGACCGGGATCTTCCTGCTGTTCGCCGACATGCTCTGCATCCTTTCCGCCGCCGGTCGCCGGGACGGTCCGCGCGATCGCGCCCGTCCGGCTCCCGGAAAAAGAAAAGGCCCCGCGTCCACCATCGTGGCTGCGGGGCCGGTTGCGCTCGTCGTGTCGCGTTGCGCCTAGTCGACGATTCTCCGTCCTCCGCTGCCTGCGGGGAGCATTCCGGGGCGACACATCCGGGTTCTGCCGGGTCGAATCGTCGAGCGGCGCATCGAGCCGCGACGCTACCGTCGCCGCTCGGCCCGAGTCAACCGGCGCCCCACACCACCGTCCGCTTCCGGACGGCGCCGTCCGGCAGCGGACGCTCGGGCCCCGCAATCAGCACGGAAACCGTTGATTCCACGACATCGACGTCGTGGCACGGAGCTTGGACTGTCGGTGCGGCACGATGGACCGAGACCTCACTCCGACCGAGCTCCGCCGGCGCCACAGCCGTCTGGCCGTCCGCGCGGCCGCCGGCGTGGCGGTAGCCCTGGCGCTCTTCCTCTCGGCGTCGGCCCTCCTCCGTCCGTCCGTCCGGCGCTCCGAGCTCCGGCTCGCCACGGTGGAGCGCGGCCGGCTCGTCGCCAGCGTCCCGGCCCAGGGGCGGATCACCCCGGCCTACGAAGAACAGCTCCCGGCTCCGGTCGAGGCGCGGGTCCTGCGGGTCCTCAAGCGGCCCGGCGATCCGGTCCGGCGCGACGAAGCGATCCTCGAGCTCGACCTCGCCGCCGCCCGCTCCGAGCTCTCGCAGCTCGACGACCGGGTCGCCCGGGCGCGCCACCTGCGACGGCAGCTCGAGCTCGACAGCGGTCGCGAGCTCTCCGAGATCGAACGCCGTCTCGCCGAGTCCCGCCTCGATCTCGAATCGGCCGCCGTCGTGCTCGAGCAGCGGACGCGGCTGGCGCAGGAAGGTCTCGTCCCGGCGGGCGATCGCCTCGCCGCCGAGGTGGCACACAAGAAGGCCGGGCTCGTCGTCGCCGAACTCGAGACGGCGGTCTTCGCCCTGCGCGCCTCGCGCGACGAGCGGCTCGGCGGTGGCGCGCTCGACCTCGCCATCGTCGAGAAGGAGCGCGACGAGCTGGCACGCAAGCTCGCCGCCGCGACGACGCGATCCGATCGCGACGGCATCGTCACCTTCGTCCTCGCCGAGGAAGGCGCCCTGGTACGCCCCGGGGACGTCGTGGCCCGGGTCGCCGATCTCGGCTCGTTCCGCCTCGAGGCGACCGCCGCCGAGATCCACGCCCCGCGACTCGCCCCGGGGCTCGCGGTGAGCTTCCGGGTCGGCGAAGGGGAGCGTCTCGAGGGTCGCATCGTGCGCGTCGATCCGACCCTCGCCGACGCTGCGGTCCGCTTCACCGCACTCCTCGACCGGCCCGACCACCCGGCCCTTCGCAACGCTCTTCGCGTCGACGTCGACGTCGTGCTCGACGAGAAGCCGGACGTCCTCAAGGTGCGGCGGCCCGCTTTCGCCGCAAGCGGCGCCCGCCAGCAGATCTTCGTCGTCGCCGACGGGCGGCTCGAACGCCGCACCGCCACCTTCGGCCTCGCCGGCCGCGACGAGATCGAGGTCGTCTCCGGACTCGCCGAAGGAGACCGGATCGTCGTGTCCGATGCCTCTTCGTACCTCCACAACCGGCGCATCGTCCTGCGCTGACTCCCACCGGAGACCGTGATGATCGAACTCGTGAACGTCCGCAAGACCTACCAGACCGACCGCATCGAAACGCTCGCCCTCTCGGACATCGATCTCCGGATCGCCGACGGGGAGTTCGTCTCGATCATGGGACCGTCCGGGTCCGGCAAGTCGACGCTGCTGCACCTGATGGGTCTTCTCGACCTGCCGAGCGCCGGCACCCTGCGGGTCGCCGGCCACGACGCCACCCGCGCCGGCGACGCGGCGCTCGCCCGCATGCGCAATGAAGCGATCGGCTTCGTCTTCCAGACCTTCCACCTCGTGCCCGACCTGTCGGTGGTCGACAACGTCGAGATCCCGCTCCTCTACCGCAGCGTCGGGCACCGGGAGCGCCGGCGGCGTGCCCTCGCCGCACTCGAGCGCGTCGGTCTCGCTTTCCGCTCCCGTCACTTCCCGAACCAGCTCTCCGGGGGGCAGCAGCAGCGGGTCGCCATCGCCCGCGCCATCGTCGGCTCGCCGCGACTGCTCCTCGCCGACGAGCCGACCGGCAACCTCGACAGCCGGATGGGCGACGAGATCTTCGGCATCCTCGAGGAGCTCAACCGCGTCGACGGCACGACCGTCGTCATGGTCACGCACGACTCGCGCATGGCGGGACGCACGCCGCGCACGGTCCGTCTCTTCGACGGCCGCCTGGTGGCCTGAGTCCGGTGTCGCGATGAAGATCCTCCACCACCTGAAACTCGCCTGGAAGGTCCTGCTGCGGCGCAAGGCGTTCACCGCCGTCAGCCTGTTCACCGTCGCCGCGACGATCCTCGTCGTCACCACCGCCGCAGCGCTCCTCGACGAAGCGTTCGGGCACCGGTCGCCCGAGAGCCGGCTCGACCGCGCGGTCGGAATCCTCGCGATGTCGGAGTCCGGGGAACACAGCACGCGCACGGCGGGCGCCGGCTACGGCTTCCTCGATGCCCACATGCGCGACCTCCCCGGGGTCGAGGAGCAGACCTTCTTCACGGTTCCCGCCGGCGTGACCACCTACGTCGAAGGCCGGAAGGTCCGCCTCCTCCTGAAACGCACGGACGCCGCCTTCTGGCGGGTCTTCGATCTGCGGTTCGTCGAAGGAGCACCGTTCAGCGACGACGACGAGCGCGAGCGGAACTTCGTCGCGGTGATCAACACCGCCACGCGCGAGAAGCTCCTGGGTGACGGTCCGGCGGTCGGACGCTGGATCGAGGTCGACGGTCAGCGCTTCCGCGTCGCCGGCGTGGTCGAGAACATCCCGGTCCTCCGCGTGTTGCCCGCCGCCGACGTCTGGGTTCCGCTCTCGACCTCCCGCACGGAGCAGTACAAGCGCGAGTTCGTCGGCTCGATGCAGGCGATCTTCGTCGCCCGCTCGGCCGCCGATCTGCCGGCGATCCGCGCCGAGATCGGACGACGGATCCTCACCACGACCGCCCCGGATCCGGAGCGCCCGAACCTGCGCGGCGGGGCCGACACCAAGTTCGAAGCGGCCTCCCGCATCCTCTTCTCCGACCGCTACGAGAGTGCCCGGCCGGGCCGCCTGCGCACCCTGCTCGTCGCGTTCGCGCTCCTGTTCATGCTCCTCCCGGCGGTCAATCTCACCAACCTGAACGTGTCGCGTGCCGCCGAGCGTGCCGCCGAAATCGGTGTGCGTCGCGCCTTCGGCGCGCCGCGACGTGCACTTCTCGGTCAGTTCCTGCTCGAGAACGTCGTCCTGGCTCTCGTCGGAGGGGGCATCGGCTTCGCGCTCGCAGCCCTGGCGATCGCCGGAATCAACGCCAGCGGGCTCGTCCCCTACCTCGACCTCGGGCTGAGCCTCGCCGTCGCCGGCTGGACCGTTCTCGCGGCGCTCGTGTTCGGAATCCTTTCCGGACTCTGGCCCGCGTTCCGGCTCTCCCGTATGACCCCCGTCGCCGCACTCACCGGAGGCGCCCGATGATCCGACATCTCGTTCGACTCGCCTGGAATCGCAAACGCTCGAGCTCGCTCCTGCTCCTCGAGCTCTTCGTCACCTTCCTCGTCGTGGCACTGGTCTCGATCATCGCGCTCTATCAGGCGTCGAACTGGCGGAAGCCGCTCGGCTTCGACTGGCGGGATCTCCTGGTCGTGCAGATCGACTATCAGCGGATCGGCGACGATGCCTACGGCGCAAGCGACATGGAGCGCTTCTCCCGGCTGCTGCAGGAGACGAGGGCGATTCCCGAAGTGGAGGCTGTCGCCGGCGCCCACATCGCCCCCTTCACGATGGGCGGAATGGATACGGTCTTCGAGTGGAACGGCCGCGAGATCCGCTCGTCGGTCAACGACGTGACCGACGAGTTCGCCGCGGTGGCCGGCCTCGACATCGTCGCCGGCCGCTGGTTCTCCGCCGAGGACAGCGGCACCGGGGACGACCCGGTGGTGGTCGATCGCGAGCTCGCCGGCGATCTCTTCGGCTCCGCGGAGGCGGCGATCGGCAGGAGCTTCGGCGGCTCCGAAGAGGGATCGGAGGAGTTCCGGCCGGGCAAACGGATCGTCGGCGTCGTCGGGGACTACCGTCCGGGCGGCGAGCTCGACGGCCCGGGGAACTTCTACTTCCGCCGGGTCCGCCTGGACGACGCGGAGCATCGCCCCCTTTCCCACATGCTCCTCCGCGCCCGCCCGGGCTCCGGCATCGCCTTCGAGGAGCGTCTGAACCGGAGGCTCGCGGCACTCGCGCCCGACTGGTCGTTCGAGGTGCGGCGCATGGCCGACGACCGGGCCGGCGCCCTGCGCCTGCGCATCGTGCCGCTCGCGGCGGGCGCGATTGTGGGAAGCTTCCTCCTGTCGATGGTCGCGCTCGGGCTGATCGGAGTCGTCTGGCAGAACGTCGCGGAGCGGACCCGCGAGATCGGGCTGCGCCGGGCCCTCGGCGCGACCGGACGCGGGATCCGCCGCCAGTTCGTCGTCGAGATGCTGATCCTGGTGTCGGCGGCGCTGCTGCTCGGAACGGTGGTAATCCTTCAGCTCCCGTTGCTCGATCTCCTGGGCGCGATCCCGGGATCCGTCGTCGCCGCGGGGCTGATTCTTGCGATCGCCCTGATCACTCTGCTCGCCGGCCTCGCCGCCTGGCTGCCCAGCCGGCTCGCGGGCCGGGTCACCCCCTCCGCAGCCCTGCGCTACGAGTAGCGCTCGATGATCCTCGTCGCCGACGACGACGTCACGGTCCGGGCCTCCCTGCGGCTGCTGCTCGGACAGCGCGGGCACGAGGTCGTCGAAGCGGCCTCCGCCGACGAGGCGCTCGCCGCGGCCATGCGGCCGGAGGTCGACCTGGTGATCCAGGACATGAACTTCTCGCGCGCCACGAGCGGCGCCGAAGGGCTCGAGCTCCTCCACCGGCTGCGCGACGGACGGCCCGACCTGCCGGTCCTCCTGCTCACGGCGTGGGGCTCCATCCCGCTCGCGGTCGCCGGGATGCGCGCCGGCGCGGCCGACTTCCTCACCAAGCCATGGGAGAACGACGTGCTGGCCGCGACCGTCGAAACCGCACTCGGACTCGCCGAGGTGCGCCGCGACGTGGCGCGCGAATCGAGCGGCCGCCGCGAAGCTCTGGCGGGACGCGGAGACTTCTCGGCACTGGTCGGCGAGGATCCGAAATTCGTCGCGCTCCTCGAGCTGGTGGCGCGGGTGGCACCCTCGGACGCCTCGGTGCTGATCTCCGGAGAGAGCGGCACCGGCAAGGAGCTCCTCGCCGAGGCGATCCACCGCAACAGTCGCCGCCGCGATCGCCCGTTCGTCAAGGTCAACGTCGGCGGCCTGCCGACGCAGCTGCTCGAGAGCGAGCTCTTCGGGCACGTCCGGGGCGCCTTCACCGACGCGCGCGCCGACCGCAAGGGGCGCTTCGAGCTCGCCCAGGGCGGGACGATCTTCCTCGACGAGATCGGCGAGCTCGAGCTGGCGGCGCAGGTGAAACTGCTGCGCGTTCTCCAGGATCGCAGCTTCGAACCCCTCGGCTCGAGCGTCACCCGGCGCTCGGACGTCCGGGTCGTCTCGGCGACCAACCGGATCCTGCCCGAGCTCATCGCCGACGGTCGCTTCCGCGAGGACCTCTACTACAGGCTCAATCTGATCCCGCTCCACCTCCCGCCGCTGCGCGAGCGGCGCAGCGACATCCCCCTGCTGGCGAACGGATTCCTCGCCGCCGCAGCCGAGGACCAGCGGCGCCCGGACCTCGCCTTCAGCCGGAGCGCCCTCGACTGGCTCTCGGCCCAGCCCTGGCCGGGCAACATCCGCCAGCTCCGGCAAACCATCGAACGGGTGGCGCTGATCTCCGACCGCGACTTCCTCGACGCCGACCGCTTCGCGGAGCTCGCCGACGTCGCGGCAGCCGGGACGGGAGAGGCGGTCGCGCGACTGGACGAGATCGAACGGCGGGCGATCGAGCGCGCCCTTGAGCTCCATCCGGGCAACCTGACGCGCGTCGCGAAGGAGCTCGGAATCTCGCGGCAGGCGCTCTACCGCCGGCTCGAGAAGCACGGCATGAGCGACCGGAGCGCGGACTCGGCATGAGATGGCAGCGGCGGGCGACCCTGCTCGTCGTCGTCCTGCACCTTCCGCTGGCGTTCCTCGCCTGGTACGCGGCGCGCGACTCGCGCCTCGGCATCCTCGCTGCCGAAGTCGCCGTCGCGGTCTCCTTCACCGCATCGTGGTGGCTCCTGCGCCTCGGCCGGGTCTCGCGGGAGCTCGCCGAGGGCGGCCGGAGCCTCCTCGCCGAAGGCGACTTCACCACCCGCTTCCGGCTCCTCGGGCAGCGCGACGTCGACGAGCTCGTCCTGCTCTTCAACTCGCTGTCCGAGGAGTTGCGGCGCGAACGGCTGCGGCTCGAGGAGCGCGACCTCCTGCTCGGCAAACTGATCGCCGCCTCACCGGCCGGCGTCGTCCTCCTCGATCTCGACGGCAACGTCGACCTGCTCAATCCCGCCGCAGCCACTCTCCTCGGCATCCCGGCGGGCGAAGCCGTCGGCCGCAGCGCCCGCGAGCTGCCGGCGCCGTTCGGCGAGGCCGCAGCGACCCTGCCGGCCGGAGGGGCGCGGACACTCCCCTTCGGCGCGTCGCGACGGGCGCGGATCTCCCGCGCCGAGTTCCACGACCGCGGTTTCGAGCGTCCGTTCCTGCTGATCGAGGAGCTGACGGCGGAGCTGCGCTCGACCGAACGAGCCGCCTACGAGAGGGTGATCCGCCTCGTTTCGCACGAGGTGAACAACTCGGCAGGCGCCATCGGCTCGCTGCTCGACTCGTCGCGCGAGATCCTCGGTGCAGGTCCGGGCGACCCGCCGGCGGAGGTCGACGAGGCGCTCGACGTCGCCGCCCGGCGCGTTCGGCACCTCGCGCGGTTCATCGACGGATTCGCCGAGGTCGTCCGCCTGCCGGCGCCGCAGCTCGCGCCGCTCGCGCTCGAACCGCTCGCGCGCGACCTGGTCACACTGCACCGCGACGAAGCCGCGCGACGCTCGATCGATCTGCGGCTCCGGGTCGAGCCGGACGCGGAAGCCGTGCCCGCCGACCGCGGGCAGATCGAACAGTCGCTGCTGAATCTCCTGCGCAACGCCTTCGAAGCGAGCCCGGACGGCGGGGCGGTCGAGATCTCGGTCGGCGGCGACTCCCGCCATGCCGCCCTCTCGGTCCGCGACTCCGGGCCGGGAATCTCCAGCGACATCGCCGATCAGCTCTTCACGCCGTTCTTCTCGACCAAGCGGGAGGGCCGCGGCCTCGGGCTCACTCTCGTCCAGGAAGTCGCCCGCCGGCACGGCGGCGAGGTGCGCCTCGAGAACGATCCCCGGGGCGGCGCCATCGCCACTCTGCGGCTGCCGCGGAAGGTCGGCGGGGGCGGGTTCGAGGCCCGGACCGGGACGCGCGCGGGCGGGTGGTAGACGGCGATCCGCGAAGGCACCCCGCCGCGCGACCGGCGAGTTGGACAGATCGTGTCAAAGATGAGACCATGAGACACCTTCCACACGAGCGGTTCGCAGGCTCTCAGGGTTCCTTCGCTGGCGCTCTCCGGCTGCTGCTCACGACCTGGAGATCCATCATGCGTCGATCGATGTTCCGCAGTACCCTGCTCCTCGCGACGGCCGTCGCCCTAGTCGCCGCCGGCGTGGCCCGCGCCGATGACCCCAGCGCCCGGTTTTTCGCGCTCGAGGGTCCGGTGGGCCAGGCTCCCGAAGGCAACGGCGTTCCGAACTGCGACGGCTTCGACCTCTACCAGGAGCCGCTGGACGTCCAGGGCTTCGGCGGGGCCAGCACGTCGGACGTCGAAGCGGCCTTCGAGGTGGCGGAAGATACCGTCGTCGGCGCCGTGATCACGCCGCTCGCCGCCGGAATGGGGGGCACGATCCGCCTCTGGAATCTGTCGCTCGAGTTCGATCCGTCCGTCGGATTCATCGACACCTGCACGGCCGACGAGACCGCCCTGACGCCGTTCAACATCATCTTCAGCGCCGACAACGCAGGCCAGCCGGGCGCTGTGCTCGCGACCGTGGAGGGCACCCCGACTTCGATCCTCGACACGCAGATCCCGTTCGCTTTCACGACGATTCGCGAGACCGAGATCTCGTTCCCCGCCGTCGACGTCGCCGGTGCGGCCTGGATCACGGTGCAGCGGCAGACCGGCGTGAACGCACCGGGCGGAAACCCGTGCTACTTCCTCTGGGTCGACGAGCAGATCCTCAACACCTACGACGATCAGGCCTACCAGAGCGGCACACCGACCGGGGACGATGCGCCCATCTGCCTCGGCAGTGCACCGGCCGGGCCCACGGAGTCGGTCCTCGCGATTCCGACGCTCGGCCAGGCCGGGATCGCCGTCCTGCTCCTCTCGCTGGCGATCGCCGGGATCCTCTTCCTGCGCCGCAACTGATCCGACCGCGGGTTCCGCGACCGGGCAACACCGGCAGCAGACAGCAGAAGGGCGGGCTCGACGAGCCCGCCCTTTCTTCGTCCCGGCGCCGCCACGGCGGCGTCACCGGCCGGCGTCAGCTGCAGGGCAACGCGTAGATGTCCTGCACCGGGAAGGCCGGCGTCAGGTCCGGGTTGACGTAGACCTTCGGCGGCCCGCCGAGCAGCAGGTCCTCGATCGTGATCGCGAAGCCGGCGTTCGTTCCGGCCGACGAGTAGACCCAGAAGTGGTCGGTCAGGAAGCAGCCGTCGATGATCTTGACCACGAGCTCCGGATTCGACGGATCGAAGAAGGTGAAGAGACCGCCGGCGCTCGCCCCGAGCGCAACCAGCGGCGTCGCCAGCGCTTCGCCGGAGAGTCCGCCGCCGAGCACCGTGTCGTACGACACCCGCACCGAGAAGCGCCCGTCACCGGGCGCACCGTCGATGCAAAGGGTCGTGGCGTTCGGCGCGCACAGTCCCGGGTCCGATACGCCCGCGAGCCAGGCGACGGCGTTTCCCAGGAAAACGTCGTTCGGATAGTCGATGTAGCTGCCCGGGCTCAGACCGAAGCCTGAGATCATGTCGACGTCGGTGATGAGGACCACTCTCCCGGCACCGATCCTCGCCGCGATCACCATCGGCCGCGTTCCTCTCGACGACCTCATCAGCACGTTGCCGCCCACGTCGTCGGCGAAGCGGCCGACCGAGCCGCTCCCTCCGATCTGCAGCACCGCACCGAACGGCCCGTCGAGCACCGGATGTCCGAAGCCGGGGCCGGTCGCATTCGCGAGGTGATCGGTACCGCCGGCGATGGGAGCGCCGAAGCGCTCGCAGACGGCGTCGTAGTTGACTCCGTCGCAGGTGATCAGCATCGCGCCGCCGCCCTCGACCCAGGAATAGAAGGCGTCCAGCTCGTCGTCGGAGAAGGCGAAATCCGACTCGTCCCAGAGATAGCCGATGAAGAAGAGATCGAAGTCCTGGAGCAGCGTGGCCGTGATCTCGTCCGCGGTGTCGGTGATGTCGATCACACGTTCGACGATTCCGCCAGCCCCGAAGCTGTAGTCCTCGAGCAGCTTCTCCCGGGTGGTCGCCATGGCGGGACCGTTCAGTGTCCAGCTGCTCCCGAATCGCGAGTTGTCGATCGACCCGAGGCGCACGGTCTGCGCGGCGAGAGTGGAAGGAAGCAGCAGGAGAACGATCGCGAGCGTCCGGCGGAATCTGGTCATCGGGCTCCTCCGTGGAAGTGGGTTCGACCCGATTCTCCGCGATTTTCGCCGGAAGGGGAAAATCCGGCCGGAAATCAGGCCTCCGCGGGTGCCGTGACGCGCTCGGCCCGCAGCGAACGGGATCCGTCCCGGACGACGAGCGCCACGACCCGATCGTCCGCCGTCTCGAACCGGATGCGGACCGCGGGGACGCCTGCCGGGAAGAACTCGAGGCCGCCGAGATGGGTCAGGCCGCGGCCGGTCGTTCCCCGGCGTTCGAACGTGAGGCCGAGCCGCTTCTCGACGATTTCGATCTGCTCGCTCTCGCCGCCGCCGAAACGGTAGCTCCCGAGGATCGCCTGTTTTTCGGATTCGGCCACCGGGACACTCTCCGGTCTCGGATCGGCGCCGCCGACGGCCTCGAGGTAGTCGAGCACCGGTCGCGCTGCGGCCCCGCCGGCGCGGGCGTGGTGGAGCAGGGTCAGCCCGTGCGGTCCGGTCGTGGCCTGGATTCCGGGCGAGGCGACGACGAAGGCGCGTACCACCGCGAGCTGGCCGAGCATCGCCGCCGAGAAGATCGTCGGCCGCGCGCCGTTCGCGAGCAGCAGCTCGGCGATCTCTCGGTTGCCGACGTGCGAGGCGGCGCCGAGGGCGGTCTCCCAGTCTCCGAATCCCCAGTCCCAGGCGGCCCGCGCCAGCGACGGGCGCTCCGCGAGGAGCTCGCGGACCCGCGCCGGGTTGTTGTGCGAGACGCCGACCATCTCTCTCGCGAGATCCGGGGGTTGCGTCGGCCAGGCGGCCTCGACGGCGCCGGCCGGCGGCTCCGCGTTCGTGCGTGGACCTTCGTCACTCGCGAGGAGCGGACCGGTCAGCGGCCAGGTCGCCGCGCCGGCGAGTCCGGCTGACGTCGTGAGGAGAAACGACCTGCGGGAGCTCGAGGCGCGCATGGATCCTCCGGGTACCGCGGGGCGCGGTGGTCGATGGAAACCGTCCCCTGGAGGTACGGCCGCGGCGGCCGAAGGTTGCCCGGGCTCAGACCGGCGCGCGGCCGTCTCCGGCGCCGAACGAACCGGCCCCCTCCTCCGTCGGGATGATGACCCAGAGGATCAGATAGACCAGGATCCCCGGGAACGCCGCCGAGAGGACCGAAACGAGCACGTAGAGGACGCGCAGAAGGGTCGGATCGCGATCGAAGTAGTCGGCGAGACCGCCGATCACCCCGCCGATCATGCGGTGCTTCTGGGACCTGCGCAGTCGATTCTCGGGCATGGCACCATCCTCCTCGCAGAGAACTACGCAGGACGACCGGCCGGCGTTTCGTTTCCCGCTCGCCGCCGGCGGGTCAGTAGCCGACCGGGTGCCAGGTGGTCTTGGTCTCGACGAAGTCGCGCACCTGATCGAGGTGCTGTGCCGCGGACGAGAAGTAGTCGGCGATCGTCCGTTGCGGAACGCGCTTGACGTTGACCGCGGCGTCCTCGCGGGCCGCGACCTCGAGGTCGCGCGGCAGTCCGGCGAGGCCCAGGGCGTTGACGTCCATGTGGCGCGCGAGGTGGGGAACCAGCTCCTCCCTGCGGCCGGAGATCAGGTTGATCACGCCTCCGGGCAGGTCGCTGGTTGCGAGGACCTCGGCCCACTCGAGCGCCGGCAGCGGATCGGACTCCGGGAGCAGCATCACGACGCAGTTGCCGGAGACGATCGCCGGAAGCGTGTGCGTGACCACTCCCAGGAGCGCCGGACGCTCCGGAGCAGTGATCCCGACGATCCCCATCGGCTCGGGCTGCGAGAAGTCGAAGTAGGACGAAGCGACCGGATTGACGCTCGACAGGAGCGCCTGGTACTTGTCGGTCCAGCCGGCGAAGTGGACGATCCGGTCGATCGACGCGCGCACTTCACGGCGCGCGGCCGCCGCCGTGGCGCCCGCCGAGCGCAGCAGCGTCTCGAACTCTCCCGAGCGCCCCCCCATCATCTCGGCCATGCGGTAGAGAATCTGTCCGCGCAGGTATCCCGAAGTACCGGCCCACTTCGCCTGCGCCGCCCGCGCCCGGACGACCGCCTCGCGGAGATCCTTGCGCGAGCCGCGCGGCACGTTCGCCCGCAGGCGCCCGCGCGGATCGCGGATCGCGTCGTAACGCCCGGACTCCGAGCGCACGAACTCTCCGCCGAGATAGAGCTTGCAGGTCTTGCGGACTTCGAGCACGGACATGTCGGACCCTCGGGAGCCGCCGTCGATTCTAGCGCCTTCGCCGGACCGCCCGCGCGCCGGCATGAAACGCATCCGGCTCCTCTGCCGTATCCTGCGGATCGGACCGAGGAGACCGCTCATGCGCCGAACGTCGATCCCGCTCTTCTGCCTCGCCCTGCTCCTGACGCTCGTCGACCCGGCCTCCGGCGCCACCGCGACGGAGACCGCACCCGACGCCCTCGGCCGGTTCGCCGACGAGACGCTGTCCGCGGCCTATCCGGCGGACGGCCCCGGCGCCGCGGCGCTCGTTCGCTGGCGGGGCAAGACGATCCTGCGCCGGGGATACGGCATGGCCAATCTCGATCTCGGCGTGCCGATCACCCCCGACTCCGTCTTCGAGGTCGGCTCGGTGACCAAGCAGTTCACCGCCGCGTCGATCCTCCGCCTCTCCGAGCAGGGGAAGCTCGAACTCGCCGACCCGGTGACGAGGTTCCTCCCCGACTTCCCCACCGGCGGCCGGGTCGTGACCCTGCAGCAGCTCCTCACGCACACCTCCGGCGTCCCCTCCTACACCAGCATGCCCGAGTGGCTGCCGCGCTGGCGCGAGGACATGAGCGTCGAGACACTGATCGGGATCTTCGCCGGCAAGCCGTTCGATTTCGAGCCGGGGACCAGCTGGAGCTACAGCAACTCGGGCTACATCCTGCTCGGAGCGGTGATCGAGAAGGTCAGCGGCCGGAGCTACGAAGAGTACGTCGAAGAGGAGCTGTTCGCGCCCCTGGGCATGGCGAACACGCGGTTCGGCCACCAGGAGGAGATCGTCCGCGGCCGGGTGAGCGGCTACCACCGGGGACTGAATGGGCTCGAGAACGCTCCCTACCTTTCGCTCACCCAGCCGTATGCCGCCGGTTCGCTGATGTCGACCGTCGACGACCTGGCGCTCTGGAGCGACGCCCTCGAAGCGGGCCGCGTCGTGTCGCCTGCTTCGCGCGACCGGATGTTCACTCCCGCCATCGTCCGGGGCGGAGAGCAGGACGGCGTCTCGACCCGCTACGGACTCGGTTACGGAATCCTCGAGGTGGCCGGCAGGACGGTCCACGAACATGGCGGCGGCATCCCGGGCTTCGCCGCCGACCTCCTGCGCGTGCCGGACGAAGACATGGTCGTGGTCATCCTGTCGAATCAGCCGGAGAGCGCACCCAGCCGGCTCGCCCGCCAGATCGTCGAAAGGGCGTTCGCGAGCGCGGCGGGCGCCGTACCGCCCGTCGTCCTCCCCGCCGACGAGCTCGACCGCTACGTCGGCGTCTACCGCGTGGCCGGGAGCCCGGACGCGCGGCAGACGGTGACCCGTGACGGGACGACGCTCCGCCTGCAGCGCACCGGCGGCTCGCTCCGCGAGCTGCGACCGCTGGGCGACGACCGTTTCGGCTTCGCCGAGGAAACCGACCGGCTGCGCTTCCGTCGCGACGCCGCGGGAGGGGTGGTGTCGCTCGAGTTCGACCACGGTTTCGGTCCGGTGTTCCGCTCGCCGCGCACCGACGAGCCGCTGCCGCACGAGCGCGCCGCCATCGCCGTCGACCCCGCGATCTACGACGACTACGTCGGCGTCTATGCGCTCGCTCCCGGTTTCGACATCGCCGTGAGCCGCGAAGGCGACGGCCTCTTCGCCCGGGCGACCGGTCAGGAGCGGCTCGAGATCTTCCCCGAGGCGATCGACCGGTTCTTCTTCCGGGCGATCGACGCGGAGATCGAGTTCGTGCGCGAGCCGGGGAGCGGTCGCACGGGCTCGCTCGTGCTCCACCAGGGAGGACAGGATCTCCCGGCGCCGCGCAAACCGTGACTGCCGGGGATCGCAGTTGCTAGACTCGATTTCTCGAACCGACGTCGAACTTCCGGAGGAACGAATGCCCCTGTACCGCCGCTTCGCGCGATGCCCGACCGTCTTCCTGCTGCTGGTTCTCGCCGCCGGCTCGTCGCTTCGCGCGCAGTCGGGACCGCTCGGAGAGCTCATCCCGAATCTGTTCGACCGCACGATCGTCCTCGCCGCAACCGCGCACGAGGCGCACTTCGTCGACTCGAGCCGCGGACTCGTCGAAGCGGGCAACCTGATCAACGACAGCATCGTCAGCCAGCTCGGAACGCTGCCGATCACCTCTTCGGCCGGCGGCTTCACCTACACCTTCGACCCCGCGCTCGGGGTCATGACCCGGACCAGCGAGTCGTTCGGGCCGATCTTCACCGAGCGGGCCGCGACGATCGGCAAGGGCAAGTGGAACGTCGGCGTGAACACCTCGCGCTACCAGTACGACTCGCTCGACGGACTCGACCTCGACGAAGACGAGATCACCCAGAGTTTCACCCACCTCGACACCAATCACGACGGAACCACCGTCGCCACCGTCTACGAGGGCGACCTGATCCTCGCCGACGCCAACCTCGACCTGAGCCAGGACGTCACGGTCTTCTCGGCCACCTGGGGCGCCGGCGAGCGCTTCGATCTCGCGTTCGCGATCCCGCTCGTCCGCGTCCAACTCGACGCTGCTCTCGACACGCACATCCGGCGCCTCGCCACCGAAGGGCTGGAGAACCCGCCGCAGCACCGCTTCGCCGACGGCGGCGACCAAGCCGTCTACCGCGCCTCCGGCTCGTCGAGCGGCGTCGGCGACATCCAGCTGCGCGGCAAGTTCGCCATGATCCGCAAGGAGGGACGTGGCCTGGCGCTCGGCGTCGACGTCCGCCTGCCGACCGGTGACGAAGACGAGCTTCTCGGAACCGGAGCGACGGCGGTCCGCGTGCAGCTTCTCGGCTCGGCGAACTTCGGCAGGCTGGCGACGCACGTCAACTTCGGCTACACCGGGGCGGACGTCACCGACTCCAGCAAGGCCGATCTCTCGGACGAGTTCAACTTCTCGCTCGCCGCCGACCTCGCCGTGCACGAACGGGTCACTCTCGTCGGCGAGATCCTCTGGCGGACGCTGATCGACGCGCCGACGCTCGAGGTCGGCGACACCACGCATCTCTACCAGCGATTCGACTCGGACCAGATCACCTCGACGACGCGGCCGGTGCTCGACTCGCGGCGTGACGATCTCAACATCGCCACGGCGGTGGTCGGCGCCAAGTGGAACCTCTGGGGCCAGGTGCTCGTCTCGACCCACCTGATGATCGCGCTGAACGACGACGGCCTGCGCGACACCGCCCTGGTGCCGACGATCGGAATCGACTACAGCTTCTGATCCGGGGGCGACCCGGCGCGCTTCAACCCTCGACGGCGTCGATCGTCCAGCGGCCCGCGCGCTGGACCAGACGGAACGTCGCCTTGCCGTCGATGGTGCGTCCCTGTCCCACCTTGAGCTCGAACGACTGACGCTTGTTGCAGGTGGCCGTGGCGCGCTCTCCGGCGACGTCGATGCGGCAGCCCTCGAGGGCGAGATCGAGCGAGCGATATTGCCCGAAGGCGCGCTCGAGCTCGCCGCGGCGGGATACGAGCGAAGGCACCTCGGCGATGACGGCGTCGGCGTCGAGACGCTCGTAGGCGGCGACGTACCGGTCGAGCGCCTGCCGGATCTCGCTCTCGGCGGAGGCCTGGGTCGCGGCCGCCGGGGCGGTGGCCGCCGGCTCGGCGACGCGCGACGGCGCCGGAGTCGGTGCCGGTGCCGGCGGAGGCGCGGTCGCGCGGGGCGCTGCGGCCGTGCGGACCTTCGCCGCCTCGCGGCCCGACGCTTCGAAGTCGGCGCGCGCCGCACTGAACGCATCGTAGGCGGCTTCCGGCTTGCCGGCAGCGAGCGCTCCGACGCCGCGCGAGAGCTTCTCTTCGCCGGCGCCGAAGTCGGCCGCCGCCGCATCCCTGGCGCCCGCCTTCTCCGCCGCCGCCCGGGCTTCGCGAGCCTCGCGCTCGGCCCGTTCCACGAGTGTGTTCACGAGCGCGCCTTGCCGCTCCGCCTCGGCGCTCTTCGTCGCCTTCGCGGCGGGCGCCGCAGGCGGCGTAGCGGGGGCCGCCGCAGCGGGCTCCGGCGCCGGAACGTTCACGGCCTTCGCTGCCGCCGGGCTCGGCGTCGTCGGGGCGGCGGGGGCAGGGGCGGACGCTTCTTCGCCAGCGACCGGCTCGGGAGCGACCGCGGCGGACGAGGTGGAAGCGACCGGAGGTGCGGTCGGCACCGGGTCCGCCGCCGTCGTCGCAGAAGGCCGTTCGCCACGGCCGACGAGCATCCAGACCGCGAGCGCGGCGACCAGCAGCGCCGCGCCACCGGCGGCGAATTTCCAGATCGCGGGGCGCGCGCCTGCGGAATCGACCTCCGCCGTGCCGCCGTGCGTCGCGGCCCCGGCCAGCCGGGCCGCGGTGTTCGGACGGCTGATGCCCCCCCGCGCCGGATACGGCCCACCCGACCGCGGACGCGCACCGCCGACCGGTGCGCCCGCCGCCGGGGTCGACCCCTCCTTTCCGGACCAGCCGGAAACGGTCGACTCGTCGATCGGCGGCAGACCGGCGAGGAGGCGCTCGAGCGCCTGCAGGACCTCGCCGAACGACTGGAAGCGCTGGGCGGGCTCCTTGGCCAGACAGCCGCGGAAGATCCGGTCGAGGCCGGGATCGAAGCGCGCCGGCAGCGTGTCGATGCGACGCGGCTCGGCATGGAGGATCTGGTAGACGATGCGGCTCGTCGTCTCCCCTTCGAACGGACGGGTGAAGGCGAAGAGCTCGTACGACAGAACGCCGAAGGCGAAGATGTCGGAGCGGTGGTCGACGTCGCTCCCGTCGAGCTGCTCGGGCGACATGTAGGCGATGGTTCCCATCGCCGAGCCCGTCTTGGTCAGACGGGTCTCGTGCTGCGCCAGCTTGGCGATGCCGAAGTCCATGATCTTCGCGGTTCGGTCCTCGAGGATCCGGATGTTCGCCGGCTTGATGTCGCGATGGACGATCCCCTTGTCGTGCGCGTACTCGAGTCCGCGGGCGATGTCGAACATCCAGGCGATGCGGGTGTCGTCGTCGAGCTCGTCGCGGCGTTCGATGATCGCCGCCAGGTCCTCGCCGGAGAGAAACTCCTGGACGAGGAACGGCGTTCCGCCCTCGAAACCGAGATCGTGGATCAGGGTGATGTTCGGGTGCTGCAGGCTGGCGACGATCTCGCCCTCGCGCAGGAAGCGGCGCTGCAGGTCTTCGTCGTCGTGGCTGCAGGTCTTGAGCGCGACGATGCGCTTGAGATGGGGATCGCGGGCCTTGTAGACGGCGCCGAACCCGCCCTCCCCGATCTTCTCGAGGATCTCGTACTTGCCGAGGTTTTCCATCGCTTCGAAGGCCGCGATGCTAGCACGTGAATTCCCCGGGCCCGCTCCCGCTGCATCGACGTCCGCCGCTCTCCGATCCGGTGCGGCGGACCGACCTAGGTGCAGTTTCCCGGGTCGAGGTGCCCCACCTTGAGCGGTGGGAGCGGCGGATCGGCATTGGTGTCGAAGTTGAGGTCTCCGCCCGTATCGGCGGCTCCGCCGGGACACCATTGGATCGCGACCTCGAGTGGCGGTGCACCCGGCGCGAGGACGATCGGGTAGGGCGGCGGTGGCGGACGGCGGACGAAGAAGTTGCCGGCACCGGTACCGAAGGAGATTCCGCGGATGGTCACCGCGCCCGGTCCGCCGTTGGTGATGCGCACGATCTGCTCGGTCGTGCAGCCGCCGGGAGGAGCCGGGTCGAGACACCAGACACTGGTCCGGTCGATGGTCAGGCCGCCGCCTTCGACCTGGCCGGAGAGCCGGATGCGGTGACTCGGATCGAGGTCACTGGCGAAGGTGATCTCCCCCTCCTGGAAGCCGGCGTGCATCGGCGTGAACGTGAGGTCGAAGTCGCAGGTGGACTCCGTCGGGTCGAAGCTCGCGGTCGTGAGCTGGCGGCCCAGCGCCGGATCGCCGGGACGCACGCGGCACCCGTTCCGCGGCACCGTGAAGTCGGCGTCCAGGGTCAGTGGACGAACGACCGGATCGACCCGGATGGTGACGGCGCGATCGGTTTCGCCGCCGCAATTGCGGAGGGTGACCGTCTCGGTCGCGCTCGCGCCGGTCGCCACGAGCCCGAAGTCGATCGCCGTGCACGACGCGCCGCCACGACAGGTGACTTCGAGGCACTGGCCGGGCGGAGGCGGGGTCGTCCCGCAGTCGGAGATCGGTCCGGCGGTGAGCGCCGGCCCGCACGACGGATCGCGGTCGACGATCTCCCGCTCCTCACAGCGCAACGATCCCGGCACGACGCACCAGGGACCGGCGTGCATGCGGAAGAGCGAAGGAGAATCGGGTCCGGCGGCGATCTCGGCGATCCGCTGCTCGAGCCAGCGCCGCCAGTCGGCTTCGGCGTCGGCCGGGGTGGCGAAGAAGCACGGGCCGCAGCTCGACGTCGTGCAGACGTAGTACGGCCGCAGCGGCGCGGTCCCGCCGCTGCCGCCGGTCGGCACACCGCCGCCTCCCGAGAAGGTCGGGATGTTCTCGACGAAGTCGGGATGGGTCAGGCTGGAGACGTCGACCCGGACCCCTTCTCCGTTCTCGACCGTCGCCACACACTCCATGTGGCGCGCCTCCGGCGGGTCGAAGTCGAGGATCAGGCCGCAGCCGAGCGAGCTGGCCACCACCAGCGCCACGATCCCGCCGAAGCGCAACAGGAACCTGCCGTTCGCCCGGACGTTCACGAGCCACCTCCCGTACCGGCCTCTTCCGCCGTCAGCACCCGGAACCGGCAGACCATGCGCGAGGCGGCGCGCGCGTGATCCGAAGTGGTCAGCGCGAGGACGTGATCGCGATGGAGCTCGAACAACACCGGTCCGGTGACCTGTGTCGTTCCCAGGGCGACGAACGGGCCGCCGTCGACGGAGTGCGACCAGACGTCGCGGGCGATATCGCCACGCCCAGCGCGCGGCCCGCTGCCGCTCCCGTCCGGGTCGTCCGAGAGCGAGATCAGGCGCAGACGAAGTCCGGCCGGATCGTTGGCCACCGCACCGGGAGGATTGATGCCGTGCAGCGGCGGACAGCCGCCCTGGGGCAGCTCGAGCTCGCTCGTCCCGCCCCCACCGCCGCTCCCCGACGGCTCGAACACTCCCAGCAGCGCGCGCGGCGGACGATTCACGAAGTCGCCGCTCATCGCGAAGCGGATGTCGAGATCGTCGCCGCCGTGCCGGCCGCGGAACGAGCCGCTCATCGAGAACCGGTTCCGCGCCGGATCGTGGATCGCCACGACTTCGGCGTTGCTGGTCGCGGTCACCTGGCGCGCCTCGCCGCGGCAGACGCGGTCTGCGTCGCGCGCGGCGAAGCTCACACCGGTGAGATCGGCCGCACCGGCCGGGAAGACGATCCTGCCGTCGGCTCCGAGGCGCCCGGCGATGACCGCCGAATTGCTCAGTTTCGTGCAGCGCAGCCGCTGCCGGTCGGTCTCGATGAACAGGAAGTGGGTGACGATGTCGACGTCGCGGATCCAGGCGGTCAGGTCGCTGACCACCACGCTGCCGTCCGGATTGACGAGGTAGGCCACCCGCAGGCGGCCGGGAAGCCGCAGATCGTTGAGCTCGAGCTCGCCGTCGGCCTGCGCGACGTAGGCCGACGGCAGGGTCAGCGGGTCGGGTCCGGACGGCGCCGCCGGCGGGCGGCGGACACAACCCGACGCCGCCAGCAGTGCGACGAGGGCGACCGCGGTCGTTCGATCCGGGCGGTACATTCGGCGCCTCCTCTCGGGGAACGGAGCCCAGTGTACCGAAGCGCGACGCGAGTGCAAGTTCCGCCTCCACAGCCCGCGGGGCGGGCCCGGGCGATCCGTTCCCCGGCCGCCCGGAACGGGCGATCGAGTACCATGATGTCGAAAGGAGTCGCGAATGCAGAACCGTTTGCAGAAGATGCTTTTCCTCCTCCCGGCGGTCCTCTTTTTCGGAGGGATCGCCGTCGCCGGGGCCGCTTCCGCGGCGACCGCCACGGCGACGCTCTCCGGAGTCGCGGGGAGCCCGCTCTCCGGCACCGTGTCGTTCACCGAGACGAGCGAGGGGGTCGACATCGTTGTCGCGGTCGAGCACGCCCCGCCCGGCGTTCACGGCTTCCACCTGCACGAGAAGGGCGACTGTTCGGCCGCCGACTTCACCTCCACCGGCGGTCATTTCAATCCGACCGGCGCCGCCCACGGCGCTCCGGACGCCGCCGCCCATCACGCGGGCGACTACGGCAACCTGACGGTCGGCGAGGACGGCAAGGGGGAGCTGAAGCTCCATTCGACGATGCTCACCGTGGTCGACGGACCGAACTCGGTGCGCGGCAGGGGGGTCATCCTGCACGAGAAGGCCGACGACCTGACGACCCAGCCGACCGGTGCCGCCGGTGGCCGGATCGCCTGTGGCGTCGTGAAGTAGCACCCCGATCCCGCTGCGCCGGGGGTCGGCCGTGGCGGACTCGCCTCCGGATCGGCGCATGAAGTGCAGACGAGCTCTCCGCCGTCGGGCTCGCATCTGGAGGCGTCCATGAGGACCCGCCGCTCCGCACTGCTCGCAATCGCCCTTGCCGCTTCCTTTGCCACCGCTCTCGCAGCGCAGCCGCTGCCGAGCTCCGTCGTCGCCTACACCGGGCAGACCGCGCCCGGGACGGGCGGTGCGACGTACTTCCTGCTCTATCAGCCGACGATCACCGCCGCCGGCGACATCGCCTTCCGCGCCGAGCTCACCGGCGCCGGTGTCAACGGCACGAATCAGAAGGGGCTCTGGCGGACGAGCGGCGGCGGACCGGTCGGACTGTTCCTGCGCGCTGGCAATCCGACGCCTCTCCCCGGCACGACCTGGTCGACCGACGTCGGAAGCCCGACCGCACAGCTGGTCGACGGGACCGCGCGCGCCGGCTTCTACTGGGGAATTCTCGACGGCGGACCGCTCCTGGGTGCCCTCTGGAGCGAGCAGCCGGGCGGTCTGCGGGCCGTCGCTCTGCAGGGAGCTCCCGCACCCGGCATTCCGGGCGCCACCTTCCAGCCCGGACTGCCGCTCTTCGACGTCAACTTCGACGAGGCGGGAGAGCTCGCCTTTCGCGCCGCTGTCAGCGGCGGTGGCGTCACCAGCGCCAACGACGAGGGGCTCTGGTACGACGACGGCACGACCACGACGCTCGTCGCACGCGAGGGAGACGCAGCGCCCGGATTCCCCGCCGGCACCTTCTTCCCGGGCATCCAGTCGCCGAACGTGCGCGTGGCGCCCGGGAGCCGCGTCACCTTCTGGTCGAACCCGTTCGTCCCCGCCGTCGGCATGAACCAGAACGGAATCTGGTCGACGCGCTCCGGAACCCTCTCCCCGGTGGTCCTGCAGGGCGGAGCGGCGCCGGGCCTCGGTCCCGGAGAAACGATCGGACCCGGAGTTCCGTACGCCAACCGGAACGGCCAGATCGCCTTCCTCGGAACGATCTACGCCAGTGGCGGCGGGATCGGCGGATACGGGCTCTGGATCTCCGATCCGGGAGGCAGCCCGGCGCTCGTCTATCGTGCACCACTGGTCGATCCACCGTTCCAACTCCTCGGTTCGCAGTTCTTCTTCGCCGACGACGGAATCTTCTATCTGATCGGCAACGTCTTCTCTTCGGGCCCGCCGCACCAGTCGATCCTCGCGATCGGACCCTCGGGCTGGCGCGAGATCGTGCGGGTCGGCGACCGGGTGGCCGGTCTCAACGCCGGCATCGTCTACAGCCTCTTCGACCAGTACCTCGTCAACGGCTACGATCAGGTCGCCTTCCGCGCCACCATCAGCGGCCCGGGCGTCACCGGCGGCAACAACAAGGTGCTCGTGTCCCAGGGGGCGGATCTCGAATTCCATCTCGTGGCGCGCACCGGCGATGCGCTCGAAGTCTCTCCCGGTCTCTTCCGCACGATCTCCGGACTCAACCTGACCCAGATCACCGGCGGCGGACCCGGCGTGCTGCGCGGTTTCGCCGACAACGGCGCCCTCACCTGGTACGCCGGCACCGGAGGAACGTCATCGGCGATTCTCGTCACCGAGCTCACCATTCCTCCGAACATCCTGCTGAAGGGTCTCGAAGTGATCCAGGTCGTCCAGGACTGGAACGACAGCGTGCCGCTGGTTGCCGGCAAGCGGACGTTCGTGCGGGCGCATTTCGAGAGCGAGTTCTCCGCCCACGTCGTTCCCCTGCTGCGGGCGCGGCCGGCGGGAGGCGGACCCGATCTGCCCTTCTCTCCCCTCCGGCCCTCGAATCCCGGCGGCCGGGTGGAAGTTCCCCTCGACGCGGCCGCCGAGCGCGCCGATCTCGCCCGGGCCGCCATCTGGGAGCTGCCGTCCGACTGGACCGCGGCCGGCGAGGTCGAGCTCGAAGTGGAGCTCTTCGGGCGGCCGCTCGACTGCCTGGAGTCCGCCGGTCCGACGCCCAACGACTGTCAGGTCGTCGCCAGCTTCGTCGGCGTGCCGCGGCCGGAGATCCGCCTCGTCTCGTTCGACTACGACAACGGAGTCGAAACACAGAGGGTCAGCCTCGACCAGCGGATCGACCTCGCGGCACGGCTCGTCTCCGCCTATCCCGTCGACGGTCTCGCCTGGAGCACTTCCTCCACTCGATGGCCGATCGCCGAGCCCGATCCGGACACCTGTCTACTTTCCATGTGGCTCTACCGGCGCAAGCTCCTCGACCGCTGCTTCGAGTGGTTGGGCTGCCGCACGATCTACTACGGAGCACTGCTCCACCCCGGCGAAGTCGGATGCTCCCCGGTCGGTGGAACCGCCGGCGTGGGCTACATGCCGGCGGATCCGTCGGCGAAGGGACGCCACTCCCACACGCACGAGATCGGCCACCTTCTCGGCCTTTACCATCCCGTCGACCCGATCCTCCCACCGCTCCCGAACGGGCGCCTGATCGGTTTCTGCAGCGAGGACTCGCCGATCGAAGCCTCCCCGTTTCCGTACATCCACGAGATCGATGGCCTCCGGCGGCCGACGCTCGGGCCACTCGCCTCGGGCGAGAATGCCAAGGTCTTCGGTCTCGATGCGCTGCAGCGTCTGGCCGTGCCTCCGGATCGGTACTTCGAGCTGATGTCCTACTGCTCGAAGCCGGTCATCGACGTCTGGCCCTCGAAGGAGAGCTACGAGGTCCTCAAGGGCATGATCGAGACCCGCTTCGCGCCTCCGCTCGCCGCAGCCGCCACTTCCGAAGGCGCCTCCGACGCCCTGCTCGTCTCCGGTGCGATCGACCTCGAGCTCGGCGCAGCCGCGTTCGAACCCGCGATCGTCGCCACGGTCGACTCGCTGCCACCGGCCCCTTCTCCCGGAACCTACACGCTGCGTGTGCATCGCGTCGGAGGCGGCGTCGAGGACACCTCGTTCCAGCCCGAACAGCTGGAAGCTCACAACGCGACACCGACGGTGTTGCCGTTCGTGCACCTCGTCGATTCGCCGGCAACCGTCGCGGCGATCGAGCTCCTCGACGGCGGCGGCGTGATCGCGAGCGCCGGTGCCAGCGCCAACGCCCCCACGGTGCAGCTCCTGGCGCCGAACGGCGGCGAGCTCCTCGACCAGCCGACGGTCGACGTCAGCTGGGCGGCGAGCGACGTCGACGGCGATCCGCTTCTCTTCGTCGTCCAGTTCAGTGCCGACGGCGGAACGAGCTGGACGACACTCGAAACGAACGCTCTGGCGACCAGCGCGACGATCCAGCGCTCGGCTCTCGCCGGAACGATCGACGGCCGGTTCCGTGTGCAGGTGTCCGACGGTCTGCGCACTTCGAGCGACGACTCCGACGCCTCTTTTGCCGTCGCGGACAACGCTCCACTGGTCGCGATCACACGGCCGGCGAACGGCGAGCTCTTCTACGACGGCCAGGCGCTGATGTTCGAGGCGATCGCTCTCGATCCGGAGGACGGCATGCTCTCGGGCGCGGCGCTTTCGTGGAGCTCGAGCCTCGACGGCCTCCTGGGCACCGGGTCGCCTCTCGCTCTCGCCGCCGATCAGCTGACCGAGGGGCTGCACGTACTGACCCTGACGGCGACCGACCTGGCATCGAACACCGTCCAGGTCAGCCTGCAGTTCCGTATCGACCAGCCTGCGCTCCTCTTCGAAGACGACTTCGAGAGCGGCGGGCTCAGTCTCTGGTCGGTCGCACCGTAGGGCGGTCGACCGGCGCCCGCGCCGGCGCTCCTGCCGATCAGCCGCGCAGGCCCGCCCGCCGCAGGATCGCCATCATCGGACACCAGCCGGTGAACGCCGACTGGAAGAGATTCAGCCCGACGAAAACCGTGAACAGGAACCACCAGGGCGAGACCCAGTGGCCCAGGGCGACGGAGACGACGACGAAGAATCCCGCGATCCCGCGCAGCGTGGCTTCGACTTGCATCAGTGACCTCCCGGGTTGCCGGCTCCGGAGCGCACCACCGCGGCGACTCCGACGACCGAAACGTACATGAAATAGAGCAGCGGAATGACCACCAGGGTGAGCGCCGTCGAGACGACGACGCCCGAGATGAGCGCCACGGCGAGCCCCTGGAAGATCGGATCGAGCAGGATGACGAGTCCGCCGACGACGAGCGCCGCCGCGGTCAGCGCGATCGGCCGGAAGCGCACGACCGCCGCGCGCGTCACGGCGGCGTCGAGCGGACGTCCCGCTTCGAGCTCGAGGTTGACGAAGTCGACCAGCAGGATCGAGTTGCGCACGATGATGCCGGCGAGAGCGATGAAGCCGATCATCGAGGTCGCGGTGAAGAAGACGCCGCCCAGGGCGTGCGCCGGGACGATCCCGATCAGGGTCAGCGGAATCGGCGCCATGATGATCAGCGGCGTGACGAACGAGCGGAACCAGCCGACGACGAGCAGGTAGATCAGCACCAGGACCGCGGCGAACGCGACGCCCATGTCGAGGAACACGTCGTGCGTCACCTGCCACTCGCCGTCCCAGAGGAGCGTCGCCCGCGTGCCGTCCGCCGGGCGGCCGGAGAAGAGGATCTCGAGCGGCCGGCCGCCGCCGTCACGGAGCGCCGCGATCGCGTCGCCCATGTCGAGCAGGGCGTAGACCGGCGACTCCGCCGCGCCCGCGACCTCACCGACGACGTAGATCACCGGCCGCAGATTCTTGTGGTAGATGAACGGCTCGCGCGTCGTCGCGACCGGCCGGACCAACTCCGAGAGCGGCACGAGTCCACCGGCAGCGCCGCGCAGCTGGATCGCCAGCAGATCGCTCTCGCCGGAGCGCTGCGCCCGATCGAGGCGCAGCACCACCGGTACGGGCTCGCGGGCGCGCGGGTCGGAGAGATGCGCCGCGGCGGCGCCGGAGAGCGCGATCCGGAGGGTGCGCGCCACCATCTCGGGTGACACGCCGGCCCGCGCCGCCTTGTCGCGGTCGACCTCGAGCTCAAGGCGCGGACCCGGACCTTCGACGTACCAGTCGACGTCCACCACACCCGGAGTGCTCTCGAAGATCGACTTCACCCTGCCGGCGATCGCCAGCCGTTCGTCCGCGTTCGGCGCGTAGATCTCGGCCACCAGCGTCGACAGCACCGGCGGCCCCGGCGGCACCTCCGTCACCTTGACGTTGGCGCCGTGGCGGGCGGCGATCGGCGCCAGACGTTCGCGGAGCGACTTCGCGAACGGATGGCTGGCGCGATCGCGCTCGTGCTTGGGCAGGAGGTTGACCTGCAGGTCGGCGACCAGTGGACCCGAGCGCAGGAAGTAGTGGCGCACCAGCCCGTTGAAGTTGAACGGCGCCGAGGTACCGACGTAGGTCTCGATGTCGGTCACCTCCGGCAGCTCGCGAACCGCCATCGCCAGCTCGCGGGCCACCACCGCGGTGCGCTCGAGCGTCGTCCCCTCGGGCATGTCGACCACGACCTGGAGCTCGCTCTTGTTGTCGTGCGGCAGCATCTTCACCGCCGCCAGCCGCATCGGGAAGAGCGCCACCGCCGCCACCAGCAGCAGGGCGACGGCCGCGAGGAGGGCGAAGCGCCGGCGCCGCGAGTCGAGGAGCGGCTGGAACAGCCGGCGGTAGAGGCGGTCGAGCCGCCCTGCCGGAGCCTCCTGCCCCTGCGCCTCCCCCGGCGGATGCGCCGCCGCCCTTCTCGCCGCGTGCCGGCGGAAGAGACGGAAGGTCAGCCAGGGGGAGACGACGAAGGCGACGACGAGCGAGAACAGCATCGCCGCCGAGGCGTTGATCGGGATCGGCCGCATGTAGGGGCCCATGAGTCCGGAGACGAAGGCGAGCGGTAGCAGGGCGCCGATCACCGTGAACGTCGCCAGAATGGTCGGATTGCCGACTTCGTCGGTGGCCCGGATCGTGGCGGCGCGCGGGCTCTCGAAGCCGAGTCCGTAGTGACGATGGATGTTCTCGACCACGACGATGGCGTCGTCGACCAGGATGCCGATGGCGAAGATGAGCGCGAAGAGCGTCACCCGGTTGAGGGTGTAGCCGAAGAGCCACGAGGCCGCGAGGGTCAGCGCCAGCGTCACCGGCACGGCGACGGCGACGACCACCGCCTCGCGCCGGCCGAGCGCGAACGCCATCAGCAGCACCACCGAGAGGGTCGCGAGCGCGAGGTGGTTCATCAGCTCCGACGACTTCTCTCCGGCGGTGAATCCGTAGTCGCGCGTCTTCGTCCAGTGGACGGCCGCGGGGATCGTCGGCCCCTGAAGCCGGGTGAGAAGAGCGTCGAGGTCGGCGACGAGGTCGACGGCGTTGGTCCCCGGCTTCTTGGCGACCGCGAGGGTGACTGCGGCGGTGTCGAGCGTCGCGGGAAGCTCCTTCTCCCCGCCCGCCGCGCCGGCGGTGATCCAGACGTAGTCGGCCGCTTCGCCGGCGCCGTCGCTCACCGTCGCGACATCGCGGAGGTAGATCGGATGGCCGCCGGCCGGATCGGGCGAGCGGCCGACGACGGCCGCTCCGACTTCCTCGGCAGAGCGGAAGAGCGCTCCGACCTCGACCTCGGTCGTCACGTCGCCCGCCGAGTAGCTGCCGGCCGGCAGACGCCAGTCGAGGCCGCCGAGCGCCCGATGCACCTCGAGCAGGGAGATGCCGTGCGCGGCGAGGCGCTCGCGATCGAAGCGCACTTCGACCACCCGCTGCGCCCCTCCGAGGACGTCGACCCTGGCGACGCGCGGATGACGCGAAAGCTCGGCGCGCAGCTCGTCGGCGACGCGGCGGAGCTCGAGCGGCGAGGCGCTGGTCGACCAGAGCGTGTAGGCGACCGCCGGGACGTCGTCGATGCCGCGCGGCACGACGAGCGGCGGCGGCGCTCCGGCGGGGAGATCGCCGCTCCGCTCGGCGAGCTTGGTGTGCACGGCGAGCGCCGCCCGGTCCGGGTCGGTGCCGACGCGATAGCGCACGATGACGAGACCGCCCGAAGGTTGCGACGTCGAGTAGACGTGCTCGACTCCGGGGATCTCGTACAGCGCCTTCTCGAGCGGTCCGACCAGACGCCGCTCGACCTCCCCGGCGCTCGCGCCCGGGAGCTGGAGGAAGACGTCGACCATCGGCACCTGGATCTGCGGCTCCTCTTCGCGCGGCGTCACCAGCACGGCGAAGGCGCCGAGCAGGAGCGAGGCGACGACGAGAAGCGGCGTCAGCTTCGAATCGAGAAAGAGCGCGGCCACCCGTCCGGCGATGCCGGGAGGACGGCTCGTCCGGCCCTCGGTCACGGCAGCACCTCGAGCGGCGTTCCCGTGACCGGCGCCACGGGCAGCCCGAGCACCACGCTCTCGCCGCCGGCGAGACCCGAGAGGATCTCGACCCGCCCGTCGGCGCCCGTCGCGCCGACCGTGACCACCCGCGACTCGGCACGGCCGTCGGCGTCGCGGACGACGACGAGATCGAGTCCGCCGCTCTCGACGAGCGCCTCCCGCGGCAGGCGGACCGCCTCCCGCGTCCCGTCGGGGAGATAGGCGCGTCCCGCCGCTCCGGTGGCGACGGCGACGCCGGGCAGATCGATCTTCACCGTGAAGGAGTGCGCCGCCGGATCGGGCCCGGGCGAGATCTCGACGACCCGCCCGGCGAGCTCGCCGAGATCGCCGCGGGCGTCGAGCCGCACCGCGACCGGCGAGCCGGGCGCAAGCGCCGCGGCGTGCGCCAGACTCTCCGGCAGCGCGATCACCAGTCGCCGGCCGGTCGCCGAATCGATCCGCGCCAGCGGACGTCCCGGCATCGCCAGATCGCCCGCCTCGACCGACCGCTCCGCAACCCGTCCCGCGAACGGCGCGACGACGCGCGACTCTCCGGCCACCGAGCGGGCGGCGGCGACCGCGCCGCGCGCCTGCTCGACCGCCCCCTGCGCCTGTTCGTGCTGCATCCGCGCCGTCTCCACCTCGAGAGCGGACGCGGAGCCGCTCTTCGCCAGCGCCTCGAAGCGCTCGCGGTTGCGCGCGGCCAGCGTCAGCGCCGCCTCGGCCTGGGCCAGCGCTCCGCGCGCCTCGGCGGCCTGTCCGTCCGCGGTCGCCGGATCGATCGAGACCAGCGCCTGGCCGGCGCGGACTTCGTCGCCCAGCTGGACGTGCACCGCGGTCACCAGCGCCATGACGCGCGACGAAACCGCGGCCGACCTCTCGGCGGCGACCGTGCCGGCGAGCTCGATCCGACGATCCCCCGCCACGCGCTCGGCGACGGCGAGACGGACGGCGATCGGCTGCGGCGACGGCGCCGCCCGCTCCTCGTGCCGCCCGCCGCAGCCCGTCGCGGTCCACCCGACCGTCAGCAGCAATATCAGATACGCAGCTCTCTTCACGGAACGTCTCCTCCTTCGGTGGTCGGTTCGCTGGTCCGGAGAATCGATTCGGGCGCTTCGCCCCGGGCGAGCGCGAGGTGCAGCGCCGCGAGCCAGGCGTCGGAGCGCGCCACGAGCTCGCGCAGCTGGGCTTCACGGCGAGCGGTGGCGGCATCGAGCAGATCGGTGCTGCGGACCACCCCGGCGCGGAACCGCTCCTCGAGGATCCGCACCCCTTCGGCCGCCGCCGCGAGCGCTGCCGCCGCGGTCGTACGCCGCTCGCGGGCCACGGCGGCCGCCTCGTGCGCCTGCCGGAGCTCGAGGGCCGCGCCGTCGGCGAGCCGCTGGAGGTCGGCCCGGCCGGCTTCGGCCTCGGCCTTCGCCGCCGCCACCGCATTCCGCCGCCGGCCGCCGTCGAACAGCTCGATCGAGGCCAGGGCGGCGATCGTGGTCGAATCGCCGTGACCGCCGAACAGCCGGTCGTCGACCCAGTCGTGGCGCGCGACGACGCCGATCCGCGGCAGGAGCCCCCCGCGTTGCGCCTTGACCTCGAGCTCCCCGGCGGCGAGGTGGAGGCGGGCGGCGGCGACGTCGCCGCGCTCGCTGGCGGCAGCGGTCGAGGCGCCGCCGGGGAGCGGCGGCGGCTCGTCGAGCGCCGCCAGGAGATAGCGGCTGTCGAGCGGCTCGCCGAGCCGGTAGGCGAGATTCGCCTCCGCGACCCGCTCCCGGCCGCGCGCCTCGAGCAGCAGATCGTCGACCCGCGCCTGCTCGACCTCGGCGCGCAGCAGATCGGAGCGCACCAGGAGCCCTTCGGCGACGAAGTTCCGCGCCAGCTCGACGTGCGCCGCCACCGTCTCCCGCGACGCTTCGAGAAGGGCCACCGACTCGCGCGCTTCGGCGAGATGCACCCAGGCGTCGGCCGCGTCGACCGCCGCGCGGTCGGCGGTCCAGGCGGCCTCGACACCGGCGGCGTCCGCCGTCAGACGCGCCTGCTCGACGCGGGCCGAGATCTCGCCGCCGGTCCAGATCGGCAGCTCGAGCTCGACGCGCGAGATCGCCGTCTCGAGCGTCTCGGGCGCGTTCGGGTCGCCACTCACGAAGTCGGCGAACGAGAACCGCTCCTGATTGAGCTGCAGAGCGAAGGCGTCGGCCGGCGAATCGGTGCGGATCCACTGTTCGGAGATCCTGAGCGCCGGCCAGCGCGAGCCGCGCGCCGAGTCGGAGCGCGCCTCCGCCGCGCGCTGGCGCGCCTCGGCCGCGACCGACTCGCCCGCCCCGACGCGCCCTCGTGCCAGCGCGTCGGCGAGCGTCAGGCCCGTCGCCGGGACGGGGGTCTCTGCGGCGAATCCCGGAGCGGCGACGAGCAGCAGGGCCACCGCCGCCCGGAGCGCACCTCCGCCGGCCGTCCGGACTCCACCGCCCCGCGCTTCGTTCCGATTGCCGTCGCCCTGAATCCTCGATGCCATGCAGCGTCCCTCCATCTCGTCCGGAACGGACGTGTCCGTCCCTCGGTATCTAGGAGACACGGCGGGCGGGAACGGTTCCCGCCCACCGTCAGGCGCCGGCGGTCGTCGCGGAGGGGTCGGGCTGGCGCCCGATCGCCGCCAGGAGCCGCTCGCGGAGCGCGGGCGGGATCTCGTCCGCGGCGAGAGCGCTGCAGACCGAGGCGTTGAAGTCGAGCGTCGCGAAGACCGAGCGGCAGCGGTCGCACATGGCGACCTTCGAGTACGGGAAGTCGACCCCCTGATCGAACGCCGAGAGGCGCGCCTGCAGCAGGTCGATGCAGAGATCGCGCGACTCGTCCGACACCTCCGCCGGACGCTGCGGCAGTCCGCGCGCCAGCACCTCGCGGAGCTTCAGGCGCGCGCGGTGGACCCGCGTCTTTACCGTCCCCTCCTCGAGGCCGAGGATCGCGGCGATCTCCGAAAGACGCAGCTCGGCCAGATCGGCGAGGAGCAGGGGGATGCGGAACGATTCGGGCAGCTCGGCGAGGCCGCGTTCGACGATCTCGCGCGCCTCGCCGCGCAGGCGGTCGCGGTGCGGCCCCGATTCGAGCGCCGCGAGGTCGGGCACGGTCTCTTCCGGTCGCGGCAGCAGCTCGTCGTACGCCTCGAGGCGGGGCGGCTCGCCTGCCCGCCGCCGGTGCATGCGGGTGCAGGCGCGGTGGGCGATGGCGTAGAGCCAGGGACGCGGCCGCTCCGGATCCTGGAGCTGGTCGAGCGCCCGGTAAGCGTTGAGGAACGTCTCCTGCACCAGGTCGTCGGCGTCGCCCTCGCCGCAGAGGCGGCGCGCCAGCGCCCGCACCCGCGGCCCCTCCTGCTCGAACAGGCGGGCGACACGCTCGCGGCGCCCGTTCGCTCCGCTCTCGGCGCGGCTCGTCGGCTGCATCTCCCGAGTCTACGGAACGAACGGCCCGGCGACGAGCCCCGGGAACCTTTCCGCGACGCCGTGTCTCCAGGGAAGTGGGGACGAAGAAAGGAGAGCGATCGATGAGCGAGCTCCACAGCAGCTACCCGCTGACGCTGGACTGGACCGAAGGCAAGCAGGGGGTCCTGCACGCCCCGGGCGGACTGCCGGATCTCGAGGTCGCCTCGCCGCCAGAATTCGACGGCCCCGGCGGCCGCTGGACCCCGGAGCACTTGTTCGTCGCCGCCGCTGCGGCCTGCTGGATGACGACCTTCCGCTCGATGGTGACCCTGTCGCGGGTCGAGACCGCCGCCATCACCGTCGCCGCCGAGGGGTTCCTCGAGAAGGGGGACGACCGCCTCTATTCGATTCCGCGCCTGGTGCTGCAGCCGCATGTCGTGCTGCGCCGGGAAGAGGATCGCGAACGCGCCGCCCGCCTGATCCGCAAGGCGGAGGAGGTCTGCCTCGTGGCGCGCTCCATGCGCGCTACCGTCGAGCTCGAGTTCGAGATCTCGGTCGCACCGGCCGAAGCGGCCTGAGAGCAGAACCGACCCCGTCCGGACGCGGGCCGGGCGGCAGTGCGAAAATCGGCGCGATGCGCTCCGCCCTCCTGGCGCTCCCGTTCGCCCCGCTGCTCGCGGTGACGCCGCTCTACGCCGCTCCGGACGAGGCGGCCGAGACCGGCTGCTTCCGCGAGGCGCTCGTCCGGCCCGGCGCGTCCGTTGCAGACGCCCTGCGCTCCGCCACATCCGGACACCGGGTCCTGGGCTTCGGCGAGTCGGTGCACGGCGGCGACGAGTTCCATCGCCTGCCGTTCGACTTCGCCCTCGAGCTCGCCCGGAACGAACCGGTCGAGCTGGCGCTCGAGATCGACGTGACGCACGCCGCGGCGCTCGATCGCTGGGTGCAGGGAGCGGACGATCCTTCGCTTGCCGGACTCTTCGCCGATCGTTGGTGGTCGTCCGAGATCTTCTACGACGAAGCGCTGCGCTCGTTCCTGGTCGCGGCGCATGCGCTCGATCGCCAGCGCCCGGGGAGCCTGCGCTTCGCCGGCTTCGATCTCAAGCAGCCGGATCTCGCCGCGGCGGAGATCGTCGCCACGGTCGCCCGCACCGATCCGGCCCGCGCCGCCACGATCCGCTCCCTGGCGGACCGGATCCTCGCCCTCGGCGGCTTCGGCGTCTTTCCCAACGTCGCCGGCTTCTCGGCCACCCTCGAGCTCGCGCTCCCTCCGCCGGACGCGGGCGCGACGGTGGCGCTCGTCGTGCCGCTCGCGGGCACCGGCGGTTCGTACGGTGAGGCCGGTGTGGTCGTGAGTCCGACGGGCGGCGACTGGTCGACGCGCAGGGTGCAGTCCTTGCCGGTGACGATGCTCCGGAACGAAGCGACGCTCCTCCCGCTGCCGATTCCCGAGGGCCCGGGAACGATCGAGCTCACCCTCTTCCACCGCGGCGACGGCGAAGTCCGGTTCGGCTGGCCGCGCCCCGTCGCGTCGGACGGCGCGGCAACGCCGGAGAGTTGGGAGCACCTCGCGCCCGCCCCGCTCGCCATGCCGCTGCTCCAGAAGCAGGACTACCGTCACCGGTTCGAGCACCGGGACGACGGCAGCTCCGAGCTCGTCGTCGCTCCCGACCCCGCCGTCGCTGCGGCGCGAGCGGACCTCGCCCGGATCGGCCAGCTCCTCGCTTCGCCGGGCGCGGCCCGGCTCGCGGACGCGGAGCGGCGGACGGTCGAGCGCGCCTTCCGCTCCCTCTCGCAGGCGCTCGCCTGGCGCACGCTCGAGGAGCCCAACCGCGACCGCCTGCTCGCCGACAACGTGCTGGCGCTGGCGGCGGAGGCCGGACCGGCGCGCCGCCTCCTCCTTCTCGGGCACGCCTCGCACATCGAGCGGATCGAAAACCGGATGGGCGGCTGGCTGTCGTCCGCCCTGGGCGAGCGTTACGGCAGCGTCACGCTCGCCGCCGCCGCCGGCAGCTACAAGTACTTCGGCGATCCGCGGACGACGCCGGCCGGTGCGCCGCTCGTCGACTTCCCGCTTCCGGCCGATCCCTGGTTCGACTGGATTCCGCGCGAAGTCACCGCTCCGTTCGTGCTCGACACGGCCCGCGCCCGGCGCTGCGCCGGCGATGCGCTCAACCGCGCAGGCGTGCGGCCGGAGCGCACGGACCTCCTGGTGGTCCTGCCGCGCCTCCGGCCGATCGAGAGCGCCCGCACCGGCGCACCGTGAACCTGCCCGCGGAACCGCCGGGCGAGACCGCGGGCCGCGCCGCTACTGGCCGATCCTCCACTTGCCGTTCTCCTTCTCGAATCCGAGGCCGGTCGACTCCGAGGTGAACGACATGCTGCCGTCCGGGTTCTTGGTCTGGACGTTGGTCACGATCATCAGCGTCGCCTTGTCGCCGAAGAAGTTCAGGTGGCCGCCCTCGCGGATCTTCGCCGCGAGATCGGCCGGCGCCGGCACGGTCTTCCGGTAGTAGGCGTCGCTTTCCTTGCGCTCGTCGGCAGGCAGGGCATCGCGATTCGCGCGCGCGGTGCTCGAGAAGAGCTCGAGCGTCGAATCGAACTTTCCGCTCGCGAGCCGCTTCGAGAACTCGAGCGCCAGCTTGCCGATCTCGTGCTGGAGGATCGCCGCCCCTTCGACCGCCGGCGCGGTCTCGACCGGCGGCGGATCGAACGCCATCGGCCCGCCGGTGACGAGCCACTTGCCCCCTTCGAGGGAAACGAACGCCATCGCCGTGACGTCGCCCGCCGGCGACTCGGTGCGCAGGGTCGCGGAATCGCCGTAGATGGTGAGCGTGCCGCTCGCGGCGATATCGGCCTCGAACTTCTTCATGTCGGGCGTCTTCGCCTGCTGCCGCGCCGTCTCCGCTTTCTGTTCGGCCGGCTTCATGGCGTTCCACTCGTCGCGCGTCTCTTTCGTGCTCTTCGATCGCACCTCGGCAAGTTTGCCCGCGGCGACCAGACGGCCCGCTTCGAGGACCGCCTTGCCCGCAGGATGGGCGAGGATCGCCTTGCCTTCGATGGTCTTCGGCATGTCGTCGGCGCGCGCCGCCGCGGCGAGCGCGGCCAGGCAGAGCAGGGCGAGGGGCAACTTCCGGAATGACTCGGTTCGGGTACGTGGCTTCATGGTGACTCCTCTCTCCCCCGTAGAACGCAGGCTACGGAAAAAGCGTGACAGCGTCTCTCGGTGCCCCGGGGGTGTCGAGAGCGGAACTCAGGCAGGCCGGGCGGCCAGCAGGAACTCGACGAGCGCGGAAAGTCCCGCCCGCTGGGACGGTCCGGAGAGCGAGTCCTCGAGCAGATTCCCTCCGAGGAGCATCAGTTTCCACTTCCTCCCGCCGCCCTCGAAGCGGATCTGCTGCCCGGCGCTCGCCGACAGGAAATCCGCGACGCTCCCGCCCCACCCCCAGATCGAAGCACTCCGGATCTCCCCCTTCTCGATCGAGACCGGCGCTCCAGCTGGCGCATTCCGGCGGTCGATCGGCACGAGGATCAGGCGCGCCGGAGTGACCCCCACGGCGAAAAGCTCCGAGCGGAAGATCCGTGGCTGGTTGGCGTGCGCGACCCCGAGGAGCTGTTCTCCGGTTGCGAGGTGCGGTACGACCAGCCCGCGCAGCTGCTTCGACATCTCCTCCCACTTGTCGGCCATCCAACCCATCTCGCCTCCGCCCTGGAAAGCACCTGCACTCATGAATCCAATCGCGATTCCGGAGAAAAGGGGGCCAACCTTTCGCCAGTGCCCCGCGCCGTCAGCCGGCGTGGACGTTGGCGGGGTCGGAGCCGCCGCGCTCGCCGGTGTCGAGGGCGTCGATCGCGGCCATGTCGTCGGCGTCGAGCTCGAAGTCGAAGACGTCGAGGTTCTCGGCGAGCCGCTCCGGGTGGGCCGACTTCGGAACGACGGCGAGTCCGTGCTGCACGTGCCAGCGCAGCACCACCTGCGCCGCGCTCTTGTCGTACTTGCCGCCGAGCTCGAGCAGGATCGGCTCGGTGAGCAGCCGCCGCGCCGGCTTCGAGCCGCTGCTGCCGCCGGAGCCGCTCGAGCCGCCGATCGGCGACCAGGACTGGGTGACGATGCCGTAGGAGAGGTTCGCGGCGCGCGCCTCGGCCTGGACGAAGTAGGGGTGGAGCTCGATCTGGTTCACGGTCGGCACGACGCGCGCCCTGCCGAGGAGCTTCTCGAGCAGCTCCGGGGTGTGGTTCGAGACCCCGATCGCCCGCACCCGGCCGTCGGCGAGGAGCTTCTCCGCCGCGCGCCAGGCTTCGAAGACGGCGTCGCCGTCCTTCGGCGCCGGCCAGTGCAGGAGATAGAGATCGAGCTGCTCGAGCCCGAGCCGCTCCAGGCTGGCGTCGAACGCCCGCAGCGCCCGGTCGTAGGCGTACTCCGTCACCCAGAGCTTGGTGGTGACGAAGATCTCGTGCCGCGGCACACCGGAGCGCGCGATCCCCTCCCCGACCCCCTCCTCGTTGCCGTAGATGAAAGCGGTGTCGATCAGCCGGTAGCCGGTGCGGAGCGCGGTCGCGACGATCGACGCCGTCTCCTCCACCGCGATCTGCCAGACGCCGAGGCCGAGCTGCGGCATCGGCACGCCGTTGTGGAGCGTCAGCTCGGGAGAGGACGGGATTCGATCGGGCATCGGAGGGCAGTCTACGACGCAGCCGACACCCGGTGCCGGCGGCCGGCGAGCCGGCAGGAGACGCCCTTTGATAGCTTCGCGCCGCAGCCGGAGAATCGGAGGAACTCATCGACGCGAGTCGAACCAGCCCGAGGATGCTTCAGGGGCAGATCGCCGCGCGGCGGGCGGCTTCTTGACGACCCGCGGGGCCGATCGGTCCCTTCCGCATCTGGAGTCCGCCGTTGCCGCCCTGGCGATCGTGGCGGCGCTTTCGGCGCTGGCCCCGAGGGTCGAGTATCTCTTCCGACTGCTCGCCGCCGACGACGAGCTCGCACGCGGCGAGCTCGCCGTCGACCGGAATCACGCCCCCTTCATCGGCGCGGTCCGGTTCCGGGCCGAGCTCGCCGCGGCCCGCCGTGCCGGGCCGGTGGCCGTTTCCGACAGCGCCCTCATCTGGAGGTTCTTCGCCTCGATTCCGGGGCGGGTCGCCACCGACGCACGTGTGCGGCTGACCCTTCCGCGAGAAGCCCCCTACTACTTCGGCCGCTATTTTCTCTATCCGGCGACAGTCGACGTCGGCGCTTCGACGGCGCTCCCGATCACCGATGGCGCTGCACTCGCCCGGGCCGCGGAACGAAGTCCGCTCGACCATGCGGCCTTCCAGCGCCTCGCTGCGAGCGGCTACGACGCCGTCGTCTACCTCGCCCCCGGACCGAAGCTCGAGCTGCTTCCGCTCGACCCGAGCCGCCCGTGAGCAGCCTGCTCGCCTGTCTGGCGATCCTCGCTTCCGGGTGGTCGCTGGGGCTCCTGCTCGGAATGCCCCACGGCGCGACCTTCGGGTTCCGTTTCGGAGCGTCCTGGGTGCTGGGCCTGGCGGTCCGCGGATCTCTCGGCTTCCTTCTCGTTCTCGCCGGGGTGATTCCGGCCTGGTGGACCGACTTCGCCATCGCTGCGGCTCTCGCCGGTTGCGCCGCAGTTCGCGCACGGGTCCGAACCGAGGCGAGGGCACGGAGCCATCCCGCAGTCGAAACGGTTCCGTGGAGTCGCCCTGCCCGCCTTCTCGGGGCCGCGACATTGCTGGCCCTCGCGTTCTCCGCCGTCACGTCATGGCTCGAGCCGGTCGTCGAATGGGACACTCTCGCGATCTGGGGCCTCAAGGCCAAGGCGCTTGCGACGGCTCCGCTCGGCGACACCAGCCTGCTGCGCGATCCGGCTCTCGCCTACGCACACCTCGACTATCCGCTCCTCTGGCCGCTGGCTCTGGCCGCGGACCCCGCCTTCGCCGACCGCACGGCTCTGTCACCCGGGAAGTCGTTCGGTCCGATGACCCTGGCGGCCATCGTCGCTCTGGTCTTCACATCGATTCCGCTTCTTTCGACCGGAGGCCGGCGAGTGGCCCGCATGGCGGCGTTGTCGTCCGCCCTCCTGGTCGCCACCCTGCCCGTCGCGCAACAGGAGTCGAGCCGATTGCTCGCCGACCTTCCGTTGGCACTCTTCTTCCTGTTCGCCGCCGTCACGGCCGATCTCGCGCTCCGATCCCGAGACGCCGCCGCGGCACGCCTCGCGTGCATCGGGATCGGCGCCCTTCCGCTCGTCAAGAACGAGGGCACGGCGATCTGTCTCGCACTGCTCGGCGCCACCCTCGTCGCCGGCTGGCGTTCCGGCCGCAAGCGTCTGCCCCTGCTGTGGCTCGCCAGCACGATCCTCGTCGCCGGGCCCTGGCTCGCCTATCGCGCCACGCTTCCCCGTTTTCACCACAACTCGGAGCTCGATCTCACGCTGGCACGACTGGCCGCGAATCTCGGGCGGCTTCCCGAGCTCCTGACGGGCGGGTTGCGATCTCTCGTCGAGTTCCCTGACTGGGGCCTCTTCTGGCTTCTGATCGCGCTGGGAATCGGCGCCCGGATCGCCACTCGCGCACGACCGCGCGAACGAAGTCTGCTCGGCTGGCTGCTCCTGGCTCCGGTTCCGTTCTACCTCGCCGCGCTCGTCGCGAACGGATGGGATCCCGCGCCACTCCTCGAGTTCAGCTTCAACCGCCTCGCCCTCGGATTCGCTCCGCTCGCCGCGGTCTGGTCGGCTCTCGAGCTCGCCAGACACGCGCCGCGGGCCGCGGAGGGGTAGGCGGAGAGCCGAGGATCGCGCTAGGGCGCCGGCATGACGGGCGACGCCCGCACGATGTCGTCGATCGCCTGTGCCAGCTCGTAGCCGGCGACGGTGTCGTAGTTCGACATCACGATCGCCACGAGGTCTCGCGCCGGGTAGACGCGAAGCTCGAACTGCGTGCCGCGCGCCGTGCCACCGTGCCCCCACGAGGTGACGGTGCCCTCCGTTTCGAGGATCGGTCCGAGTCCGTGCGCGAGTCCCTGCGCTCCCTGGGACACCTGCTCCGAGATCATCTCGCGAAAGGTGGCCGGGCGGAGGAGCGTGCCGTTGGCGAGCGCGCGCACGAAGGCGACGAGGTCGTCGACGGTCGAGACGGCGCCGCCGGCGGCGGTGCCGCGCTCGCCCAGGGTGACGGGCACATAGCTGCCGATCCGCACCGCGCCGGCGTCGTACTCGGGCCGGTACGGCCGGGCGACGTCCGCACCGGCGCGCGAGCGCAGCGGGAAGCCGGTCGCCTTCATTCCGGCCCGAGCGAAGATCCGCTCCTGCACCAGGTCGTAGTAGCTCTTGCCGGTGATCCGTTCGGCGACGAGTCCGAGGACGATGTAGCCGGAGTTCGAATAGGAATAGTCGCCCACCGGTGTCGAACCGACGTGGCGCAGCACGTGCGGCAGCATCTCTGCGGTCGCGGTGATCGCGCCCCAGCTCTTCTCGTACTCGTCGTCCCAGTAGTCGCCGGCGCCGGCCGTGTGCGTCAGGAGCTGGCGCACCGTGACCTGCGCCGCCCAGTCGCGATTCGGGAAGTCGGGCAGCAGTTTCGCCAGCCGTGTGTCGAGGGTGAGCTTGCCGTCGTCGACGAGCTGCAGGACCGCGACGGCGGTGAACAGCTTCGAGCCCGAGGCCATGTTGAGGCGGGTGGCACGCGTCATCGGCAGCGTGGCGTTCGGGGGTTCGGCGACCGCCACGCCCTGCACCGTCGACCAGAGCTCGCGCCCCCCTTCGACGACGAGGGCGACTCCGGAAAACGGTCGCTGCCTGCCGAGGAGCTCGACGTAGCGATCGAGCCAGGCGCGTGTCGCGGGCGCCTCGATCGGCGTCTGCGGCCGCGCCACCGGCTCGACGTCCTGCGAGACGAAGACGAGTTGCAGGCGGTTCCCGTCCTCGGGGTGGACACGGAACTGGAAGTTGAACCAGGCGCCGCTCCGCGCGCTCTGCACGACCACGAAGAGGAGCCTGCCGTCGCGCAGGATCTGCGGCAGGTGTCGATCCAGCCGTCCGAGCGTCGCGCGCTGCGCCGCCATCGCTTCGACGAAGCGCGTCGCCGGGCCCTCGCTCGTCAGCCGCGTCTCGAGGTGGTCGCGGGCGAACGCCAGGAGCGGATCGTCGCCCGGCGCGTTGAACGCCGCGACGAACGCCGCCGCCCGCCGCTCGAGGAGCGCCCGGAGCCCGGCGCCGGCATCGATCGCCGCGACCTCCGGCGACGAAGACCCGGGCGCTTCGCCCACTGGCGGCGGCACGATCGCCGCCCTGCCGGTCGCTCCGCCGGCGACCAGGCCGGCCAGCGCGAGAGCGACGACGAAGATCCTGCGCACGGTTTCGACGGACATCGATGCTCCCCTCCGGATCGACGGCTGTGGCTCGCGTGACGACGGTTCGCGAGAACGACTGCGCAACAAGGGTGCAACAAGAGTGCCGCGAGAGGAGCCCCGGAGACGCGGCGCGACCTCGCTCCCGAGCTCCCGATCGCAGGATCCGCCTCCCCATTTCGGGACGCCAGCGACAGAGCGCGGGACCCCGGCGCCGTCGCCCGACCAGCAGCCGCTCGAGCTCACACCCTGAGGGCCGGATCTTCCGCCGGAGACGTCAGGCGCCGGCGGAGGCCACCGCAGCGCCGGTGATGGTCGCGGCGACCACCTGCGCGTCGCGACGGATGGCGGCGAGGAGACCGCCGACGCTGTAGCCGTCGAAACCGACGAAGTGGATGCCGCAGAGCTCGCCGCCGGGCGAGAGCTCGCGCGGCCCGCCGCGCGCATCGAGGACCGGCGCCGCAGCGGGCAGGAAGTCGACGATCCCGGGCCGGTAGCCGGTGGCCAGGACGACGTGGTCGTAGCGCTCGCGGCGTCCGTCAACGAACTCGACGGAGTCGCCGTCGAAGCGCCGGAGGTCGGGGCGGATGCCGATCTTCCCCGCCTTGATCTCGGCGAGGGTGCCGACGTCGATGACCGGGGTCTTGCCGTGGAGCCGGAGCTGCGCGGCGGGCGGCTCGGCGGGGGTTTCGATCCCCCAGCGCCGGAGGTCGCCGACGGTGAGCTTGCGCAGCAGGACGCCGAGCGCGTCGCCGACCCGATCGGGCAGGCGAGCGAGAAGGCGCGCGGTCTGCTGGGTGGAGCGGCCGAGCACGTCGCGCGGCACGATGTTGACCGGTCCGCGGATGGCGATCGCCGGCCGCGCCCCCTGCTCGAGCAGATCGAGGGCGATCTCGGCGCCGGTGTTTCCCATGCCGACGACGAGGACGTCCTGCCCCTTGTGCGCGACCCCGCTCCGGTAGTCGCGGCTGTGCTCGACGGTGCCGGCGAACCCCTCCATCCCCTCCCACCGCGGCCGCACCGGCACGCGATTGAAGCCGGTGGCGACGACGACGTTCCGCGAGACGACGGCGGCCCCGTCGGAGAGCCGCGTCCGCCAACCTTCTCCGTCGCCGGTGCGCTCGACACTCTCCGCCGCCGCACCGAAGCGCGGCGCGATCCCCATGGTGCGCGCGTAGCTCTCGAGGTACTCGGCGAGCAGCGCCCGCGGCACGTAGCGCGGCCAGTCGGAGGGGAACGGCAGGTGCGGCAGGTGCGAGTTGTCGCGCACGGTGTGGAGATGGAGCCGCGCGTAATGGTTGTGCCAGCTCTCCCCCGCCCGCGCTCCCGCCTCGGCCAAGAGATACGCCGCCCCCGCCCGCCCGAGGCAGGCCGCCGTAGCCAACCCCGCCGGCCCGGCGCCGAGGATGAGGGTATCGGTGGTTTCGGTCATGGTCCGTTCGCGGCGGAGCGTAGCAGCACGACCGCCAGCGGAAGCCCGGCGTAAGAGAACATTTTTCCCGAAAAACAGGGAAACCGTGTCCGGTTTGACCTGCTCGTTCGTTCCTACATCTAGACGATCCTGACTTCACATCCAGCGGGCGCCACCTCGACCCGAGGAAAGCGGCCGGTGCTGTCTCTGAATGCTCGGCATTGGGGGAACAGATGACCAAAGGCAAGGTCCTCAAGATCAGGATCCCGGACGGAGCGACGCTCACCCTCCAGACCTCGGCGACGGACGAGCCGGATACCTGGGACGCAGAGGCGGAGCTCCTTCCACCGGCCGAGGGTGATGCCATCCGCTTCTCCAACGCGGAGCTCCGCCAGGGCACGGAGCTCGAGCTCACGGGCGCCCGCCCCGATCGCTACACCGGGGAGCTCCGCCTTCGATTCGCCGGCCCCAGCAGCGCACGCGTGCAGGTCCTGGTCCGGAAGCCGGACGGCGAACCGCACGGGGAGGACTACGACGTCGTCCACAGCGGGCCCGCCGGCGATCTCGTTGCGATGACCTTCTTCATGGATTGAGGAGAGACCGATGCGCGCTCGTCCCACCCGATTCCTGAGTTTCGCGGTCTCCGCCATCGCCTCGACCGGCGTGGTGCTCGCCCAACCGACCACCTGCCTCCCGTCCGAGGCGACGTTCTCGGACTGCTGGAATCGGATCGTGGAAGAGCAGGCTCCCAGCCGGCTCGCAGCGGCGGAGGTCGCTGCGGAGGTAGCGAAGCAACCCGCCGGCCAGGACACTGGCGACACCACCCTGCAATCCGCAACGAAGTCGTTCCTGCCGCTGGCCGCGATGTCGCTCCTCCTCGGTCAGGGCGACACCAACGACGACGGCGACCTGGTGTTCGATCTCAACTTCCTGATCCCCGGGGGTTCGGGCGGGAAGAACTCCCAGCTTCAGGCGGTGGTCAAGACGGAACCCACGATCTCCGAGGCACTCGAAGGAAGACTCCCGGAGTCGGATCGCGACGCTCTCTCTAGCCAGCTGAACGACGAGCTGGGCGCCACGGACGATGTCCGGATCTCGTTCTCCTACAACCTCCATAGTCGCAATCACGGCCGCAGCTTCGAGACCTACCGCGACCGCTTCCAGGGTCTGCTCCGGCGATATTCCGCCGAGCGCTCCGAGAGCCTGGCAGCCGCCGGCGCGGAGGACGCCGCATTCGTGGACTTCATCCTCAGCTCATGCAATCCAGTTTCCGAGGACGTCCTCGAAACTCGCTTTACCGACTGTGCCAACGCACCGGAGGTTCGGCTGGCGGTGGCCGCCCAGGCGACGCGGACCGCGACTCGACTGCAGGACTACAGGGCCGAAGTCCAGGAAAGCGGCCTGGATCAGTTCGCTGCGCTCGTGGCCAACCAGCCGCAGTTCTTCGTGGCCATTCAACAGACCGAACGGGACGATCTCGCCGGCGGCTCCGAAACTTCCGGGAAGCTCACCTACGAATGGTCGCGAACGAATCTGACGGCTGCACTTCGGAAGGAGGACTGCAACAACCGGTTGGGGCCTGAAACTGACGTCACGACCGCGAAGGCCTGCCTCGCGAACTACGCGGAATACGTCGCGCTGCACTCCCGCGAGATCGCAACGAGCGATCGATTCCTCTTCTCCCTCGAGTACCAGAGGATCCCGTCGATCGACCTCTCACTGGGCGACCTCCTCCCCGGGTCAGGACTCGGCAACGTCACCTTCCCGGAAGCGAAGAAGATCATCGGCTCCCTGGGCTACAGCCGCAGATTCTCCGGTCCCGGCAACGAACCGATCCGCCTCGACATCGTCGCCAACTACGAAGACGTCAGCGGCGATCCGGACCGGCAGGACCGCCTCGTAGCGACGCTCACCCTGACCCGCAAGGTCGCCGGCTTCACGATCCCGCTGGGGATCGTCTACGCGAATCACGGTGAGTATCTCGGCGAGGTGAACGAGGAGCTCAGTGCGCACATCGGACTGCGGTTCTCTCTCGACAGCGCAGTCGACAAGCAAGGGGCCCTGGGGAACTGAGTCGTGATCGCCACGTCGCTACGAAGCACACGTGCCATCCGCGGCCTACCTACATCGACAACGTCGGGACCCATAACCATGCCGGCCAACCCTTACGAGTGAGATCGGAGCGAACATGCCCGAAGCCATCCAGCCTCCCTTCTACCCGATCATCTACCTGCGCGGATACGCGATGTCGATGTCCGAGATCGAGGACACGGTCGCCGACCCGTACATGGGATTCAATCTCGGGTCGACGAAGATCCGTCAGCGCTGGGACGGAAAGATCTCGAAGTACATCTTCGAGTCTCCGCTCGTACGGCTGATGAAAGACCATGGCTACTCCGACGTGTACGACAACGGCGACGAGCTCGCCCAGGCTGGGCGCGTGTCGCCCAAGACGATCTGGATCTATCGCTATTACGACGATTCATCGGAGACGTTCGGCGAGGGGAAGCCGCTCGAGATCGAGAAATACGCCCAAGGCCTCGCAGCTCAGATCGAGAGGATTCGAGACCTGACCTGTGGTGCCGCCGACTCGGGTGGATCGGGGATCAAGAAGGCGCGGGAGCGATTTCGTGTCTACCTCGTCGCCCACTCCATGGGTGGACTGATCGCCCGTTGCTACCTGCAAAAGGTCGCGGCAGGCCAGAAGACTCCGGTGGACAAGGTCTTCACCTACGGCACTCCGCACGGAGGGATCGACCTCCGGGGGCTCGGCAATGTACCGAGCTTCGTCACCCTCAACGAGCTCGACACCTTCAACGAAACCCGAATGCGCAAGTTCCTCGGCATTCCGCAGAGGAAATCCGTGTCTTCCCTCAACGGCGCCTACGACCCGTCGCGCTTCTTCTGCCTCGTCGGGACCAACTATCGCGACTACAACGTGGCCATGGGCCTGGCGAAGCGCGCGGTCGGGCCGATGAGCGACGGCCTCGTCATGATCAAGAACGCCTCGGTTGATGACGCCCCACGGGCCTTTGTTCATCGGGCTCACTCCGGCCACTACGGAATCGTCAACTCGGAAGAGGGCTACCAAAACCTGCGTCGCTTCCTGTTCGGAAATCTTCGTGTCGAAGCGACGCTCAAGATCGACGAGATCTCACTTCCAGAAGAGCTCAAAAAGATGAAGCAAAAGGGGAAGAAGATTCGCGCTTCCTATCACGCGGAGGTGGTCGCTCGCGTTCGCGGCAAGCGCTGGGACCTTCATCGGCGGACCACGACTGAAGAGTCCGCAATCTTCATTCCGTACGAGAAGGTAGAGGAGAAGTCCGAGATTCACCTATCCAGTTCGTTTCTCATGGCGTCCGAACGGGTCGATATGAGGCGACAGGGTCTCGGATTCAGCATCGATCTCGGAGTCCTCGTTCCCGAGTACGAAGTGGACGGCGCCCTGTTTCTCAAACACCACTTCGAGGGCGGATACCTCTACCGCGACAAGGTGAACCTCGAGGTTTCCTGGGGAGACACCGGAGACCAGCCTCGCCTTCGGTACGGGTTTGACAGCGAAACGCCAAACCGAATGAGTGGTGAAACTGAGGTCAAGCTGCTCGTTGAAGAAGGTGGAGCGGTCGGATTCGAGTTTGTGATCCCACTTGAGCAAGCGACCAAGCCCGGCCTGAGAGCAGGATTGATCCTTCGCTCATACGGATGGAACTAGCAGCCCATCCTGTTCTCACAGGGATATTGAGGCCCAAGCCTCCGAGGGAAACATGGAGATATCAGTCAGATCAGTCCACAAGTTCGGCAACTCAAACGAAGGGCTCCTGCTGAAGCTACAAGTATGCCTCGATCCCGGTCCCATTCCATTGAACATCGAGCGCCTTTACGCCACTCGGGCTGTTTTCGGCGGAAAAGAAGCCACCAATCCCCCTACCTCGACAGAGAGTAGGGGCGAAAGGGCCTTTCCTCTTCAAGGCCTTGCTCAACCTACTGAACTCACGATTCATCTCACCTGCAGCAATGAGCCGCAAGCCGACGACTGGGTCCTGTTCCAATTGATCCTTTCGACTGGGAATCGAATTCCGATTCGATGCCGCTTCTCGACCGCCGCCGATGGCAGCTTGTCCGCCGAGCTGGTCGAGGAGAGCAGCAAACATCGACGATTTCTCCTAGGGTTTCTGCTGTCTCTCCTCGTACTTGGGGCGTGGGTAGCGTTTGGCGACCGGGTCGCCCGCTCTTGGCCTGCCGCGCTTGAAGCGTCGCGGACAATCGTTCCGCTGATTCTTGGAGCGCTCCTTGGGGCCGTGGCTCTGCCCAATCTGTTCAGCTTCAAGGAGCTGACCGCACTCCTAATGCGACCTGAATCGACCGTAGCGCCCTCTATCTTCCAACTCCTCTCGACAAGAAGCTGGGGGCTGGTCTGTTCTGCGCTCATAGTTGCTATCGTCGGCACGGGTCTGTTCCTCGGTTCTTACGTTCTCCCGGACCTTCCCTCCACCGATCTCGCCTGGTATGTCGATGACCGGGCAACTCCCGTGGCTACCGACGAACACCTGAACCGACTCGATCTAGCAAAGGTGTATCTCGGGGTCTCGACACAGAATGGTGGGGCGAGCGTTACGCACCTCGCCTCTCTAGGCGTCCATCCTTGGAGTCAGTTCCTTCTCTCCAAGAAGACCGTGCGAAAGCGTGAACCAGCCTATCTTCCGTGGAAGCTCGAGATCTCCCGGGACGCTCGGACGGTGCTCGAGCAGCGCTGCACTGAAGATCAGATCGAGTCCTTGATCGCCGAAGTAGTCTTTCCGCCCCAATTGCTGATCTCACCCTGTCTAACCGATTCGCGTCCTCAACTGCGCTCCCTACTCGCTGGTCGCGCCCACGAAATTCAGGGGTCACCTGAGTCACCACTCCACCTTTCTTCTCCCAGGGACTTCGAGATTTCGATCGTCAGCAGAGGGCTCCTCTCGCCGGAGCAGATGGAAAGGGTGGTTCAGGCATGGCTTGGCCTTCCAGAGTTCGAGAATCCCACGGACGCGACAATGGCAGACCTGGACCACGCTTTCTCTGAGCCTCAACTTGGCGCCGACGTTCGAGGGAACAAGCTCTCTCCAGAGACATTCTCTTGGATCGTCAAGAGCGTTCTCGACCGATGGGAGCTGACACCAGCAACAACCAGGAACAGCCTTCCGAATACGCGGTCTCTTCGCCGGAATGCGATCCTCGTCCACTTGGCCGCTACTCTCTTTTCCTTTGCAGACAATCGGTGGCAGGACGAACTCGCCCAACGAGAAACTGCACTGCGGGAAGTATTGAGTCTGATGAAAGAGAAGGTCTTCGCATCATCCGAGCGGGGCCCGTACCCAGCTCCCTCCGCCAGCGATGACGCCCTACGCGAGTTCTACCGCTTCGCGATTCGCGTCGGGACCAGCTACGAAAACTTCGTAGCAATTGGAATGCGGAGCGCCGCGAACTCCGGGCCACTATCGAATGCAGCGTTCCTGCGAGAAGTGGTTCGATATCCGGGCTATCTGACCAAAGCTGGCGGAACTGCGATGAGCGGCTCGACGTCAGTTCGTCGCGGCCTTCTGGAGCACTTTCAACCCTATGTCGAAAGGGAACCCTTCAAGTCGACGTTGACTCGCCTACTGAGCGAGGATCTCAGCGAAGAGTCGAAAGAGTTTCTGCGAGACCTTCAAGTCGGTCTAGCGCCAACTCCCATCCCAACCTAAGTTGCAGCGAGCAGAATTCAGCAACGACCCTAGGCCTCGTGCGAACAACGAACTGTTCCCCAAACCGCAGCGGTGACTTGGCTTCGGAAGGCTCTTCACGCCGAGACAGGTCAGGCAGCAGAATCATTGCGGACCCACGCTCACGGTGGTCTCCGGCCGGGGATTAGGTTCATCACGTACCGGTATCCCTGGACCCACCAAAGGATCTTCTAGGGCCGATACTTTGGTCACCAAGTCGTTGCGTTCCTTCGACAGCCTCTTGCTAGCCGGGAATCAACGTGCTTCCAAGTAAGCCGCAAGGCCCTCCACTCCACCCTCTCTCCCGAACCCGCTCTCCTTGAAGCCGCCGAAGGGTGAGGTGGGGTCGAACTTGTTGAAGGTGTTGGCCCAGATGACGCCGGCCTTGAGGCGTTTGGTCATGGCGAAGATCTTGGCGCCTTTGTCGGTCCAGACGCCGGCGGAGAGGCCGTAGGCGAGGTTGTTGGCCTTCTCGATCGCCTCGTCGGCGGTGCGGAAGGTCATCACGGCGAGAACGGGGCCGAAGATCTCCTCGCGGGCGATGCGGTGGGACTGGGCGACGCCGGAGAAATAGGTCGGCGGGAAAAACCAGCCCTTCGCCGGGAGATCGCACGCCGGCTGGTGCAGCATGGCGCCGTCGTCGATGCCGGCCTGGGTCAGCTCGCGGATCTTCTCGAGCTGCGCCTTCGAGTTGATCGCGCCGACGTCCGTGTTCTTGTCCAGGGGATCGCCCACCCGGAGCTGGCGGATCCGCCAGTCCAGCTTCGCCAGCAGCTCGTCGGCGACCGACTCCTCCACCAGCAGGCGCGAGCCGGCGCAGCAGACGTGGCCCTGGTTGAAATAGATCCCGTTGACGATCCCCTCGACCGCCTGGTCGAGCGCCGCGTCGGCGAAGACGATGTTCGCGGCCTTCCCGCCCAGCTCGAGAGTCAGCTTCTTCCCCGACATCGCCGTGGCGCGCTGGATCAGCTTGCCGACCTCCGTCGAGCCGGTGAAGGCGATCTTGCGGATGCGCGGATGATTCACGATCGCCGCGCCCGTCTCGCCGGCGCCGGGGAGAATGTTCACCACTCCCGGAGGCAGGTCGGCTTCCTCCACGATCTTCGCCAGCAGCATCGCCGTCAGCGGCGTCGTCTCCGCCGGCTTCAGGATCACCGAGTTGCCGCAGGCGAGCGCCGGGGCGATCTTCCAGGCGGCCATCAGGAGCGGGAAGTTCCACGGGATGATCTGGCCGCAGACGCCGATCGGGCGAATCTCGTCGCGGTTCCGGCCGGGGAAGGCGTAGTGCAGCTTGTCCGCCCAGCCGGCGTGGTAGAAGAAGTGCGCCGCGGCGAGCGGGATGTCGACGTCGCGCGACTCTTTGATCGGCTTGCCGCCGTCCATCGACTCCACCACCGCGAGCTCGCGCGCCTTTTCGAGAATCAGCCGCGCGATGCGGTAGATGTACTTGCCGCGCTCCGCCGGCGCGAGCTTCGACCAGCGTCGGAAGCCGGCCTCCGCCGCCCTCATCGCCGCTTCGACGTCCGCCTCGCCGGCCTCGGCGACGTCGGCCAGCTTCTTCTCCGTCGCCGGATTGATCGTCGCGAAGTAGCGCCCCGACCTCGGCGCGACCCATCTGCCGCCGTAGAAGAGGTCGTAACGCTTCGCCAGGCGGACGTGATCCGCCGCCTCCGGCGCCGGCGCGTAGTCGAAGACGCCGGTCGCGAACTCGAACACCGGCCGCTCCGCCCGCACCCGCGCCACCCCGTCGCCCGGGCCCCGTTCCTTCGTCGTCGTGGACATCGGTCGAATCCTACTCCGCCGGGATTGCGACCCCGGAAAAGCGCTCCCCGGCCCTTCCGGGGAGCCGTTCGCTCCGCCCCGCGGGCGGCTCCTACAGCCCCAGCCGGCGGAGCTTCTGGTCGAGCGGCGCCACCGTGGCGTCGAAGTAGCGCTTCCAGGCCTTCGCCTCGCGATCGAGCGCCGGACCGGCCTCGGCGAGGAGCGCCCGCTGCGGGCCGGTCGGCGGTGCGTCGACCATCTCGAGGTCGGTGGCGAGCGACGCCAGACGGCCGTTCCAGGTCTCGGCCGACTCGCCGGCCGGCGACTCCGGCAGCTTCGCCAGCGCCTCGTCGATCCCCTTCTTGAGCTTCTTCGCCGACGGCTCGCGCGAGAGATCGCGCAGCCGCTTCTCGAGCGCGATCCGTTCGCCGCCGAGATCGGCCGAACGCGCGAGGGCGCGCTCGACCTCCTCCTGGAAGGCGGCGAGCGTCGCGTAGTCGGCCGCCGTCGCCGGCGAGCGCGGGTCGGCGCGCACCTCGAGCGGCTGCGTGATCGTCCTGCCGCCCGCCGTGAGGCGGACGCGGTAGCTCCCCGGCGGGACGAAGGCGCCCGACGGCAGCGTCTCGGTCTCGCGGTCGGCGACCGCGGCGATCGAGTACTCGTATTCGAGCGCGCGCGGGCGGTCGCCGCGCAGATTCCAGACGAAGCGATGGTGTCCGGGGGTCGTACCGAGCTCCTGCACCGGGCCGAGGTAGCGGTTCGTGAAGTAGACCCGCGCCTCGATCTCCTCCGCTCCGGCGTCGCTCGCGAAGCGCCGCACCACGCGCCCGCCGGCGTCGAGGAACTCGAGCGTCACCGGCCCGGTGTGCGTCGCCGGCAGCCAGTAGTCGACGATCGCGCCGACCGGCGGGTTCTCCCCCGTCGGCTCCTCGGGCGGCAGCGGCGTGTCTTTGTTCTGGTTGAAGCGCACGCGATAGGCCGCGGCCGGCGGCGCGAGATCGACCGCGTCGAGCGGCGCCGCCCCCTCGCGCGGCGCGCGCAGCCGCAGCGCGCGCAGGTAGCGCAGCGGCGCCAGGCCGTCGAGCACCCAGATCGCCCGCCCCTCGGTGGCGACGACGAGGTCGCCCCCCTTCACCACCATGTCGTTGATCCCGGTCGTCGGCAGATTCTGTTGCAGGCTCGTCCAGTGGTCGCCGTCGTCGAACGAGACCCAGACGCCGCGGCTGGTGCCGGCGTAAAGGAGCCCCGCGACCTCCGGATCCTGCCGCACCACGCCGACCCAGGCGCCGTCCGGCAGACCGCGCCCGATCTCCGTCCAGGTCGCCCCGCCGTCGTGGCTGCGGAAGGCGAGCGGCCGGAAGTCGTCGAGGCGGTGACGGTCGGCGGCGACGTAGACCGTCGCCGGATCGGTCGGCGACGGATCGATCAGGTTGACCTTCGACCAGTCGCCGAGCGTCGGCGGCGTCACGTCGGTCCAGCTCTTCGCGTCGTCGCGCGTCACCTGGACCCGACCGTTCGTCGTGCCGACCCAGATCGTGCCGTCCACCGCCGGCGACGGTGCGATGGCGAAGATCGTCCCCCAGCCGCAGGCCGTGGCGCGCTCGACGGGAAGGTCGCCGTCGCAGCCCTTCGCCGCCGGATCGGCGCCGGTGAGGTCCGGGCTCACCGGCTGCCAGCTCTGCCCGCCGTCGAGCGAGCGGAAGAGGAGCTGCGCTGCGGTGTAGATGGCGTGCGGCGGGCGCGGCGAGATCGCGAGCGGAGTGATCCAGTCGTAGCGGTAGCGGCTCGTCCCGGGGCGGTTGCCGTAGCTCGCCACCGGCCAGGGGGCGACGTTCTGCGACTGCGCGGTGCGGCGGTTCCACTTCGTGATCCGTCCGCCGAGACCGGCGCCGTAGACGATGTCGGGGTTCGCCGGATCAGGCACGTCGCCGTCGCGCTCGTCGGCGCCGACGGGATACCAGTCGCGGAAGGTGATCTGCCCGAAGTCGCTGCGCGAGGCGATCGAGACCGTACCGCTGTCCTGCTGCCCGGCGTAGATCCGGTACGGAAACTGGTCGTCGACGCTCACACGGTAGAGCTGCCCGGTCGGCTGGTTGTACCAGGACGACCAGGTCGCCGCGCCGTCGAGCGACACCACCGCGCCCTGGTCGGCGCCGGTGATCATCCGCCGCGAATCGGTGGGATCGATCCACACGTCGTGGTAGTCATCGCCACCGGGCGCGCTCTTGACGATGGTGAACGAACGGCCGCCGTCGGTCGAGCGGCGGAGCGGCTGCCCGACCGTCCAGACGATCTCGGAGTTCTGCGGATCGGCGAAGACCCCGCTGGTGTAGGACGAGGCGAGCGCGCGGTCGGGGTTCACGAGGTTCCAGGTCCGGCCGCCGTCGTCGCTCCGCCAGAGACCGCCGCCCGCGGCGCTGTGGATCCCCGCCCAGACGCGCTGCGAGCCGAGCCCCGGCGCGACCGCGAGCTCGATCCGGCCGAGCGGCCCGGACGGCAGCCCGGTGGTGCCGACCGCGTTCCAGCTGCGGCCGCCGTCGGTCGACTTGACGATGCCGCTGCCGGCGCCGACCGGCGGCTGGAAGTAGTCGAGCCAGGCGTGGCGCCGCACCTGCCAGAGCGAGGCGTAGAGCGTGTCGGGCTCGGCCGGGTCACCGGCGATGTCGGCGGCGCCGACGTCCGGCCCGCGGTCGAGGACGTGCGTCCAGGTGGCGCCGCCGTCCTCGGTGCGGAAGAGCCCGCGCTCGGCGTTCGGACCGAAGACGTGACCGAGCGCCGCGACGACCGCGACCCGGGCGTCACGCGGATCGACGTGGATCGAGCCGATGTGCTTCGTCGCCTCGAGCCCGGCGTGGGTCCAGCTCTCGCCGCCGTCGGTCGAACGGTAGACGCCGTCGCCGTCGACGATGTCCCAGCGCTGATGGATCTGTCCGGTGCCGACCCAGAGGACCTGCGGATCGCTCGGGGCGATCGCCAGAGCGCCGATCGAAGCGCTCCCCTGGTCGTCGAAGAGCGGGCGCCAGGTGACGCCGGCGTTCTCCGTCTTCCAGACACCGCCGTCGGCCGAACCGAAGTACCAGGTCGCGGGGTCGCCGGGGACACCGGCCACCGCCGTCGCCCAGCCGCCGCGGAACGGACCGACCAGCCGCCAACGGAGCTCGTCGAACGAGGCCGCTTCGTTGATCGCCGCCGAGGCGACCAGCGGCAGGGCGATCGCCAGCAGACCCGACAGGCGAGCGGCGCGCGACGCCGGGAGGCGGTGGCGCGAGGGGCGGATCGAAGAACGGGACGGGTGCATGACTCCTCCGGGTGAGATCAGAAGGCGGTGGCGAAGCTCGCGCTCGCCCCCTCGTACAGGTCGCCGAGATCGGCGCCGTCGACGAACAGATGATTGGCCAGGACGCCGACCGGTACGAAGGTGCGGCCGCCGCGCTCCGAGAACCTGCCGAAGGCGCACTCCGGCTGCCCGGCCTCGGGGTCGGCGAGCGGCACGTGCGAGAAGCTGGTGAACGGGATCTTCGGCAGAGCGGTGTAGTAGGCGAAGTCGGGCGCCGCGCCACCCGAGAGGTCGACCTTCTCCGAGGCGGCGCGCATCGCCTCGCCGGCGCGGGCGAGGAAGCGGACTCCGTCCTCTTCCCAGTCCATCGTCGCGAAGGTGAAGGTGCGGCCCGGCGCCGGGACCGTCATGCCGACGCGGAGTGTTTCGTAGAGCACGACGTCGTCGCCGTGGAGCCGGGTGCGGAAGGCGTCGATCCCGAGCAGGGCGCGGTGATAGGCCCAGACCATCGCGGCGTAGGTCGAACCGCCGGCTTCGCGGGCACGCCGGCGGACGGCGGTGGCGTCGAGCTCGAAGCTGATCTGGTAGAACGGATTGCGGTTGCGGCGATAGAAGTCGAGGTGGGCACGCCGCGGATAGTCGGTGAGGATCCGGAAGGTACCCATCCGGCGCCATGATACCGGGATGCGCCGCCCGGGCCGCGCGGCGGACGGGGGCTGTTAACCTCGGCCGCCGTGGCCGCCCCCCGCCAGCCGAGACCGACGCCGGGCCCGTCGGCGCTGCCGCCGATCGTCCGCCGGCTCTCGGACGCCGTCGACCGCCTCTCGTTCTCGCCCCCCGCCGCCTTCGTCTACAACCCGCTCGCCTACGCGCGCGCGCCGCTCGAGCAGTATCTCGCGCGCTGGGGGAGCGGCGGACGCGAAATCGTCCTCGTCGGCATGAACCCGGGACCGTTCGGCATGATGCAGACCGGTGTGCCGTTCGGCGAGATCGGGCTGGTGCGCGACTGGCTCGGGATCGAGGGCGAGGTCGGACGGCCGCCCGCGGAGCACCCGAAGCGCCCCGTGCAGGGGTTCGCCTGCGCGCGGAGCGAGGTCTCGGGCGCGCGGCTCTGGGGCTGGGCGCGCGACCGCTTCGGCACTCCCGAGCGCTTCTTCGCCCGCTTCTTCGTCTGGAACTGGTGCCCGCTCGGCTTCCTCGCCGCGAGCGGCGCCAACGTCACCCCCGACAAGCTGGCGCGCGACGAGCGGCAGGCGCTCGAGGCGGTCTGCGACGCGGCGCTCGCCGAGATGATCGCCGCCCTCCGTCCGCAGCGGGTGATGGGCGTCGGCCAGGTGGCGCTGGCCGCGGTGCGCCGGGCGATCGGCGAGTCGGTGCCCTCGGCCCTCCTCCCCCATCCCAGCCCCGCCTCGCCAGCCGCCAACCGCGGCTGGTCCGCCCTCGCCGACCGCGCCTTCGTCGACGCCGGCGTTCTGATCCCCTGACATCGCCCGGCGAACTTTCTTCGCCGGAGCGAAACCGGGCGCTGGATGTATCGTAGTGATACATACGAACCGTCCCCAGGGACGAACCCGGAGACCGGATGACCAGGAAGAACCGCACCTCGTTCGCCATCCTCGGCCTGCTCGCCTGGAAGCCGATGTCGGGCTACGACATCAAGAAGCTGATCGAGATCGGCCTCTCCTACTTCTGGCACGAGAGCTACGGCGCGCTCTATCCGACCCTCGAGCGGTTGGTGGAAGAGGGGCTCGCGACGCGCCGCGACGAGCGCCGCAACGGGCGCCGCACGCGCCACGTCTACCGCATCACGCCGCGCGGACGGCGGCAGGTCGACGCCTGGCTCCGCGAGCCGACCGACATCCCGCGGAGCCGCAACGAGCTGCAGCTCAAGTTCTTCCTCTCCTCGCGCCGCCCGCTCGCCGACAGCATCCGGCTGCTCGAGGAGTACCGGGAACAGCAGCTCGAGATCCGCGCGATCTACGCCGACTCCGAACGGATCCTGCGCACGGCGGTGCGCGAGGGGATCCTGCCGGAGGAGGTCGACGAAGTGCTGCCGACCGCCGAGCCGCCGCGCCCGGCGAACGAACGACGCAACGAAGCGCTGGTCTTCCTCCTCACGCTGCGCCACGGCGTGCTGCAGGTCGACGCGCGACTCGACTGGTGCGACGAAGCGCTCCGCGCCCTGCGCACCGCGAACCGGGAGGAATACGATGTCTGAGCCCGCCGCTGCCGTCCGTCCCGCCGACGATCCCCTCGCACCGCCGAGCGAGTCGGCCATCCTGCGCGCCTGGCGCCGCATCCCGCGACCGCTGCGGGCCCTCCTCTCGGGCCTCTTCGTCTTCTCGGTGCTGCAGAACGGCTGGATGCTGCTCTTCGTGGCCAACATGCAGGTCGCGCCGCAGGTCCCGTGGAGCATCCCGCTCGGGGCGGCCTGGCTCTGGTTCTTCTTCCGCTGGTTCGGGGGACGGTGGGCGCCGGCGTCGACCTCGGCGGCGCGCGAGCGGGCGATGCGCGCCCGCTGGCCGGGCCGCAGGCAGTGGCTCTGGTCGATCTTCTTCCTGCCGATCTTCCTCGGTTTCCTCGTTTCGGTGATCAACGTCTTCTACCGCTTCGCCGTCATCCCCGAAGAGAGCTTCGACATCTCGATGCTGCCCTGGTGGACCCTCTACCCCTGCCTCGTCATGCTGTCGGTGAATGCCGGCGTGTCGGAGGAGGCCGGGTTCCGTGGCTACCTGCAGGGCGGACTCGAGCGCAGCTTCGGGCCGGTCGTGGCCGTTCTCGCCACCTCGTTCGCCTTCTGGGTGGCGCACCTCAACCACGAGTCGGGCCCGGCGCGGTTCGTCCAGCTGATGGCGATGGCGATCGGCCTCGGAGCACTGACGCGCGCAGCCGGCTCGATCTGGCCGGCGATCGTCGCGCACGCCACCGTCGACACCATCTTCTTCGTCACCTCGGCCGCGGAGGCCGCCCCCTGGTTCATCCAGCATCCGCCGCCGTTCGCGGAGACCGGCGTCGACGGGACGATGCTCTTCTTCGCGGGCATGATCTTCGTCTCCGGCCTCGCCGGCGCCTTCGTCCTGCGCCGCCTGGCGGCGCTGCGCGATGCCGCGGCCGCGGAGAACGACGGCAGCGCGACTGTGCCGTCCGCGATGCCGCTCGCCGGGCGAAGCTAGCCGGCGGCGACCGAGGTCAGGTATTCGCTCACCAGGGTGGTGAGCACCGCTTCGTCGAGCGGCGCGAGGTCGTCGAAGCGCAGGCCGCAGCCGGGCGGCAGGGCGTGCATCCGCTGGCCGTACTCCGGGTTGTGCCAGGCGACGGTGACGTCGGCCTCGAAGTTCCCGGCGAGCCCGGGGACGGCGAAGCTCACCCGTCCGCGCTCCCCGACCTCGGGGATCCGGTCGAGCGCGGCGTAGACCCCGAGCGTGCTGAGATTGCAGATGCTGCCGCGCGCCTCGCCCTCCTCGCCCTCGAACCGGCAGGCGGCGATGAACGGCACCCGCTCCTTGCCGCTCGGCGGCTTGCCGACGCCGACCTGATGCTGCTCCGGGCGCGCGGCGAGAAAGCTCGAGACGAGGGACGCGATGCGCCGCAGGTCGTCCGGCGCGACCGACTGGAAACGCACGCCGCAGCCGATCGGCAGCGCCGTCGCGCTGTCGGCCGGCACGTCGTTCACCCAGGTCACCGATGCCTCGGCGAGCACCACCGGGCCGTCGTCGGGCAGGCGGAAGGTCAGCATCACCCGGCTGTCGGTCGTCGGAGGTGTCTCGATGTGGACGTAGGCGCCGAGGATCGAGAGGTTGCAGATCAGCGCGCGGGCGCGCGTCCCGTCGGTAGCGAACTCGCAGACCTGGGTGAACGGCACGCGATCGAATCCGCTGCGCGGCAGTCGGTACATCGCTCAGTCCTTCGAGAAGTAGTCTTCGCTCTGGTAGGCGCCGGTCGACTCCTTGACCAGCTGCATCAGGAGGTCGTTGGTGAGCGTCGACGCGCCGATGCGGAAGAGATCCGGCGTCAGCCAGGCGTCGCCCAGCGTCTCCTTGACCAGCACCAGCATGTGCAGCGCCTGCTTCGTGTTGCGCACGCCGCCGGCCGGCTTCATGCCGATCTTCGTGCCGGTGGCGAGGTAGTGGTCGCGGATCGCTTCGAGCATGACCAGCACCACCGCCGGTGTCGCGGCGGGCTGGATCTTGCCGGTCGAGGTCTTGATGAAGTCACCGCCGGCGGCGATGGCGATCGCCGAGGCGCGGCGCACGTTGTCGTAGGTGAGGAGCTCGCCGGTCTCGAGGATCACCTTGAGGTGCGCGTTGCCGCACGCCTCCTTGACCCGCGCGATCTCGTCGAACACCCGCGCGTACTCCCCTTCGAGGAAGGCGCCGCGGTCGATCACCATGTCGATCTCGTCGGCGCCGTCCTCGACGGCGCGGCGCGTGTCGGCGATCTTGAGCTCGAGCGGCACCTGGCCGGCGGGGAACCCGGTGGCGACCGAGGCCACGCGGATCGTCGTTCCGGCGAGGGCGCGCCGCGCCACCCTGACGAAGTTGGGATAGACGCAGACCGCAGCGACCGGCGGCACGCTCGCGTCGCCCGGCAGCGGGTGCTTCGCCTTCTGGCACATCTGCACGACCTTGCCCTCGGAGTCTTTCCCTTCGAGAGTCGTGAGATCGATCATCGAGATCGCGAGGCGGATCCCGGCGCGCTTCGCCTCCTTCTTGATCGACCGCTTGGCGAGCGCCGCCGCGCGCTCCTCCACCCCGACGGCGTCGACGCGGGGCACGCGGGAGAGGTCGAGGGTCGGGGCCAGCATCGGCGGCGAGCCTATCGCGGGCCGGTGACCGGCGGCGAGAAACCGCCGCAGCTCCGGACCGGCAGCGGCGGGTATTTCGGGTAGCGCTCGTCCGAATCCGCCAGCCGGCAGCGCAGGAAGCGGCTGCGCCTCGAGCTCACCACCTCGGCGTGACGGCAGCGCTCGCAGAGTCCTGCCGGAGGCAGCGGCGGGAGCGGCTCAGTCGGCACCGGTGACGGGTCCGGACAGGTCCACCTTGCCGGCCGCGAGCTCCTCGACCGAGCGCGTCGGTCCGAGCACCACCAGGCTGTCGCCGGGGAGGAGCACGGTCGTCGCGCCGGGGGCGATCCATTCGTCGCCGTCCGAGCCGGGGCGCTTGATCTCGAGCACGCGGATGCTCATCCTGGCGGGCAGCGCGCACTCGGCGAGCGACCGGCCGGAGAGCTCCTGCGGCACCTCGACCGAGCGCAGCGCGAAGTCGGGCGGCAGCTCGACGGCGTGGCCGCCGGCGCCGGCCTGGTCGCTGGAGACGAAGGTCGAGAGGACCGCCGGCCGCCCCAGCACCTCCTGGGCGTAGACCGCCAGCAGATCGCGTTTCGACAGCACCCCGGCGAACCGCCCGTCCTCCTCGATCACCGGCAGGCGCTCGAAGTTGCTGCGCGCCAGCGCCTCCACCGCCCGGTGCAGACGTTCCGCCGCGGAGACCGTCGCCGTCACCGGCGTCATCAGATCGTGGGCGTTGACCACGTCGAGATGCTCGCCGTCGCGCAGCGCGTGCTTGATGTCGTGGAGCGACACCGAACCCGCGAGGCGGCCCTCGTCGTCGACGACGAAGAGGCGGTTGCGCCGCGACTCGAAGAAGCGCTCGACGATCTCCGAGTAGGCGGTCGAGGGGGAGAGCGTCTCGGCGTCGGGGCGCGCCAGATCGCGCACCGCGAGGCCGGCGAGCACCGCCTCCTCCATCCGGAACGAGAGCTCGACGCCGCGGCGCGCGAGCGGCTCGGTGTAGATCGAGAACGGGTAGATCCGCTTCGCCGTCCAGGTCGAGACGATCGACGCCGTCATCAGCGGCAGGATCAGGTCGTAGTTGCCGGTGAACTCGAACAGCATCAGGATCGCCGAGAGCGGCGCGTGCGAGCTGCCGGCCGCGACCGCCGCCATCCCGACCGCAGCGTAGGCGCCGTAGGACGCGGTCGTGCCCGGGAACGCCGCGTGCACCAGCCAGCCGTAGCCGCCGCCGACCAGCGCCCCGAAGCAGAGCGACGGCGTGAAGTGCCCGCCGGGGCAGCCGCTGCCGGCGGTGAGCGCCGTCGCCAGCAGCTTGAGTCCGGCGAGGAGCGCCAGCATCTTGAAGGGAAACTGCTCCTGCAGCGCCCCGGTGATGGTCGAGAAGCCGTTGCCGAAGATCTCCGGCGCCATCCAGCCGAAGGCGCCGAGCAGAGTCATGCCGACGATCGGCCGCACCGCTTCGGGCACCGCGACGCGGCGGAAGAGGCGCGAGAAGAGGCGGACGCCGAGGACGAAGGCGACGGCGGCGAGCGCGCCGAAAAGGCCGAGGCCGAAGTGGAAGACGATCTCCCAGGAGCTGACCAGCGAGTAGCCGGGCAACGGGTAGATCGGCGCCGCGCTCTCGGCGGCGCGCGCGAGCAGGGTGCCGAGGACCGCCGAGAGGACGATCGGGCCGAAGATCTCGAGCGCGAAGCTGCCGAGGATCACCTCCATGGCGAAGAGCGAGCCGCCGATCGGCACGTTGTACGCCGCCGCGAAGCCCGCCGCCGCGCCGCAGCCGAGGAGGATCTTCAGCCGGCGCGACGGCAGGCCGAAGCGCATGCCGAGCCAGGAGGAGATGGCGGCGCCGAGACGGAGCATCGGACCCTCGCGGCCGAGCGAGCCGCCGGCGCCGACCGTCGCGACGGCGGCCGCCGCCGAAAAGAGGACCGGCCGGACCTGCAGCCGCCCGCCGTGGAGCGCCGCCGCCTCGACCAGACTCGAGACGCCGCGCCCGGCGAGCGGCTCGCCGGAGAAGCGCTGGATGATCGCCACCAGGATGCCGCCGACCGCGAGCGCCACGATCACCCGCCAGGCCGGCAGCCCCACCCGGACCGCGAACTCGAAGCTCGGCGTGTAGCCCCAGAGCAGCACCCGCAGCCACTCGCTCATCCGCTGGACGATCACCGCGACGGCGCCGGCGATCAGCCCGACCGTCGGCACCAGGGCGAAGAAGATCCGGTCCTCGCGCGTCGCCAGGGCGAACCGGCGCGCCAGGAGGAAGTCCAGGCGGCGGAAGATCTTGCGCAGGCGCTCGCGCGCGTCGCTCCAGCTCCAGCTCATGCGTGACGGGAATGTATCAATTCACACTCCGGTCAAACCCGGTCCGGGTTTCCTCCGTATGAAGAGAGAAGGAAGGGGGTGGCGCAGGCCGCTCCCGCCAGCCGGGAACCCGCTGGGACGCATCCGCGCTCGGAATCGTGGTTCCCGTCGGCGGAACGAGAGATCGTTCCGACTCGTCGCAGTCCTCCCCCGTCCGCGCTCCTCGTGAGCCGCGCGAATCCCATCGAGCCGGGGGGGCCCGAAAAGGCCCCCCCGTCGACTCGCCTCGTCCGCCGCGCCGCGGGGAGGTCTCACTCGTAGCGCAGGGCGGTCGCCGGATCGAGCCGCAGCGCACGGCGCGACGGGAACCAGCAGGAGAGGAAGGTCACCCCGAGGGTGAACGCCGCGATCGCACCGGCGTCGGCCGCCGAGAGGCGGAACGGCACCGAGCGCAGGAAGTAGATCGACGCCACCTCGGGTCCGAAGCGCACCAGCTCGAAGCGGGTCGCCGCCCAGGCGATGACGAAGGCGGCGGCGAGCCCGGCGACGACCCCGGCCAGTCCGAGAGCCCCGCCGTAGAGGAGGAAGACCCGGCGCATCCGGCGCGGCGACAGGCCGATCGCGGCGAGCACGCCGAGGTCGCGCAGCCGTTCCCGCACCAGCACGACCAGCGTCGAGGCGACGTTGAAGGTCGAGACCAGCACGATCAGACCGAGGAGCAGGAAGAGGGCGATCTGCTGCAGCCTAAGCGCCGCGAAGAGGTCGCGGTTGAGCTCGTGCCAGTCGGTGACCAGCGTGCCCTCCGGGACCGAACCGCGGATCGTCCTGGCGATCTCCGCGGCGCGACCGAGCTCGCCGGCGGCGAGCGCGACCTCGAGCGAGACGACGCCATCCGGCGCCAGCTCGCGCACGAACTCGCGCGACGCCACCCCCCACGCCTGATCGAACTCGGCGAAGCCGGAGGCGAAGGTCGAGCGCATCCGCACCGTGCGGTACACGAACTTCGGGCCGCGCTCCCCCATCGCCACCACCACCAGGCGGAGCTCGTCGCCCGGCCGGACGCCGAGACGCTCCGCCAGGTCGGCGCCCAGCGCCACGCCGTGGACCCCGTCCGCTCCGGCGGCGAGATCGGAGAGCGGCGCCGCCACGAGCCCCTGGCCCGAGTCGGCGCCGCGCAACGTGATCTCGAACTCCCCCGCCGGCGAGGTGATCACCCCCTGGACGTACTGCACCGGTTCGACCCGGGTCACACCGGGCAGCTTCGCCAGGCGGAGCGCCATCTCGTCGCGGCCCTCCTTCTCCGGCGCCGAGAGATCGCCCGGCGGGTAGACCAGGATGGCGGCGTTGCCGCCGACGAGCTTCGCTTCGAGATCCTCCTGGTAGCCCGTCATCAGCGCCATGCCGACGCCCATCGCCGCGACCCCGAGGGCCGAGGCCGCGAACGCCGCCCGCGCCGTACCGCCGAGCAGCCGGCTCCCGCGCCCGCGCAGGAAGCGCAGCGCCAGGTGCCACGAGAGCGGGCCGTCGGTCACGCGCGGCGCGCGGCGGGCAGGGAGGAGAGGAAGCGGTCGAAGAGCCGGCTCGACTCGTGCGGACCGGGCGCCGCCTCGGGGTGGTACTGCACCGAGAGAACCGGGCGTCCGTCGACGGCGAACGACTCGACGGTGCCGTCGTTCAGGTTGAGCTCGGTGACCCGGCAGTTCGCCGGCAGCGAGTCGGGGTCGACCGCGAAGCCGTGGTTCTGGCTGGTGATCGCGACGGTGCGCGTCGCGAGATCGACCACGGGCTGGTTGCCTCCGTGATGGCCGAACTTGAGCTTGAACGTCCGTCCGCCCATCGCCAGACCGAGGAGCTGGTGGCCGAGGCAGATGCCGAACGTCGGCATGCCGGCGTCGACGATCGTCCGCACGTTCTCGATGATGTCGGTGAGCGGCTCCGGATCGCCCGGGCCGTTCGACAGCACGACCCCGTCGACGCCGAGATCGAGGACCGTCGCGGCGTCCGTTCGCGCGGGCAGCACGGTGAGGCGCGCACCGCGTCCCGCGAGCGAGCGCAGGATGTTGCTCTTGATGCCGAAGTCGAGCACCGCGAGATGCATCCGCTCGCCCGGCGCGGCACCGTCCCCGGAGGCTGCGATCTCCTCAGGAGCGGCGCGGGTCACGTCGTCGACCAGCGCGCGGCCGGCCATCGACGGGAAGTCGCGCACCTCCGCGAGCAGACCGTCGACGTCGGAGCGCTCGGTGGTGAGCGCACCGCGGAGCGCGCCGTGCTCGCGCAGCCTCCGCACGAGGGCCCGCGTGTCGATGCCGTCGATCGCCGGCACCCGCTGCGTGCGCAGGTAGCCCGGCAGATCGCCTTCGCTCTCGTGGCTCGACGGCCGCGCCGTGAACTGGCGGGCGGCGAACCCTTCGACCCAGGCGCGTCCCGATTCGGCGGCGTTTCCCGACATGCCGTAGTTGCCGATGTGCGGCTGCGTCATGACGACGATCTGGCCGCGGTAGGAGGGATCGGTGAGGATCTCCTGGTAGCCCGTCATCGCGGTGTTGAAGACCACCTCGCCGAAGCGGGTGCCCGGCGCGACGGCGCGCCCCTCGAAAACGGCGCCGTCTTCGAGGACGAGGAGTGCGGTGGCGGATCGGTTCATCGGCAGGCGGCCGAAGCCGCCCGGCTATACTATCGCGACGAGATCACCCGAAAGGATGCGCATGCCCGAACGCTCCCGACTCCGTGCCTCCGTCCTCGCCGCCGGCTTCGCGGCGGCGCTGCTCCTCGCCGGCGGGTCGCCGGCCGGGGCCTACACGGTCTATCTCAAGGACGGTTCGCGCCTCGTGACCTCCAAGGACATCGTGATCCAGGGGGAGAAGGCGCTCCTCACGCTGGAGAGCGGCACTGTGACCAGCCTGCCCCTGGCCGAGATCGATCTCCCGCGGACTCGCCAAGCCAACGAGAACAACATCGGCACCGCGATCATCATCGAGGGAGGCGAGGCGAAGAATCTGAGCAAGGCGGCGCCGCCGCCGCGCCGGGCGACACTCCAGGATCTGATCAAGAGCCGCGAGGGGGAGGAGCCGCCGGAGCTCGCGCCGATCCGCCGCCAGGAGCGCTCCGACGCCGGCTCGAGCCGGCAGGCGGCGGCGATCGCGCGCAAGCCGCTGCGCAACGTCGATCTCGCCGAGACCATCCGCCGCTTCCTGTTCGGGCGCGGCATCACCTCCGTGGAGGTGCTCGAGAGCGGCTCGAGCCGGCGACCGCTGCTGAGCTTCACCACCTCGAACGAGGGCCAGGTCTTCAAGGCGCTGGCGGCGAGCGCCAACACGCTCCTCCACGTGCGCAGCGAGCATCCTGGTTCGGTCGAGGCCTTCGAGATCCTCTGCCGCGTGCCGACGGGTGGCATGGGCGGACAGTTCCTGATGACACCGCGGGAAGCCGAGGAGCTGGTCTCCGGCCGCGTCGACCTGCCCCACTACTTCGTCGAGAACGTCATCTTCTGACGCGCCCCGCCGGGAGGGAGACGCCGGGCGCCGATCAGGACGGCAACGTCTCTCCGCCGGCCGCAGCCCCGAGGCCGACGAACGCTTCGATCGGCTGCCCGACCCGGCGCTCGAAGCGCTCGCGGTAGCTCTCGACCGCACCCACAGGCTCGTCGAGAAAGATCCGCTCGACCCGGAAGAGCGGCACGAACATCGTCGCCAGCCCCAGGTTCCCCGGCTCGCGGCGCGCCATCTCGGTCATCCACTCCTCGAAACTGTCGAGGTTGATGCCGCGGAAGGTGACTCCGACCGCCTCGAGCACCTCCAGCACCCCCCAGAACTTCTCGGTCGGATTGGCGAGATGGACGACGACCAGCGCACCACGGGCGACGCTCACTCGTGGATCTCCTGGGAGAGCTCCACCAGCACGCCGCCGGCGCTGCGGGGGTGGACGAACTGGACGAGGTGGTTGCCGGCGCCGGGCGTCGGCTCGGCGCGCAGGAGCTGGTGCCCGGCGGCACGGAGAGCAGCGTCGGCGGAGGCGAGATCGGTGCTGGCGAAGCAGACGTGGTGGATCCCGGGGCCGCGCTGGTCGAGGAACTTCGCGATCGGCGAATCGGGCGACGTCGCTTCGAGGAGCTCGATCTTCGACTCGCCGCAGCGGATCATCGCCACCCGCACCTTCTCCTGCGGCACCTCTTCGATCGCTTCGACCTCGAGCCCGAGCGCCTCGTAGAAACCGCGCGCCTCGGCGATCGAGCGCACCGCGATCCCGATATGGTCGAGGCGCGGGATCACGGTTCGACCCCCGCCTTGAGGAGGCCGCTGAACAGCTTGTCGGAGAGGGCGTACGGGTCGATCCGTTCGGCGTGGCCACGTTCGATCTCGCGATCGAGCCCGGCGTGCTGCTCGGCCTCGGCGAGGACCCGCGCCTTGAGGATCGTCTCGACTCGCAGCTTGAGCTGCGCGCGGTGGCGGCTCTCGAGCTCGTGACTCGCGGTGAGGAACTCGCGGTGGCGGGCGATCTCGGCGAGCAGTTCGGGAACCCCCTCGCCGCGTGAGGCCACGGTGCGCAGCACCGGCGGCATCCAGCCGAGCGAGCGCGACGGATGGCCGAGCGACATCATCATCTCGAGATCTCGCGCCACGCGGTCGGCGCCGTCCCGGTCCGACTTGTTGATGACGAAGATGTCGGCGATCTCGAGGATCCCGGCCTTGATCGCCTGGATGTCGTCGCCCAGTCCGGGGACGGTGACGACGAGGACGGTGTCGACGGTCGCTACGACCTCGACTTCGTCCTGTCCGACCCCGACGGTCTCGATCAGCACCCAGTCGAAGCCGGCGGCGTCGAGCAGATCGGCGGCGTCGCGCGTCGCCCGCGCCAGACCGCCCATCGCCCCCCGCGTCGCCATCGAGCGGATGAAGACGTCCTTGTCGGTCGCCAGCCCCTGCATCCGGATGCGGTCGCCGAGCAGAGCCCCGCCGGTGAACGGCGACGTCGGATCGACGCAGAGGATTCCCACCGTTTCGCCTCGCCGCCGGCACTCCTGCGCCAGCCGGTCGACCAGCGTCGACTTGCCGGCTCCCGGAGGACCGGTGATCCCGACGACCCGCGCCCTGCCGGTCTGCGGAAAGACGCGCGCCAGGAGCTCGGCCGCCGGGGCGCCGCCGCGCTCGGCGATCGAAATCGCCCGCGCCACGGCGCGCGGCAGGCGCGTCCGCAGCTTTTCGACGAGGTCGTCGAGATCGCTGGCGCTCGGGCGGGTCGCCGGGCTCATCGGCCGTCGCCTCAGGCCGAGAGGAGCTGGCGCGCGATGACCAGGCGCTGCACTTCGCTCGTGCCCTCTCCGATGGTGCAGATCTTGGCGTCGCGGTAGTACTTCTCCGCCCGGTAGTCCTTGACGAAGCCGTAGCCCCCGTGGATCTGCACGCCGCGCTCGCTGCAGAAGACGGCCGCTTCGCCGGTCATCAGCTTGGCCATCGACGCCTTGAGCGTCACCCGACCGGTGGCATCCATCTCGGTGGCGGCGGCGAAAGTCAGCGCCTCGGCGGCGGCGATCCTCGTCGCCATCTCGGCGAGCGCGAACCCGATGGCCTGGAAGCTGGCGATCGGCTGCCCGAACTGCTGGCGCTCCTTGCCGTAGGCGAGCGCGGTCTCGTAGGCGCCGATCGCCGTTCCCAATCCGAGCGCGGCGATCGAGATGCGGCCGCCGTCGAGGATGGCGAGCGCCTGCTTGAACCCTTCGCCGGCCTCGCCGAGCAGATGATCGTCGGGGACGAAACAGTCCTCGAGCACGAGCTCGGCGGTGTCCGAGGCGCGGATTCCGAGCTTGTTCTCCTTCTTGCCGGAGCGGAAGCCGTCCATCCCCTTCTCGAGCACGAACGCCGACATGTTGTGGCCGCGCCGCCCGTCGGGGTCGGAGATCGCCATGACGACGGCGGTGTCGCCGACCGAGCCGTGGGTGCAGAACACCTTGGTGCCGTTGAGGACCCAGCCGCCGTCGACCTTGCGCGCGGAAGTGCGCGCCGCCGCGGCGTCGGAGCCCGAGCCCGGCTCGGTGAGCGCCCAGGCCGCGATCTTGCGACCCGAGGCGAGCGGCGTCACCCAGCGCTCCCGCTGCGCCGCGTTGCCGAACTTGTAGATGTGATTGGTGCCCAGGGAGTTGTGCGCGGCGATCGAGATGCCGATCGACGGATCGACCTTCGACAGCTCGGTGACCACGAGCACGTACTCGACGTAGCCCAGTCCGGCACCGCCGAGCTCCTCGGGGAAGATGACGCCGAGGAAGCCGAGCTCCCCCGCCTGGTCGATCACCTCGCGCGGGAAGCGCTGGCTCTCGTCCCACTCCTCGACGCCCGGAGAGACCACTTCGCGGGCGAATCGCCGCGCCGCCTCCCGGATCGCCTGCTGCTCTTCGGTCAGTGAAAAGTCCAAGTTTCCGCTCTCCCTCGCCGCCGATGCTATCGCGACGGCGGAGGAGCGGCCGGCAGCCGCGTCAGCGTGGCGCCCTGGTAGTAGTGGGCGAGGATCTCGGCCGCGTCGTGCCCGCGCCGCGCCATGCCGAAGGCGCCCACCTGGCAGAGCCCCACCCCGTGCCCCCAGCCGCGGCCCGAGAACTGCCAGCCGGCCGCCCGCCCCGGCGGCGCCAGGCGGCGCGCCGTGAACAGCGTGTCCGGGACGTCGAGCGTCCAGCGCACGGCGAGACCGTCGACGTCGAGGGTCCCGCCGTCGGCGCCGCGCAGGCGGATGCTGCCGACGCGCCCCGAGATCCCGCGTTTGAGGATCTCGAAGCTGCGGAAGTCGAAGTCCGGGAGGCGGGCAGCAACTGACCGGCGAAGCTCCTCGTCGGTGTGGAAGCGGGTCCAGCGCGACAGGTTGTGGGTGCGGTCGAAGGAGGCGCCGCGGGGGTCGACCTTCTGCACCACAGCGACCAGGGCGCCGTCGACCAGGTGGAGCTCGAGCTCGTCGCCGGCGATCAGCTCGAGGTCGCCTGCGCGCACCTCGCCGGCGACCTCGCGGAACGTCGCCAGCCGCGGCTCGACCTTGAAGTGGACCTCGCTGCCGTCGTCGCGCGCCACCAGCTCGCCCGGCGCGACGTTCGAGAACGTCGCCGTCCGCAGCTCGGCGACGCGCAGGAACTCGGCGAGCTCGAGCAGCAGCGACTCGCCCTCGCCGTCCGAGATCTTCGTCTCCGCTCCCGGCGCGAGGAGCCCGCTCTCGAGGAGGTAGGCGGCGAGACGGACGTCGCGCTCGTTCCAGTCGGCCGGCACGTTGGCCACCAGGTAGTGGAGCTCGAGCGGGCTGACGAAGAGACGCGCGTCGGTCGCGAGATCGAAGGCGGCGCCGAGGAAGCGCACCACGTCGCGACGCTCGAGCGACGGGAGCTCGACCGCCGGCATCGCCAGCCCGGCG